>NZ_JBFHIT010000062.1:0-26515 GCF_041596335.1 Mangrovibacterium sp. | reverse complement strand
TCAACCACGGCAACTTTAAAACCTAGTTGGGCTGCGCGGATTGCGGCAACATATCCGCCCGGACCACTCCCTATGACTAATACATCGTAGCTCATAATACTTGATTCGTTATTTTTTCGACTGTAATGAAAACATCTAAAGCTTCAAAAAGTTTTTTAAATTTTTGCTGAGTTCGAACAAATTACCCCCAGCGACAAAAACTCGGTTTTGAGCTAAAAAAAGCCGGCTTACAGACCGGCTTTTTATTTAATTCAGTAATTCAGCTAATTTTTCATCCAGTGCATCGCCACGAAGGTTTTTCGCAACGATTTTGCCATCCGGATCCAACAAAATGGAATGAGGGATGGAACTTACACCGTACAATTGAGCCACTTCATTTTGCCAGTATTTTAAATCCGACACGTGATGCCAACCGAGTTGATCATCGTTGATGGCTTTCAGCCAAGCATCCTTATCACGATCGAGCGAGACCCCTAAAATATCAAATCCTTTGTCTTTAAATTTATTGAAGGCAGCTACTACATTGGGGTTTTCACCGCGACAAGGCGCACACCATGATGCCCAGAAGTCGACCAATACGTATTTTCCGCGCAATGATGACAGGGTGAATGGATTACCTTCCTGATCATTCATTGTAAAATCGGGTGCTTCAACACCTACAGCTGTTTTCGATTGTGTTTCTACCATTGTTTTCAACTGAACAACATATTCAGAAGCAGCAAGCTCAGGTGCGAACCCATCAACCAATGCTTTCAGTTCCTCATATTCGAGGCGACCTCCTAATTGCGACAAGGTGATAAAAGGTCCTACAATTGAGTTAGAGTGTTCGCGAACAAAATTCTTGGCGAAAACCTCCATATTGTCCGAAGCAGCTTCGATGTCCACCTTTACACGGTCCATTTCGTCCTGGTTGCCGGTAGCAGCGGCTTGTGAATATTGTTGTTGGTATTCGCGGATTTTTTCACCCAATTTAGTCACTTCATCCACATAGGTATTGAAGATATCTGTTGTTGGCGAGCCGGTAACTTTAGTTGCACGCAAACTATCTTTGTAGCTTTCGACGTTGATATCGGCATTCTCGAGGAAGAATTGCGCAAAATACTCGCGTTCATTTAAACGTAGATAGCTCATTTCAGGAATTTGAGCTGACCCTTCGAAGGTGAATTTCCCTTGAACAATATCGACGGTATCCACTACCAAAGGTTGTCCGGCTTGAGCCTTCACCAGGTATACAACACCTGAATCGACACCTGCAATGGTTCCGCTAACTGTGAACTTAGTTGAGTTACTTTGGCAAGCGGCCATCAACAAGGCAAGCAGGAAAATTGGAAATAACTTTTTCATTCTTATACTTTTTGAGATTGATAATATGTTTCTAATAATTCTTTTGCAGCAACAAACGAGCTGAGTTGTTCGCCCAACACCTGGTTTTCAAACGTATTCAACAGCTGTTTAATTTTCTGATTTTGATAAAAATTCGACTTTAACTGGTCATTGATGGTTTCATACATCCAGAATTTAGCCTGTTCGTTCCGCTTAAACTGGAAATAACCATTTTCGTTGACCTGGCGAAGATAATCATTGATTGTTTGCCAGATACGGTCGATGCCAATCTTTTTATACGCTGAACAAGTCAGCACTTTGGGTTTCCACCCCGAATCGGTTGGCGGAAACAAATGCAGCGCATTTAAATACTGGACACGAGCCATTTCTGCGCGATCGATATTATCACCGTCGGCTTTATTAATTGTAATAGCGTCAGCCATTTCCATAATTCCGCGTTTGATTCCCTGTAACTCATCACCAGCTCCGGACAACATCAGCAATAAGAAAAAGTCGACCATCGAATGGACAACCGTTTCGCTTTGCCCAACTCCAACGGTTTCGATAAAAATCACATCGAACCCGGCTGCTTCGCAAAGAATAATTGTTTCGCGGGTTTTACGGGCAACGCCCCCCAATGATCCGGCTGAAGGCGAAGGCCGGATGTATGCATTCGGATCAATCGATAGTTCTTCCATTCGGGTTTTGTCACCCAAAATACTTCCTTTCGACCGTTCGCTGCTGGGGTCGATGGCCAGAACGGCCAATTTATGCCCCAACGAAGTAATGTATTTACCTGTTGATTCAATGAATGTACTTTTCCCAACGCCGGGCACACCGGTAATTCCAATCCGGATTGACTTTCCGCTGAAAGGAAGACATTTCAGAATAATTTGTTGAGCAATTTCCTGATGTGCTGGTTTTGAACTTTCCACCAAGGTAACGGCCTTACTTAAAATAGTAATATTTCCTTCCCTAATTCCCTTCACATAGTCATCAACCTGAAGCTGATTTTTCTTTTTACTTTTTAAAAAACGCTGAATTGAATTCTCATTAAACGAATCGGGACGCTCAATCCCGGGATTTACATTCAGTCCTTTATAGGAATCGTCGTTCTCAATATGGTGGTGATGATGATCGTTTGTCATTTTGAAAAATTTTTACGAAGTTAAAACTTCAGCAACGATAAAAAAAACGAGCCGCCCCGTATTTGGGAGCGGCTCTGCAAAACATTTTATATGCGACTTACCCAGCTGCCTGCACATTGGTTGATATGCGCAAAATAGTGGTTGGGTTTTTAGGATCGTTGGTAATTACAGTTATCGCTTTATTTTGGCGGCCCCGTTTTCCTTTTGAGTTGAAAACTACTTTCAAAGGGACTGTTTCATCAGCGCCGATAACTTTTTTTTCTGGCGTAACCGCTGTACATCCGCACGAAGTTTTTACGTTACGAATAACCAAATCGCGTTTGCCGCTATTTTTAAGAACAAACGTACATTCAACTTTGTCACCTTCCTTAATTTCACCGAAATCGTGTGTCTCTTCCGAGAAATCAGCAACTGGCGCACTTGCCAATTCGGCTGGTGTCAACGATGAGAAATCTTCTTCAATTGTTGCCGATACTCCAATTGAATTGCGGTAATCAGATTTTCCGTCAACATTGAGGTAAATCCGGTGCATCACAAAACCATAGGTATTCACTTTTGATGCATCGTATGTAACAACGATATGTCCTTTTTCCTTTGGCTTCAAGGTCGAGGGAATCACCTTCACGAGTAGATTTTCAGGTGGTGTCTTAAAATCCAGATTAACAGGACTATCCGAATCATTAATGATCTCCAGACTATCAGTCAGCACTTCGGTTTCTTTAATTTTCACAAAGGCGATATGATTTGTTTTTGCCCGGACCAGACCAATTTCACGGGGATACAACTCGGCAATGGTTTTCTCACGTTGCTCAACTGTACCCTTAATTCTTAAAATTGTTCTGGGAACTTCACCATTGCTCGATACAGTTATCGTTTTATTAAAGGCTCCCGGGCGATTTGCCGGATTGTAGCTCACTTTAATAAACCCTTTTTCTCCCGGAGCAATAGGTTTTTTAGTCCATTCTGGGGTTGTACAACCACAAGAGGCCTGCACATTGTTCAAAATAAGAGGAGTAGCGCCGGTATTTTCAAAAGCAAAATTGTACGATTGAGAACCTGCCGATTCCTTAAACGTACCAAAATCATGTTCGATCGTTTCAAATACAATTTTTGCTTGTACCGACTGAGCGCTAAGTTCCCCTACAAACACAGAAAGAACAAAAACCAGAAGTAATAATCTCGTTTTCATAGACATTTTTTTTGTGTAAATATGGATAGTTAAAATTATAATTCGCGTTAAACCATTCTGTTCTCAGACAAAGCTAAGAAAGCTGAAAAGGAATCGTTGTTAATTGCAATAAACATTTGTTAACGACTTGTTAACAAGCTTCGGAGGTATTGTAAATTAGACTAGTTTCGCCTGTCAACTGTTGATATTTAGTGGAATATGGGTAGAAATACGATACGGGTTATTGTGGTTTTAGCAACGGTTTCCGTTCTGGGAATCCTTGTTATTCAGTTCTTTTTTCTTAAAAATACGGTTGACTTAAATGAACGAAAATTTCACGAATCAACCACTCAGGCTTTAAAAAACGTTGCGCAAAGTTTGGTTGACTACAACACAAAAACCCAAGGATACAAAAGCAATTACGATCCGTATAATTCGGTCGATCAGATTTCCAACAATTACTATGTTGTGAATGTGAACGATGTAATTAACCCGTTGCTATTGGAACATCTTTTATTGGTCGAATTTAAACGGTTCAATATTGAACTCGACTTTGAATATGCGATTTACGATTGCGAGACCAACCAAATGATGTACGGAATTTCGCACTCAGAAGCCAAAGACAGCATCGTTCGCTCGCCAGCTGTTTCGGGTGAGCCGAATTCGCAAACAATGACCGATGAAGAAATTTTTGAAAACCATTACGCCTTAAAGCCGGTAAAAATCGCCAAACCATTGCTTCCAACCTGCGATAAATACATCTACTATTTTGGTGTTTATTTCCCGCATCGGAGTCAGTACTACAGCAGCCATGTTAAGGCCTGGTACATGGTCAATGGTTTTTTGCTTTTGGTAATCTTATTTTTTGGCTACACACTCTATGTCATCTTCAGACAACGACAATTAAGTGAAATCCAGAAAAACTTTATCAATAACCTCACGCACGAGTTTAAAACGCCCCTTTCAGCCATCCGTTTATCGTCCAAAGTTTTGGAAGATCCGAAGATCATTGACCATCCGAAAAGGCTGACTGAATACGCCCGCATTATAGGAGAACAAACCCAACGACTTACAATTCAGGTTGAAAAAGTGTTGCAAATGGCCAGTGTGGAGAAAAAAATCATTCAACTCGACAGGCAGGAAATTCAGCTCAACAATTTCATTGAAAAAACCATTGACGAATTTAGAAGCAGTCAGGAAACCGAGATTAACTTCATCCGACTAGAGACCTTGCCACAGGAAACGACTGTAAAAGCTGACCGGCTACATTTTTCGAATATAATATTCAACATCCTTGACAATGCGGTGAAATACTGCAAAGAAACTCCCGAAATCCATGTCAGGATCAACAAAACCCGAAATTCGATCCATATTCAGATAGCCGACAACGGAATAGGAATTCCGGAGGAATACAAAAAGAAGATTTTTGGCCGGTTTTTTCGTATCCCAACCGGTGATGTGCATGACGTTAAAGGTTTTGGTCTTGGGTTGGATTACGTGCGAAAGATGACCCATTTTCACAATTGGAAAATCGGTGTTAAGGATAATTCACCAAAAGGAACTATTTTTACGATAACTATTCCGAAATAATATGAATTTCATAGGAAAAAAAATCTTGTTGGCCGAAGATGATAAAACGCTCAATTTTATCATTCGCGACAACCTAGAAGAAGCCGGGTACATTGTTACAGCAGCCGATGACGGTGAAAGCGCGTTAAAAAAATTTGCAGACGGCCAATACGATTTGTGCCTTTTTGATGTGATGATGCCAAAACTGGACGGATTTACACTGGCTAAGAAAATTAGAGAAAAGAACGAGGATATTCCGATCTTGTTTCTGACAGCTAAAGCGCTGAATGAGGATAAAATCAACGGATTTTCGATTGGTGGCGACGACTACATCACTAAGCCTTTTAGCATGGAAGAACTCCTGATGCGGATTAAGGTGTTTCTGAAGCGTAGTATGCCAGCTACCGACAATACAGAGGAAATTACGAATTGCCGCATTGGTCAATTCAATTTTTTCTTCGATAACCTTACGCTTCAGTCGAACGAAGAAAAGCGGACATTGACCTACAAAGAAGCAGAATTACTACGCTATTTCTGCGAAAACCCCAACACGGTACTCAGTCGTTCTGACATTCTTAAAAACGTTTGGGGGTCGGACGATTACTACCTCGGACGCAGTTTGGATGTGTTTATTTCCAGACTTCGAAAATACCTGAGCGCCGATGAGAATATCAAAATTATCAACTTACACGGCATTGGATTCCGTTTCAATGCGCCGATTGAACGGCAATAAAGTTAGCTGAAGAAACCAGATGACTGCGATTCAGATCACTTTATTAATCATAGTCGGGCTGGCTGCCGGACTTATGGGGGGAACGCTTGGCGTTGGCGGAGGCATTGTTGTGATCCCAACGCTTATTTTTATTTTTGGTTTTTCGCAACATATGGCACAAGGCACTTCGCTAGCCTTCATGTTACCACCGGTTACCATTCTGGCGACCTGGAACTACTGGAAAAATGGCGCTGTAAACTGGCGATATGCACTCATATTATCAGTAACATTTCTGGTCGGAGCATACCTGGGTTCTATCCTGGCAGTGCATATACCTGATCGAATTTTGAAAAAGGTATTTGGTGTTCTGCTACTGTTCATGGCATTCAAAATGATTTTTTCCAAATAAAAAAACCCCGCAAAAAGCGAGGTTCTTCATCTTAGAAAAATTATAATTACAAATACTCATCGCCAAATGAAACACCCATCTTGCGGGCTTTCAGGATCAGTGAATGATCTTTATCCACCAGCCTCAACTTATCGCTAATTTCCTGAAGTGGGACCGTTGTCAGCAAGTTATTGTGAACCGCTACCATTGTTCCGAAATTTCCTTCAGCAATGCTTTGTGCCGCAAAAGCACCATAACGGGTCGCTAAAATACGGTCCATTGGTGTTGGACTTCCACCGCGCTGAATGTATCCCAGCACTGTTTCTCTGGTTTCGATCCCGGTGTAGGTTTGAATGGCATCAGCCAAATGCCGGGCTGCCGATGTTTCTTTCGGATGTAAAATCCCTTCAGCAACAACAACAATCGAATAGGCTTTTTTGCTTTCGTAGCGATCTTCAATTTTCTTACACACCGAACGGATATTGTATTCCAGTTCGGGCAGCAGAATGATGTCGCCACCTCCAGCCATCCCCGCGTACAATGCGATCCATCCGGCGTGATGCCCCATTACTTCAATAATCATCACCCGTTGGTGCGAGTTAGCGGTAGTGTGCAGGCGATCAATCGCTTCGGTTGCAATGCTCAGTGCCGAGTCGAATCCAAAGGTGACGTCGGTACCCCAAACATCGTTGTCAATTGTTTTGGGAATACCAATCACATTGAGTCCCTCCTCCGCCAGTCGATTGGCAGTTTTCATTGTCCCGTTACCGCCGATACACACCAGCGCGTCCAGGCCAAGTTCCTGATAATTTTGCTTGATCAGTTCGGGCTTTTCAGTGTCGCCGTCTTTCACAAATTTGTATGGTTTTTCGCGCGAAGTGCCTAAAATAGTTCCTCCTACTGTCAATATTCCGGATAGGCTGCTTTCCGTTAGCTCAACATAGTCCTTTTCGATTAAGCCGGAATAACCCGCCCTAAAACCGATGACTTCCATCCCATATTGAACGATAGCAGTCTTTCCAACTCCCCGAATGGCTGCATTCAAGCCCGGGCAGTCTCCTCCCGCCGTTAAAATCCCTATTCGTTTTGCTTTCTTGGAGTTCATATTCTGAAAATTAGATTTTGATGATTGGACAAATAACTCCCGAATTTAATAAAACTAATCCGCTTTCCATTCTCAATTCTTCTACAAATGGAATGTCTTTGATATTTTTTAAATTCGGAAACCTTTCGGCACATCATCCTGTCGTTTCTAAACTCAATCAACTTCTTGCAAGCCAGAATGGTTTTTCCTATTTTCATCGGGTTACTGCGCTCATTGATTATGATTGTCGTCGGCGCAAGTAGAAATCCACCACGAATAAAGAAAGTTAAATCAATTTAAACTGATCAAATTCGTCTACAGAAAGTATAACACAGATGAAGGACAAACAACTTAACATCGATTTCAAAGATATGCGACAAACCTTCTTTGAAATCCTGCTACGCGAAAAATTTGGGGAGGACGATGCACTGCATTGTGCCGAAATATTTACATCGAGCAGTTTGGATGGAATCTATTCGCACGGGGTTAATCGCTTTGCCCGTTTTGTCGAGTATATTCGAAAGGGTTACGTTCGGGTCGACGAGAAGCCGAGCCTGATTCATTCGTTAGGAAATATCGAACAATGGAACGGAAATCTGGGGCCAGGCCCGCTTAATGCGATGCATGCAGCAGATCGGTGTATGAAATTAGCCAGTCAGTCCTCAATAGGTATGGTCACGCTGGCTAACACCAATCATTGGATGCGCGGCGGAACGTATGGAATTCACTGTGCGGAAAAAGGGTATGCATTTATTGGCTGGACTAATACCATCGCGAACCTTCCACCTTGGGGATCAACCCAAAACAAGCTGGGAAACAATCCAATGGTTTTTGCAGTCCCTTTCGCCGGTGATGTAATCCTGGTCGACATGGCCATCTCGCAATATTCGTTTGGCAAACTGGAAGACATGCACACGAAAGGAGCAAAACTGCCGCAAGCAGGAGGTTACAATACATCGGGAGAACTAACCAATGATCCGGGCGAAATACTGGAGAGCCGCCGGGCACTTCCGGTTGGATTTTGGAAAGGTTCGGCCTTGTCGTTGCTTCTGGACATTCTTGCAGCAGTATTGTCAGGCGGATTGTCGACCGCAGAAATAAGCCAGGATGGGCGCGAAGAATACAGTGTCTCTCAAGTTTATATCTGTATCGATTTAAAGAAGCTGCCCAACTTTCCGGCAATTGAGCACACCATTGGCGAGATAATCCGCGACTATCTATCCGCCGCGCCGACCTCGCCAGAGAGTGTCATCCGCTATCCCGGCCAAAATCGTAAGCGAATTCGGGAGGCCAATATGGCCAGCGGAATCCCTGTCGACCCGAAAGTTTGGGCGAAAATCTGTACCCTCTGACCTATTCAGAATATTGCTGAACAATTCCCCCAGTCAAACGCAAAAGGTTGGTGTGTGTATCGATAAATTGATAGATGGCCTCTAATTCGCCCACAGCAACATTGAGATACAAATTCTGTACATCCCGGAAATTAAACGAGTTTATACTTCCGTTTTCATACTTCTCTCGACTTATTTGCAGGTTCAGTTTAGCAGTCGCCAGATTCTCCCGGGCAACATCCAGCAATGTTTTGCGAACCAGGTAAAATTCGTACACGTTATTCAGCTGGTTGGTTAATTCGTGCGTCATTTGCTGTATACCAACATCGCCCATTTGCTGCTCAATCTGTGCAATCTGCAGCGCTCTTTTCTTAGCTCCGCCACCATACAGATTGAAACTCAGCGTAAAATTGCCGTAGAAATTATTCACGTTAGCCCAACTTATTCCACTGGTTTTGTAGTCAATACCGGTGCGAGTAGCAGTGGCACCTCCGCTAAAACTCAGAGTTGGGTAGTAGTCACTTTTAGCAAGTGCTACGGCATTCTGCATCAGATTCCGGTTGATATATTGGCTCTTCAAACTTTTGTTATCCGCCAACATCGCTTCTTTTAGTTCCTCAAGGCTATACTCTACCGGAATTGCCTCGAAATTATCGGTTAATTCCCACTGGATTGATGCGTCGTCGGCCATTAAAAATTGCAGGTTACGAAGCGCGTTTTTATAGCTCACTTGCTGCAATAAATAAGCTGACTTATCGGCTAAAAAAGAATTTTGAGCCTGTAAAACATCATACGTAACGGCTGAACCGATCTCCCTCTGAAGCGTTGATTTATTGTACAAATCCTCCGACAGCTGCATTACTTCCGCATACACGTTCAGCTTTTCCTTTTCCAGCAAAACGTCGTAGTAAGCTAAAATCACGGACTGTATCGTACTTTCAACCATCAGTCCGGTATTTTGCCCCGAAAGTGTTTCCAGCTCATCGAACCGCTGTTTATTCAGGTTGACGGCAAAACCATCAAAGAGAGTCCAGCTCACACTCGCCCCACCCGAATATTGATTTTGCAGGTAACTTTCCGTTTCATTACGGTTGTAATTGGTATTCGCGGCACCTGTCAGGTTCAAATAGGGATACCGTCCGGCAGCGCCCCAGGAGTTCCGAACTTCTGCAATTAACTGCTCGCTTTGTTGCATCTCCAAATCATAGTTGTTCTCCAACGAAATCCGAATGGCATCTGCTAAACTCAGAGATTGCTGTGCCTGCCCCAAAATGCTGACCAACAATAAAAAACAAATCAAAAAATATCTTTTCATCGTTCTTAAATTCACGAATGATTACTGGCTTCTATTTCTGCTGGGGTCTTCCCTTCGTTTCGGCGCAAATTGTTTATAAACGCAATTTCAACCTCTTCGCGCTGCAACTCCCGACCGTGATACAATGATCTTATCTTGCGCCGAAGGTCGTTCAATACGACAATTAAAGCAGGGAAAAACAAGAGGATAAACATGGTTCCGAAAGCAACTCCATAGACTAACGAAATAGCCATTGGAATTAAAAACTGAGCCTGAAAACTCTTCTCCAATACTAAAGGGAATAATCCGGCAGAAGTGGTTAAAGTGGTAAGAATGATCGGCCGCAACCTAGATTTTCCGGCCTCGAGAATCGCGTCTTTCACCTTAAATCCTTCAACAATTAACGAATTGAATTTTGAAAGCATGACAACCGAGTCGTTAATCACCACTCCGGAGAGTGCAACAATTCCCCACATGCTGAGGATTGAAACCGGTTTCCCGTGTATTCCATGCCCCCAAACAGCTCCCAAAATTGAAATCGGAATCATAATCAGGATAATCATTGGCTGCTCAAACGAACGGAAATTTATCATCAGAATGAAAATAATTGCCAGGAATGCCATTGGAAAGAGCAGCCCTATATCTTTCATATTCCGCTGGCTTTCCCGTTGTTGCCCCTGAAATTCGACATGGACACCGGGGTAAGTTAGTTTCAAGTCCGGAATAATTTCAGAATTTACCTGATCCAGTATTTCGGACACTGACGCATCCGGGTCAACCAAATCAGCATTCACCCGGATTTCCCGCCGACCGTTAAACCGCTGGATATTGACCGGCCCTCGCTTCAATTCATAGCTGACCAACTCGGACAACGGATACTCCCCCGAAGCTGTTTTCAACTTCATTTGATCCAACTGTCCGATTCGCTCTCGGTCTTCAGCCGGATAACGAACCCAAACCCTGAGCTCGTCTCGTCCAACCTGCAAACGTTGCGCCTGCCCGCCATAAAATCCCTGGCGAACCTGCTCTGAAATTGAGGCTTCATTAAATCCTAACATATACGCTTTTGGCTTCAGCTTCAGTAACACCTCCTGTTTTCCCAAGGCATTGGTATTCACCACATCTTTCAACTGGGGCATTTTATTCAAACGCTCAATCAGAAAGGCCTGAGCCAAGTCCAATTCTTCGGCATGCCGCGATTGCAAGCCGATGGAAACCGGGTCGCCAAAACGACTACGGGCACCGATCGTGTATTTTACAGCTTCCGGTATTGGTCCTATTTTCTTTCGAACACGGTTGATGATTTCATACGAACTAATTCCGGTTTCTTCTGAATTTCGCGGCGACACAAAAACATTGCCGGCATGCGTTCCGTTTTCAGCTCCATCGAATCCGGAGCCTAAATTAACGGTGCAATACTCAATCAAATTCAACGTGTCGTTGTATTCCTGCTTCATCTCATCATTCACTTCCCAAACAACATCTTCAAATCGCTGGAGATAAGCCATTGTTTGCTGTTCTCCCGCTCCCGGCGTAAATGCGACATTGATGTTGAAGGAGTCGAATTCCATTCGAGGGAAAAATGTGGTTTTAATAATTTGTCCGCGGAGCATACCGAAGGTGATCACAATCATAGCCAAAGGAACAGCGATAACAATATAGCGCCACTCGATGACCAATTTGAGTACCCGATCGTAGGCATAATCGCGCAACCAGTTAAAAAAGCGTTCCGTGTATTTTTTAATACCTTTAGGTTCTTTGTGCAATTTTGCCGGATTCAAGACATGGATATTCCCAATGTGGGCAGGAAGCACAAAAAAGGACTCAAATAAAGAGAACAGCAGGCTGACGACCACAATAAAGGCCATTTCGTACATCATCTCCATACTACCCGATATGAAAAACAAAGGAGAGAAAGCCACAACAGTAGTTAAAACAGAGGTGATTACCGCAGGAACAACTTCGACCGTTCCATCAACTGCAGCCTGAATCGGGCTTTTTCCCCGCTCGAAATGTTGAAAGATATTTTCACCGATTACAATTCCATCGTCGACAAGAATACCAATGACCAAAATCATTCCGAACAGAGAAATCATATTGATTGTAACCCCTGCCATATTCGCGACAATAAACATGGCTAAAAAAGACGAAGGGATTCCCCAGGCCACCCAAAATGAAAGCCGGAAACTTAGCATCAGAGCCAACAGTACAATCACCAACAGCAAGCCCTGCCCACCATTTACCAACAGCAAATCGAGCCTACTTTTCAGCAAATCAATAAACGAGCGTGTGACGACTAATTTTACGCCATTCGTTTTCTCGTTAAAACTGCTCACGTAGCTTTGAATATAGTCATCGATATCTCCCAAATCTTCGGTAATCAGTTTTGAAACTGAAATACTGATCACCGGATTGCCCTTCTCCAATGCTTTGTCCGGTGATATATCCGAGAACTTCTTCTTTACCAAGGCCACATCGCGAATACGAATAACGCTGCCGTCGGTATTGGCTTTTAGAATGATATCGCCAATTTTATTCGGATCGGCGCTTCGCGAACGTAAGCGTATCAGCAATTCCTCATCCTTCGACCGCAGCTGGCCACCCGATACATCACTATTATTCTGACTAACCGCACTTTGGATCTGGCTGAACGTGATCCCGTAGCGAAGCAAAGTTTCTTCCTTGGCTTCAATTGAGATTTCCAAATCAGGAAAACCGGATATCGATACCTGACTGATGTAGCCGGACGATAAAAAATCTTCTTCAATCTGTTGCGCGTAGTCTTTCAAGGTCAACAAATCAACATCTCCGGTCACCATCAGTCGGGCAGCAGGCGAAGTTGTTCGTTGCTTGAAAACAATTGGGCGTTCGGCAGCTGTTGGAAACGATGAGATTCCGTCAACGGCGTTTTTTATTTCAATCAGAGTTTCATCAATATCAATGTCTCCGGTTACTTCAATTTGAACACTGGACGAATTTTCGGCACTGGTTGAAGTGATTTCATAAATGCCTGGAATTCCGCGTACAGCTTCTTCAATCCGGCTGGTTACCCCCTCCTCCATTTCTACCGGCGAAGCTCCCGGATAGGCAACCCGCACAAAGATCATTTTTGAAGGACGCTCCGGAAAGAACGACAACTTCATGGAGGCCAAACTTAATCCGCCTACGACAACCAAAAACAAGACAAACAAGTTGGCGTAGAACGGAAAGCGAACAAAAATTTCAACAATTTTTTTCATGCTATTCCGGGTTTCCTGATTTCTGAGTGCCTTTACCTGCTAAAAACTCAACCGGCAAATTCTCTTTCACATTTATAAGCGGTTCAACAACAATGCGGGCGCCTTCCGGCAATCCATTAAAAATGAGACTACTCTCGCTCATTTTCAGGATTTCAATGGTCGCCTTTTTTAAGACTCCATCAGCCACAGTAAAAACAACATTGGAATTAAATACGGCACTCCGGGGAATCTCCATTGCCCGGGAAATTCGTTGCCCGGGAAACTCCACAACTTTGTATTCGCCGGCAAGCAGATCGCCGGCTGCGAATTGGTGAACACCAACAAATACACTTCGTGACTGCGTTGTCGCATCAACAAAATTCGCTTTCCGTATCACGCTCCCACTCAACGTGTCGGTGCTGTTCCGTCCATAAACTTTTACCTGATCTCCGATTTTTATCCATTTGCTATTGTGGTTTTCAACCGGAACTTCCACCTCCAAAACGTCAGTTCCAATCATTCGGGCAATCTGGCTGCCGGCACTAACATAGGCACCAACTTCAAAATTCACCTGCGAAAATGTCCCATCGAAAGGAGCGACCAACAAACGTCTCTGCAGATTTTTCTCATCCTGCAACAATCCGTAATATTCGCTTAAAATCGACCGGCTTGCTAAAAACACCTTCAATTTATCGCCTTTAGGTTCGGGAAGCTCCGGAAGAGCCCCTTCGAAACTCACCGATGAAAAATAGTTGTAGTAGGTTTCATATTCTTCCGGGTAGTCAATTTTCAAGTCCGGCAATATGTTCGACAATAAATTCAGGAAGTTACTTTTCCGGGCCTTCAGCGCCAGCTCGGCTTCGTCTTTATAAATACTTGCCAGTACCTGTCCTTTTCTAAATGACGTTCCTTTCTTAATCGGCATCTCTCCCATCTCAATTTTCCCGGCGGCTTCGGCCACCAGAAGCACATCGTGACTGGCGACCACTCGTCCCTCTCGTTCCAATGGCGATACGATGTCGGTATAGACAACCGCCTCGGTTTTAACAAACCGTTTGGCTCCATCGCCATCCCGGCGCGGGGGTTCCGGTTTCATCCGGCCAAACATCCACGAAAGACCGGCAGCTCCTCCTAAAAGGATGATCAGAGCCACAATTATGAAGGTAATTTTTCTCCAACTCATATGTTATTTTTTCAAGATTCTAGTTTCGTTTTATAGATATATTGGAATCAAAACTAAAGCAAAAGTTTAAACAAACTTCCCAATTGATTTCGATTGGACACCTCTAAACTGATTCTGCAGTAAAAAACAGGATGCAAAAGCTCCGTCAAGCCTTAAGTCTACTCATTGTTCAATCCATTACACGGATCGACAGAAAACTTTCGTTTTTCTTAAAGAAACAGTGAATGAAAGCAAAAATAGAGGTTTGAATTGATATAATCAGGACAAGATCTGATAAATCAGTTTTCAAATGGATTGATTTTATAACTTTGCTCGTAAATACAAATTGAAAGCATACCGTTTTCATGCAAAAAAAATCATTTGACATTATTGTCGTAGGGAGTGGACTTGCGGGCCTGACAGCAGCATACCACGCGTCGAAAAAGGGATCAGTAGCACTGATTACCAAGTCGCAGCTGGACACGAGCAACTCGTACTACGCGCAAGGTGGAATTGCCGGAGCCATTTCGGACGATGACTCCCCTGAACTACATGCTCACGATACTTTGGTTGCCGGCCGGGGACTTTGCGAAAAGGATGCCGTCAACATTTTGGTTCATGAAGGAAAAGACCGAATCCTTGAGATGATTGACATGGGTATGCAATTCGACAAAAAAGACGGGCAATTGGTTCTGGGGCTTGAAGGTGGCCACTGTAAGCGCCGAATTCTCCATGCGGGAGGCGACGCGACCGGAAAAGAACTGACCTGTTTTATGCTTGAAAAAGTAATTGAACAGCGCGCCATTCAAACCTTCGAATATACCGCTGTTACCGAACTCATTGTCGTTAACGGAACATGCCTCGGCGTACAGGCGCTGGACTTTGTCAGCGGACAGAATTTAATTTTCGAAGCGCCAGCATGCATCCTGGCAACCGGAGGACTTTCGCGAATTTTTAGCCGGACGACCAACCCCCACACTGCGACAGGCGATGGCATTTCATTGGCCTACGATGCCGGAGCAATGGTGGAAGATATGGAATTCATCCAGTTTCACCCGTCGGCATTATGCATTAAGGATCAGGACGCATTTCTGATTAGCGAAGCGGTTCGGGGCGAAGGTGCCTGGCTTATCAATAGTAAAGGCGAGCGCTTTATGAAGGACATTCATCCTCTGGCCGAATTAGCCCCCCGCGATGTGGTTGCGTTTTCGATTTACCAGCAAATGAAGAAAGATAATAGCCCCAACGTTTTCCTGTCGCTCAAACATTTAAATCCGGAAAAAATAAAGAACCGCTTCTCGAATATTTATGCCAAACTCGAAAGTTTTGGCTACGACTTGACTAAAGATTTGCTCCCTATCGCTCCGGCAGCTCACTACATGGTTGGCGGAGTAAAAACCGGGCTGCATGGCGAAACAAATATCAAAGGGCTTTTTGCTTGTGGCGAAGTGGCATCAACCGGGGTAATGGGCGCCAACCGGCTGGCAAGCAACTCCCTGCTCGAATGCCTTGTATTTGGGAAACGAGCCGGAGAAATGGCTGCCTTGATCAGCAAATCGAACACGGTAGTTTCCGAGCCCGAATCATTCACCAACCAAGTTGAGTTTGAATCTTATTATCTGGACATAAAAAACGAAGTTGCCGATTTAATGTCGGGCAGCGTGGGTATTGTCCGCAATGCGGAAAACCTTGAAAAAGCACTGGACCGGCTTCATGAAATTAAGAACAAAATTGGTTTCAATCAGCGTGATTATAACGTTTTAAAAGCGCGCCAAATTGTTGAAATTTGCGAACTGATTACCCGCTCAGCGCTATTGCGAAAAGAGAGCCGGGGCGGACATATTCGCGAAGAGTTTAAAAAGGAAGATCCGGACCTACGGGTACATATCGTCTTCCAAAAAGGAAAAAACACGGCATACATTCCCTTAAAAAAATGATGAACAAAAACGAATTGCAAATTGCAGAGCACCTCGTTGAACTCGCTCTAAAAGAAGATGTAGCAAGCGGTGATCTAACCACCGACAACCTTATTCCGGCAGAAATGAAGAGAACAGCTTTCTGGAGAGCTAAAGCTGATGGTATTATTGCCGGCCTTGAAATCGCGGAAATGACGTTTCGCAAACTTGATCCGAACTTAAGATGGGAAGTTTTGGTGAAAGACGGCGAAAAAGTTCAATCCGGAACACTCGTTGTCCGTTTCGAAGCCAGCTACCGCGCTATCCTTACCGGAGAACGTACCGCGCTGAATTTCGTACAACGGCTTTCAGGGATTGCCACCATGGCAGGCCGTTATGCCAATGCTCTTAAAGATTTTAAAACCGAAATTCTGGACACCCGAAAAACCCTGCCCGGATACAGGCTTCTCGATAAATACGCGGTGAAAATTGGCGGAGCAAAAAATCACCGGGTGGGCTTGTACGACATGGTAATGATAAAAGATAACCACATTGACATTGCCGGTGGAATTACTCCAGCAGTTGCGCAAATCCGATCGAAAGTAGCAGCCAACATTAAAATTGAAGTTGAAACCAGCAACCTCGATCAAGTAAAAGAAGCGTTAGCAGCCGGAGCAGACATCATCATGCTCGACAATATGGACAATGAAACGATGCGTCAGGCAGTTGAACTTATTGGAGGAAAGGCAAAAGTTGAAGCCTCTGGGAACATGACACTCGAACGCTTGAAGGAAGTTGCTGCGACCGGAGTCGACTTCATTTCAATCGGCGCACTTACACACTCGGTTACAGCATTGGATATTAGCCAACGAATTGAACAATGAAGCTTGTTATTGACATTGGAAACACCCGATGCAAATGGGCGATTTTTGATGACGGAATCCTAATCATCAAACGAATAACAACTGATTTTACACCACAAATTGTGGCGCAAATACTGGGCGAATTTGGGGAAGTAGGCCAAGCAATAATTTCGTCAGTCCGGGACTTCCCGCAGGCATGCCGTGATCTGCTGGCAGAGCGAACCGACTATTTCGTTGAATTAACCCACCAAACCAGCATTCCAATCATCAATCGCTATAAAACACCGAACACCCTCGGTCTCGACCGTCTGGCTGCTTCAGTAGGTGCAAGCTCGGCTTTCCCCGGCAAACCACTCTTGGTGATTGATGCGGGAACGGCAATCACAATCGATTTTGTGAGCGCTGCCAACGAATTTATTGGCGGTAATATTTCACCTGGTATTACCACCCGATTTAGAGCGCTCAATCAGTTTACCGGCAAACTTCCGGAAGTAGATCTTCAAGATGACTTTGAAATACTCGGAACGGACACCATTTCCGCAATCAGGGCTGGAGTGCAGCAAGGCGTTATTTTTGAGATCGATAGCTATATCGATCATTATTCAGAACAGTTTCCGGAATTGGTCACTGTTCTAACAGGAGGAGATGCTCTATTCCTTGCTGGCAAAATAAAAACAACCGTAGAAATTATCGAAGACCTGACATTAAAAGGACTACTCGAAATCTTGGCTTTCAATAGTAACAACAGCTAATAAGACCTGCTTTTCTGATTTCGCATTCTATCGCTTCTCTCTCAAATAACAACGCATGCACGATAAAAAACATGACAATTTCTTAACAAACAAAGACCAATAGCAAACTTCTTCATAATTACTAATATGAATCATTTACCAACAGGTCGAAACCCAAAACAAACATCGAGAACAGCTCTGTCTTTTGACCCAACTTCACAGCCGCAAAGCCTCCTTCTTCAACAGCAAGTGAATTAAAGTTTTGCTCTGCGAACTAACACACTGTAGCTTCCTCCAAAAGAAAGAAGACAGCTCTTCTCGTCCAGACACGTGGCTCTGCCCTTTCGGAAAACAACACACAGCCATCTACGTATTCATACAAAACACCGGAAAGCCCTCTAAAACGCTTAAAAACCCGAGCTTTTCAACTTTGGCATGGCTTTTGAAATTTTACTTAACGATTCAATTGAACAGGAGCCTGATTTTGAAGGGATAGGGCAACAGCGATATTATTCTACCCAATCTTTCAAATTCGCGAACCAAGAAAAGCAAAATAAACTTATATTTGACCCTCTGTAATCGTTGGTACTCCAACGGATTGTTTAAAAGTGAAAAGTGTAATCTAAAATAATTTCAAAAAATGAAATCGTTTCTAATTAAAACCAATGTACTAACGTTTATTTTGGCCTTAGTCTTGAGCATTTCGGCTATAGCGCAAAAGGAAATTACCGGAACCGTTTACCGCGAAGGCAAACCAGCTGCCGGTATCACGGTGGAAGCTCACAAATCAAGTAAAACGTTTATGACCAGCTTCGATGGGAAATACAAAGTTACCATCGACCCAAATAAAAGTAAGTATATTAAATTCACATTTATCGACGAGTCAAAAAAACTTGAGTTGACAGGTAGTGAAGGAGATGTAATTGACTTTAGCTTTGATGGTTCCGAAATTCCGGGCCAAGGAGACGGAGCTGCAGAAGTAGGAGTTGATACCAGAACAAGTCAGGAATTGGTGAAAGACAACAATACAGAATTCATGAGCCAATTCACATTGTACGATCAATTTTACAAGCAAAGAGATTATAAATCAGCTTATCCTCATTGGATTAAAGTATACCGAAAATACCCGAAATCATCCATCAACATTTACCACCATGGTATTAACATGTATTCGAACAAGGTTGAATCGGCTGCTGATCAAGCTACGAAAGATGCATATATTGATACGTTGATGTCAATCTATGATCGCCGGATTAAGTACTTCGACCAAAAAGGATTTGTTTTGGGACGTAAGGCAACAGACTTCGTAAAATACAAATTAGGAAACCCTGACATTTCAGAAAGTGACCGCAAGGCAGTTTTGAAAAAATCGTATGCAGAATTGGAGCAGGCTGTTAAACTGGAAGGCAACGAGTCTGAAGCTGCTGTTATGGTGATTTTCATGCAGGTAACAAAAAGTTTGTTCCTATTGGGAGAACTGGACAAAGAACAGGTTGTAGCAAACTACGGAGTTCTTTCTCAGATTACCGATGCTCAGCTTGCAAAAGCTGCAGATGATGAGAGAGCGACTGTTGCTAAAAATGAAATCGACAAAGCGTTCCAAACTTCTGGAGCTGCAGACTGCGATGCTCTTGTTTCTTATTATGAGCCTAAATTTGATGAAATTGCCTCGAATGTTGACGACTTGAAAAAAATGCTACGTGCACTCGGTCGTCAAGATTGTACTTCAAGTGAGTTATTTGCTAAAGCATCGGAGAAGCTTTATGACCTGGAACCTTCTGCTGAGGCCGCATTCAACATGGCTCGTTTGTTTGTAAAACGTGACGAATTCGACCGTGCAAAAGAATACTACCAAAACGCGATCGCCTCGGAGACTGACAAAGAATTACTGGCGAAATACTATTATGAGTTAGGAATCTTTACATTCATCAAAGAACGTGCGTTCGCGAAAGCTCGTGACTTCGCCCGCAAATCATTAGAAAATGATCCAAACTCAGGAAAAACACTGATCCTACTTGGTGATATCTATGCTCAGGGTGCCAAAACTTATGGCGAAAACGATTTCGATCACACCGCCGTTTATTGGTTGGCAGTTGACTACTACCAGAAAGCTAAACGTGTTGATCCGGATGTTACGGTATCTGCAAATGAGAAAATTGCTACCTACCGGGTTTACTTCCCCAATAAAGAATCTTTGTTCTTCGAAGGATTACAAGACGGACAAGCATTTAAATTAGGTGGTTGGATTAACGAAACAACGACAATTCGTGCAAAATAAACAGTTTAAAAAACTGATAATTAAACAGCTAAGCATTGCAATTCTCTGCACGGGAATTGCAGTGCTTTTCTTTTCATGCGCCAACAAGATTGAAAAAATAAAAGAGCTGTCGGCTGCAGAAAAGCTACCGGGCATGGAGGCTGAACATTTTGAAATGATGTATTCCGATTCTGCTATCATCCGATTCAAGCTGATTGCCCCCAGGATGATTCGTTATGATCAGGAAAAAGAGCCATTCATTGAGTTCCCTGATGGAGTGGAAATTGAAAAATACGATGGAAAAATGCGCGTAGTGTCACGGATTACAGCCAACTATGCCCGCTATATCGACAAAGAAGAGAAGTGGATGGCCAAGAACAATGTGATTGCGCTCAATGAAACCGGAGACTCATTAAAAACAGAAGAACTGATCTGGGAAGAAAAAGCAGGAAAGATTTATTCGGATCAGTTTGTCAAAATAATCAAAAAGGATCAAATTATTAACGGGATCGGTTTTGAGTCTGATCAGAATATGGAGAACTGGGAAATAAAAAAACCCACCGGAAGTTTGTACCTTGACGTCGCAAATTAGCGTATGGAAACTCTGATCATTACTATCCTAATCACAATCATCTTTTCCGCCTTCTTTTCAGGAATGGAAATTGCTTTTGTTTCAGCCAACAAGTTACGGCTTGAATTGGACAAAAAGCAAGAGTCGATTAACTCTAAGATTTTAACCGTTTTTACCAGAAACCCCGGGCAGTACATTGCCACTATGCTCGTAGGGAACAATATTGCTTTGGTAATTTACGGGCTTGCCTTTGCCCAACTACTAGAACCGATATTCAGCCGCTTTCTGCCTGCCGACGGACCGGTTCTGTTTTTCCAAACCGTAAGCTCCACCCTTTTAATATTAGTAACCGCTGAATTTTTACCGAAAACGCTATTCCGCATCAACCCGAATATCTTTCTTCGGATTTTTGCGATACCGCTCATCTTATTCTACTACCTGTTTTATCCGTTAACGCGGATAACAATGAGTATCTCTAAATTTTTACTTAACGGAATTTTTCGGGCGGCTATCGACAAGGACGAAGAAAAAATTGTGTTTAGCCGGGTAGATCTGGATCACTTTGTAAATGAAAAGGACAATCCGGACAATCAACCAATCCATAATCTCGACAACGAGATTAAGCTTTTTCGCAATGCACTCGACTTCTCTAAAGTTAAGCTGCGTGAAATTATGGTTCCCCGAACCGAAATCGAAGCTTTAGATGTTGATTCCCAGATGAATGACCTCAGGCAACGGTTTATCGACACCGGCTACTCACGAATTCTTTTCTACAAAGAAAATATTGACAACATTGTTGGCTATATCCATCATTCTGTCATTTTTACCAATCCGGAGTCAATTAAACAGAACCTGAGAAAAGTATTGATTGTACCGGAAACCATGCCTGCAAGCAAATTGCTCAGCAAATTCATCCAACAGCACCGCAGCATTGCAATTGTTGTCGACGAATTTGGCGGAACGTCCGGACTTGTAACTATCGAAGACATTCTGGAGGAAATTTTCGGCGAAATAGAAGACGAACATGACACCATTGATTTCGTTGACCGAAAGCTTGACGACAATGAGTACATTTTCTCAGCCCGTATTGAACTGGACTACCTGAACGATAAATACAACCTCAATTTTCCGGTTGAAGAGAATTATGAAACTCTGGCCGGTTTCATCCTTTTCCATCACGAGAGCATCCCTAAAATCAACACCGTTATCACCATCGATAATTACCGGTTCAAAGTGCTCAAAGCCAGCAATACCCGCATCGAGCTGGTAAACCTGCACATATTAGACAACAGCTAAATTTAAGCCCGAATTCCAAGGTTTAAAAACTAAAATTATTATCTTCGTACCGCTAAAAAATTAAGTAAACAAACAAATTTATAATCATAATTAAATGGCTACCTTACAGAGAATTAGAAATCGTGCTGGTATTTTAGTAGCGATCATTATCGGGCTTGCCTTAGTGGCTTTCATTTTGGGAGACATTCTAAACGCAAGCAGTTCATTATTAAGACCCAATCAATTAAGAATCGCTGAAATAAACGGCGAATCGGTACAGTATCCCGACTTTCAACGTAAAGTAGAAGAGACTGCCGAAATCTATAAAATGAATACTGGTCAAACTCAGTTAGACGATAATGCATGGGCGCAAATCCGCGAACAAGTTTGGCAGGAATATGTTCGTGAGGCAGTCATGGATCCAGCTTACGAAGAACTTGGATTAGCTGTCACTGGCGACGAATTGTTCGATTTAGTTCAAGGATCGAACCTTCACCCAATTATCCAACAATTGTTTATAAATCGTAACACCGGACAAGTAGACCGTTCTGCAGTTCTTCAGTTCCTTAGAGCAGTAAACTCCGGAACCGCTACCGAACAGCAAAAAGCTTACTGGTTATACATCGAAGATCAGATCAAAAAAGACCGCATTCAAACTAAATACAGCAATCTGGTACGTCAAGGATTGTTTGTTACCTCTGCCGAAGCAAAAGCAAGCCTGAATGAAAAAAATAAAAATGTGAGCATCGAATTTGTAAGCTTGCCTTATGAATCGATTTCGGACAGCTCGGTAACAGTTAGCGATAAAGATTTACAAGCCTATTACAACGAGCACAAGGAAAACTACAAACAAGATCCTTCCCGCTCGATTGAATATATCGCGTTCAATGTAACAGCGACAGAGGAAGATGACGCGAATACACTGAAATGGGTTGAAGATGCAAAAACGGAATTTGCCAACATTCAGGACAATGCCCAATATGTGAACGTAAATTCAGATGTACGTTTTCAAAACGTATACGAGAAGCAGGAAAATATGCCTGCTGATATCGCAGAGTTTGCATTCAACGGACAAGTAGGCGATGTGTATGGACCTTTAAAAGAAAACAATTCCTACAAATTAGTCAAAATCGACGACATTGCAGATCTTCCGGATTCAGTAGAGGCTCGTCATATATTGATTAAACCGGAAACAGTTGGCAGTTACGATGCAGCTTTGGCTTTGGCCGACAGTTTGAAAACACTGATCGAAAACGGAACTAAATTCACAACCTTAGCCTCAGAATATTCTGAAGATCCAGGATCGGCTGCTAAAGGTGGTGATTTAGGCTGGTTTAAAAGAAACCAGATGGTTAAGCAATTCGAAGACGCAGCATTTAACGGAGACGTTAACAAATTATATGTCGCAACGACTCAGTTTGGCGTTCACCTTATTCAACCAACCAGCAAAGGAAAAGCAGTAAAACAAGTCCGTTTGGCCGAATTGGTTCGCAACATTGAACCAAGCACAAAAACCTACCAGATGGTTTATGCACAAGCTAGCAAATTTGCCAGTGAAAATACTTCCGGAAGCGCGTTCGAAGAATCTGCAAAAGAACAAGGACTATCAAAACGTGTTGCCAGACTTGGTGAAAACGATCGTCAAGTTGTTGGTCTCGACCAGTCACGTTCATTGATTCGTGCAGCCTACCAAGCCGAAGAAAATGACATTCTGGTAAACAATGAAGGGTCAACCATCTTTGAATTTGGCGACAACTTCGTAATTGCGAAACTTAGCGGAATTCAGGACGAAGGTTACACTGCGTTAAACGAAGTTGCGCCAACAATTAAATTGGCCGTGTTGAAAGAAAAGAAAGCCGAAGCTCTAATCGCAAAAATGAAGGAAGCCTCATCGGCTGGTGATATTGACGCTGTAGCATCAAAACTAGGTGTTGAAGTTCAGTCTGCTTCAAATATTCACTTCGATTTATTCTCCGTTCCTGTTATTGGTGTTGAACCAGCAGTAGTCGGCACTGTAGTAAGCATGGAAAAAGGTCAGCTTTCCGCTCCTGTAAAAGGGAACAGAGGCGTCTATATCGCAAAAGTTGTTTCGATCAACGAACTCAACAATAACAACCTCGATGCAGAGCGCAATCGCTTAGCACAAGCAATAGCATACCGTGCAAACATTCAAGCCTACGAAGCACAACGTAAAGCCGCAGAAATCGACGACAGAAGAGCAAAATTCTATTAATCAGTTGCTCTCCCAATTATATTTTAAAAGCAGGCCAACAGCCTGCTTTTTTTTTTTCCTATGCATGTTGATTGCCCGTAACTAATACCCGGATTTACCCAATTGAAGAACAACACAGACTGCCGTATTCCCTTTCAGTACCAGAAATTAGCCTATAAGATCAGACCAATTTAAAGTTTCGCTTCGAGTGCCGCCTCAGAAAGAAGCAATAAAAAAAGGAGAGCTTGCGGCCCTCCTTCGTATTCTGTTATCGATTGGCTACGACAATAACGCTTTCACCATATCTGCAATATCTTTCCCGTCGGCTTTACCTGCCAATTGGCTCGAAGCCAAGCCCATCACTTTCCCCATTTCTTTTATGCTAGTCGCTCCTGCTGACTCGATAATCGCTTTCACGGCAGTAGTCAACTCTTCATTAGTTAGCTTTTTCGGCAAATAGGCTTCAAAAACAGCAACCTGCACCAATTCTTCGGCAGCCAGATCTTCTCTGCCCTGCTCTTTGTACAGATTAGCAGAATCGGTTCCCTGCTTCGCTAATTTTTGAATGATCTTAATCACTTCGGTATCCTCCAAATCGTGCGAAGAAGAAGCCGTTTTGGCCTCAATCAACACCTTTTTGATATTCCTTAGCGCTGCTGTTCTCTCCTTTTCGCGAGCTTTCATAGCGGTTGTCAGGTCTGTATTTATCTGATCAAATAAACTCATGTTTTAGTCTTTTAAAATTTTACTCAAAGTTTTCAAAAAATTGCCCTATATCCAAATCACAGCTCGTGAAACTAGACCGAAATTATTCATCGGAAATGTCATGTTACTAATCGCGGCAATTACGACCAGCAAATCACTTCCGCCCTAATCTACATTATCGTGTAAGAACGAATTATTGTCTCGGAGAAATGTTTTATTATCATCGTCGGGCGATAGCGAGAACCGAGACAATTTATTTTCAAATTTATTCCGGTTATTGTCGATCTTCATGTTTTTACGACGGTAGGCCGGGATATTTTCCAACTTGTCAACCAGATCATCCTCTGAACTGGAAAAATCGATCTTTACCGAATAGTCTTCATCCGGTTCCGGCTGAGGCTTCCCGTATAAAGCCTCAAACTCATCTGGCTTCGGGTAGTCAATTTCAAACTCAATCATACTTTGATTTTGTTTTGAAGCCTCCTCTGCCGATTTGCTTTTAAACTGCTGAGAGGGTCTTGGTATTTGCGAAAACTGACCAGGACTGTCGTCACCCAAAGAGTGGTAGGTTTTCTCGACTTTCTGTGCCGCCATCATCTCCGGAATGCTGCTCATGTTGAAGCCGGTAGCAATAACAGTCACCGATATTTCGTCACCTAATTCTTCATCCAATCCGTTCCCCCAGATTAGATCGGCCTCATGTCCTGCTTTAGACTGAATGTAGTCCGTAATCTGACCAATTTCATCCATTGTCACTTCATCTTTACCCGATGTAATATTCAACAGAATATTTTGTGCTCCCCGAATATCGTTATTATTCAGCAAGGGTGAATTTAGTGCCTCTTCAACCGCTTTCAAGGCACGGTCTTCGCCAACGGCTTTAGCAGATCCCATCAGGGCAACTCCGCTTTTCCGCATGACCGTTTCCACATCGGCAAAGTCGACGTTTATATAGCCCGGCACGGTAATAATCTCAGCGATCCCTTTGGCCGCGGTAGCCAGCACATTGTCCGCCTTGGCAAAAGCTTCCGAGATTCTAAAATCGCCGTACATTTCGCGAATCCGTTCGTTATTGATCACCAACAACGAATCGACATGCGTTTGCATCTCGCTAATTCCGTCAATAGCCTGTTTTATCCGACGGCGACCTTCGTTTCGGAAAGGAATTGTGACAATACCAACAGTGAGTATATTCAACTCCCGACAGGCTTCAGCAATAACCGGAGCTGCTCCGGTACCTGTACCGCCCCCCATGCCGGCAGTAATAAACACCATCTTGGTATCCTGTTCAATCGCCTGCTTCACATCGGCGATATTTTCGATTGCGGCCTCCCGACCAATATCTGGTTTGTTTCCGGCTCCGCGTCCTTCTGTGAGCGACGCGCCTAGTTGAACCCGCAAGGGAATCGGGCTGTTTTGCAGGGCTTGCGCGTCGGTATTACACACCATGAACCCCACGTCCTTGATTCCCTGTTGGTACATGTGATTAACCGCATTTCCACCACCACCACCAACACCAATAACTTTAATGATGCTTCCGGAGGATTTTTCCAAATCGAAATTCATAATATCGTTAGCCATAAGCTGTGTTTTTCTTAATTGTTTTCTG
>NZ_JBFHIT010000061.1:0-27478 GCF_041596335.1 Mangrovibacterium sp. | reverse complement strand
GCTCGTTTTTAATCCTCCTTAAAAAAGAATAATTTTGTGAGCCGAAAGAATAACTAGTTTAAATTGATTATAAATTATGGCTCAGAAAACACTATTAATGATTCTCGACGGATGGGGCATCGGTGATGGTTCTGAACGCGACGTGATTGCTTCAGCATCAACACCATTCATGGATTCTCTGTTGAAAGAATATCCAAATTCGCAACTGCTTACCTCCGGTGAAAATGTTGGATTGCCAGACGGACAGATGGGTAACTCTGAAGTAGGTCACCTGAATATTGGTGCCGGCCGTGTCCTGTACCAGGATATGGTGAAGATTACCAAAGCGATCCGTGAAAAAACCTTGTGGAGTAATCCACAATTGCTGAAAGCTTTTAATTACGCTAAAGACAACAATAAAAAAGTCCACCTGATTGGTCTGATTGGCCCTGGTGGTGTTCACGCTTTAAGCGCGCATATGGTTGCCCTTTGCCAAATGGGGACCGATTTAGGATTGAACGATGTATTTATTCACGGGTTGACTGATGGCCGTGATACCGATCCACGCTCAGGCTATGGCTTTTTGGAGTCGGATCTTGAAGCACTGAAAGGAACCAACGGTAAGTTCGCGTCAATTATTGGTCGCTACTATGGTATGGACAGGGATAAGAACTGGGATCGAATGAAGTTCGCATACGATTTGTATACCAAAGGTGAAGGCGAAAAATCGACCGATTTGCTGGCGACAATTAAAGCTTCATACGAAGCCGGTGTAACCGACGAATTCATCAAGCCAATCAGCATGGTGAAAGAAGACGGAAGTCCGGTAGCTGTGATTGAAGAGGGCGATGTGGTAATTTGCTTTAACTTCCGCACCGACCGCTTACGCCAAACAACAATTGCGTTTACGCAGGAAGATTTACCCGAATTTGGAATGCATGTCATGGATCTGCAATGGTACACTATGACCAGCTATAAAGCTGATTTCAAAAATGTGAATGTGATTTTTGACAAGGTCAATCCAATCAATACGATGGGTGAAATCGTTTCAAATGCCGGACTTAAGCAAATTCGGATCGCTGAAACCGAGAAGTACGCTCACGTAACATTTTTCTTTAGCGGTGGCCGCGAAGAAGAGTTTCCGGGCGAAACCCGGTTGTTGTGCCCATCGCCCAAAGTACCAACCTACGATTTTCAACCTGAAATGTCGGCCCCAAATATAAGGGAAGCCATCATTCCGGAGCTGAAAAAAGGGGAAGTTGATTTTGTTTGTCTGAACTTTGCCAACGGCGATATGGTTGGTCATACCGGCGATTACAAAGCAATTACAAAAGCGGTTGAAGCGGTTGATGCCTGTGCGAAAGAGGTGGTTGAAGTTGCTCGTGCCAATAACTACAATGTATTGATTATTGCCGACCACGGAAATGCCGACAACGCGATTAATCCGGATGGATCACCAAATACGGCTCACTCGCTGAATCCTGTGCCTTGTATTTATGTCAGCGATGATAAAAATTTGAAAATCAAAAACGGTATTTTGGCCGATGTTGCTCCGACTCTGTTGTCAGAAATGGGCTTGGAAATTCCGGCTGAGATGACTGGAGACGTTTTGATTGAACGATAATTGTATTAAGAAATAGATAGATCAAGCCTCTCCTTAGTTGAGGAGGGGCTTTTCAATGAAAAAGATTATGCTCGAAATCGGTAAAACCATCGTTAGTTTTGATGTGATAGAGGAACATTTCCTTTGCGATTTGTTGAAATGCAAAGGTGCTTGTTGTGTTGAGGGGGAGTCAGGCGCACCGCTAACAAAGGAGGAAGCCGTGTTGATTGAGCAAATTTACCCCGATTTTGAAGAATATATTACAGAGGAAGGGAAACAGGTTGTTGCGCAAAAAGGAACATCGGTAATCGACAGCGACGGTGATTTGGTAACACCCTTAATGAGCAATGAAGCCTGTGCTTTTGTGTACACCGATGATCAGGGAATTATTAAATGTGGTATCGAAAAAGCATTTTTGGAAGGCAAAGTCGATTTCCGCAAGCCGGTTTCCTGTCATTTATTTCCAATCCGAATTACGGAATACAAACGGTTTGATGCCCTTAATTACCAGGAAATTGATATTTGTAAACCGGGGCGCCAATGTGGGATAGGGCAAAAACTTCCACTTTATCAATTTCTGAAAGAACCACTGATTCGAAAATACGGGAAAGCCTGGTACGAACAACTGAGCTTCGCTGCCGAACAACGCCCGTGGGAAGAACGGGTTCGGTAACCGACAAATAACGAGGTTCACGAAATGCTGCAGTTCAGTATCGGTATTGGCAGCGAAAAAAATTGGAAATCAACTACTCGGTAAGTTCAATCCGGTTGCCTTCGGGATCTAAAACAACCGACTCGTAAAAGCCGTCTCCGGTTATTCGCGGTTCACTCATCACTCGAAAACCATCAACACGAAGCTTCTCAGTCAGCTCGTCAACTTTCTTTTTCGATCCAACTGAAATCGCGAAATGAATCAGACCGGTGGCCTGTTTTTTTAAATCGTTTCGATTTTGGGGAATTCCCGGCATTTGCATCAGTTCGAGCATGCAATCGCCATTAAAAATCAGAAAGTACGACTTATAATCCTTAGAGTGATTATAATAGGCTTCTTTTGAACTGGCATCAAAATAGTGCAGATAGAAGTTCCGCATTCCTTCCAAATCAGAAGTCCATATCGCAAGGTGTGTAATTTTCATTTGTTAAGTGTGCTTGCCAAATTTCAATTCAAATTCCATTCTTTAAAAAACTGATCGAGATAGAGCTTCATGAATCGATGTCGTTCTTCAGCTAAATGTTTGCCATAGGCTGTATTCATTCGGTCTTTCAGTAACAACAGCTTTTCGTAAAAATGGTTGATCGTTGGAGCCGTTGTTTTTTTGTAAGACTCAAAATCGATGTGCAATTCCGGTTTAACCTGCGGATCGTAAATAAGTCTGTTTTTATTGCCTCCATAAGCAAAAGTGCGGGCAATTCCAATTGCTCCCATGGCGTCGAGACGATCTGCATCCTGAACAATTTGCGCTTCAATACTCGTGGGCGTGGTATCCACATGAGCCCCTTTGTATGATACTTCCGAGATAATTTCTTCGATTTGATCGATCGAACGTTGGCGAATGCCCAATTTCTCCATCCATTTTCGGCTTCTGCTCTCTGTTCCGTTTGGGCTGTGTAGTTTCCAGTCGTCCAGGTCGTGAAGCAGAGCGGCCATTTCAATTAAAAATAGATTCGCCTGCTCGTGTTTGGCAATTTTAACAGCCAATTGCCACACCCGGTGAACGTGCCACCAGTCGTGTCCGCCCGAATCCTGTTCGAATTGCACCCGCACATACATGGCGGTTTCCTGTATATAAACCAACTTATCCATACGCCTAAAATTAAACAAATCTGAGCAGACGTTTTTCGTTTTTGGAAATATTTTCCGATGCTTTGTTGCATTGTTGTCAGAGCTGCTTAAGTGTCACATCTAGAGTGAGATAGTAGCGGCTGGGGGCGAGATTAACATTGTCTGTTAAAAAGAGGCAAGGTTATTGAGTGATAGTTCAGGAACGTTGGTAATTTCGACTGCAGGAGAAACAGATGGCGCTAAAACATGCGTAAAAAGAAATCTGAATTGGAAGAAATAATTACTTTTGCAGGAAATTTTTCCGTTCTTCAATGAATGTGAGGAGGTTGGAGGTTTAATTATGAGTGCAAGTAAAAAATTGACGATACCTGAAATGCTTCAGGTAAGCTTTAGCAAGTTCAGTGCAAAAACAGCATTGACCTTTGTCGGAGAGGAAGGAATGACTTACGAACAGCTAAAAGCAGAAGTGGAAACTCTAGGTGGTAGCCTGCGGAAAATGGGCGTAGGCGAAGGTACGAAGGTCGCGATCCTAAGTGCAAATATGCCAAACTGGGGCATTTCATTTTTTGCCGTTGGTGCTGTTGGTGCGGTAGTTGTCCCAATTCTACCTGATTTTTCAAACAACGAAATCAAGAATATTTTGGCGCATGCCGAAGTGGAATATGTTTTCGCTTCAGAGTCGCTGGTCTCAAAGATAAACGTGGACGAATTGCCAACTATCCGGATTATTCGTATTGAAGATTTTCAAGAATTGAAAGCCGATGGAACCGTTGCCGCAATACCCGACAGTACAAACCAAGCATTTGTTTATGCCGATGTTTCTGAAGAGGATTTGCTGTCGATTATTTATACCTCGGGAACTACAGGTAAATCGAAAGGTGTTTTGTTGACGCATAAAAACATTTGTTGGAATGCTCAGCAAAGTTTGACTTTTCAGTTTATTAACTCGGAGGATCGGTTTTTGTCCATGCTGCCGTTGTCTCACACCTTCGAAAATACACTCGGCTTGATCTTTCCGATCATGTATGGGGCTTCAGTCCATTATTTGCGAAAAGCACCAACTCCAAGTATTTTACTGCCAGCCTTGCAGGAAGTGAAGCCAACCATTATGTTGGCGGTTCCTTTAATTATAGAGAAAATTTTTAAGGGCAAAGTATTACCTCAGATCAATAGTAATCCGGTAACACGGGCTTTGTTTAAGGTGAGGCCGTTCCAGATTTTATTGAGCCGCATTGCCGGAAAGAAGCTGTACGAGACGTTTGGCGGCAAGTTGAAATTTTTCGGAATAGGGGGTGCCAAGCTGGATGATCAGGTTGAACGTTTCTTGATGGACGCGAAATTTCCGCTCGCTATTGGTTATGGTTTAACGGAAACATCGCCACTTTTGGCAGGCGCTGTTGGCAAAAATGTGCGTTTTCTTTCAACCGGAGTCCCACTGAAAGGTGTTGAATTGCGTATTGCCAACGCCGATCCAAAAACCGGCGAAGGTGAAGTTCAGGCAAGAGGGAACAATGTAATGAAAGGCTATTACAAAGAACCTGGTTTGACAGCAGATGTTTTCACCGAGGATGGATGGTTCCGCACAGGCGATCTGGGTAAATTTGACAAAGGTTCATTGTTTATTAAAGGCCGCATTAAGAACATGATTTTAGGTGCCAGCGGCGAAAATATTTACCCGGAAGAAATTGAATCGGTCATCAACCGAATGGAATATGTGCTTGAATCATTGGTGGTTCAGCAAAAAGGCCGTCTGGTAGCAATGGTTCACCTAAATATGGACGAAATTGAAAAGCGCCTCCAGCAAGCCCGGGACGAGGCTGTGTTGAAATTCAATACGAAGGTGGACGACATTTTAGCGGAGATTCAGAAAAAGGTGAATGATGAAGTGAATAAGTTTTCACGTATTCAGATGGTTGTTCTTCAACCTGTTCCTTTCGAGAAAACACCAACAATGAAAATTAAGCGATTCCTTTATCTCTAAAGAAGAATCGAAACGATAATAGTGCTGATCCCCGACTGATAACCAGTTGGGGATTGCTGTTTTAGTAGGGGCTAAATTGGTTTTGTTTCCTTCGATTTTACTATTCGCAATGATCAGGAGGTAAACACAAGCTTCTTTTCAAACGTTTCATCATAGGAACGGATTGCTGCTACCTCTCTTCCCGATTCGTGGATCGGGTAATACTCTATAACTTTCCGATGAGTTTACAGTGATCCATTCTGCCCTGGATTAAAGTTGAAAAACGGCCGGTGCCGATACTGAAGTTCGTGTCGGACCGTAATCAAACGAAAACAAAGTTCAAGAAAGGAAAACGGAAAATGAAACGAACCATGTCTGTCATATTTGTCGCACTTTTTGCATTGAGCAGTTGTGCACAAGGGGTAAAAGAATTGCCGAACGAAAAGGATAGTCGCTATTATCGGCCACTAACAGCAGCGGAAAAAGATGTTATTGAACGTAAAGGAACAGAGGCTCCGTTTAGCGGCAGCTATGATGATTTTTATGCCGACGGCCTTTATGTTTGCAGGCGCTGTGGAGCAGAGCTGTACTGGTCTACCGACAAGTTTAACTCCGATTGTGGCTGGCCAAGCTTTGACGATGAAATACCAGGAGCAGTTAGCCGAGTTCCGGATGGTATGCGAACGGAAATTACCTGTACCCAATGCGGAGCTCATTTAGGGCATGTTTTCCTGAACGAAGGATTTACCGAAAAAAATACACGGCATTGTGTTAATTCAATTTCGCTGAAGTTTATACCGGCCCGTGCCGAAAAAGGAGCCAGACAGGATACAGCGATTTTTGCCGGCGGCTGCTTTTGGGGTGTTGAGTATTATTTGGAACAGGCGCAGGGAGTCATTGATGTTGAAGACGGGTATATTGGTGGGCACAAAGAAAATCCTACCTATGAAGACGTTTGCAGTAATTTAAGTGGTTATGCGGAAGCAGTTCGTGTGGTATTCGACCCGGCGAAAACAGATTTTGAAACATTGGCCCGACTGTTTTTCGAAATTCATGATCCAACGCAGGTGAATCGGCAGGGGCCTGACATTGGAGACCAGTATCGTTCCGAGATTTTTTATAAAAACGTGGAGCAAAAACAAACTGCTGAAAAACTGATTGACATTCTGGAACAAAAGGGTTACGAGGTAGCCACACGAGTGACACCGGCTTCAATGTTTTATAGTGCCGAAGCTTATCACCAGGACTACTACGAAAGAAAAGGGGGCACACCTTATTGCCACAACTACACCAAGCGGTTTTAGTGCCTGTGTTTCTTGTCGTATTTGCAGGAGGGGTATTGCCGCATTCTCGTTATGGGGAGATTGTGTTGTACTTTACCCGAACTCTGCTGTTTTGTGGCGCATGTTGTATCCCTGGTGAATTCCTGCGGTGAGCTTCTCTCCTGAGTCCAGATTATTTAACATTTAGGAAGATCGTAATCTCGAAACAACTCCTAATTTTGCGTCGGGATTTTTCACGAAAAGGGGAAGCCAAAAACAATTAAAAGGATCATATGTTACATGTAGCAAGTCGTCACGACGATTTCGTATAAAAAGAGATTGTTGTGAAGAGCTTCATTCGGTAACGAAGAAAACAGATTTAAAACAAATGAAAATGAAAAGGTTTAACTACGGAATAGCTTTGTTGTTGTGCGGGGCTATTTTATTCTCAGGTTGTTCAAGCAGTAGAATGGCAACAACAAGTAATAAAACAAAAGGAGGATTAATTGGTGGTGCCGGAGGCGCGTTGATTGGTGCCGGAATAGGTGCATTAGCCGGAAAAGGTAAAGGTGCTGTGATTGGTGCTGCTGTGGGTGGTGCTGTTGGAGCCGGAGCCGGAGTGCTGATTGGTAATAAAATGGATAAGCAAAAAGCTGAGCTCGAGCGAATTGAAGGTGCACAGGTTGAAACAATAACTGATTCAAATAACCTTCAGGCCATTAAAGTGACTTTCGATAGCGGTATTTTGTTTGCCACAGGTAAAAGTACATTGAGCACAGCATCGAAAGACGCACTGGTAAAATTCGCCAGCTCGTTACAATCGACTCCGGAAACTGATGTGACAATCTACGGACACACCGATAACACCGGTTCTCGGGAGATCAACGTGAGGCTGTCGAACGAACGTGCCGAGTCGGTGGCCAAGTATTTGATTGCAAACGGTGTAATGGGGGCTCGCCTTACAACTGAAGGAAAAGCCTATGACGAGCCGGTTGCCAGCAACGAAACAGTCGAAGGTCGGGCGCAGAACCGCCGGGTCGAAATCTACATTGTTGCGAATGAGCAAATGATTCAACAGGCCGAAGATGGTACGCTGAAATAGACGATAGAGTATATACTTTGAAAGGGCTGCTTCAAGATTAAGTTGAAGCAGCCCTTTTTTACTTTATTATTGGGTCGAATTTTGAAATATGTTGCATCGATCGCCGGATTTTTGATGCAAAAAGAGGGTGAATGCACCTGGCAAATCACCCCTTGTTAACGGGTTCGTTTACAAAATATTTTAGTTTGCTGCAGCTTCAGCCGGTACGCCCAACTGGAGCCCTTTAATTTTATCATCGAAGGCTGAAAGTGCGGCTTTCGACCCTTCGCCCATCGCAATTACAATTTGTTTGTAGGGAACTTCCGATACGTCGCCGGCAGCATAGATTCCGGGCTGGCTGGTGCGGCAGTGCGCATCAATTTTAATTTCTCCCATGCGGTTGGTTTCAACCAGAGAGGCGAAAACGCTGCTGTTGGCACTCAGCCCAATTTGAACAAATACGCCGTCAATGGTTAACTGGTTTTCTTTTCCGCTGGTTCGATCGCGGTATCTCAGTCCGCTAACTTTCGCTCCATCACCGATTACTTCGCGAGTTTCAACCCCGGTAACTATTTTTACATTCGATAGCTCGGCTAGCTTGTTTTGAAGCACCCGATCGCCTTTTAAGCTATCCATGAATTCGAGAACAGTGACCTCCGATGCAATCGACGAGAGGTCAATGGCAGCTTCCAAACCTGAGTTGCCTCCGCCAATAACTGCCACTTTTTTACCCTTGTAGAACGGGCCATCGCAGTGGGTGCAAAAAGCCACTCCTGAGCCAATATAGTCGCTTTCGCCCGGTACATTCAACTTACGCCAGCTGGCTCCGGTCGCAATAATTAGTGCCGGAGCAACGAGTTTTTCGCCAAGCGATGTTTCAATGATCTTAAAGCCATCAGCAAGTTCAGCTTTTTTCACCAACCGGTTTTCCAGCACATCAATCGGGTAGTCACCCAAGTGCTGCTTCATGTTTGCCGAAAGCTCTGTTCCGGTTGTTTGCCGGACAGAAATCATATTCTCAATGGCCATAGTTTCGGTAACTTGCCCGCCAACTTTCTCGGCCACAAGCGCTACCGCAAAGCCTTTTCGTGCCGAATAAATAGCGGCTGCTACCCCGGCAGGGCCTCCTCCTGCAACAATCACATCGTACTCTTTCGCGGGTTGCACCGAAGCATCGTAATCCGATCCGGCTAGTTCTTCAATTTTACCGAGCAATTCACCCATCGATGAGCGACCTACATGCATTAGTTCGCCATTGGCATAAACAGAAGGTACCGCTTGAATGCTCAGTTTTTCAACTTCTGCCTGATTAATTCCTCCATCAATAATTTCATGTTCAATTTTGGGATTCAGGATTGAGAGAATATTCAAAGCCTGAACGACATCGGGGCAGTTGGTACAAGTGAGCGAAATGTAGCTTTTTACCTTTACCGGATGCTTTAATGCCTGAATGCGGCGGGTCATGGCTTCATCGGGCAGATTTTTACCAATACCATCCATGTTCAGAACAACCAACAGCAGGGTGGTAAATTCGTGTCCGGTAGGGACGGCCCGAAAAACGATTGTACTCGGTTCTCCGTTTTTCAATACAGAAAAAGAGAGAGCTGCTCCTCGCTTCAGGAGAACATCGATTTTGGGAGAAACTGATGAGACAGCTTCCAAAAGATTGATTAACTCGTTGCTGCTTGGATGTGATTCCGGAGCTTCAACCTGAAATGTATAGTTGTTTTTTAGACCGGCAAAAACACTTTTTACCTGGTCCAGTATTGCTTGATCCAACATGGTTTTTGATTTTAAAAGAACAGGGAGAACCTTTCGAATCCTCCCTGCTTATGGTTTTTTACTGTTGTGTAAATTAGATTTTACCAACCAGGTCAATGCTTGGTTTCAGGGTTTCAGCTCCTTCTTTCCATTTCGCCGGACAAACTTCGCCGTCGTGGCTGGCAACAAACTGAAGGGCTTTCAACCGGCGAAGCAATTCTTCGGCATTACGGCCTACATTGCCGGCCACAACTTCGTAAGCAACGATTTCTCCTTCCGGATTTACAATGAACGTTCCGCGTTCGGCCAAACCTACTTCTTCAATCATTACATCGAAGCCGCGTGACAAAACGCCCGTTGGGTCGGCCAGCATGGGATATTTGATCTTTTTGATTGTATCTGAGGTATCGTGCCATGCCTTGTGTACGAAATGGGTATCGGTTGAAACGGAGTAAATTTCGCAGTTCGTTGCTTTGAATTCGCTGTATTTTTCAGCCAGATCCTCCAATTCGGTAGGGCATACAAACGTGAAATCAGCCGGGTAAAAGAAGAAGATTGACCATTGGCCGAGGGTGGCGTCTTTGGTAACTTCCTGAAAGCCGTTATTAACAAAAGCCTGTACTTTGAAATCTACAATTTGTTTTCCAATCTGTGACATAGTCTTAAAATTTTAGTGTTTCTTTTTTTATGTTTCTGTTACAAAAATAGGCGGACTATGTATGCGTGTCAAACTGATAATTTCTATGTCATATAGATGAAGTTTATAAGGATTAAAAACCAGATAGATAATCGTGATGTTTGATTCTTGGGGTGCGATAATGGGCAGATAGTCAGGAAATTTATTGGATGATGTTACAACAGGCGAGTCATTGGAAATTGAAAAAGTCCGCCAGCTGCAATGCTCGACGGACTTTTTTGGTCGTTGATATTTTGGTTTGGTTAACTCAGTTCGGCGAAATACCGGTAGAATTTAGGAATGGTTTTTATCCCATTGAAAAACTGTTCCAATGGGTAGTTTTCGTTGGGCGAATGAATGGCATCCGATTCCAGTCCAAATCCCATTAAGACAGATTTTATGCCGAGCACTTGTTCGAAGGTGGAGATAATTGGAATACTTCCACCACTGCGAACCGGAACAGGTTGTTTCCCGAAGGTGTCGATGTATGCCTTTTCGGCTGCTTTGTAGGCCGGTAAATCAATCGGACAAACATAGGCTTGTCCACCGTGCAAAGAGGTAACTTCTACTTTGACCGATTTTGGTGCAACCGACTCGAAATGCGCTTTAAAAAGATCGGCAATTTTTTCGTGATTTTGATTGGGAACCAGACGGCTGCTGATTTTTGCAAAGGCTTTCGACGGAATGATTGTTTTGGCTCCTTCTCCCATGTAGCCACCCCAGATTCCGCATACATCGAATGTTGGGCGGATGCCGGTCCGCTCGTTGGTGGAATAGCCTGATTCACCATCCAACTCTTCAATATCCAGAGCGTCTTTATAGTTGTCGACATTAAATGGAGCTCTGCCGAGTAATTCGCGTTCCGTTGCCGAAACCTCGGCGACATCGTCGTAAAAACCGGGGATTGTGATTCGTCCTTCGTCATCGGTCATGCGGGCAATCAACTTGGCCAATACATTGATTGGGTTTGCCACTGCGCCACCAAAAATTCCGGAGTGGAGGTCGCGGTTGGGGCCGGTGACTTCAACCTGCCAGTATGCCAACCCTCGCAGGCCGGTGGTAATGGATGGGACATCTGGAGCGATCATACCCGTATCAGATACCAGAATGACATCCGCTTTCAGCATCTCTTTGTTTTCTTCGCACCATTTGCCCAGGTTTGGAGAGCCAATTTCTTCTTCTCCTTCAATCATGAATTTTACGTTGCAGGGCAGGCAGTTGTTTTGAACCATGTATTCGAAGGCTTTGGCGTGCATGAACGATTGGCCTTTATCGTCGTCGGCGCCTCGGGCAAAAATTTTGCCATCGCGTATTTCCGGCTCAAAGGGCGGTGTCTTCCATAAATTCAATGGTTCTACCGGCATCACATCCATGTGTCCGTAAATCAATACGGTAGGTTTCGATGGGTCTATAATTTTTTCGCCATATGCAACCGGGTTGCCAGCTGTTTCGAATACTTCGGCTTTGTCGGCACCCGCCTTCAGCATTAATTCTTTCCAGTATTCGGCAGCCCTGTACATATCTGGCTTGTGCAATGAGATGCTGCTGATTGACGGAATTCGAATCAAGCCGAAAAGTTCGTTCAGGATTCGTTCTTTGTTTTCTTCGAGGTATTGTTCAATACTTATCATTCATGCAATATTTTGAGGATATTATCCCACTAAAATAAGGTTTTCAGCTTGAACGATCTAGTAAATTTGTTGGCTTTCAGGCACTAAAAACTTGATATTTGTCAGCGTTTAGGCTTGCTTAGTTGGATTGAAGGGTTGAGCTCGTTGCAATAGTTTTAGTCCAAGTTCGCCAATGTTGATCAATAGGCTGATTGGGTGTCCCGAAAGCTGACTGGAATTTTTTTTTTGTTTGTCGCGCAGCTGGGTTAACAATTGGGTTAACTCGGCCTCTTTCTCATAAAGATGTGTTGGCATGGGAACTCTTGCCAGCTGCAATACCTTTAAAATTTTTGTGGCCGGATCAATCAACTCACGCGCGTTTAAGTCGCTTTGTTCGCGATGTGCGCCCAGTGCCGAAAGGTAGGACAACAATGCATGATTCAGGTAGGTGAGGGTAAACGATTGCTCCCGAAGCTGCTGGTGTTTTCTTGGTTCAAGCTGCATATCCTGCCATGCCAAAACCAAGGCGTTGTCTGCTCGGTGAGCCTGTCGACGGGCAATACGGTAGTCCAGATCATCGCCTGTCGAGGCCTGGTTATACTCATTGATAATGGCTTGAAAATAAGCCGCGTTTTTCTCGAAAGCAGTATTCAATAAATTTGGAAGGCGTTTGTGCTGCCAGTCGGGCCAAAGCAATCTAACGGTAATTATGGCCAAGGCAGAACCGATAATTGTATCGATTAAACGTGGAAGCATGACCGCTCCACCCTGTTGCGAGATTAGGTTGAAAACGCTGAGTACAAAAATGGTGATGAAAACCACAGCGGTTGAGTATTTCCGACGTAACCAGATGAAGAATGCAAAAGCTGAGGCCAGCATGAGCAGCAGCTGTCCGGTTACGGTGGGCAGAATTTGAATGACCAGTACGCCGATGATAACACCGGTTAGCGTTCCCATTACCCGTTGTAGCAGGCGCCGGCGGGTTTCGCTGTAGCTAGGTTGGCAAACAAACAAGCTGGTTAGCACAATCCATTCACCCTTGGCAAGATGGAAGCCTTCAGAGATCGCGAACCCGATCATGAAACAGATGGAAAGGCGGATCGCATGGCGCATACGTGGATGTTGAAAGCTCAGTTGATCTTTCAAACGCTGCACCAGGCTGCGGTTGTCTTTGGCCAGTTTTGGTGTGATCGATCGCTGGTTTTCATCGTTCAGCCGCTGCAAGGCAATGTTCGACCGGGTAAGATTTCGAATTAGGAGCGAAAGAGGGTGATCGTCGCCGGCATTCAGAAGGACCTGTTTATCCTGTAGTGCTTTGATGCTCCAGTTCAGCGAAACCGGGTGTCGGTACGGAACGCCAGTTAGCAGCGAATTAGCCAGTTGTTTTGTAGCCTGCGCCAAAAGGTGTAGAATCTGACCGATGCCTTCCATCATTTCGCGGCTGTCCGGATCCTGACTCAGTAAGTCGTAACGTTCGTGGCTTGAGGCCGCACGTTCGTGCAGGCTTTGCAGCAGCATAAAATATTGAAGGTACGGACGTAACGGTTCGTCATCTTTCAAGGCATCAGCGTAGCTTCGCATTACTTCGCGACAGCGGTCGAGCGAGCCAACCAGTTTCACATTTAAGAGGGCCAGCTTGTTTCTCACTTCACCCTGAATTTTTTCATCGCTGGGGAATAGGTTCGCCTTTTCGTCGAGGTAAGAAGAGAGCGCATTGAACCCGCGGGCGAGTTGTTCTTCCAACAAACGCCAGGGGCGATAATAGAGCAGAATGAGTGAGAATAATCCGTAAAAAAGGGCGCCGGACGATAGCAAGATTGGTTCCCAATACCATGCGGGGCTCATTTCGGCACCAAGCATGGCGTAGATACCAACCAGGATGGCACCGAAAGTAACGCCGCGATAGCGTTCGCCCAACCCTCCGATTAGCAGGAATCCAACGGTTGAAATGCCAAGCCCCAAGCCCAATAAAAGCGGGTACGGGAGAAGTAGCGCGACGGCCAGGCTCGAAACTCCAAAGCTGACAACCTTTAATAGTAATGATTTGACCCGGCCTTTAGGGTGGTCGTCGGTTTCCGACAGTGCTCCGGCAAGAGCCCCGAGGCCGAGCGTAACCCCAAAGAACGATTTTCCGGCAATAATAAACGGAATCGTCAGCATGGCAATCGCTATCGTCGCTTTTGCAGCCATTAGCCGATCTGGTTTACTCCAGAACTCGCGGCGAAGCGGTTCGTACCAGGGTTGCAAGCTTAGCCATCGATCTATTTTGTTTGTCGCTTTCATTTTTTGTTTGAGCACTCAAGTGTCAGTATTGGTAGCAAATTTAGCATTTCCACCCGTAGCAAAAGGTGGTGGAGAAATGTTTGCACCGTTCGTTAACGTTTATAATGTGGAAAGCACCTCCGGGGTGAAGGTGCTTTCGATGTTTTTGTTACTATTTTTGTTTTTATACGGTATATTTCAGCCACGAACTATTTTCCTGGTATCCGTCAACGACCTGCAATTGTGAATTCAATCTGAAAGCTCCCATTAGCTGGTGAATATCCTGCTGAAGCATTTGTACTCCACCGTCAATCAGATCTTTGCGGAATCCTTCGTCACCTAGTTTGTAAACCATATCCATAGAGATCACACGGCCGATGATTTGTCCGAGCTCAACCATTTTTCGTTGCGGTAGTTGAAGGTCGAGCTTAAAGTTCAGCAAATCTTTCAGTTGATCTGCCGATCGGCTTGTTAGTGGATTCGTTTTCATAAACTGAAAGAGGTTTGCCTCCTTCATGCGTTTCATTTGCTTGACAATTCCTTCTGAAATTTGGGCATATAAAATATCGTTCGATCCTTCAAAAATCTGGAAAGGACGACTATCGGTAATGCCGCGACCTGCGACGTGACTTAAGCGGTAGGCTTTAGCACCGACCAATTGTGTTACTGATTGAGCGGCTTGCTGCATGAGGTCGGTAATGACCGATTTAACAGCATTGGCTTCAATACCAATTCCGGTAAGATCTTTATCAAGCCCGGCATTTTTTGCGCTATTGGCACACATGGCCGAACAAACCGTGAACGAAGCTTGTAGCTTCGACAGGCGTTCCTGAACCTGGTCGTAGTTAAACAAACTCTTGCCTCCGACTAGCCGTTGTTTACAGTGGGCTATTCCTTCATCCAACATTCGGTGAATGAATCCCATTCCCATTCCAGGGAATTGCATCCGGCTACGATGTAATAAATCCAACATCATTTTTACACCAGTTGAGTGGGGTGTTAGCTTTTGCGCTTTTGGAATCTGCACATCAATATGATTCCGTCCGTAAGGTATCTGGTAGAGCCCGAGGTTGTCGTAAAATTCTTCTACTTTTATGCTTTGGCCAGGCTGGGTAACGTCGCAAATAAAGAAATCGATATCGCGTTGAAGATCCCCTTCGGCTGTTCTCTGACGAGCAGTCAATAGCCAAAATTCGGCCCAGCCCGTTAATCCGGCCCAGTGTTTTTTTCCGGTCAGATTATAATGTCCTTGGTTTTCCACAAACGAAGTCTGCATATTTAAAGCATCGCTGCCAAAATCAGGCTCGGTGATCATTAGTCCGCCCATGGTTTTTTGTTCCAGAAAGCGTTTGAAAACAGGTGCCTTCGCTTCATGAGAAGCATATTTCGCGACCGGTTGTAAAAACAAGGCCGAGTTAATTCCAAAGGTCAGCGATAGAGCAAGAGATTCGTAGGATGCCGTTTCCAGTAACGCCAGGTTTTCGCGCATTACTGCTCCCCGGCCGCCATATTCGGTTGGAATACCGATTGATAACGGATTGGTTTCCATGATCTCGCGTAACACAAATGGAGGTAGCCCGCGTTGCTGGGCATATTGGTTAATGTCGCCGCGCAGGTGGTAAACCTGGTGCATCTTTTCCTTTAGTTTTAGTAGAAAATCCTGGATTGGTTCGGGTGATTGGCTTGTTGTTTCCCTCTTAAGCGGGGCAGCTTTCAAAGTTGATTCATTCATGTTTTTTAATATCAAGATAAAAAGGTGAGAATATCCTTCACGCGTATTGAAACAGACACAAGCGAACATTGTTCTGAAAAAATCATATTTTGATAGTCTGCGATTATGTGTTGCAGCTGAATTTGAGGAAAGTGTTATGATGATGGAATTGCGAGTGAGGGGCAAAGAGCGATAGAGCCGAGTGATGGGTTGGGGGTAGAAATTGAAATTCGATCGGTGAGCCGGAATTTTTATTGAAGAGTCGTGGGATGAAAGAACGCTCGATAAGTCGGTCAGTCCGAGGTCATTCTAAATTCGGCGTTTGCAATCATCTAGGGGAGTTGTTTGGTTTTGAAGAGGGGACTGAAGGAATGCTGCATTTTAACGATTCACGTCAGCCAGCAGACGACCAATGATGTAGCGGCTGTTGAGGTAAGCTTTGTCCCAAAGGCTGGCTCGGGGGCCGGCAACATTGAGCGTTTCAACCTGGTAGGCTTCGATGAAATCAATTAGGTTTTCCATTGTTTGATCAACAAAAAAAGGAGCAACTTCAAATACGAAGACGGGTTTCCGAACGCGTTTGGCATAGTTCGCTGTCAGCAGGGTTCCTCCGCTTAGTTTTCCGTTCGAGATAATCAACGTGGCATCCGATTCCTGAATGTTTTTGCGAGTTCGGTCGTCGTAGTAGGGGGAGCGAAGTTCAATCATCGGATATCGAAATGGAATGGGGCCGTCCTCGGCAAGGCGTCCCGCCGGACACCATCCACCGCAGGGAAAATCAAGTTCAAGGCAGGCATCCAGTGCCCCTCGATCAACGCCTGTTTGTCCTCCGCTTATTACAAGCTGCAAACCCATTAGCGCACTTTTCCCTCCAGAAATTGCTTCGCCTGCTCTAGGTCTTCGGGAGTGTCAATGCCAATGCTTTCAAATTCGGTAACCGATATTTTAATTCGATAGCCATTTTCCAACCAGCGCAATTGCTCCAGCGACTCGGCCAGTTCGAGCGATGACGGCTCCAGTTTCGTGAGTTGAGGTAGAATGTCGGCCCGGTAGGCATACATTCCCAAGTGAACATAGAACGGGTGGGCTGATAGCCATTCTTTTTCTGCTTTACCACGAATGTAAGGGATGGTTGAGCGACTAAAAAGCTGGGCGTAGTTGGCTTGATTGAAAACAACTTTTGGCCGGTTCGGATTGAATAGGACTTCTTCGCTTTCAATTCGTTTTACTAGAGTCGCAATTTCGGTATTCGGATCGTTGAAGCAATTTTTTAGTGCCTGAAGTTGTGGGGCGCATACAAACGGTTCGTCGCCCTGAATATTTATAATGACATCGAAGGCGGTATGCCCTGCAATCGCCGCAGCAGCTTCAGCACAGCGATCGGTGCCGCTAGGGTGGTCTGCCCGGGTCATTACATAGTTTCCTCCAAAGCGCTTTACGGTATCGGCAATTCGTTCATCATCGGTGGCGATCCAAACATGTTCGACACTTTTAACCGCATTCTCATAAACATGTTGAATAATTGGCTTCCCAGCCAGAAGCGCAAGAGGTTTGCCCGGGAAGCGGGTTGACTGGTAGCGGGCAGGTATGATGGCAACGAATTTCATAGCATTCAAATTGTTGGTGTTGTTCTAGAAACAGATCGTTTTTCGATCAATTAGTACCGGTTCGTATTTCGCAAAAGTAGTCATTTTAATTCGTTGACTTTTCTCCGAATGGATTATTAAAATCGATCAAAATAGAAATAATGGATAAGTTTTTATTATTGTTAGATGAATTTGGTGTAATAGATTGTGAGAGTAAAACATATAGATTATTTTCGGGGAAGTTTTTTTTGTGGATGCGTGTGCTTTAAAAGAAATAGGAGTGTTTGTGTATGAAGAAAATTCTTGTTGCAGAAGACAATAAGCTTATATTAGAGACGATTAATCATAAGCTTGTCAGGGATGGATATGATGTTGTTAAGGTTTTCGACGGGAAAGAATGTCTGGCATATCTGAAAGAGAATACGGTAGATCTGTTAATTACTGACCTCTATATGCCGTATTTGAATGGGAATGAGGTAATCAATATTGTTCGGAATGAGATGAAACTGACATTTCCGATTTTGGTGCTTACAGCCGATGGAGCCGAGGATACCGTACTGAAGGCTTTTGATTTGGGTGCCGATGATTACGTGATTAAGCCATTCAGTTTGAGTGAGTTGACAATACGAATCCGTAAATTGCTCAGGTAGATGAAGAAATACAGCATAGGAATTGCTTTTTGTTTGCTTGCTTTTCTGCCATTTTTCTCTCTTGCGCAGAAAAGCATGAATGCCGATTCGTTGTATTTCGTTGCCCGACAATACGCGATTGATGGCCAATACAACGAAGCGATTCAACTTTCAGAAAAAATTCTGGCACAATATCCTTCGTATTGGGACGTGCGCATTTTAATGGCTCGCACGTACGCCTGGCAGAGACAGTTTGAGCCTGCAGTGGCAAATGTTTCAGAAGTTTTGGCTAAGGATCCGAAAAACTACGATGCCTATAGTGCTTTGATCGACTTTTACTTTTGGAAAGGCGACAATCAGTCGTCAATCGCGACGATTGATCAGGCATTGATGTACTTTCCCGATGACGCTCTTTTGTTGATAAAAAAGGCGAAAGTTCAAATGGCAATTAGCAACTTACGTGAAGCCCGGAAGACGATTGATCAGATTGAAGAAATTGATCATAGAAATGAATCCCTGCCTTTGTTGAAGAAAGGAGCAGGGCACAGCCATTCGAATATTCTGCGGATGGAGCATTATTACGATACATTTTCGAACCCTTACGATCGCAAATGGCACATGAGCTCAGTTGGCTATGGCCGGCGAACTTCGGTGGGTGACTACTATGCGAAGGTTTATCTTGGAGATCTGATTGGAGACGGAGAATCGCTGTACAGTGGCGGTGTAGGGAAACAGTTTGCGATTGAGTGCTATCCAAAAATTGACGAAAATAACTCCATGTTTGTGAATTATTCATGGTCTCCGGATGCGGTGTTCCCAAACCACCGGGTTGGACTGGAATATTATCATGTGTTTCAGAGCAAGATCGAATTGTCGGGAGGATATCGCTACCTAAATTTTTCTGAAGGTTTGACTGAGCCGATGAATGTACAAATTGCAACCGGATCGATTGGTTGGTATTTTAGCAAGTATTGGTTGTCATTTCGTCCGTATTTTGTGTTTCGCGATTTGGGGAACTCGTCAGTATACATGTTAACCGGGAGGTATTATCTACCCCGGGAAGAAAGTTATTTGGGGCTGAATTTGGGAGCAGGAATTTCGCCTGATAGCCCCTATTTCTACACGGAAGGAGAGTCAATCCCGGATCTGAAATCGTGGCGGGTAGAATTGGAGTGGAAGCAAAAAATCAGTAATTGGCTGCTATTCGAACTTCAGGGAGGATACGAAAATGGGGAATTCTCGCAAGGGGTAACCCAAGACAAGTACAGTGCACGAACTTCGATCTCAATCTTGTTTTAGCGATGGGAAAGAATCTTGTTATCTATCTTTTTGTGTTTGTGCTGGCAAGTACGTCATTCTGCTGCTATAGCCAATCCGAAAAACCAGTTTCGGTAGCCGGTAACCAGAAAGAGCTTATAACTGAAGCAGGCACCGACAGCTTATGTGTACCGACAGAGAACCGGTTGAGCGAATGGGTGTTGCATTATATTGATAATCACTCGTCTGATATCCCACATCCATCGTTTTGGGATCATGCAAAAGAGTATTTTCGACATTTAATGACCGGCCTGTTTGAATCCGTTTTCCCGGCTTCCTGGTTTGATTTCATTCATTCAGTAATCGAGATTGTCTTTGATGCTCCGATACTCATTATTCTTTTGCTCTTTAGTATCACCTTCATGGGTAATGTGATTGTCGTAACCGCGATGCTGGCAGTAGTTAGCTATGTAAAGCAAGGTCGGGAGCGATATAAGGAAAGAATGAACCGGCGCTATGAGGAGATTTTAACTAACTACCTTTTTTACGATCTGAGCCAAGAGGCTGTTCTGGAGAAATTGAACAAAAAAAGAAGTAGTCTTAGTCGAAACGTGTTGATAGACATCTTTCTAAATTACAAACGCAACTTGTCGGGAGAGTTCCGAGATCGAATTCTGGATTTATACGCCAAGATGGAGTTATACAAAAACTCGGAGAAAAAGATACGATCCTTTTACACCTATAAGCGAGTGATGGGAATTAGAGAGCTGGCTAACATGTACCCATCCGGAGCAAAGCAAATCATTGCGACCTATGTCAGGGATAAAAACAGAAAGGTTCGAAGCGAAGCTCAAATCGCTTATGCTTATTTGGATGAAGATACGTCGTTCGGATTTTTAGACGATTTGGATCAACGGCTTTCAACTTGGGTGCAGTTGAATATTTTGAATTATGTTAAAATGCACGAGCGGGAAGTCCCTCTGTTCCACCGATGGATTGATTCTCCAAACCAGGATGTTCAAAACTTTTCGATTCGAATGATTAACTATTTTCAACAAAGTGAGAGTGCTGGATATTTGATCCGAAAATTGGACTATCCGAAAGAGGAAACCCGCATGTTTGTTTATCAGGCGATCCGGTATCTGAGATTGTTCGATGGAAAAGAGCCGGTAAAAAAGAAATACGAATCAGAATCGAAGCAGAATAAAATTGAGATTCTAAAGATCATTCGGGATCTTGGCGATGAAAATGATTTTAGTTTTTTAGCAGACATTCTGAAAGGCGATGACGTTTCTTTGAAAATTCAAGCTTGTAAAGCTTTTTATATGATCGGAGACTCGGGGAAAGCATTTCTGAAAGAGTATAGTGAGTCGGAAGATTTAGATTTGAAGAGATATATTCAACACGTAAAAGACCAACGGAACTAATGGATATCATTGCGAAAATAATCTCATTTTGGGTTGAAACCTTTATTTTTTATTACTCGGTAGCTATCTTTTCTGCCTATTTTATTCTCGCTGTAGTTTCAGGACTTGTGTTGAGACGCTATTTCCTGAATGCCAAGATTGCAGACCACAACGAGGTGTTGGCATCGCCATTTGCTCCTTCAATTACAATTTTAGCACCCGCTTATAATGAAGCGCTGAATATTGTCGAAAATGTAAAGGCATTGCTGGCTTTGCATTATACGAACTTCGAAGTCGTTGTGATTAACGATGGAAGCCGTGATGAAACGTTGGCGAAAGCCATTGAGGCGTTCGATCTGGAAAAAGTGCCGTTCGTAATCGATGAGCGTATTTTTTGCTCCGAAATTCGAGCTATATACAAGTCGAGAAAACGTGCCTTGAGTAATCTGGTTGTAGTCGATAAAGTGAACGGCGGGAAGGCCGACGCGTTGAATGCCGGCTTAAACGTAGCCAAAGGTCAGTACTTTATCGCCATCGATGCCGATTCTATTATTGATCCGCATGCACTCCAGAAAATGGTGAAGCCTTTTCTTGAAGAAAGCGATAAAAAAGTTATTGCAGCCGGCGGGGTGATTCGGATTGCAAACTCCTGTGAGATTGTTGACGGCCACTTGGTGAATGTAAAACTACCGGATAAACTTATCCCTTTGTTTCAGGTGCTGGAATACAATCGGGCGTTTCTGCTTGGGCGTTTAGCATGGAGTAAGTTGAACGGCTTATTAATTATTTCAGGCGCGCTGGGTTTATTTGATAAGGAAATTGTAATTGCCTGTGGCGGCTACCATCGCTACACTGTGGGTGAAGACATGGAATTGGTGGTTCGCTTGCGACGATATATGACGGACAATAATGAAAAATATCGGATTGAATATATTCCCGATCCTTTGTGTTGGACTGAAGCTCCCGGTAATTTGAACATACTGGTCCGCCAACGAAACCGATGGACCAGGGGGACAATTGAAACACTTTTTTCACATTGGAGCATCTTCTTAAATCCGAAATACGGCATAATGGGGATGGTCGCGCACCCGTACTGGGTGTTGTTTGAGTGGTTGGCGCCGATTGTCGAATTATTTGGCATTATTTATTTCGCTGCAATCAGCCTTCTTGGTTTTCCGAACTGGTCCTATTTCTTTTTAACACTTTCCTTTGTCTATTTCTTTTCGATTTCGTTTACCTGCTATGCCATTCTTTACGACCATATCGCGTTTTATCGTTACCGAAGTTGGAAAATGGTGTTTAAACAACTGGGAGCCGCGTTGGTCGAACCTTTTTTGTTTCACCCGTTGATTGTGTATGCTGCGATAAAGGGAAATTTCGATTACTTCGTGATGCGGAATCGTTCGTGGGGAAATATGCCGCGGGTTGGATTAACAAACAAGAACTCAACTCAAACGAACAAGTAAGGAAGAACGGTTCTGTCGGTTTTTGTTTTAACCGGAGACGAATTGGTGTTGGCGATTTTTCAGGCTTGCAACTCACTGGCTCTGGAAATAACGAAACGACATCTCCCCGAAAGGTCAGCGCCTTGCTAAATTTGCAGGTGGCTTAGATTGATTCGGCTGGTTTTTCCCGCAGCTTGTTTAGCATACCTACGACTCGCCGACTCTTAAAGCAAATTCCTACCATCGAGATGCGAAAAGAGCTTAGTATTTTACAAGTATTTGAGTCTGCCGAGTGTTGTTAATATTGAAGCTGATGTGATAAATGCCCGGCAGCTGATTGCTTATGTCTATGGTTTCTGAATCATCTAATTTGTAGATCTGCTTAATCGTCGTGCCTATTGAATTTGAAATCCGAATGTCGGAAATTTCACTTCCTTCCGTAAGTTCAATCCTGAACTGTCCGGGACTGGGATTGGGATAAACAATGGCCGATGCCTCGGCTACAGCACTGTTGGAAGCAGAGGTGCCATTCGTGTTGAGGATGATTGTCACAGTGGTCAACCGGCTATATTTGTCGCCATCAGTCGCGTAGTATAGGAACTGATCGGTGCCGGAAGCCGTTTCGTAAGGCTCATAGGCAAATGATCCATCGGGGTGAACGAACAGGTTTCCCTGCATGGTTGTATAGCCATCCGGAATGACCACTTCGAGATACTCACTGTCAAAGTCAGCATCGTTGGCCAAGAGCCCATTGGTAGCATCAACCTCGATGTAATCGCCGACAGTTACAGTATATTCGTCGCAATTAGAAACCGGGCCGCTATTAAATTCCGGAAGATGATTTTCAATATAAAGTGCCGAACGTTTCGTCCTCTCGAGAGGTGGAGTGTTGATTAAGTCAACAGGTTCCCAGTCATCCCAGCTGTATCTGTCGGTTTGGAATGTTTCATCGTTGTGCATAATTGTCAGAGCGATTCCTGTTGACGTTGAATCCCGGGTGAGAACATTAATTTCTCCGGCAACATATTCCGATGTATAGTAGGTCACTTTTTTACGCGATGGATCTCTGAAATTTAGAAGTGTCCAAGGGATTGCGACAGATATACTGTCCGAATTCCAGAAAATTGGATCCGGACTGCTGTAGGTGGAGGTGTTTTTGGCAATTTTTATTTGTCCAATGTATTGAATGTCGTTTCTCGAATAGTTCACTTTCCAGCGAACAGGGTTCCAACTTGCTCCATCGGTTACTGTCGACACAATCGTATCTCTTCGGTCAAGTTGTTTGATACCGTAGGTGTCGTAGGCTTTTGTAACGTACAAATTGGCAATCGTATCGTTCAGATTAATTTGAAGGGCAAATTCAGCCCGCAGGGTTTGCCCTTCTTTTGTGATCGATTGGCCGTCCGGTAATACCGATTCTCCAGCATCAGAAGAGTAGGTGTCAAAAGCAATCCAGTAGTCTCCGTTCGTAATGTCGTTGTTTGTATTCGAAAGAATGTCGACTCTGAAATAGCCAGGGTCGGCAGATGCAGTTACTTTACGTATGGTTGAGCTTGACGGATAGGTCGCAATTGTCTCTTTTTCTTTCTGTGGTGCTTCGAAAGCAACAACTCCGAAATTTTGTTCTGGGTTTGTCGCGTTGTGCCACACATACCTGCGGTTTTCATCTGATAGCGGATTGGTAATCCAGGCCTGTTTGAACCATTCATCAATCCATGAAAATTGGATTCCTCCGGCTAAGCCAGCTTCTTCAATATTTTCCAACATTCTTATGGTGTAAACACCTTGCATTTCTTCAGATATTCCACCATGATGCATATTGCTTGGAGCCAAATGGGCGATTCCCCAGCTGGTTGGTACTCCGAATTCAGCAACAACCAACGGTATATTTTTATAGTGTGATTTAAGATCGTAGAGATAACCCAGATAGGTATTCTGGCCGTAGCGGTCGGAGTACATAGCATATTCCGGTTGGTCGGCCATAAAGTCAGGATAATACGGATAGGCATGGTACGACACGAAGAAACCCGCCGGAGCATTGCTCCCGTCAACTTTTGACAGGTCTACTGACTCACGGTCTTCCAACCCTCCGTAGCGATTCGCTTCCGTGGGATGGGTTAGCGGATCGAGTGTCGGCCAGCTTGAAAAACATACTGGACGTTGTGTGGCATGTTGTTGATACTCATAGGCAATGGTTTTATTCATCCGTGCGCAAATCCATGCTTCAGATGCAGAACAATCACTTATGGACAGAAAATCTCCTGCGAATGAATTGTCGCTATGGGCGTCATTGGTGGTCGTAATTTCTCCCGGAAAAACTTCGCGACCGATAATATAACCAATTACCCAGGGCGAAACATCTGCGGTGAACGTGCCGTAGGCTTTCCCAAATCGTGTGTCCAATGTCCGGTTACCGTGCACGCAATCGATAACTTCTTCTATTTCTGTTTCAAAAGTGGTGGTTCTATTGTAAAGATCGAGGTCGGTTTCGGGTTCTTCAAGCCAAATACCCTGAAAAAGTAGAATTGGATTTTGTGGGTGAGCGAGATTGTATGTTCTTAATTCTTCGTAGAAGCGCGGATAATGCAGCGTGTAAATACGAATATTATTGTATCCCATCTGTTTGATTTGATCGAACCATTTTGCGTATTGTTCTGAGGTGGCCGCCAGCTCACCCGGTAGTGTTCCCGGCACAGAGATGCCCAGATTGATACCTTTCAGAAAAAGTTTCGTATAATCTTTTCCGTTCCAAACGCCAAAATAATCACCCGAAGCAACGAATGGCACTGTCGTATTTGAGGTGCAGGTGCTTAGCTCTGCCCAAACAAGTTCTTTGTTCTTTGCTGAAAGGTCGTGGGCAAACAGCAATATCGCAAAACAAATTGGTACGATGGGCGACAGGTTGATTCTCATAGCGGATGTTTTTGATTAAGAGTAATTTTAGCCTGAATTCGAGCGGTGAATTTATTAATAAATATCCGGATAGTCATAAATATTAGCATGAACTGTTTGAGACGGGAGCTTCCGGATTCTGCTTAAAATTATAACTTTGCTAAATTAAATTGGAAACTGAAATATGGACGTTCAGGAAATTAAACAACGATTCGGAATAATTGGTAACTCTCCGGGTTTGCACCGTGCGATTGAAGTTGCTGTTCAAGTGGCTCCAACCGACCTGTCGGTATTAATTACCGGCGAAAGCGGAACGGGAAAGGAATCATTTCCACAGATCATTCATCAATTTTCGGCACGTAAGCACGGCAAATACATTGCTGTTAACTGTGGCGCGATACCCGAAGGAACTATCGACTCGGAGCTTTTCGGGCATGAAAAAGGCGCTTTTACCGGCGCTTTAGCCGATCGTAAAGGTTATTTCGAGGAAGCCGACGGTGGTACTATATTTCTCGATGAAATTGGTGAATTACCCTTGTCGACTCAGGTTCGTTTGTTGCGTGTACTCGAAGCCGGCGAATTTATGAAAGTTGGTTCGTCGAAAGTGTTGAAAACCAATGTTCGGGTAGTCGCTGCAACAAATGTCGATATTCCGGTTGCGATTGAAGGAGGGAAGTTTCGCGAGGATTTGTATTACCGTTTGAACACGGTTCCCATCCGAATGCTCCCGCTACGCGACCGTAGAGAGGATATTTTTATCCTGTTTCGCAAATTTGCGCTCGACTTTGCCGAGCGCTATCGAATGCCTCCGGTTCGGTTGGACGAAGAAGCCCGGCATGTTTTAGAGACCTATCATTGGCCCGGAAATGTACGCCAGCTGAAAAATATCACCGAGCAGATTTCAATTATTGAACAGGAACGAAATATTTCGGGAGCTGCAATGCGTGGTTATTTGCCAGCGGGAGGAGCGTCTCAGTTGCCAGCCATTTATCAAGGTCGCGGAGTGGATGAAAAGACCTTTAACTCGGAACGGGAAATTTTATATCAGGTGCTTTTCGATATGAAAAAAGATATGCACGATCTGAAAAAGCTGGTCGTCGATCTGATGCACGATCAAACACCATCGACGGAAACACGAGCCGAGCATGCTCAAATTATCCGAAACCTATATCAGAAAGAAGCGTCAGCTTATGCTCCGGAACCAACAGTAAACAAGCCGGTGCAATTCGATCATAGTGCCGATCGGGCCGATATTCAGGATACTGAGGAGTTTGTTGAAGAATCACTTTCTTTGGAAGATAAAGAGATTGAGTTGATTCGCAAAGCACTCGATAAACACAAAGGAAAACGAAAATACGCCGCACAGGAATTGGGAATTTCGGAGCGTACCTTATACCGGAAAATTAAAGAATATGACATTGAATAAACGAACCCTCTTTTTAACACTTTGCTTCATGCTGGTTCTCAGTGTGCCAGCTTTTCAGGGATGTAAAATTGGTTACTCCTTCACTGGAGCGTCGATCGCGCCCAGTGTCAAAACATTTACAGTTTATTATATCCCCAACCGTGCCCGGTTAATTAATCCTACTTTAAGTCAACTGCTGACCGAAGCATTGCAGGACAAGTTGACTCGGCAAACCTCGTTGAATATGTTGGAGGATAACGGAGATCTGGAGTTCGAAGGGCAGATTACCGGTTACGATGTTCGACCGATGAACATTAAAGAAGGTGATACGGCGGCACAAAACAGGTTGACCGTGACAGTGAAAATAAAATATACCAACAACAAAAATCATGACGACGATTGGGATAAAACCTTCTCAGCGTATTTTGATTACGATAGTACCAGCTTGTTGAGCGATGTTGAAGATAGCTTGATGGAGGAGATTCTGGAACAATTAACCGACGACATTTTTAATGCCTCAATTGCAAATTGGTAATGTTAGCTGCCGAATTCCATAAGCTATTACAGAACCCCGATGAGTTGAATGTTGAAACTTTGTCGAGACTGAAGGAGCTGGTTAGTACCAAACCTGCGTTTCAGCTCGCCTGGATGCTGCTGTTAAAGAATCTCAAGATCTTGAATTCACCCGATTTCGAAGTCTATTTGGCGAAAGCCGCTTTTTATATCACCGACCGGCGTAAACTATACCATTTTTTAATGGTTGATACTGATCGGGCCGACCGGGAAATGGATCGTTTGTCGAGTGAGTATGCATCAAGCGGGGGCTACCAATTAGAACCGGAGTCAGAATCACGTGAGACGCTGTCCGACTTGGTTAAATCATTGCGAAAGAAGACATCGGTGCCGCCGGATGACGAACAGATGTCTGAGGAAAAAGAAGCCGAATCGTCAGATTCTTCGGTATTCGTGACCGAGACACTTGCCAAGATTTATGTCCGACAAGGAATGTATAAACAAGCGATTTTGGCGTATGAAAAATTAAGTTTGAAATATCCGGAAAAAAACATTTACTTTGCCGGTCAAATCGACGAAGTAAAAAAATTAATGAACTAAAATAAAGGCAAATGTATACGCTGATCACTGTTTTAATATTTATCGTCTGTGTTCTTT
>NZ_JBFHIT010000060.1:0-27665 GCF_041596335.1 Mangrovibacterium sp. | reverse complement strand
TCCCATTCCGAACAGAGAAGTTAAGCCCGCCAGCGCCGATGGTACTGCATTTATGTGGGAGAGTAGGTCGTCGCCCTCTTTTCAAGCCCGTTGTTCTCCAGAGCATCGGGCTTTTTTTTTATTCAAAAAACTTCCCGCATCTTTCGGATCCGTCCTAAAACCTGGGTCTACGCATAAATTTTGCCTAGTGGGTATAGAAAAGACTTAATTTCGGACATGCCCCTGAACTATTTTTAAACTTCTTTATTTTAGCATTGAATGATCCGGCTGCAGCGTTTGTACTTCTGCCATCGAACTAATTTATAATGGTGTCGTAGTGAGTTCCGAATGTGCGCCTTACTGTTTAAAATGCATTGAAGTTCGACTTTTCAATCCCGATCAAACCATTATGCTAGTTTAGCTTTGGCAAGTTCAGTTGCGATTTTTAGATTGTAGAACTCGGTGAGCTTGCTGGCTAATAAGTATGCTTTTTCGATTTTGGGAGATCGATCAAGCAAGATCAGCGCCCGAGACTGTTGCGAAAGTGTCCAGCGTTCCTGAGGTTTGAAGAGCAGATGTCTGCTTCTGAGTAAAAGTTGCCTGGGTGTATCGCCGTTGGGCAGCCCCCGGGAGTGTATTCAACGGTTCGAAGTTTAGCCTATTTGTAAGCCTTGTTTTCAGCATCCAATGTTTCGCACCGATGTTTGATGCGAATATCGCGGACAGCTTCGGCTGCCAGGCGTTGGACATGAAATCCATCGGTAACTGCTTGAAATGTGGTGCGGGACAAGCGAAAAAAAAAGAGCAACGTAAATTGCTCTTTTTGATGAAGTTGAAAAATTGTGAGATTTAACTCTATGCGTAGAATAATTTCTTAACGGGAAGTATTTGTGTGCTATTTATGTTCGTAGTTGCTACTAGCAGATTAGAAAGCTGTCTGGCTAGATCGAGATAGTATGCACAGGCAAATCCTCAGCTTGCGTTTATAATGTCTAAGGAGTTTTATCAAGCCTCATGATCTGTCACATCTCCGTCTTGCAGAATGGCTTTGCCACTTTATATCGTTAACTCGAACATCTTTCCCCAGTGTCGATTTCAATCGGTACGATTAAAGCCAGTACATTTTCATACTGTTGATTCGTGTTTTATTGCTTTTTTAAGATCCGTTAGCTTCCGTCGCCGATGATTACAACTTTAACCGTTTTAAGAATTAACAAAAGATCTTTCTTAAAGGACCAATTGTCAATATACTCCAGATCTAGCCTCATCCATTGAGTAAATGGGATATTATTACGTCCGGAAACTTGCCAGGTACAAGTAATCCCAGGTTTCATACTTAAGCGTCGGATTTGCCATCTTTCGTATTTCTCGACTTCAGAAGGTAAAGGAGGTCTAGGGCCGACAACAGACATGTCGCCTCTTATAACATTTAAAAACTGTGGAATTTCGTCCAAGGATGTTTTTCGAAGAAATCGGCCGATACGTGTTACCCGGGGATCCGACTTTATCTTAAAAACAGGTCCTTCTTGTTCGTTTTGTCCGGCCAGTTGGGCTTTCAGCTCTTCAGCGTTAACTACCATAGTTCTAAATTTGAAACAATGAAACCGTCTACCATTCAGCCCAACGCGTTCTTGTTTAAAGAAGATGGGGCCACCATCATCAAATTTAATCGCTATTGCGATGGCAAGTTGTACGGGGAACGTAGCAATTACAACACACAAACTAAAGAAAAAATCAAACATTGATTTGAATTTTAATTGTAAGTAGTTGTCTGGCGAACTTTTGTAAGAAATGAATGGCAGTTTACTAATCTTTGAAAGTTCGGGATCAGCGTTTTTACCATTGATAATGGCTCCTACTTTGGTTTGGTAATGGAACCCAACGCCAATTTCTGAACATGCATCCAGGTAATTCTTTATTTCGGCTTGATTAATGCCTGAACGGCAATAAACAACATCATCAATTGGATTTCGGTCTAGCAATGGTCGAATATTCGAACTATGGCTCATCACATTATAGTCGGCTAAATACTTCTGACGGATTTCGTCGCAATTGGTCATGATTCCCCAAATTTGGAATCCCCAATCTTTTGTGTTGATAATTTCCTCAATATTTGGAATACATTCCTTGTCTGCAATAACTAAGATTTGTTTCGAATTGAATCCCTTACGTCTCAAAAGACGCATGATCATAAAAACAGTATTGTTGTAAATAATTAGAACGAATAAATTAAGCGCTCCAAAATAGAAAATTTCAGGTACGCTGAATGCTGAATATTGCAGTACGATATTGATAGCGAAAAGGAAGAAAACAGATGTTGTTACGGCTTTAATATATCCTTTCACAATGTTGCTGGTACCCATTGTTCTGGCAACAGTCCCCATTTGGTATATATCAAGTATAATATACCATAGCAGCGAAACGACTACAATTGCATTTTTAAGCTCTCTGGAGAATTCAAGTTGCCTGAACACTTCAGGATTAGTAATCCACTCAATTGCTAGAAAACACAGCATTGTAAGAATGACCTGTATACCAATACTGAGTTTGGCCAGGACAATTTCGCGATCTTTATACATGACGTGGAGATTTAAATACGATGATTGTATGGTAGTTAGATAGGTACAAAATCTGTTTCCAGAAGTATTCTATTGGTTGAGTACGATAATTCGTACTCAACCAATAGAACTCGTGAGCAATGACCAATCGGTTTTGTTTTTCTTAGACGAATAGATTTGTTAAGATTTAGATTGACTAAGTCTTTGAGCAATAATTACTTTGTATGCCAACCAACCGGCGAATAAGCCCGATGAATTGGATAATAGATCGTATAACGAAAAAGATCTGTTGAAGGGAAGAACGGCTTGCAATACTTCAATAGAAAAACTAAAAAGGAAAAATCCGGAAAGGATGAATACGGTACTGATTTTCTTTCCTAAAAGTTGCTTTGTGGTGAAGGCAGAAACAGTAAAAACAAAGTATAAAATGAAATGAACAATTTTATCCAGATTAGGAATCGGATTTACCTTTGGCAAATCGCTGGCTGGGATTAGGCATAAAACAAGGATGATTATTCCCCAGATCAGAGTAAATGCCTGACTGAACTTGATTATTCGCGTTCCTGTGATAAAATTGTTTTTAATCATTCGTAGGCTTTAAAAATTAACTGCCATGCTCCGCATCCCGCAGGAATTGTTTGATGCGCTGTTCTTCCTGTTTGCTGCAAATTAGCAAAGTCCCATTAGCTTCCACAATAATATAATCTTGTAATCCTTGAACAATCACATTTTTCACTGTGCTGGTATGAACCAGATTGTTGGAACTTTCATAAAAGCCGGTGTAAGCTGCGCCTGAAGTATTTCCCTCGTTTGTCTTTTCTGCTTTTTCCCAAAGTGCACCCCAGGTTCCCAAATCAGACCAGGCAAAAGTTGCTTTCTGGACGTATAAGTTCTTCGCTTTTTCAAGGACGCTGTAATCGATCGAAATATTTTCGCATTTCGGAAAAGCTTCCCGAATAAAGTTCTCTTCAGCATCGGTATAAAGCATATCAAATCCTCGTTCAAAAGTTGCCGCTAGCGCAGGATTGTGTTCCTCGAATGCTGATATGATAGTTGAAACTGACCAGAAAAATATTCCGGAGTTCCAGAAATAGCTACCATCTGCTAAGTATTCTTTTGCAATTTCGAGCTCAGGTTTTTCTTTAAAAGCTCTAACACTGGCAATTTCGGCTTCTTTATCCGTCGTCTGAATGTAGCCATAGCCAGTCTCTGGTTTTCTCGGGTAAATTCCCAGCGTGAGTATAGCATCATTCGCTTCAATAAAGTTTAGTCCTTTTCTGACCGTTTCCTCAAAAATATCGAATTCTTCAATTAGATGGTCTGCAGGACTTACGACAATATTTGCGTTTGGGTTTAGCTTCTTTATTTTGTAAGAAGCATAGGCAATACAAGGAGCTGTATTGCGCATACACGGCTCGCCAAGAATGTTGCCATCTACTAATTCAGGGCATTGTTCTTTTACAATTGAAGTATAATTTTCGGATGTAACCACCAAAATATTCTCTAGTGGACAAATCTGCTTGAATCGATCAATTGTATGTTGGAATAGCGTCCTACCTGTTCCGAGCATATCGAGAAACTGCTTCGGTTTCCGGGCGGTGCTGGCTGGCCAAAAGCGACTTCCAATACCGCCGGCCATCACTACCAGATAGTTATTATTTTTCATTTTGTCGTCTTTTTGTTTTGACTATGCTGTATACCACTTGATGATCTGCTCAATTCCGTCTTCGATCTCGATGGCGTGTTTCCAGCCAAGGTTGTGAAGTTTTGAAGGATCGGTCAGTTTACGCATGGTGCCATCGGGTTTCTCGCTGTTAAAAAATAATTCGCCGGTGAAACCCAGTTTAGCTTTAATGAGTTTGGCTAGGTCGCCTATGCTAATCTCTTTCCCTGTGCCAATATTGATATGAGTATTGCGAATCTCAGGAGTGTTGCTTGGACGCAGGTCTTCGAAATTAACACGTTCCATAACAAAGATACATGCATCAGCCATGTCTTCGCTCCAAAGAAATTCGCGCATTGGCTTCCCGCTTCCCCATATTTCGACAGCATATTTTCCGTCGCGCCTTTTGATCCCGTATTTCTCAAAAATACTTCTGATTTGTTCTTCTGAAGCTTGCCCGTCAATCGATTCGACCGGTCTTTTTCCCAGATCTTTACGAATTAAATCCCAGTTTCCTTCAGTTAGACAATTTCCAAGGTAAATTTTGCGAATAAGTGCAGGAAGCACGTGTGATTTTTCGAGATCAAAATTATCATTTGGGCCGTAAAGGTTGGTTGGCATTACCGAGATAAAATTAGTACCATACTGGATGTTGTAGCTCTCGCACATTTTAATCCCGGTAATTTTTGCAATCGCATAGGGTTCATTTGTATATTCCAGTGGCGATGTCAGCAAGCTGTTTTCCGGCATTGGCTGTGGCGCCTCTCGAGGGTAAATACAAGTACTACCTAGGAAAAGCAATTTTTTAACGCCATGAACATAAGCCTGGTGAATCACATTATTCTGAATCATCAGATTTTCGTAAATAAACTGTCCCCGATAAATGTTGTTGGCCATAATCCCACCAACTTTTGCTGCGGCAAGAAAAACGTAATCCGGTTTTTCTTGCTCAAAAAATTTAGCTACTGCAAGTTGATCAGAAAGGTCAAGTTCGTGGTGAGTACGGGTCACGAAATTAGAATAGCCTTTTTGTTTCAGGCCTTTCAGTATTGCCGAACCAACCAATCCTCTATGACCAGCGATGTATATTTTGCTTGTTTTTTCCATATTTGGCTACTTTTGAATAAGTAAAATTTCTTGTACTGAACCGATTGTCGGTACAGTACAAGAATATCTTCGATTATTCAAAATAATTTAGTGTTTGATAACCACCCTTGATGAGGTAGGCGTCTTTTTGCATTAGTTTAACATCCGATTGCATCATGTCGGCAACGAGTCCCGCCAGGTCATATTCTGGTTTCCAATTCAATTTTGTCATTGCTTTGGTCGGGTCTCCAATCAAAAGATCAACCTCGGTTGGTCGGAAGTACATCGGATCAACCCGTACGATATCGTTGTTCTGTTCCTTAATTCGTTTTTGAACCGCGTCCAGGTACTCGCTTCCAATTTTTGCAGTAAATATTTTTTCGTCAACCCCGGTAATGTAGCCTACCTCTTCGGCTCCTTCGCCTTTGAAATCCGCTTCCAAGCCTACTTCAGCACAAGCCATTTTAATAAAATCGCGAATTGTGGTGGTAATTCCGGTTGCGATAACGTAGTCATCCGGCTCGTCTTGTTGTAAAATGAGGTGCATAGCTTTGATGTAATCTTTAGCATGTCCCCAGTCGCGTTTCGACGATAAATTACCCATGTAAACTTTGTCTTGCATTCCAAGGGCAATTCTTGAGATAGCTCTTGTAACTTTTCTGGTAACAAATGTTTCGCCCCGGATTGGTGATTCATGGTTGAATAAAATACCGTTGCTGGCGTGCATTTTATAAGCTTCACGATAATTTACTGTAATCCAGTACGCGTACATTTTAGCTACTGCGTATGGTGAGCGAGGGTAAAACGGAGTGGTTTCTGATTGTGGGACTTGTTGAACCAATCCATATAATTCGGAGGTTGAAGCCTGATAGATTCGGCTTTTCAATCCCAGCAACCGAACAGCTTCCAATATCCGCAGGGTCCCAACTCCATCCGCATTCGCCGTATATTCCGGAATATCGAAACTAACTTTCACATGGCTCATCGCTGCCAGATTATAAATTTCATCTGGTTTAACCTCCTGAATAATACGGGTCAAATTCATACTGTCTGTCAAATCACCGTAGTGCAGAATTAAGTTCCGTTGGTCTGTATGTGGATCCTGATAGAGGTGGTCAATACGATCGGTATTAAACAAGGACGAACGGCGTTTGATACCATGAACAATGTACCCTTTTTTAAGTAAGTATTCCGCAAGATATGCTCCATCCTGCCCGGTAATACCAGTAATCAATGCAATTTTAGCCATAGCTTTTTTTTTATATAATGTCATGTTTAAGTTCTGAATCGCAAATTTACTTAATTTTCCTTCGCAGGTCTATGATTATGTTAATACGCGTCAGATGTATATAGTTGTTTAACATTAGTATGAGCTCTTGGTTGTGTTTAATCAGTTTATTCGCAAATTCATCCAACTCATCCACTCTACCGGCTTGAAGCAACTCAGCAAGAACCATACAGGAGGATTTTGCTTTTGAGAAATGATACAATGTGACATTTTGGTCTTCATCGGTGAATGCCTCCTTAATATCTTGACCGACTGTCAGTAGAATTTCTTCAATCTGACCAAACAATGGAGCATCAGTCTTCCTATTGCTCAAATCTAGTGTTTTTAAAGAATAAACCATATTTGAAGATTTTTTCCAGAGAGCAGAATTTTTATAATGTATGGATCTTAAATGCATCTTGTGCTTGATTAGTAGATTTTGTTGAATATCAGTAGTTAACAAGCGGACATTTGTTTATCCACATAGAATTGATCATTTCGAATAAGTTCAACAGGCTGTTGGTGTGAGTAGTTTCCCCGACTTAAAGAAAGTTAGATCACACCTGTGGTAAAAGATCGGATTTAGTTACAATGTACTTGTGGTTATCTGGTAGAAGCCCTTTGGGTTGAATTTGAATAGGTGGTTGCAGGTTGACGTTAAATGCTTTGTTTTGATATTTAATTAGCCCCAGCCATATATAATCAGGGGCGAAGAGCCGTTATTATTTGCAATAAATTGATTTTTGGGGAGGTTAACCAGTCACACAATTCAACTACATTTTCCGATAATTCAAGGCGAAAGAGTCAGCATCTTTCCACACAGGGAACCGGGATTTAAAATTTTCAAGATGCGTTTTTGTTAAACGGGCGGTTAGCATCCTTCCTTCAAGTGTGGACGAGGATTGTATTTCATCTCCCTTTCTCTCTCTGCATCAGGGACTAGATTTCCCTTCGGAATATTGCAATCATCAAGCGATTCAATAATCTCCATAACAAACGGTTTGTCATATCTCCACCAAGCATGTATAGCCATTGGATACGTGTTGTTGCTTTCTTGAAAGAGATACCTCGGATTCGCATCGTATGAGAAATACTTAGCTTTTTCGGGAGGACAGTTTTTGAACCAAGGAAATTTATCCGGCACGAGCACAGTCCAAAACATGTCCTCGTTGATAATTGGTCTAAGTGATTCTATTTTATAGTTAAATATGAGGCCGTCTCGAATTACTCGGAAAAACTTCCAGTACCATATTGATTCCATTTTCCACAGAGATGATATCTTCGAATAGCGATTTTTTGTCATTGAAAGCACCTTGTAACAGGATTTTGGGTTTCGAATACAAAAGCCGGTGTTGAGAGCATTTTGCTTCATCTCATTCTTCGGGGCTGTGTAGCCTTCGAAAACGGGAGCCCCGATCATGTCGTAACCTTGTTCACACCAATAGTCGATGTCATCTTTGATAACGAAAACATCTGTTTGGCAAACTACTACATAGTCAAAATCCAGAAAGTGTTTATAAAGTTCATTCGACATGAAAAGTCGTGAATAGTACTGAGGGCCACGGCCAAAAACATTTTCAAAAAATATTGAAGAAGAATTTTCGATCGTAGCGCACAGCCCATGAATATAGTCTTCCAGTGAAGGCGGTCCAATAATGACAATTTTCCGGGAGGAAAATACGCTTACCATCCTTTTAAAGGAGTATAGTTCTAAGTCTTTCATTTCCTGATAGACAGGAATTATAACACATACATTTTTGTTGTTTGTCGTCATAAGTTTTATTAATGAGTGAGCTGCGTAATAAACACAGACCATTTCAATAAATGTAAATATTCAATTCATTAACGTTGAGCAGTTCATAGCTTAAATTTTCTAAAAATACACGGGTGAAATTGAAGTACTAAATCAGAACAATGCTCCTCATGCAAGTATCTATTGTTGCGGGGTAACTTGTATTTGGTTGCGCCGCTCTTTTTTGGGATTTTTTTGCGAATTAAGAAATCATAAGTCAGACATTGTGAAATTGAAAAATTTCTAGCTTTGGGATGGCCGTAACAAATTTGCAGCCCCAGTCCTGGGTGAAACTTAGCTGTTCAATTATCTCTTTTTTAAGATTCCAGGGCAATATTAGGATGTAATCCGGTTTGAACTCAGCTATTTTCTCAATGCTGTAAACCGGGATATGGCTGCCTGGTAAATACTTATTTTGTTTGAACGGAGATGCGTCTACAACAAAACTGATCAGATCATTTCCTTTAATCCCGCAATAATTCAACAACGTATTACCTTTTGCTGCAGCTCCGTACCCAATAATTTTTTTTCCTTTTTTGTGTTCATCCAAGAGAAAACTTATGAATTCATTTTTGATCGTATTCACGTTTTCTGTGAAATTTTGATAAAACTCATCGGTGTTAATTCCAGCCTTATCTTCTTTTTCAAGTAGCTTTTCGACATTGGATGAGATCTCTTTTGACCGATCTGCTTCATGTTTTGCATAAATGCGCAGTGATCCTCCATGCGTAGGTATCTCTTCAACATCAAATATTTGAAGTCCGTAGGTTCCGAATATTCTTTTAACCGTTGTGAACGAAAAGTATGAGTAGTGCTCGTGGTATATTGTATCAAACTGGTATTCTTTCACTAGTTTCAGAATGTGAGGAAATTCCATCGTGATGATTCCAGTTGGGTGGAGTGCTTTTTTCATGCCGAGCACAAAATCATTAATGTCTGGAACATGCGCCAGTACATTATTGCCAAGAATAAGTGTTCCCAGAATTCCCTTGTCTACGAGTTGCTTTTGGGCAAACTCACTTCCAAAAAAGTCAACGATAGTTTTTATTCCTTTTTGTTCTGCTACTTCAGCGGTATTCGCAGTCGGCTCAACACCTAAAACGTCGAAATTTTTTTGTTTGAAGTACTGAAGCAAGTACCCATCGTTTGACGCAATTTCTATGACACGTGTGCTTCCATTCAGATGAAATCGTTTGATCATCATGTCCACATAGGATTTTGCGTGGGCAAGCCAGCTCTTCGAGTACGATGAAAAGTATGTGTACTGATCATTGAATATGGCATTCGCATTAGTGATCTCATTGACTGAAACTAACCGACATTGGCTGCAAACATAAGTTTTTAACGGAAGATAAACTTCCGGTTCGTTCAATTGGCGTTCGGTTAGCATTGCGTTTGATGGAGGGCAGTTTACCAAGTCAAGAAAAACTTTCTCAAGGTTGGAGTTACAATGGCGACATTTCATAATTTTATTTGTTAAATGAAAAGCGAATATAATTCATGTTTGGTTGAGCTTTTTTCACTAAGCCGAGGGCATTAAAGAGGGGAGTTTCTATAGTTTCATTAATATTTTTTCAGCTGATGCCTCTCCGGCTAAAAATGCATCGTCTGACCATGTATATTCCCAATCAGCATACCTTCCGCCAAAAAGAATATTATTTTCTAAAAGGAATGAGTGTAATAGTTCTACTGCTGATTTTCTGTCGTGGTCAAAAATTATTTGGGCAAAAGGAGAGACTCTGGCATTTGCTACCAAAATTTCATCGTTCATTCTCAGTATTCCACATTTTATTAATTCGTTTTGGACAATCGGAATGAATTCCTCTGGGCTTTTGGTTAGTGGTTTATACTTGTCGGAGAAATAGATTTCAGCCTGCAAACTGCTGCAACCGGTCGGAACCGTGTGGGGAGAAAACAAACTTTGGGCGCTAATCCTACTAATTTGAAAATCTTCATCGTAGAAGTAAGTCCAATGGTGATCAGTAATATTTGGTCGATTGATGCCAAGGCTAACGACGACACACTGAGTCCAGGCTAATTGTTTCGCAGCCGCAATCACCTCCTTGGGGGCGTCTTCCATCATTAATGCGATTTTATTTAATGGTAGTGACGAAAATGCATAATTGTAGTTGATTTTACGTCCATCGGAAAATGTCATTTCCTTGTTTTTTAAGTTGATCTTGACCAACTCTGAGTTGTAGTTGATTTCGAATGTATTCTCAATGCCTTTCATGAAGGAAACAAAACCGCCCTTGTTTGGGTACCTAAAACCCTTCACATAATGTACATCTGATGGTGATGGTGAAAGCATTCCGTAGATAACTTCCTCAAGTTTTGGTTGGTATAAACGGGGACCCAACCAATCTGTTGTGAGGTTTTTCGCTTCTGTTGTGTGAAATTTTCTAGTGTATTTCATCGGGAAATTTTCAGCGAATGTTTTCCCAAATGACGCGTAAAGCCACTGTTCGTAATTGGCGATGCTGTTATGTTCCTTTTGGGAGGTTTCAATCATTTCTTTCAAGATCTGAGTATTAAACTCAGCGGGTAAGCCATGTAAATTAACTTGTGCAGGATGAGTTATCCATTTCCCTTTCCAATAGTTATTTACTTTCGCTTTGAATTCATGAAAATCGTGGTTGACATTTTGAGCAAACAGGTTTTTAACCTTGTCGTGCTTGGTAAACGAGATATGCGGGCCATCATCGAAAACCCATTTGTTTTCAAAAATGTAAGAAGAACAATGGCCTCCATAGTGGTTCTCTTTTTCAAAGATAAGAGCATCCACATTTGAATCTTTAAATTTTTTTGCGGCACCGTATCCTGCCATTCCTGCTCCTAAAATAACAATATTACTCATAGATCTTGCTTGTTTTTCCACCATTTGATCGTTTCTTCCAGCCCATTTTCAATGGAATATCGAGGGCTGAACCCAAATTCTGAAATCATTTTTTTATTGTCTGCAACCACAATTTTGTTCGCAGTATGCGAATTATTCTGAAACTCAATAAGGTTCTGGTTACCGATGATATTTCCAATTGTCAGGGCAATATCACGTAATTTAGTGGGCTCGCCAGAAGCGATGTTTATTGTGCCGGTATAGTTTGAAAATAAAAGGGTTGCCAGATAGTTAACCGCATCCTTGACGTACAGGTAGTCACGATACAATTCGGTTTCGCGCACGACCGCTTTGTCCCCTTTCAACAGCTGCGTAATTAAATACGGAATCAGACGGCGTTTATCTTCGTTGGGGCCATACAGGAAGAATAATCTAGGCCATGCAAAACTAATGTCGTTTGACTTCAGCAATGCCTCACAATACCGATGCAAGAGATTTTTTGTTAGTCCGTAGAGGGTTGCATCGCTTAGCTTTGTTTCATTTTCACGGCAAAGTCCAGCACTCCAGTCGTATTCAAGCCCAGATCCAACAATTACTGCCCGTTTTCCTCCATTTTCCATGAAAAGCCTAATCAAATTCATACTGGCTTGCAACCAGTCGAAGTTTGACTTTAGGTTATAATTACCTGGAGAAATTTCCCACGCCAAATGCAGTAGATGGGTTGCTTTAAACTCGGCAACATTTTTTTTCAGGTTTTCGTCATCGAATATATTGCAAACTTGCCATTTTATATTTTTTTCTTGTACTGCACTATGCGTGGTTGTTAATGATAAAACTTCAATGTCTTTTTCTTTTAGAATAGGAAGAAGGTTACAACCAACGAACCCAGTGCCTCCAGTCAATAATAGTCTAATTTTTGTCATGATTTTTCGAAAAGGATATCGTCTGCTTAACGCTACTTGATTTGTATATAACTAATAGTAATACATTGGTAGGTTCAGTGGGCCAGAGGATTAAGACCTTAGTGCAATTGTTTGAAGTTTCACCGGTTTATTTGCTGAACTTAAAGCATTCTAAGTAGTCATCAATTTGTTTTTTTGTGAATTCCATCATATCCCATCCGAGACTATTTTGTTTATACCAAGCTACAGTGTTCGCTATAGTTGCTTCATAATCCCAGGCTGGTTGCCACTTTAGAAGGTGATATGCTTTGTCGATTGTTAGGTTTAAGAGTGACGCTTCATGGACTGATTCTGTTGAGTTATGGAACCATGAGCCTTTGCCCCAGTTTTTTATAATCTCTGAAACTAAAGATTCCACTGTTTTATTGGACGAAATTAGTGGACCAAAATTAAAAGCACTACAGTAGCGTGAGTCATCAGGTGTGGCGCTAAATAGTTTTGCTCCTAGAAGCAAATAGCCTCCGAGAGGTTCGAGTACATGCTGCCACGGTCTTGTTGCTACAGGATTTCGAACAAAAATTCGTTCCCCTTTTTCGAGATGGTTGATGCAGTCAGGAACAATTCGATCTTTCGCCCAATCACCACCTCCGATCACATTCCCTGCCCGTACTGACGCCAATTTTACACCATGGTCTTCCATGCGGAGAGGGTTGAAAAAGGATCGTCTATAAGAGGATATGATAATCTCCGCAGCTCCTTTACTGGCTGAATAGGGATCGTATCCACCCATTGGGTCAACCTCCCTGTATCCAAAAAGCCATTCTTGGTTCTCATAACTTTTATCTGAGGTAATGCAGATAATTTTTGTCCTTAGGTTCAACTCACGTACAGCTTCAAGGAGGTTTACGGTTCCCATTACATTTACATCGAATGTCTCCAATGGGATGTTGTACGAATCTCTTACGAGTGGCTGAGCTGCTAAATGAAAAATTATCTCTGGACGGGTTTCTTCAAGGCATTTCTTAATCTCGTTATATGAGCGAATGTCCTTTATGTACTGTTTAATACTGTCGGATAGTTTAAGGAGCTCATACATTGAAGGGGTCGTAGGCGGGTCGAGTGCATAGCCCGTTACACTGGCACCGAGTTTTAGCAGCCATGTAGTTATCCAACTGCCTTTGAAACCAGTGTTGCCTGTAACAAGTATTTTCTTGCCTCTATAAACTGAGAGAATTTCTTCTAGCATATAATACGAACGTTAATTAACCATCAATTGAATGGAGGGGCTTAAAATTTTCACAAACCTTTAAGTAACAGTGATTTTCATCTGGGGATATTGCCATAAGAATGAATTATTCCCATATTTTCCAAGGGGCATCTCCACTTCTCCATTGGTTATCAAGGATTTGCTTGTCGTAGAGAGTGTCCATTGATTTCCAAAAGCCTTTATGCCTGTAGGCCGCGAGTTTGCCTTGGATCGCCAGATTTTCCAGAGGATCTCTTTCCCAAGCCGTGAGATCTCCATCAATGAAATCGAACGCCTCGGGCTCCACGATAAAAAAACCACCGTTTATCCAGGCGATATCATTGCCATCTCCATCTGGTTTCTCCCTGAAATTTTCTATTTTGCTGGAATGGGATTCAAGGCTAAAGGCCCCAAAACGGCCAGGATGTTTTACAGCGGTCAAGGTGACATAGGCGTCTTGTTGTTTGTGAAAGTTAATCAGTTCGTGGATATTGACATCTGATACGCCATCTCCGTAGGTCAGAAGAAAAGGTTCATTTCCTATATAGTCCCGTACACGCTTTATCCTTCCACCGGTCAATGTATCTTGTCCGGTATCAATAAGTGATATTTTCCAGGGTTCGGCGTGATTGCTGAGATACGTTGTCTCATTTTTCGCGATATCTAGATGTACGTCTGAACGATGCATCAGGTAGTTTGCAAAAAACTCTTTTATTACGTAACCTTTGTATCCGCATAATATGATAAAATCATTGAACCCGTAGTGCGAGTAGATCTTCATGATATGCCAAATGATCGGACGATCTCCGATTTCGACCATCGGCTTTGGCCTGACTGATGTTTCTTCGGATATACGGGTTCCTAGTCCACCCGCAAGAATGAGTACTTTCATAATTTTATGGTTTACCTGTTCGAATAACTGCTGCAGAATAGAAAGAATCTACAGAAGATGGGATAAGCTCAGCTTGCAAGGAAGCTGTAGTTGACTTTCTGTTAAGCAGAAAGAAGTGAGTTGACAAGGCGTTTGTGTGCAGTAATCAGATGAGGTTTGAATGCTTCTACATCTTTCGCTGCAATGTCGGTCAGGATGCAGTATCCCAGGTTCTTAAATCGCAGCGCGATGCGGCTTTTTCCACGGAACTCAACGATTTCACCAACAACTCCTTTCATTGGTCCGGTGACCACGATAACTTTCGATCCCTCTTCCAGGTTGTCGTAGGTTACATCTATTTGTTGGTTGTATCCAGACAGGAATGTTTTCAGATCTTCCAATTGCTTTTCTGGAATTGGAGCAGCTTGTCCACCGAAAGAAACATAACTTACAGCCCCGGTCGTGTTGAGTGCGTTAAAATATTCGCGGTTGCTTACTTTCACAAAAATGTAACCTCTGAGCAGTGGCTCTTCGATCGTTTTAATGCGGTCGCTCCAACGGCGTCGTTCTGTTTTTATCGGCAAATAGCTTTCGATGCCTTTTGCCTCAAGACTAGCCTGTACTTTCTTCTCAAATCTAGATTTCGTGTACAAGGCCAACCACTGGTAGTTTGAATTAATTAAGCTCATAATCAATTGCTTTGAGTGTTAATAATTATATTCGATTGCAGATCGTTCAGATATTTCAGTTATGACACAGCTTCGCTTCCTGACCCCCACGGATCTCGTTCTGTTTTTCAAAATTCATGTTTCCTTGAGCATTCATTTCAGACCTGTAGAAAACCAAATTCTTTCAGCCTAATTTGAATTGTTACTCTTTGTTTCGATTCGATTTTGAAGCTGAACAGCAACACATGTTAAAGCGTGACTGTTTGTTGAATAACTGCTAAGTCAAAATTCCACCTTATTTAGACCAATTTCAAGTAGTGATTCCACGCAAAAAAGAATTTAGTCGGGTAAGTGGCACTATATGAGCGTTCTGGGTGCAGGAGGGTTGTGTTCGTCTAAAGTCAATGGGTAATTTTACCCATGTTGGGTGATGGGCAATTTGGAGATGGCGTCATCGCTAGCTGATTGGCGGTATCTTGTTGAAGGCGACATTCATGGGGCGCTGATGTGTGCAGGGGGCACAAGATGCAGAGGCAGCATTTTGACTGTGGTAATGAACTTGGTATAGCGTTACGAATTGGATCTTAAGTCATGAGGATGGTTTTTTTTGACTGCCACCTACATCAATGGTGATTGGATTTTGCCGACGGGAAGGAGAGTTCGGTATGTTTTCACAAAATTGAACGACATCGACGATCTTTTTACCTGCTGGTTATTCTTGAATGAGGAATTGTAGCTGAATGCCTTCTGTCGACATGAATACTAGTGTGGGTAACCAGTATGAGCATAGAGATTTAGTATGAAACGAGAGATTGGAAGGTGAAACGTGGCGATTTTAATTTGGAAGTAAATGTTTCGGAATGATGCGGGCGACCTTCAACCCTGAGATGTTTAGTTATATGCTGTTGCTGTTAGCATCTATTGGACCTGAAGCCAATTGAAATGTTGGAGTCTGTTGGCCACAATTAACGTGGTAATGACAAATGAAAGAAAAATAATCAGAACAATCCGGAAATCTTTGTCACGCAGGTGTGTGTCGGAAAATTTCGGTAATCCTAGAACGAAGAATCGATTGTCGATAAAAACCAGGAGCCGATACATGCCATAGCCGAGAGCTGTTCCAAAAATAACTCCGGTGAGCACGTCGAATGGGAAATGTACGCCGAGGTATATTCGTGTATAACTCACTAATGCAGCCCAGAAAAAGATCAAAAAGCTGTATTTGCGGTCTTTAAAAATAAAGGAGGTAAAGCAAGCCACCGCGAAAGTGTTGGCGGCATGCGACGAAAAATAACCGTAAAGTCCTCCTCTGGAAAGAATATTGTGTACAAGGTGTTGAATCGTTGGATCGTGTGTTGGTCGAAATCGTTGAACAGTTTCTTTCACAAATACAGAAAACTGATCGGATATTAAGATGGTAAGTGCCAATATCACCAAGATAATAACCGATTTCATTCGGTAACGACGAACGATATAATAGAGCATAACCGCAAAAAGCAAGAACCAGCTTTCAGTTCGGGTAAATAAAGCCATCACGACATCCCAAAACGGAGTGTGCATTCCGTTAAAAAAGAAAAAAATGGATTTGTCAAGATCGATTATGGACTCCATAGATGCTTTTATCAGTTATTCAAAATTCGCCAAATGATATCTTTTAAGCTTGAAATACCAGAACTTGTCACCGATGATATAAAATGATGTGGAATATCCTGGAATTCTTTGCTGATGTCTGCTTTTAATTCATCATCCAGAAAGTCCGATTTACTAATCACAAGGTAACGTTCTTTGTCAAGCAATTCAGGATTGTATTTTTCCAGTTCGTTTAATAGAATGAAATATTCTTTCCGGTGATCCTTGCTGTCGGCAGGTACCATAAATAATAGCATCGAATTTCGCTCAATATGTCTGAGGAAGCGTAAGCCCAAGCCTTTGCCTTCGTGAGCACCTTCAATAATTCCGGGAATATCGGCCATCACAAAAGACTGGTTATCGCGGTATGAAACGATTCCCAGGTTTGGTGTAAGCGTCGTAAACGGATAATCAGCAATTTTGGGTTTGGCAGCCGAAACCACAGAAAGAAGTGTTGATTTTCCGGCACTTGGGAAGCCGACTAAGCCAACATCGGCCAAAACTTTCAACTCCAGAACTTTCCATCCTTCAGCTGATGGTTCTCCCGGTTGTGCATAGCGTGGTGTTTGGTTCGTTGGCGATTTAAAGTGGTTGTTCCCTAGTCCTCCACGTCCGCCTTGCACCAGAATGTGTGTTTCTCCGTCGTGTGTTATTTCAAACATAAACTCACCGGTTTCGCCATCTTTAGCAACTGTTCCCAGCGGCACATCAATGTAGATGTCCTCTCCATCGGCACCACTACTGCATTGTTTTCCGCCCGATTCACCATGGCCTGCAAATATGTGTCGCTTGTAGCGAAGGTGAAGAAGTGTCCACATCTGGGCATTTCCACGTACGATCACATGCCCGCCTCGTCCACCATCTCCGCCGTCTGGTCCTCCTTTGGGGATGTACTTTTCGCGGCGAAGGTGAGCAGAACCAGGGCCTCCGTTCCCGGAACGACAAAAAATCTTCACGTAATCAACAAAATTGTTTTCGGCCATTTTTATAAAAAATTGAATGTGTGCAAGATAAACAAAAAAAGACGAATGCATGGATAACATCCGTCCTTTGCGAAATTCTTCGATATACTTATAGCGCTTTGATCGCTTCTTTTAAACGAGCTGCAATTTCTTCGATTGAACCCATGCCGTTGATGCCAAAATGCTTGTTTTGTGCAGCATAATAGTTTTTCAATGGCAGTGTCTTTTCATTATAGACGTTAATGCGGTTTTCGATAACCGAATCATCCTGATCGTCTGATCGTCCGGATGTTTTACCTCGGTTGAGCAAACGAGCCACGAGCTCTTCTTTAACAACTTCTAAGCTTAACATACCCGAAACCGGAGTTCCGTTTTCGTTGAGTAACTGGTCCAGTGCTTCGGCTTGAGCTACCGTACGAGGGAATCCATCAAAAATAAAACCTGCTGCATCGGTTTGTGCTTCAAGCTTGTTTTTAATCATTCCGATTACGACAGAGTCCGGAACCAATTCACCATTGTCCATGTAGCGTTTGGCTTCCATTCCAAGTGGCGTTGATGCTGCAATCTCGTTGCGTAACAAATCTCCGGTTGATAAGTGATTCAATCCGTAGCTTTCGATCAGGAATTCGGCCTGAGTTCCTTTGCCTGCTCCCGGGGGGCCGAATAAAACTAAATTTAACATTTTAAAATATTTATGGGGGATTATTCTACGACTTTAAAAATGTCGATCAGGTTGCGGCCTCTGCCATTATAGTCAAGTCCGTAGCCAACAATGAATTCGTTCGGAATTTCCAATCCAACGTAATCTAGTTTGACATCGCGTTGCAGTGCGTCTGGCTTTAAAAGCAAAGTAGCGACCAACACTTCCGCCGGATTTTTCGACTGGATTTGCTCAATGGTTCTTTCGATCGTGATTCCTGTATCAACGATGTCTTCGAGTACAACGACTGTTCGACCCGCTAAATCTTCGTTTAGGCCAATTAGTTCTTTAACTGTTCCTGTTGTCGATGTTCCCTGGTAAGAAGCTAATTTTACAAAGGAAATCTCTGCATCGAGCAGGGTAATGCGTTTGAAAACTTCAGCCGCAAACATGAATGAGCCATTCAGAATGCATAAAAAAAGTGGATTTTTACCCTGCAACTTCTCATTCATCTGATCAGTCATTGTTTCGATAACCGACCGGATCTTCTCGTAAGGGATAAATAATTCAAATTCTTTATCAATAATCGTAATGTTTCCCATTTTTATTTCTGGTTTTAAATGGACAAAGGATTAAGAAAAATTGTTTTAATAATCACTTTATTTCAACTATTTTAGTCCTGATTTTAAAAAGTTGCAAAGTAACAAAAAATAATCGCTCGTTCCATCGTTGATCGTTGATTATTTTCGCTTTAAGTTAGTGCGATAGCCTGTCAAAAATCATCGTTTTACGAATGTGATAATTGTATCGAAAGGTGATTTGAATGAACAGGTTGAAGAATTAAGTTGTTTGAATATTGTTCACAGTGATTTAAAATAGATATACATGGAACCAAAAGTTAGTATCATCATGGGTAGCACCTCGGATTTAGGGGTGATGGAAGCTGCGGCCAAAATTTTAGATGAGTTTGAAATTCCTTTTGAGGTTAATGCGCTTTCAGCGCACCGTACTCCGGAAGAAGTTGAAAAATTTGCGAAAGGAGCCAAAGATCGCGGAATTAAAGTAATAATAGCAGCTGCAGGTATGGCTGCTCATCTTCCGGGAGTAATTGCTGCCATGACCACTTTGCCGGTTATTGGTGTGCCAATTCGTGCTAGTTTGGATGGATTGGATGCTTTGTTGGCTATCGCGCAAATGCCTCCGGGAATTCCGGTTGCCACCGTTGCGATTAATGGAGCTCAAAATGCCGGAATCCTGGCTGCACAGATGATCGCATTGGGCGATGCGGAAATGGCAGAGAAGCTTGTCCTGTTTAAGGAAAACTTAAAAACCAAGATTGTAAAAGCCAACCAGGATTTGGCTGAAATTAAATTCAAATTCAAAACAAACTAACTCGCTTTTTAGTGATTTAAAGAGGAGACAGCCGTCGGGAACTTATTGTTCTTTAACATTTAATTAATCAACAGAAATATCTTTACTGTTTAAGATAGAATTTGTAACTTGACAACAAGATAGAGAAAGGGTTACCTTAAAAGGTAAACCCTTTTTTTATGCGTGGAACTATTCATAAAATTGTAATTGCATACAGCTTTCTTCTGTTGCCTGCCTTGTTGCAAGGACAACAATCGGTGGTTTTGCCGGCATCTGTTGAAGCGATAGGGAGTAGCGGTGCTAGTCTTGGCTGGGGCGAGAGCTTTTGGCTCAATGCTGCGGCATCGGCTCGTTCAGGTTTTGCCATCGGCCTGAATTATTCTAATCGGTTTTTGTTAAAAGACCTTTCTTCTGCTTCAGTATATCTTGTCATGCCTGTTAATGATAGCCGAATGATGGCGTCAATCGGGCAATTTGGGAATGAAGCTTTTCGGGAGAACCAAATCACTGCCGGATTATCAAAAGCATTTGGAGAGCGGCTCTCATATGGCCTTCTGTTTCATTATTTCCGATTTTCGATGGCTGAAAGCTCGCGTCATCCGGAGTTGCTAACGTTTAGTCTGGGGATTCAATACCAGCAAGGTGATTATGGCTTGGGAGTGGCTTGCTTTAATCCGCTCTCAATCAAAATGAATGTACCGGAAGTTCACGATGATTATCCATTTTTATTTCGAGTTGGGGCACACAGGGTGTTTCAGGATCATTTACTGGTTGCAGGTCAGCTTAGTTATTGCGATGAATATGGTGTGAATGTGCACTGTGGTTTGCAATATGAACTTCAGCAGCGGCTTTATTTAAGGGCAGGAGTTCAAACGCGGAATTCGGAATGGGCTTTTGGGATCGGCTATCTGGTTGGTGTACTTCAGGCTGACCTCGCTTTTTCTTATCACGAGTATTTAGGTTTTTCGCCGATAGTAACACTTTGTTTTAAGCAACCATGAAAAGGGCTCTGTTGGTCATATTGGTTTTGGTGAGTTCTTTGTTGGCGCGTGCACAGCAAACAGATACGCCATTGCATGAGCAGTTGCAAGATTTATTAGAGCAAGTGTTGGAAGAAGATGAGAATGCAGATGTTGAACTGCTTTTAAGCGACTTGGTTCGGTTGGAAGAAAGTCCAATAGCGATAAACACGGCAGGTCAGGATGAATTTGCTCCTTTGTTTTTTATGTCGCCTCTGCAAGTGCAGGCGCTTTTAGATTATCGAAAAGAATCGGGGGCGATTTTGTCGGTTTATGAGCTGGCTTTGGTCGATGGATTTAATCCGGAGATCGCACAGATGATTGCTCATTTTGTTGATTTTAGTGCCAGTTTAACTCCTGTGAAATTTCGAAGGACAAGACAAGACTTATTAGTGAGAGGAACGCGCTTGATTGAAAAACAAGCTGGATTCAAAGATGGAGATTATAGTGGATCGCAGGAGAAGCTTTATCTGCGGTATCGGCTTGACTCGAGAGTCGTTCAGTTGGGGGTTACAGCAGAAAAGGATGCCGGAGAGCCTTTCTTCAGGCAGCCAAACTCAGATGGATTCGACTATAAAAGTGGGTTTCTACGGTATGAATTTGGACAAAATAAGAACGCCGTTTTAGTTGGTGACTACGTCGTTCAATGGGGGCAGGGACTAGCCGCGTGGCAAGGGTTTGCAATGGGCAAATCCACTGATGTAGAACGAATAGCTCGCTTTAATCAAGGGATTAAGGCTTATTCATCAACCGACGAGAATAATTTCATGCGCGGTGTTGCCGCGAATCTAAGCCTCGGGAAATTTCAATTGCAGCCTTTTATATCGTACAAAAAGTTCGATGCGAATGTCGATAGCTTGAACGGAACGAAGGTCTTCACTTCGATTCAAACCAGTGGGTTGCACCGCACTGAATCGGAAATAGAGGATAAGAATTCAGTTGCAGCGTTAGTTGGCGGGGCTCATTTGGGATACCGGACCGGTCGGTTGGAGTTGGGGTTTTCGGGCTTGCATACCTGTTATGAGCTGCCATTGGTCCGGCAAAGTGGGCTTTATAATCAGTTTTTGTTTCAGGGAAGTGAGATTAGTAATTTCTCAGTTGACTACCGGTATACATTTAACCGAATGTATTTGTTTGGCGAAATGGCCAGCTCACTTCATTCGGATGTTGCGGTGCTCAACGGATTCATGTTTCAGCCTGTTGGACAGGTCTCCCTATCGGCGCTCTATCGAAATATTGGCAAAAAATATAATTCGCCCATCGCTGCGGCTTTCACGGAAAACAGTCGGGTGAACGATGAGCAGGGGGTGTTTTTGGGTTTGCGATTACTACCAGTGGCGAAATTTCAGGTGAAAGCCTACGCCGATTTCTTTCAGTATAAATGGATAAAGTATACGACGGCTGCTCCGGCTAAGGGCTGTGAATATATGATTCGACTGGATTATAAGATAAATCACGACTGGCAAATATATGGTCGGTACTTTTACGAGCAGAAGCCGGTGAAAATAAGTACGGATGTTTTACGGTATGATCTGGATCAGATTAGACAAGGAGCTCGGTTGCAGCTCAGTGGAAATTTGAACGAGCAGTTTTCAATTCAAACCAGATTTGAGCATTCGTTTTATGAGCATGAGCAAAGCTCGGGTGGGTATTTGTTGAGTCAGGATATTTCTTTTCAAACTAAAACTTCGAATTCACGTTTTTGGCTTCGACTGGCTTATTTTAATACCGACGACTACGATTCAAGAATCTATTCTTATGAAAACGATTTGCTCTATCAATTTTCAATACCAGCCTTTTATGGCGAAGGAATTCGATCTTATGTAAATGGAAAAGTTAAATTATGTGAAAAGATAGATTTCTGGATGAAGCTGTCCCGTAGTTGGTATTTCGATGTAAACTCGCTTGGCAGTGGAGCTACAGCGATCGACGGAAATACCCGAACCGAGTTGAAGTTTCAATTTCGGTTTAGGATTTAAATAGCAATTTGTATATTAGCGCCCCTAAATCAACTGAATGAGGGATATGATGTGTTTCGACGATATTCGTCCTTACGAAGATCAAGAAGTTAATCATTACATCAATGTACTATTGAACGATGATTTGTTCCGCCAGGTATTGTTTTTCATTTTTAATGATGAAAACAAAGTAAAAGAAGTTAGTGCGATGCTTGCCGGTGTGAACTCAATTAAGGAGTTGCAGCTGAAATTTATGTATCCTTTAATTGAGGACTGGATTATCAAGCGGACGACTAGTGGGATAACCTACAGTGGACTCGAAAATCTGGACAAGTCGCAGAGTTACTTGTTTATTTCTAACCACAGGGATATTATTCTTGATTCGGCTATTCTAAACTATATTGTTGTGAATGCCGGCATGAATACAACCGAAGTGGCAATAGGCAATAATCTGCTTATTTACGACTGGATTCAGCATATTGTAAAGCTGAACCGGGCTTTCGTGGTTAAACGTAATCTTCCTGTTCGGGAGCTATTGACAGCTTCCAAAACTCTTTCTCAATATATCCGGAAAACAGTTACTAAGGACAATATTTCGGTTTGGATTGCCCAGCGCGAAGGACGTACCAAGGACGGTTGTGATCAGACACAGCAAGCGCTTTTGAAAATGTTGAATCTGAGCAATTCAGGCGACTTCGAAAGTGGTTTTCGCGAACTCAAGATTGTTCCGTTGTCCATTTCTTATGAACGTGAACCCTGCGGTATTTCGAAAGTCGAAGAGATTTATAAGAAGGAGCGGGATGGTTATGTGAAAACGCAAGCCGACGATCTGAAAAGTATGGCTTATGGCTTAACTCGTCCGAAAGGGAGAGTGCATTTTGCTTTTGGCAAACCGATTGATGCACAATTGGAACGTATTGCACAGGCTGAAAATCCACAGGAATGTATTCAACGACTAGCCGACCAGATTGACGCCTGTATTTATAAAAACTATAAATTATGGCCTTATAATTATCTGGCAGCCGATATGCTTTCAGAGTCTGGCAAACATAATGGAGAGATCTCTGATGGATGCAAGGAAAAGTTTTATGAATTGCTGGATGATTTGGTTAAAACCATTGGCGAAGGAGATGCAGAGTGCCAAAAGCGATTGTTTATGAAAATGTACGCAGCCCCCTTGCTTAATGCGGAGAGGGTGTGCAAAGAAAAGATAGTTTACTAATTGAAACCGGGTCTGAAACCCGGTTTTTTTGTGCCCTTCCATCTCGATAGTTGGCTTTGGACTCCGGCTGAACCAATGCGATCGCCCACTATATAATTGAGTCTGTCGCGATAAATGCTTCGAAGGTCAGTCGGTTATCTGCTTTTTATCCGTATATTTTATAGGATGATTCTGACGAGATTTGTTGTTCGAATTGATGCACGAATACGTGTTTTTAATTCAATGATGTCCGTCAGAGAATCCCAAATTTTAAAAAGAAAGCAGATATGGGAAAAGTAGCCTCGCTCGCTCTTCGTATGTTCGAGTTTACCAGAGATTATCGGTATCATTTCCTGCAAAAACAAATCGCAAAGGGGCTTTTGCACTCTATTGAACAAGAGCGGGGGAAAACAGAACGACATTTGATTCGGCTATGCGATGGCTATGCAATAGATGTTTTCGGACATCCGATGTTCGCGCCCTGGTTGTATGTATATGCGGCTGTAGCCGGGGAGTTTCGGGAGGGCTGGATTCCCGATAATTACTATGCAAAGACAGTCGTCCCTGCAATAAAAGGAGGCTATGGCGAAGTTTCTTTTCTTAAGCCATTGACGGGTAAACTGTTTAATTCTGATTATTTTCCGGACATGGGAGCTTATGTCAATGGCATTTGGGTCTCAAAATCAAACGAGGTGTTGAAGCCGGAACAGCTTTCTGAGTATTTCTTTAGCCAATCGACCCGGATCGTTTTTAAACTGGATAATTCGCTTCAGGGGAAAGGGATCCACTTCTTTACCAGAGAAACCTTTAGTCCGGCTGAACTAGAGCGGCTTGGGAATGGAGTTGTTCAGAGCTGCATCGTACAACATCCTTTTTTCGACGAAATTGTTCGGGGCGCGGTTGCGACGCTTCGGATTACCACAGTCATTCTAAATTCGGGTGAGTGCAGCCTGCGCGCATGCCACCTGCGAATTGGCCGAAAATCAGAGACCCATGTGCAGTCGGCCTCTCAGCTCCTGGTTACTGTTGATCCGACAACGGGTGAGCTTTCCTCTGTGGCTTTTATGTCTAATTGGAAAACTGTAAACTGCCACCCGGATACCGCATTTGTTTTTGGAGCGCAAAAGATCCCGTTTTTCGATGAATGTGTGCGGGTTGTGAAAAAACTACATCTGCAGGTTCCGTTTGTGAGAGCGGTAGGGTGGGATGTTGTTGTGGATTGTAACAACCAGGTGAAGGTCATGGAATGGAACGGCGCTCATAATGGTATTAAGTTTTCCGAAGCCACACAGGGGCCATGCTTCGCTGATTTAGGATGGGAGTCGCTGTGGAAAAAAAGGAACGAAATGCATCCGGAGAATTGAAATTGTGTTGCCTGAATGGGTACGTTCATTTGCGAATGAGTTTTGTTGATTGGTGACGTGGTACTTCTTTTGCAGTACAATTACGAACTTATAAACGAAGAGCTATGAAAACATTTGTATTGATGCTGTTGGTTGTCGTGTGTTGTGGGCAGAGCAGCTTTGCACAAAAAATGACAGCGAGAGAACGAAAAGCACAAAAGGCTTCTGAAATAGAAGAATTAGTTGAGTCTGGTAATTTTGTGTTTGATGCCCGTTCTGCGAACCCTTTAACCGGGCGAAGAATTGATCTTACTTCTACTTACAATTTGAAATTTGATGGAGATACTGTAGTGGCATGGTTGCCCTATTTCGGACGAGCGTATCAAGCTCCGTATGGTGACACGGATGGGGGAATAAAGTTTAAAGAGAAACCCAAGGCAATAACGCGGGAATACAACGAGCGGAGAAAGTTGTACGAGATTAAGTTTGAAGTGAAGACTTCGCGCGATAATTATCGAATGTTCCTGGAAATTGGATTGGGTGGATACGCCACTCTTTCGGTGAATTCGGATCACCGGCAAATGATTAGTTTTTACGGCCTTATTGATGCGCCAGTTGAGGACGTAAAAGACTAAAAATAGACTTAAAACAAATAGCTCCCGTTTAACAGATATTAAACGGGAGCTATTTATTTGTATAAGTTATGTGACTTATTTCTTTTGCGTTTGCACTTCTTTTGATTCTCCCGGTAAAATCAGATTTAAAATAATACCGACAACAGCAGCTAGTCCGATTCCGGCAAGCGAGAAGTTACCCCATGAGATAACAGCTCCTCCGATTCCAACAGTTAGCACAATCGAAACAATTACTTGGTTACGAATCAAACTTATGTCAGTTCTTGAGTCAATCAGTGTTTTGATGCCAATAGAGGCGATCAACCCAAAAAGTAGCAGCATGATTCCACCCAAAACAGCTTGAGGGATGGTTTTTAAGAAACCACTCACTTTGCCAATCAACGAAAAAACAATCGCTGTAACAGCAGAGATTCGAAGTATAAACGGGTTTGTTACTTTGGTTAGCGATATAGCGCCGGTTACTTCTGAATAAGTTGTATTGGGGACACCTCCAAAGAATCCGGCCAAACTGGTTGCAATACCATCGCCAAGCAATGTTCTGTGCAGACCCGGTTTCTCGATGAAGTTTTTATCTGCTACACCGCCAATCGCATACATGTCGCCCACGTGCTCAATAATTGGTGCAATTGCTACCGGAATCATGTATATGATAGCTCCCCAGCTGAACTCAGGAGTGGTAAATTTCGGTAATCCAATCCAGGCTGCTTCTTTTATAGGCGTGAAATCAACTACACCCAGAGCAAGTCCGGCAAGATACCCTACAATAATTCCAATAAAAATGGGAATGAGTTTGATGATCCCTTTCGTGAAAACCACAACAACAATAGCCGCCAATAAACTTGCTGCTGCAATAATCCAGTTTGTCTTCGCCATATTAACGGCGACACTTGCCAACGAAAGACCAATGATCATGATGACCGGGCCAACAACAGTGGCGGGGAATAAGCGTTCAACAAAAGTAATTCCCCGAAGTTTTATTAGACCCGAAACAAGCGCATACACAAGGCCAACAGCGATGATTCCGGAGAATGTGCCTGGAAGACCATAGAGTCTGGTTGATTCAATGATTGGTGCGATAAAGGCAAAGCTACTACCGAGGAAAACAGGAACCATGCCTTTTGTAATCAGGTGAAAAAGAAGGGTGCCCACTCCTGCAGTAAAAAGCGCTACCGAAGGATCAATGCCGACTAATAAGGGAACCAGAACTGTTGCTCCGAATGCAACAAACAAAAATTGTACGCCCAGAACCATGTTTCTGGGTGTGAATTGGGTTTGGCCAGTGTTGGGAAAACTCATAGGGATATTTTTATAGGATTTGTAAAACAGGGATTAATATATTTTTGCTTCGATATCTCGAATGTAAAGCTGCAAATTGGTTTTTCCTCTAAACTCGTTTTCCGAAATCGTATATAGGATGTCAAATGGAAGCCCCTGGCTAATTCCTTCAAAATGATTGGCTTGATTGAAGGCGATGGCTGAAAAAACAGAAGAATTTCCGGTCGGCTCGACTAAGTCGAGCTTCAAGTGTTCCTGATTGCGTCCGACACAACGACTGGTTCCGTTGTCAAGAACATTTTCGGTCAGAAACATAGGGGTCATATTGTGTGGCCCAAAAGGTTCGAATTGCTTTAGAACACGATAGAATTTTGGTGTGATATCCGATAGTTGCAGCTTGGCATCAGCTTCCAGGATTTCTGTTTTTTGCGAATCGGTGATGTTGTTTCTGACAATTTCTTCAAAGCGTCGGCTAAATGCCGGAATATTATCGATCTTCATTGTCAGCCCTGCTGCGTACATGTGTCCACCATACGATTCCAACAAATCGGCGCATTGGCCAATCGCTTCATATAAGTCGAAGTCGCGCACAGAGCGAGCTGAGCCGGTGGCCAACCCATTCGATTCAGTCAGGATGATTGTTGGGCGATAGTAATGTTCGGTGAGGCGGGAGGCCACGATGCCGACCACACCTTTGTGCCAGTCGCGATTGTATAAAACCGTTGAGGATCGTTCGGAATGGATAGGGTCGTGAGTAATCATAT
>NZ_JBFHIT010000059.1:0-29160 GCF_041596335.1 Mangrovibacterium sp. | reverse complement strand
TCCTTTGTCCATCATCATTGTAACACCCGACTGCCTGGGCTGTGCAGGTCTTTCAGGGACAAACGGCAAATTAAAATTCATTTTTTATAATTTGGTTGATTCGTGTTTTTTGATCAATTTTTTTATGGATTCATTTTGAAGTGCTTCCGGGTAGTAATCGAATAAAACGCGGTAGCTGTTAAAATCAACTTCCAATGCTTTTTCAAAGTAGCCTGTTGCTGATACCTCATCATCGTTTTCCAGTAAATAGGCGGTTAAACGGTAATTGATAGTAGGGTCATTCGAAATAATTGTCAGGGCATTTTTCAGAATGTCAATCGAGCTGATCAATTTTCCCCTGTCGTATTCAAGTTCGGCATACGATATCCATCCATCTGGATTATCAGGATCCAGGCCGGTCGCTTTTTTTAAGGCCGATTCTGCCTGATCGAACTCGTCTAATTCGTGGTTTATCTTGCCGTACATGAGCCAGAAATCAGGATTCTCATCATCGAGTTTTAGTGCTTTCTTTAAAAACACCAGCGCTTCGGAAAGCTTTCCTTCCATCCACATGATGAGTCCGGAGCCGTACCATGCGTTGGAGTTGTTTTTGTTGAGCCGAATCGCGTTCTGATAATTCGCTAATGCATCGCTGTACTGCTCCAGATTCAGGTAACATTCACCCAAATAACAAAACGCATCGTCATTTTCGGCGTCCCGCTCCATGTATTCTTTATAGCACTCAATCGCTTCTTTGTATCTGTTGCTGTTTGAAAGCGCATTCGCTTTGTTGAAATACGCTTGCTCAAAATCATCTTGAAGTGCAATCGAAAAATCGTAGGCCGTTACCGCTTCGTCGTGGTCGCCAATTCGATTGAATGTAATCCCCAAATTGTACCAAACCGAAGCATTGAACGGATCGATATCCAGGTATTTATTGTAGTATTCTATACTTTTGCGAAAATCCTGGATGCGATCGTAGTAGTAGCCCAACTCATATAATACCAGTTCGTTTTCCGGATTATTTTCGAAGGCTCGTTCCAGAAAAGAGATGGCCTTGTCTATCTCGCCCGACTGCCCCAATGTAACTCCAATATTGTACATCAGGTCATCGTTATCGTCGTAGTTGTATTCAACAGCAGTTTCGTAGGCCTTGATTGCTTCATCAACCAATCCCAGCATGATTAATGCCGAACCCTTGACCAGAAAAATGTCAGAATTGGTGTTTTCAATGCTTTCAACGAAGTTCACTAATTCAAGACTTTCCTGGGCTTTGCCATCGACTAATAAAATTTGGGCTTTTTTAATGCTCAAAGCGATTGATGCGGGATGAATTTCGAGTCCTTTTTCAACTGCAGTTGAGGCTTTTTTTATCTTTCCCTCGTCTAAAAAAAACTCAATGATTCCCTCGTATTCAAATACATCAAAGTATTCGAATCGATCCTCTTTGACCATTTTTTTGAATCGGTTAACAGCTTCAACGATTTCTTCGTTCTCTAAATATTCCCTTGCGTCCTCATCCATAAAAACAAAATTGCAGGTGCAAATTTACAAATACTTTTGAATTCCTATCCCTCCGGTTGATGCTCTTTTCGTAAAAGGTCGTTTACAGTTTTAACCGGGTTGAAGGTTTGGATCGAAACTTCCACAAAAAGCGTGTTCCAATCAGCCATAGCTCCGTTCCACAATCCGGGCAGTTCTTGCGCTTTTAGGTCTTTGCCATTTTGCGATTTTTTTGAAATAAAACCGGTTGCCGGATCAATGAAATTGGTTAGGTCGTATTTTTCTCCTTTGTAGTTTTTGAAGGCGCACACCAGATCAACCGGGTTGAAATGCGTGGCTCCATCTACAAGCTCTTTTTGCTTTTCATCTGAAAAATCAATCTGAGAACTTTCGACCACCTGCAGCGAAACTGAATCATCGCTATTTTTAGCCCAAAATGGTCCTCCTCCTGGTTCTCCTTCGTTTCGAACCATACCACAAATCCGTATTGGGCGGTTAAATTTATTTTTCAGGTAATGGTAAAGTTCTTCTTTTTCGGTATAGTATTGATTTGTTGGCGGTTTAACATTTAAAACGTTCTCCAAAAAGTTCGATGCTTCAGCCAGGAATACACTGTCCAACGCCGAGTAGTGCCGCGTGTCAAAGACTTCCTGATAGGCAAAAATACGGTTTTGCATATGTAGCAGTAAGCCCGCCAACGCTTTTTTGAATTTTACGGTTTCCGGTTTCATATAGTCCGGAACTACGTTGTCGATATTTTTAATGAAAATGATGTCGGCATCTAACTCGTTCAGGTTGGCAATCAATGCTCCATGGCCACCCGGACGGAACAGCAAACTTCCATCTTCGTTGCGGAAGGGTTCATTTTCAGGAGTTACAGCAATGGTGTCGGTTGATGGCTTTTGTTGGCTGAACGAGATTGAATATTTGGCATTAAATTCCTTTTCATACTTGGATTGAATCTCCTTCAGATGATCTTCAAATTTTGGTTGATGTTCGGGAGATACCGTAAAATGGATAGCAATATTTCCGTCATTTTTTTTCGCATATAAGGCACCTTCAACGCAATGCTCTTCGAACGATGTTCGATTGCCGTCGGCGTAATTGTGAAATTTAAGTAAACCTTTTGGCAGATTACCGTAATTTAGCCCTTCTTCGCCCAAAACGAGGGTTAGAATTTCTAAAGCTGAAAGCTTTTCAGGCATTTTACCAGCTACTTTTTCAAGATCGGCATAAAAGGCGAATTGCTTTAAATTATCGAAAAAATATTGAATATCTTTTTGTTTTCTGACTTCGTCTTCAGAAATACCAGCAGCCAGTTTATCTTTAGCTTCATAGAGCGCTTTGAACATTCGGCTAGCTGCTCCTGAAGCGGGCACAAATTTCAGTAACGTGGCACTTTTAGCAACTCGTTCATCGAAATAGCGAATACTATCGTTCGTTTCTTCCTCGGTTAATTGAATAATACCATCTCCAATCGTAGCTGCTTTAATTACTTGCAGGAAAGGAAAACCGGAAACGAAATTTTCGATCTGTTGTTTGACAGTCGAAGGATTACTGCCTCGTTTTTGAATGTCTGCGCGTTCTTTTTCAGTAAACATAGTATTTTGCTTTTTGAATTAGTATAAAGTTAGTCAAATAGAATCTACAAAAATTGGTCAGTATAGCCTACTCTGGCTGAAAGTTTTCAACATTTGTTGATAAACCGGATTCGTCGGTCGGCTTTTGGGGCGCAATTTTCCCCGGTTGTAGTCCGATAGAAATGGCTGTGAGCCATCCAACTTTATTGCTATTTTTGTGCGCTAATGCACAACTATAAATATATGTCATTTCCGTGGAAGCATAATCGTCGGTACAATGATTTTCCGACCTACTTTCGAGCTAAATTTAATGACCGGGTACAAAAAGTTTCAGTCGATGCCGGATTCACCTGCCCAAACAGAGATGGCAGTAAAGCTTTGAATGGTTGCTCCTATTGTAACAATCAAACCTTCAAGCCGGAGTACTGCCGACTCGAAAAAAGTATTGGTGAACAGCTTGACCAGGGGATCGAGTTCTTTGCCCGCAAATACCAGTCGATGCGGTTTTTGGCATATTTTCAGGCCTATTCCAATACATACGCCGATGTTTCGGTGCTTAAGGAGCGCTATGAAGAAGCGTTAAGGCATCCGAAAGTAATTGGATTGGTTATTGGCACGCGACCGGATTGTTTGAATGAGGAAGTACTTGATTATCTCTCCGAATTATCAAAACAATATTATGTGATGGTAGAATTCGGAGTGGAGTCAGTCAAGGATGAAACGTTGCTCAGGATTAATAGAGGGCATAATTTTTCTGCTGCTCAGTGGGCAATTCGGGAAACGGCGAAACGTGGCATTCATAATTGTGCGCACTTAATTTTGGGGCTACCCGGAGAAGACCGCGAGGATTGGCTAAATCAGGCTCGGGAAATTTCGAAATTGCCGGTAGAAAACCTGAAGCTGCATCAATTGCAAATTCACAAGGGAACACGAATGGCCGTAGAGTTTGAAAGGAAACCCGAGGATTTTCACTTGTTCGATGTCGATCAATATGTCGATCTGATGGTTGATTATCTGGAGCTTTTGAACCCGGAGATTATATTGGAACGTTTTATTAGTCAGGCTCCAAAGGATTTGTTAATTGCTCCAAAATGGGGATTGAAAAATTTTGAATTTGTGGCTAAGCTTGAAAAGCGTTTGGCTGAACGTAATACCTGGCAGGGGAGGCTTTATGAATTCCCGACAGGCAAATAGTAACATCGTGTACCCAGGTGCCAACTGATTCATTTTAAGTATTTGCGTATTCCTTATCGGTGTTGATTGAAAATTGCATAAAACGAAAATTTTAAAGTAGTCAATTTTTAGATTGATTAAGGAATTGAGCTAGCCGCAAAAAACTTATTAACCTAAGAATGTTTATCTTGCACGTTTTATACGGCTGAATTTTAGACGAAAGACAGGCGTTGGTGCAAAATATTCACTTAAATATTGAAAAACTAAACGGATGAAAAATTATTGGAAAATTGGATTATTCGCATTTGTTGCAGTTGTTATGGTCGCTTGTAACGACGACGATTATGAGTCTCAATATACCGAAGAGAACGAGCAACAGTTGCTGACCGAATTGCTGGATAACTTAATTGAGAATGGTCGCGATATTGACACGACCAAGTTAGGAGTGTACTATATGGTAGATCAATTGGGAGAAGGGCCACTTGTTCAGGCTGGTGATTCAATCGGAATTAACTACAACGGTTATTTTGTGACAGGTAGTTTATTCGATTCGTCATCGTTTTATGGAGACGGAACGTATCGTTATGTCTACAAATCGGTCGATATGATTACTGGTTTTGACGATGCTGTGGGGACATTGCAAGAAGGGGGAGTTGGTACTTTCATCATTCCGTCCGGTCTGGCTTACGGTGTATACGGCTATAGCAGTATACCTCCTTATTCAACCCTTGTTTTTGAAATTGAACTTGTTGCGATTTACCCACCGGAAGTAGAATAATACGTTGATTTTAGAATCGTAGCTTGATTTTGGACGTTTTATGAATACGCAGCAGCTGAAGCTTTTCAAGCAACTTTTACCGGGTTTAGTTCCGTTGTTTGTTTTTATCCTGATTGATGAAATCTGGGGAACACAAGCAGGCTTAATAGCAGCCCTTTTTATTGGTGTGGCCGAGTTGCTCTGGATTTGGGTGAAAGAGAAACGATTTGAGCGGTTTGTTCTGTTCGATACTCTTTTACTCCTGCTATTGGGTGGAGTCTCATTGCTTTTGCATAACGAAATATTTTTCAAATTGAAGCCGGGATTGGTGCAGTTGATTTTGTGTGCTATTCTCGGTTTTTCTGCTTTTTCCAATTTGAATATCGTTGGCCTGATGAGCCGGCGATATTTGAAGAATATGGACGTGAGTGACGCACAGATGCAGCATATGCAAGGCAGTATAAAACTCATGTTCTGGATTTTTCTGGGGCATACTGTTTTGGTGTTTTATGCCACGTTCTATTTGTCCGATGCAGCTTGGGCTTTTGTTTCGGGAGGCTTGTTTTATATTTTGTTTGGAGTGGTGTTTTTGGTCACTTTTTGGAAACAAAAACGCCGACAGTATGGACAAGTTCAAGCGGTTTCGGAAGAAGAACAATTGCCTGTGGTTGACGAAAGTGGAAAAGTGATTGGCAAAGCGCCGCGTTCGGCATGCCACAACGGAAGTAAACTGTTACACCCGGTAGTTCACCTGCATGTATTTAACAAGACTGGCGCTATTTACCTGCAAAAACGGCCAATGAATAAGCTTGTTCAACCCGGCAAATGGGATACTGCTGTTGGCGGGCATATTGCTTTTGGCGAAGATTTGCAAACTTCACTAAAGCGAGAAGCCTGGGAAGAAATTGGCTTGCAAAAATTCTCCGCAAAGCTGATTAAATCGTATGTGTGGGAAAGTGATCTGGAACGAGAGCTTGTCTATGTGTTTTCCAGTAACGATTTTCAAGGTATTCAGTTGCATTCCGACGAAGTGCAGGAAGGTCGCTTTTGGACTCGCAGGCAAATTGAAGCCAATCTGGGGAAGGGCCTTTTCACTCCAAACTTTGAGAATGAATACCGGGAGTTTTTTCTTTTGAGTTGAATTTTATTCGAAGCAAATTCAGCTGCAGTTACCACAAACAGCTGCAGCTGAATATCAGTTGAAACAGGAATTTCCTGATTGTTTGGTTTGCAGAATTTTGTGCATCTCTTCAAACTGAAAGTAGCCAGTTTTTCTACTTGCTTGCGACAACCCGGATAATTGCAGCTTTTCCGGCATGGAATTCACCTTCATCCAATTCTGTTTCTAACAATTGAATCGTTACGTCGGAAAACGATGCAAAGTCACCATGTAATTCCGCTTCCGACCATAACATACTGCTGTCTTTCGGTCCGCCTGTATCGTTATTTATTTGTTCTTTTGAAAACCCTTCAACGATGAGACAGCCGCCTGGTTTGACAAACCGGGCAAATTTCTGATGGTATTCCCTTCGCTTCTCAGCCGAAACATGGGTGTAGATTAGGACCAGGGCATCGAAACTCTCGTCAGGAAAATCAGCATCATCGTATGTAGTCACTTGATAATCAATACAGACATTTCGTGATTTTGCCAGTCGGTCGGCCTTTGCTTTTCCTTCAGAGCTGCTGTCGAACGCGACAACATCCCATCCGAGTTGGGCGGCATACACAGCATTTCGTCCTTCGCCTTCACCGGGGAACAGGATTTTTCCCGCAGGCAGTTTTTTTAGTTCTTCCTTGAAAAAAACATTGGGCTCTGTGCCGTAGACATATTCGTTGGCGGCGAAGCGCTCATTCCAGAAATTGCTCATATTTCGCGTTTATTTTTCAGTTTCTATTCATGAATTCCACACTCTCAGGATACTGTTTCATTTCACGATCCGATCTATTTTAGGGCCTGATACAATATTTCAACCGGATGGAGGGCTTGCTTTCCGGTTCCGTGTAAAATGTGGTGTCGACACGAAGTTCCGGGAGCCGCTATTAATTCTTTTTCATGCATTTGTCGAACAGCCGGGAATAGTTTCATTTCGCCAATTTTCATGCTCAATTCGTAGTGCTCTTTTTCGTAGCCGAACGAACCGGCCATACCACAACAACTGGTCTGAATTTCGGTTACCTTGTAGTTTGAAGGAATTTCGAGCATCTTTTTAGTTGAAGCTGTTGATGCAATCGCCTTTTGCTGGCAATGACCGTGTAGTTTAATGTCGGTATGGCGAAGGCTAAACAGGTGCTTGTTTATTTTTCCTTTATCGGCTTGATCGGCCAAAAATTCGTCGATAAGTAAGCAGTTTTTAGCCAGCTCCAGGGCTTTCAATTTTAAATCGCCGTCGAGTAAATCCGGATATTCGTCGCGGAAGGAAAGGATTGCAGAGGGCTCAATTCCGACTAACGGAGTTTTTGCAGAAACCAGATCAGCCAGTAAGGCTACATTCTCGTGAGCAATTTCCCGGGCATTTTTCAGCAATCCTTTCGAAAGGAACGTTCTCCCGCTTTCGCGATGTTTCGGAATAACAACTTCGTATCCCAATTTATTCAATAAAAGAATCGTCTGGATTCCAATGTCGCTTTCATTTTCGTTGGTGAACTCATCGGCAAATAAATAAACTTTTCCGATGGCAGCCCCGTTTAGTTCCGGAGGGTTTTTGTACCACTTTCGTAAACTTAGTTTTGACAGACGCGGAACCTCTCGTTCCGGAGCAAATCCGATGGCTTTTTTAAACCAGGTTGCATTACTAATCCAGTTGGTGACAGGGCGAAAAGGGCGTCCTATCTTATTGAGCTGAGGCAAATAAGCGATCAGTTTTGTGCGGAGCGGAATACCATGTATTTCGTAGTAATGTTGCAGAAACTCGGCTTTCAGTTTGGCCATATCTACGTTCGACGGACATTCCGATTTGCAGGCTTTGCATGAAATACAAAGATCCATTACCTGATAGATTTCCTGGTGGTCAAACGGATTCGACTTTTCCGACCGGGTCAGGAATTCGCGCAATACATTGGCTCGTCCCCGGGTGGTTTTATCTTCGTCTTTGGTGGCCATGTAAGTCGGGCACATGGTTCCGCCAACCAACGAACTTTTCCGACAGTCGGCCGAGCCATTGCACATTTCAACAGCCCGAAGCAGCCCGGCTTGCCCCGAGAAATCAAACGTTGTCTCAAACTCTTTTGGAGTTCCGGTCAGGTAGCGCAAATTTTCGGTGATCGGAGGTGTGTCTATAATCTTTCCGGGGTTCAGCAGTTTGTCAGGATCCCAAGTTTCCTTCAATTTTCGGATAAGTTGGTAGTTGTGTTCACCCAGCATAAACGGAATGAATTCTCCGCGTAGTCGTCCATCGCCGTGCTCACCGCTAAGCGAGCCCCGGTGTTTTTTTACCAATGCCGCTATTTCTTTGGCAATGGTATGGTAGAGTTTTACATCGTTTTCATCTTTCAGGTTTAAGAGCGGACGCAGATGGATTTCGCCGGTGGCAATGTGCGCGTATTTCACACAGTTCAACCCATACTTAGCCAGTATTTGGTCAAATTCGTCCATATAGTCGGGCAGATATTCGGGGGCGATCGCTGTATCTTCAATAACCGTCGTACTTCGTTTATCGCCTGGGATATTCGAGAGCAATCCGAGTCCAGCCGTCCGCAGTGCCCAAACTTTTTTAATATTTTCAGCTCCTTGAACCAACGGAAAATGATAGCCTAATCCGGCAATGCGGTAGTCGGCTTCCAGGTTGGCAGTGGTTTGCAGAAGCTCTTCCAGAGTTTCGCAGGCAAATTCGATCATCAGCATCGCAGCCGGGTCGCCTGAAATGAAGAAGCGATTTTTGTTCTGCTCAACGTTTTCTTTCGTGCAATTCATAATGATGTCATCCATCAGTTCAATTGCCGTAGGGTTGTGTTTTAACGCGATTAGATTCCCCTTGTAGGCATCCTGCAAACTGGAGAAATGAGCGCACATCAGTCCGACGTGTTTTGGGGGAAGGGGAATGAGATTCAGCTTTAATTTGGTTGTGAATGCCAATGTTCCTTCACTGCCGGCCAATAGTTTGCAAAGATTTATTGAATCGCCTCCCTTGGTGAATGGCTCCGTTTCGAGCAGTGCATCCAAGGCATACCCATTATTGCGGCGTTTGACTTTCGGATCAGGATATTCGTTTCGAATCTGTTCCTGATTCGTTGGATCAGAGAGTGTTTCACGAATATTTTTGTAAATGCGGGTTTCAAGTAAGCTTGGGTCACCGTTGCATTTCGATTCAAACTCGGATTTTTCAAGCGCTTTGAACGTAACTGATGATCCGTCAGAAAGGATGCATTCGGCCTCGAGCAGGTGATCGCGTGCGCTTCCGTATACGAGGGAGTGAAGACCACACGAGTTGTTGCCAACCATTCCACCAATGCAACAGCGATTTGCCGTTGATGTTTCCGGACCAAACAAGAGTCCATGAGGGGCGAGGTGTTGATTTAGTTCATAGAGGTTAACACCCGGTTCAACCCAGATCCATCTTTCTTCCGGATTAAATTCCAGAATCTTAGTCATGTATTTCGAAATGTCGACAACAATTCCGGAGCCAACAACCTGTCCGGCCAGTGATGTACCAGCTGCACGCGGAATCACAGAGCTTCCGTTTTCTCTGGCAAAATGCAGAATCGCCCGGATATCATCGGCACTTTTGGGCCTGCATACAGCTTGGGGCATTTCCCGGTACGATGAAGCGTCGGTGGCATAGAGCACACGTTGTACGTTGTCGGTAAATACATCACCTTCAATCTCGTTTTTCAATTTGGAAAGTATATCGTTCGGTTTCATGGTTGCAATGTGATAGTGGAACAAAGTTAGCTATTTAATTGGGCAGATGCGTTTCATGAGCTATATAAAGGGAATGTCAAATTTTAAGAAAACTTAATATTGGAGTTAATTTTCGCCAAAAGGTTAGTATAGTAATACAATCGATTGCACAACTGGTAGGTAAATGAGCGGTAAACGCCTGGGAAGCTCTGTTTTTTTTCATGTTTATCAATTATATTCCGTTGTAGGGATAGGGGCTCAGTTTATTTTATTTATTTTTGCATACGTATCATTCAGCCTAAATAAACATTCATACTGACCTGTTTTAAGACTGATAGCACCTTGTCACCAATTGAAACCATCCGGAAGACAAAATTAAATCGATTGCTTGACGGATAAAGACGTTTCATATAGGGGCCCCAAAATTTAGAAAAGGTTAAAAAAAAGCTTTATATAAATGAAACTACTTGAACGTGTCATCAAAAATGCTCAGGAGTACCAAAAGAGAATCGTTCTTCCCGAAGGTTCCGAACCACGTACATTAAGAGCAACCGAAATCATTCTAAAAGAAAGTATTGCACGGATTATTCTACTTGGAAATCCGGGTGAGATTGCAAAAGTTGCTGAGGAAATCGGCGTAAACATTAAAGGAGCGGTTATTGTTGATCCGAAAACCGACAGCCGCCGGTCTGCTTATGCAGACGTAATGGTTGAGATTCGGAAATCAAAAGGATTAACCAAAGAAGCAGCATTGGATATGCTGAATGATCCGCTGGTTTTTGCACCGCTAATGATTAAAAATGGAGACGCCGATGGTGAAATTGCCGGAGCAGTCAATGCCACTGGTGATGTGTTGCGTCCGGCTTTTCAGTTTGTGAAAACACTTCCCGGAGTAAGTGTCGTTTCGGGGGCTTTCCTCATGTTTGTTAACGACCCACATTTCGGGCACGATGGTATTCTTGTGTTCGCCGACTGTGCAGTGATGCCTGATCCGGACGAACGTCAGCTCGCTGAGATTGCTGTTACCACAGCGAAAACGGCGAAGGCAATTGTTGGAATGGAACCACGTATTGCCATGTTGAGCTTTTCAACGAAAGGAAGCGCTGCTCACCCATTGGTTGACAAAGTAGCCAATGCAACCCGCATCGCAAAAGAAATGGACCCATCGCTGAAAATTGATGGTGAAATGCAGTTAGATGCAGCTTTAATGCCTGATGTAGCAAAGTTGAAAGCTCCTGACAGTGAAGTTGCCGGACGAGCCAATGTTTTGGTTTTCCCGGGTCTTGAAGCAGCTAATATTGGATATAAACTGGTTCAGCGGTTAGCAAATGCTGAAGCCATCGGACCGGTTCTTCAAGGAATGGCTGCACCAATCAACGACCTTTCAAGAGGTTGTTCTGTGAGTGATATCGTTAATATGGTTGCTATTACATCGAACCAGGCAGCTGCAGTATTTGAAAAATAAGAAGTTATGCCGAGTGAAGTTATATATGAAGCCATTGAGGAATTTGGCTTAATAAAAAAGGAAAAATCGAAGACCCTTTTCTCAAAAATTGGGATTGTCGGTTGTGGAATTGTTGGACAAAACATTGCCCGCGTTGCCAGTTTCTACGGAATTGAAGTCGTTTTTATTGAAGTTAGCGAAGATAAAATCCGTGAAGCATATCGAAACATAGGCAAAGTACTTGATCAGCGAATCGAGCACTGGGGGTTGACTTCCGGTGAGAAGAGAGCTATTTTGTCCCGTATAAAAGGATCGTTAGACTACAAAGATCTTTCAGGATGCGATTTCGTAATTGAAGCTATTCGCGCTGTTGACCGGGGCGGAAAATTGAAAGAGCGAAAGCAAATCTTTAAGAAAATTGAGGATGTCGTTGATGCGGATTGTATCATTGCTACAAACTCAACAACGATTGTAATCACTGAGTTGTCGTCTGAATTGGCTCATAAAGAGCGTTGCGTGAGTATTCACTTCCTTATCTCGTCTTCTGAAGCCAAAATGGTTGAAGTAGTGAAAGGGTTGTATACATCAGATGAAGCCTATGCCAAGGTATGTAAGTTCGTTCAGTTGATCAACCGCAAGGTTATTCCGGTTGAAGAATCAGCAGGACTTATCGCTGTTCGTATGTTTGTTGTCATTCTGAATGAAGCCTGTGAAATGCTGATGGAAGGAATTTCTACCGTTGAGCACATTGACGAAACCATGCGAATTGGTTTTGGTATGCGCATTGGCCCGTTCGAGTTAGGCGATAAAATGGGATTGGATAAAATTGTTCGGTGGATGGACAATATTTACAACGAGTTCGGTGATGTTCGCTATAAACCATCTCCTTATATCAAACGTTTGGTTCGGGCCAAACAGCTGGGCGAGATAGCCGGAAAAGGTTTCTACAACTACGATGAAGATGGAATCCGGATCAGACCAACAGATCAAAAATGCTAGTAAATCAGAAAAGATGAAGATTTTAGTACTAAACTGCGGAAGTAGTTCAATAAAATACCAACTTTTTAATATGACTGATCGCCACGTAATAGCCAAAGGTGGTATCGAAAAGTTGGGCATGAAAGGGTCGTTCCTAAAACATAAAACGGATGATGACAAAACCATCGTTTTCGAAGGTGAAATATTAGATCATAAAGCCGGAGTTGAGTATGTTCTGGGGATTTTGACCAGCGAAAAATATGGTTGCCTGAAAAGTTTCGATGAAATCGATGCTGTCGGACACCGAGTTGTTCATGGTGGCGAATATTTCAGTTCAAGTGAATTTGTCACCAACGAAGTGATTGAAGCATTGGTGAAATGTACTGATTTGGCGCCCTTGCACAATCCACCCAATATTAAAGGTATTGAGGCCATGGAAGAACTCATTCCTGGTATTCCACAGGTCGGCGTTTTTGATACTGCCTTTCACCAAACCATGGATGCAAAAGCCTATATGTACGGCATTCCTCATGTATTGTATGAGAAATATAAAATCCGTCGTTATGGTTTCCACGGAACAAGCCACCGTTATGTTTCGAAACAGGCATGTGAAGTGTTGGGGAGAGATTATCAATCTGCTCGCATTATCTCTTGTCACCTCGGAAACGGAGCTTCAATTGCTGCCGTTAAAAATGGTAAGTCGATTGATACGACCATGGGATTTACCCCATTGGAAGGATTGATTATGGGAACTCGTTCGGGTGATTTGGACGTGGGGGCTGCTACCTTCATCATGGAAAAAGAAGAAATCGGAATGAAAACTCTGAACACCTTGCTGAATAAGCATAGTGGTATGCTCGGATTGACCGGTATCTCTTCTGATATGCGTGAAATCCACGATGCTTCGGACAACGGGAACGAAAGAGCTCGTGAAGCAATCGAAGTCTATTGCTATAAAATTAAAAAGTACATCGGATCTTATATCGCAGCAATGGGGGGCTTGGATATTCTGCTTTTCACCGGAGGAATTGGTGAGAATGCTGGCTATGTTCGGGAGAAAGTTTGCTCCGACATGGAATTTTTAGGCATTCAGATTGATTCGGCGAAGAACGCAACAATTTTCGGTGACGAAGAAATATTCAGTACCGCTGATTCGAAAGCGACTGTTATGGTTGTTCCAACCGATGAAGAATTGATGATTGCTCTGGATACTGAGAAAATCGTGGCAGAAAAATTGAAAGCATAATCTTGCTTTTTCTTTTAAGCTGAAGATAAAAGCAAAAAGTATAATAATAGTTGAAAATCCGATACTGATCTGTATCGGATTTTTTTTGTTCTATAGCATCCTGCTTCAGATTAAAGTATGATAAACGATAGAACTAAATAGATTAAGAAGTGGTATTTTCACTTTTGTAAAACAGAACGATATGATAACAAGTATTCACGAACTATTTCTTGCTGCGCAAAGTGCGACAAAACGCACAATGGTTTTAGTTAACGGAATCGATGAACACAGCCTGGGAGCGGCATCGAAAGCTGTTGAATTGGGATTGGTTGACGTTCTTGTAACGGGAGATCAAAATCTTGTTCTGGATTGTTGTCGCAAACTTGGAATACCGGCTGATCGGCTTACCACTATTCATGCTAATAACGAAGTGGAGGCGGCCATGCTGGCTCTACAGCAAATTGCGGATAAGAAAGCCGATTGCATCATGAAAGGGTTGATCAGTACCGATAAGTTCATGCGAGCCTTACTCGATAAAAACCTCGGAGTTGTTGGCCCGGAAGGTATCATTAGTCATATCACTGTTGTGGAAAATAAAAACTACAACAAGTTGTTGTTTGTAAGCGATGTGGCCATCATTCCTTATCCGGATGTCAAACAAAAATCGGTCATGATCGGCTATCTGATTCAGGTGGCTAAAAAGTTCGGAATACTGGAACCCAAAGTCGCGTTAATCGCGGCAACTGAGCAGGTTATTCCATCCATAACAGCTTGTGCCGATGCAGCCTTGCTAAGCCAAATGGCGCACCGTGGGCAAATTGTTGGCGGACTTATTGATGGCCCAATGGGACTGGATGTGGCAATAGACGAGGAGTCGGCAAAAATTAAGAAAATTGAAGGTGGCGTTGCCGGAAATGCTGATTGTTTACTTTTTCCTAACATTGATGCCGGGAATGTGTTCTATAAAACAAGCACAAAACTTTGTGAGTCGGAACAAGCAGCTATTGTCGTCGGAGCTAAAGTTCCGGCCGTATTATCTTCCCGGGGCGACAGCGTTCAAACAAAACTAAATTCAATAGCTTTGGCTGTTTTAATGAGCCAATGATTGAGTTTTTCCTTAATACCAAAATCAAGAGATCTCAATTCCTTTTCGGGTTGAGGAATTAAAGTTGACGATTAAATGAGTGAATACCGCATATTAGCCATAAATCCGGGGTCAACCTCCACTAAATTTGCTGTTTACTTCAACGAAGAGTGCGTGTTGAACAAAACCCTTAGACATTCGGTGGACGATCTCTCTGTTTATGCCGACATAATTGAGCAGTTCGGCTACCGGAAAGGGATGATTATAGACGCCTTGGTGGAGGAGGGGATCGATATCGATAAAATCAAATTCATTATTGGGAGAGGTGGCTTAACTTATCCTTTGAAATCAGGAGTTTACAAAGTTGATCAGTTAATGTTAGAGCATGCCAGGGCCGGAATCTATGGAAAGCATGCCAGCAATTTAGGACCGATAATTGCCGATTATATTGCCAATCAGATTCCCGGAGCTCATGCATACATTGCCGACCCCGTGGTGACTGACGAGTTGGATGACATTGCCCGGATTACCGGTCACCCCAAATTTCGGAAACGGTCGATATTTCACGCGTTGAATCAGAAAGCCACAGCCCGGATTCACGCGCGTAAAACCGGAACAAATTATGAAAACCTTCGGTTAATCGTTGTCCATTTAGGCGGAGGTGTTTCAGTTGGTGTGCACCTAAATGGTCGGGTGGTGGATGTTAATAATGCCCTTGATGGCGATGGACCATTTAGCCCGGAACGAAGCGGCGGATTACCCGTTGGGCAATTAATTGACCTGTGTTTTGGTGGCCGGTACTCGAAGGAAGAAATCTATCGGATGGTTGTTGGCGAGGGAGGTTATGTGGCTTATCTGGGAACAAACAATGCGCAAGAGGTGCAACGCAGGGCCGAAGCCGGCGATGAAGACGCAAGATTCATCCAGGAAGCCTTGGCTTATCAGGTAGCGAAGGCAGTCGGCGAAATGTCTGCTGTGCTGGCTGGCGAAGTCGACGCGATTCTATTTACCGGTGGAATAGCCCACAACCAAACGATTGTAGAGCTAATTACAAAACGTATCGGATTTATTGCCCCCATCTTTGTGTACCCCGGTGAGGATGAATTAGAAGCATTAGCATCGAATGCGCTGATGGTTGCTCGTGGCGAACTGACTGCTCAAAAATATGCTCCGCGAATGGATCTTTAAAAGCGGCTGTTTCATACAATTTTATTTTTAGGCGAATTGCCAAGCTTTCATAGAAGATATTGTTATCTTTCAACTGTTAAATACGGATAAAATCCCCATTTTATATGAGTTCATACCTCTTTGTTATCGGTCTTTGCGTTGTCGTAATCATTTCTTTTCTGTTCAATGTAGTAGCCCGAAAAACGAATATTCCCAGTGTGTTAATGCTGATTTTGTTAGGGATGGGAATGCGGCAAATGTTTAATTACTTCGGTATTGAACCGGAGTATTTTAATACCCTCGAAGTACTGGGGATTGTTGGACTGATCATGATTGTGCTGGAAGCTGCCCTTGATCTGGAATTAACGAAGGAGAAGAAGCCAATTATTCTAAAATCATTGCTTATTTCGTTGATCTCGCTGGTAGCGTCCAGCTTGCTGATCGCTTGGTCTATTCAGTTTTTCGTTCAAAATATTGGTTTCTTACCCGCACTTATTTATGCCATTCCTTTTTCAATTATGAGTAGTGCGATTATCATCCCCAGTGTGGGCAACCTGAGTAAGAATAAACGGGAGTTTATGATTTACGAGAGCACATTCTCCGATATCTTTGGGATCATGTTCTTTTACTTCCTCATAGAAAACTTTAACCTTTCCGATGCTGAAACGGTTGCACTTGTTTTGAGTGGGAATATTATATTGACGCTGTCGCTATCGGTAGTTTTGAGCTATATTCTTCTTTTAATCATTCAGAATATTAAATCGCAGGCACGCTTTTTCCTTTTTCTTTCGGTGTTGGTTCTGATGTATGCTGTGGCTAAACTGTTCCACTTGTCGTCACTTCTAATCATCCTTATATTTGGTTTGTTGCTTGGTAATTACAAGGTTTTGTTGTGGGGCAAACTAAAGAATTGGTTAAAGGCCGACGCGATTGATTCACTATTGGGTAATTTTAAAATGATTACGATTGAAACATCGTTCGTAGTACGGACTTTTTTCTTTGTTGTCTTTGGAATCAGTATTTCGTTGGAAAGCTTGACACATCCAAATATTTGGTTTTTGAGCGGGGTTTTGATTGTCATTTTGTACCTCGTTCGCTTGTTCTCTTTTGTGGTTGTCGACCGAAAGGATTATTTCCCTCAAGTATTTCTGGCTCCACGCGGTTTAATCTCCATTTTATTATTTTACGCTATCCCTTCAGAGTTTTTGGTGGATGAGTTTGAAGGCGGAACGCTTTTGTTGGTCATTATGGCCTCAAGTATTATTATGGCAGGCGCGTTGATTGCCGATCGAAAAAGTGCCAGACGAGCAGTATCAACTTTGGCCTCAAAACGGACGGTGGAATCGTGAATCGAATATTTCCGCCTAATGGTTTCCGGTTTTATTAAAGGTTTCGCATCGATGGTCTAGTCAGGATGTAACCACTTGATGTTAATTGAGATTAGTCTGGCTGTTATTGATTGCACACCCTGAGCATTTTTAATTTCATTTGCGTTAGCGTGTTTTGAAAAAGGTGTCAATTATCGGTTTAAAATGAAAAAAAAAGCGCAGCCGTATTTTATTTTTCTCAAAATATTTGTCCAAAAAGCTTAAAAACTTCTTGTTGTCTTCAGTGTTATTGTCTGAATTACAATAATATGGCTTTTCATTCCCTTATTTTGAAATTCCCCTAGTCCTATCGATCTGTTTTATAAGTCGTTTGCTTTTGTTTTTTACTTGAACGCACATGCCTATCTTTGTGTTTATTAAAATCAAATTTATCTGAAAATGTATAAACAATTGCTAGCTATGGGTCTTTTTGCACTCACTGTATTTGGCAGTGTAAACGCCCAAAATAATGAGAAAAGGGTTGAAATAGATCAGAAAGTCGACGAGCTTCTTTCGAAAATGACACTAGAGGAAAAAATTGGTCAGTTGAACCAATATTCGTCAAGCTGGGAAATGACCGGACCTGCTCCTTCAGGGAGTAATGAACAGCAAATGCTGCAAGAGATAAAGAGTGGAATGGTTGGATCCATGTTGAATGTGACTGGTGCCGAGGCGACAATGAATGCTCAAAAACTGGCGGTGGAAAATTCTCGTTTGGGCATCCCCATGATATTCGGCTACGATGTGGTGCATGGCTATAAAACAATGTTTCCTATTCCGTTGGCAACAGCCTCTAGTTGGGATCCTGCTTCAGCTGAATTGAGTGCCCATTTAGCAGCGGTAGAAACGGCCGCTTCAGGCATTCACTGGACCTTTGCACCGATGATTGATATTTCGCGCGATGCTCGCTGGGGACGTGTGATGGAAGGCGCCGGTGAAGATCCGTTTTTAGGAGCAGCAATGGCCGTGGCGCAGGTACGTGGTTATCAGGGCACCGATCTGAACTCTGAAAATACCATTGCCGCTTGTGCCAAGCATTTTGCCGCCTATGGTTTTGCCGAAGCAGGACGTGAATATAATACAGTTGAAATTAGTGAGTACACGCTGCAAAATATGGTATTGCCTCCATTTAAAGCAGCTGTAAATGCAGGTGTAGCATCGTTGATGAATTCATTCAATATCATTGGAGGTGTGCCTTCAACTTCGAATAACTATTTACTGCGTGAACTGTTGAAAGGCGCGTGGGGTTTTGAAGGCTTTGTGGTGTCGGACTGGAACTCGATTGGCGAAATTCATGAGCACGGTGCAGCGCCCGATCTTAAAGAGGCTGCCTACCTGGCTTTGAAAGCCGGTGCCGATTTGGACATGGCGGCCAAAGCCTATTTAGGTTATTTGAAAGAACTTGTTGAGGAGGGCCGTTTGGATGTGAAATTAGTAGATGATGCTGTTCGCCGCGTATTGCGCATTAAATATGAATTGGGACTGTTCGATGATCCCTACAGGTACAGCAAACTGGACGAGGATGGCTTGGTGTTGAATGACGAACATTTGAAAGCTGCTCGTGAAATTGCAAAGAAAAGTATCGTCTTATTGAAAAATGAAGGCCAATTGCTACCACTGAAAAAGCAAGGACAAACGATTGCTGTAATCGGTGATTTAGCCGACGACAAAGATACTCCGCTAGGGAGCTGGCGTGCGCAGGCAATAACCGGTTCAGCAGTTTCGCTATTGGAAGGAATGGAAAATGCGGTAACCGACAAAGGTTCGGTGCGGTTTGAACAAGGCCCGGTGTACGTTTCAAACACGCCTAGTTTTACGCAGCATCTTGAGTTTAATGAAACAGATCCGTCGGGTATTGACGACGCTGTAAAATTAGCAAAGGAAACGGATGTTGTGGTTTTGGCTTTAGGTGAAAATTGTTTTCAATCCGGCGAAGGACGCAGCCAAAAAGACATTACGTTGAAAGGCTTTCAACAGGAATTACTTGAAGCCGTTTGTGCCGTGAATAAAAATGTTGTTGTTGTACTAATGAACGGTCGCCCATTGGCGATTAATTGGATGGCCGAGCACGTTCCTTCAATTGTTGAAGCATGGCACTTGGGCTCTGAAGCCGGAAACGCGATAGCCGACGTTTTGTTTGGCGACTATAACCCTGCCGGGAAATTGCCGGTATCATTCCCTCGTTCGGTTGGTCAGGTACCGATTTATTATAACCATTTCAGTACAGGCCGTTCGGAAAAAACCGAAAACGTATTTTGGTCGCACTACACAGATGAGTCGAACGATCCGTTGTTCCCATTTGGCTACGGTTTAAGTTATACCACTTTTGAGTATTCGGAACTCACACTGAGTGAAAGCGAAATTACAGCCGACCAAAAACTGAAAGTGAGTGTGGTGGTGAAAAACACGGGCAAGGTAAACGGAGAAGAAGTTGTTCAGTTGTATGTGCGCGATCTTTATGGCAGTATCGCCCGCCCGGTGAAAGAGTTGAAAGGGTTTGAAAAAATTTTCCTGAAAGCCGGTGAAAGCAAAATGGTTGAGTTTGAACTGGAAGCTTCTGACTTAGCTTTCTATGGTGCCGACAAAACATGGAAAGCCGAAGCCGGAGACTTCCACCTGTGGGTTGGCACAAACTCGCAAAGCGGTTTAAAAGGTGAATTTAAATTGAAATAAGCTCGTTGATAGATTGAGTCGATGACTTAAAGTCACCCGCTCAATAGCAGAAATATACAAAAGCCGGTGAAAGCCGGCTTTTGTAGGTTTAATATATTTCGTTTGAGTAAGTAAATTTTACCTGACAGTTCGAAAAATACAAGTCTTCAGAGCAACTTGCATTGGCTGTTTTACACCAAATCCGATGCCGGTTTATAGTGTCGTTTCAGCCAGTGCGCCAGTCCGTCGAGACCCGGGAAAAGTACCCGCTCGGTAATATTCGCCTGATCGAGTTTGTCGCGCACTTCCCATTTCAGCTCTTTGGGAATAATGAGCCGACGGTACAAATCGGGATGTTGGATCAACCATTCATCCAGAATCGCTGTTGGATTCGACATCACCGAGAAAAAAGCAAACTGGTTCACGATGCGCTCATCCAATGATGGAGGCTCAAAAAATGCCACCTGATCTTTGCCCATCACCGGATCAAAGTCCGACAGCGACCGAATGTTTTCTTCCAGCATTTCAACTGTAAAGGCATTACATTTTTCTTCCAGCAGTTTTTTGTTCAGCGGTTCACTTATTAGCTTGTTTGCTTTCACAAAATCAACTTTCCAGATCACACCATCCAAATCGTATTTCTCAGTATTTACGGTGGCAAAATGCATGGCAATAAAGGGCGAATAAGTCCAGTCGAGCAGGCGGGTGGGGAGCCCATGGTGTTGAGCCATTACCAGCGCGCGCCAAAATGAGCCGGATAGCTGAACTTCTTTCGATATGGAATATTTTCGAAAATTCCGCAGCAAGTGGTATTCCAATTCAGGGCGAGAGCCACAATTCCGAAGGAAACTGTTTTTTAGTTCGTAAGAGCCATCAGATAACCCCCGGAATGCGTAGTCCGACCGATAACGCCCCATGCCCGGTTTCCATGATTCAAGATACACTTCCTCGCACAGTTCTTCCCAACTGTTCACCACATAGTCGTTCTGATAAATTGCTTTGTTTTCCATCTCCTAGATTGATGTTGACTGTTATATTACATTGATTGTCTGGGATAAAATAATCTGAGGAAAGTTAAAAAAAATCGATGAGCCGACTGCTGAAAAGCTCATGAATTTACCTTTACTTTTAATCGGAAAACTTAACTTAGAGCTCGAATTCCGAACCTAAACAACTATGAAACTGCGACGTTGGCAAACTTTCCTTCTTATTTTTCTGGTCGTTTGCCGGGCAATGGCGCAGGTGCCGGAATCGCAAAATTCATTGTTGGAAGTTCCCATCTATTTTTCAGGTATTAATCCGGAGCATGCAATCGGATTGTTTTCGCTCGATCTTCCGTTTTTCTTTCCCGTTGCCGGAAGCCCCAAAAGTAAGTTAGCTGTATCGTACACAATGGCCAATACCTGGCATCCGAAAGCTTGGGTTTACTATCCTCAGAATTTAACGAACGACCAACAGGCGCTCAACCGCCAGTTATACATAACCTGGCGACCGACATATTTTGAAGCTATTGATGCAAAATCGACCGTGAAATCCTACCAGTCGGATGGTGTGCTACAACACTTCCGGGTGGCATGGCTTCGTCAGTGGAACAAAAAAAACAGCTTCATCTTAAATCTGAATGCGCACTTGCTTAGTGGCGGTTCGTCGCCGCTACATTATTTTGTGAGCGATCGGTTTATCGAGTCGTTTCATTCCCGGTTTGCTGTTGAAGATAATTACGGGCGAAAGCTTTTTCCATACAATCGGGCGGCCATTCAGTTTACCGATGAAGATGGCAATACCTACCGCAAGGAAAAAGGTGATTTCTATACCAGTGTTATTGACATGCATTATTACAGGGAGCTGCTGAACTCTGCTTCTGCTTATTCGCGGGTGCAGTTCATTGGCGGTCTTCATCTGTCGGTTCCGGTCAACAACTTGCATCGGTTCTTGGTTCCCGGAGTTTCTGCCGGTTTCAGACTCGATAGATTAACCAATGCTTTAACATCGGTGACCCTCGCCATTGATGCCGGGTTAACCAATCAAACGTTTCTGGAAATTGGCGGCGGAGTAAAAGCGATCGACCGGACGTTTCGTGAATCTTTGAAGCTATACCTTGGAGCAAATTTTGCGGTTGGAAAGAAAGGAACCCTGAAATTTGGACTGCTAAATAATTTTCAGGGAGCTTTAATGAAAGGCAGTAACAACGATTGGGGGCAGGTCGATTATCCGGAAATTGGTATTCGCTTTCTAAAACAGGGGGATGTTTGGGAAGGTGAAGAAATTACTCAGGAGTTTTGGTTGGCCAGAACCACTCCCGCTTCGCTCTACTATTATTCGTACAAGGCGTTTGTAGTTATTGGTTGGCAACGGAACTCACGGCAATTCAACTTTTATGTGGGCGAAGATCTTTTCTTTATTAATAATGCGCCCGATTTTCAACTTGGTTTCGAATATGTGCTCCCCCTTTCCGGATCAAAATAACCCGGACGTTTAGGTCTTTATTTAGTGAACAACACGACGGCTTTTGTGTTTAGAGGTCAAAACTTATTTTGAAATGACTGATAGCACAAATACGCGGGAACGCTTACCCCGATGGATGAAATCGCAGCTGCCAAGCGGCGAAAACTATTCGAAAGTTAAACGATTGATTGCAGACCACAAGCTGAATACGATATGCACCAGCGGCAATTGTCCGAACAAGGGTGAATGCTGGAATGCCGGAACAGCCAGTTTTATGATTCTGGGTGATAAATGTACCCGCAATTGCCGGTTTTGCTATGTGCAGAATTTAATCCCCGATCCGGTTGACTGGGACGAGCCACGCCGATTGGCCGAGACAATCCGAACGCTGGACTTGAAACATTGTGTGATCACATCTGTTGATCGTGACGATCTACCCGACGGTGGCGCCCGTTTTTGGGCCGAAACAATTCGTCAGGTGAAAAAGCTGAATCCGAGTACGACCATGGAGACTTTGATTCCCGATTTTCATGCCAAAAAGGAACTGGTGCAAAAGGTAATTGATGCCCGTCCGGAAGTAATTTCGCACAACCTGGAGACGGTAAAGCGACTGACTCCGAAAATCCGAAGTACTGCCCGGTACGACCGCAGCCTGAAAGTGATTTCGTATATCGCCGAAGCTGGTATTGTAGCCAAATCGGGTATCATGCTTGGTTTGGGCGAAACACCCGAAGAAGTGTTGGAAGCCATGGACGATTTGAAAGCAGCCGGCTGTAAAGTTCTCACCCTGGGGCAATATTTGCAACCCGATGAACATTTAATGAAGGTGGTGGAATACATCACACCCGAACAATTCGAGAGCTACCGAAAAGAAGCCTACAAACGCGGATTTCGCTATGTGGAAAGCAGTCCGCTTGTACGGTCATCGTATCATGCCGAAAAGCACGTCAATGCATAAATCGAACAACCTATGAATAAATCAATACACCAGTTAATTGAGGTTGAGAAGCTCACTCCCGAAACCTTTGTCCTGCATTTCGATCGGGCAGGTTTTAATTTTACTCCCGGCCAGTATGTTGTTTTGCGCAACCCGGCAACAGGCGAGGGGAGAGAATATTCTATTTACAGTTCTGACAAAGAAGAGCGGCTTTCATTTTTGATTCGGGAGGTTGAAACGGGTGAGTTTTCGCGTTATTTGCGGCACTTGAAACCCGGGTCTGAGGTTCAGGTTGAAGGGCCCCGGGGCTTTTTTGTGCTGGACGATCAGGTAAAAAATGGCCATCCGACTTTGTTTATTGCTACTGGGACAGGTATTTCGCCATTTCACTCATTTGTTCGCAGTTACCCTAGTTTGAATTACAAATTATTGCACGGTGTTCATTTTGCCGACGAGGCCTATGGGCGCGATTCATTCAAACCATACCGCTACTTCCTATGTACATCTCGCGAAGAAAGTGACCATTATTTTGGTCGGGTTACCTTCTACCTGAAAGAAAATCGGGTAGAAAAAGATACGATTTGCTATCTCTGTGGAAATTCAGATATGATTGAAGAGGTTACAACAATTCTGGAACAATATGGCGTAAGTGCAGAGAATATTCGTACCGAAGTATTCTTTTAGCATTGCAACTGCGCACATTCCATCGTTAACGATGTTCATTTTAGGCAACAAAATAGCTGCTAAAAGCGGCTATTTTTTATTTTTGCCACTCCAAACCGCGTGTTCGGTTTTTAAAACCCATAATTTACGATGAAGCAGATTCGAATTGAAACAGACTTGGCCGATCGGTGCCCGGATATTTATCTTTCGTGTATTGAATGTAATGTGCGGGTAAAATCGTACCGCGAGGATCTGTGGACGCTAATTGAAGCAAAGTGCAAGGACATAACCCGCAATCTGGAACTCGAAAATATTCGCCATATTTCAACGATTGCCGCTTCGCGCGAAGCCTACAAAGCCTGCGGAAAAGATCCGGCGAGATATCGTCTTTCTGCCGAAGCCTTGCTCCGGAGGGTTGTGAGCGGAAAAGGCCTTTACCAAATTAATAATGTTGTTGACGCGCTCAACTTGGTGTCTATAAGTTCAGGCTTATCAATTGGTGGTTACGATGCCGATAAAATCGTAGGGAACATTCGAATGGGTATAGGAAAAGCCGACGAAGCCTATGAGGGCTTGGGACGCGGGGCACTGAATATTGAAGGGATGCCTGTTTTTCGCGATCAGCTTGGTGCTTTTGGAACGCCAACTTCCGATTCGGAACGCACCGGCGTAAGTTTGGATACCCGACGGTTCTTAATGGTCATCGTATCTTACCAAGGAGTGCCTGTTTTGTACGAGGCAAGTCAGCTCGCGGTTAAACTGTTGAGTGATTATGCTTCTGCAAGCCATCTCGAAACCTATCAAATCTCAATTTAACAGATGAAAGCTATTTGTTGTTTTCTGCTGAAAATACTTGGTTGGAAAGCTGTTAATGGCGTTATGCCCCATAAAAAGGCAATTATCATCGGGGTTCCGCATACCAGTGCGTGGGATTTTGTAATTTCGTATCTGTACTACACTTCGGTTGGTGGAGTCGCTCATGTGTTCATTAAAAAGGAATTCTTCTTTTGGCCGGTTGGAGCGTTGTTGCGGAGGGCAGGAGGCATTGCTGTCGACCGCACCAAAGGAACGACAGTTGTGAAACAAATTATTGCCGAAATGAATAGCCGTGACACCATTCATTTGGCCATTACACCTGAAGGAACGCGGGAATTGACCACCCATTGGAAAGCCGGTTTTCATACAATCGCCAAAGCCACCGGAGCGGTTGTTTATCTGGGATTTTTCGATTTTGGTAAAAAAGAAGTTGGTTGGATCGATACGCTGGAATTAACAGATGATGCACAAGAGGATATCCGACGAATGAAAGACTACTATCGGAAGCGGAATTTGGTGGGAAAGTATCCTGAAAAATTCTCGTTGGCTGATTAACTTTGTCGTGGAAAAGAGCGAACGCACACCGAACACACGCCGAACACACACCGAACACACACCGAACGCACACCGAACACAGTCAGACATTAAGAATATTAAAAAGCATGGTCGTTGAAGACAAAATATTGAATCTATCCTTACTTCAGGCCGACCTGGTTTGGGAGGATGTGAGAGCGAATCTGGCATCTTTTGAAAAGCTGTTTGGTGAACTTCCATCAGGTTGCGACTTGGTTGTTCTTCCCGAGATGTTTTCTTCCGGTTTTTCCATGAAGGTTGATCGGATTGCCGAATCGATGGATGGAAATACAATCTGTTGGATGAAAAAGCAAGCCAAATCATTGAATGCTGTTCTTTCCGGTAGCCTGATGATTGCGGACGATGGTCGTTTATACAACCGCTTTGTTTTTGTTTATCCGGACGGATTGATTGAACATTACGACAAACGGCATTTGTTCTCAATGGGGCAGGAAAATCTTCATTTTTCTCCCGGAGAACAACGGAAAGTGATTTCAATTAAAGGATTTAAGGTTTTACCACAGGTATGCTATGACTTGCGGTTCCCGGTTTTCGCCCGAAACCGGAATGACTATGATTTATTGTTGAATTGCGCCAATTGGCCAGCTCCCCGAAAAGAGGTTTGGCAGTGTTTGCTAAAGGCTCGTGCTATCGAAAATCAGGCGTTTGTTGCCGGAGTCAATCGGGTAGGAACCGATGGGAATGGCATTCGTTATTCAGGCGATAGTGTAATTTACGATGCACGAGGTTCAGTTTTGGCAGCTGCCGACCATTCAAGGACTATTCTCACCACCACTTTATCTTTGGTGTCACTTCAGAAATTTAGAGAACGATTTCCTGTATTGCCAGATGCGGACGATTTCGATCTAAAACGATAACCGAACCGCGACTTATTTCACTTATTTTTTTTTGAGGAATTCGGCAACCCGTTTCAAGACGTGGGAGGGCTACTGCCGTGGTACTTTCTAATCATCAGTACAGCGATTGATATTGTTGGCATATGTCAGGAATTTGACGTTTCAGGAAAATATTTTGGATGTAAAAATGACAAATCCGACTGTTTTTAACGAGAGATTGTTAATAAATGCTAATAGTTTGCTTTCTCATTTCCCTCATTTGCTATCTCATATCATCTACTCGTCCAATGCAGGGGGGCTCTTCGCAGCTGTCTATTGATCGGAATAGGGTGATTGCCGTAACTTGATTACACGAATTTCAACATAACATATGTTGAATATATTCTAGAAAGCGATACGTGGGGAAAAAAGCGAAGCGGTGTGCTTGAAAATTACCGTAAAACAGACTAAACGAAATTATGATTAAAAATTCTACATGGATTTTTGATTGGGGTGGATTGTTATGTTTTGTAAAAACTGGTGAGCAACTTTGGTCCAGCGTAACTTCAGTACATTTCCTATTTCAACCCGATTTCAGTTATTCAACGGAATCGATCTTCATTTTTTCGTCAAGACTTCTTCGTCCCCGAGTACGGACAAATCTGGATGCTTCTTATTCAATGAAGTATAAATTGACATACAGAACGAAATATATCGTCAACAAACCAGATACAATAATTCAGACGAGTGGTTCCTTTTTGCGCAATCTTGCCAGGAGGGGGAAGCTCAATCTGACTCTGAACTGAGATTTTATTAGGTGCAAGGTTGAATAGCCGGGTGGTTAAATTCAATTACGCCAATTTTTTTGATACGGAAAATGTTAGACTCATGAAAACGAATATTTACCTCCTGTTGTTAAAGTGCCTGAGAGCGATTGCGGTAGTTGTTTTGCTTCTCTTTTCGAGTTTTGAGGTGTATGCAGATGAGGACTTGAAAATCAGAATAACAGGTTCGACTGTAGCAGATCCGGGAGACACGCTAAAATATACAGTCTTGTTTTACAATGCGGGAACTACTCCGGCAACAAATGTCGTTGTCGAAGTTTCACTTCCCTCCGCGAATCAATATACATTTGTTGAAGCAGACAACGGAGTAACCGTTTCCGGAGATAAGCTCACCTGGGATTCGGGGACGCTTGGCTATTTATCAAGTTTAGGAGCGGGAGCCCATGTTGTGTCTTTTAGCCTCATTGCAGGTAAACAATCAGTTACTGAGTCACCGGGCTATTATATGCCAATTGTTGGGAGTAATAGTCTGACTGTTTCTGCGTCAATCAGTAGTACTGATACAACAACCCCGGTGGTTACGGATCCGAACATTATTACATCAGTGGAAGAACTGATTGAAGTCGAGTTAATCGAAGATTTCGATGGAATCATAAAGTCGGCAACGGGAACTATCGTTGTCTATCAGTTTCAAGTGTTAAACGCAGGAAATGTCTATGATAAATACACGTTAGATGTTGTAAATCATGCCTGCTTAGGACATGAATCTAACTTTGGCAAACTAACTGCTAAATTTCTGAGTGTTAGTGGAAATGCAATGTCCAAAACCGATTGGCTAAAGCCTGGAGAAGCCATGATTATTCTGTTGGAATTGAAGGCTCCTGCCGGTTCAACTCCCAATGATTGGAGTTGTCATGATATTACCGTAACATCAACAATTGCCCCCGGGACAACAGATGTCGTTTATACGACGAGTTATGTTGATGGGAGCCCTAAAAATCCGCTTATAAATCTGTCAGTATTAGACGACCAAGATCCTGTCCAAAGTGGCGATACCTTGACATATACCATTTTCGCGTACAACGCGAACGATAAATATACGGCGGACAACTTTATCATAACGAATACATTAGATTCAGATGTTTCACTCCTATCTACAACTGTTGCTCCAACTAGTCAGTCGGGGCAAACATTAGTATGGAATTTAGGCGAATTGGGCTATGGGTTAAGTGAAGCTAAAACGATAGAGGTAAAGGTGTTGGTAAACGATCTTTCCAGCTTTGTTTGCGATGGCAGTCTCCAGAACACGTTGTATGCGACATATGGCGAAGATTCTGACAGTCGCTACCCGGAAACAGGGTTTATTACAACACCCACCGCTGTAGAAAATAAGCCGGATCTGACGATCGATAAAACGAGCAGTGTCGATGTTGCCAGCTTTGGAGACCTAATAACCTACACACTATCGTATCGAAATATTGGAACATGCGTAGCCACCAATATCGATATTTTGGATGTTTATGATGCAACCCATGCAGATGTTGGAACAATCAATAATGGCGGAACTGAAAGTTCCGGAGAGATTTCCTGGAACTTAGGTAGTTTGAATCCGGGAGAGTCCGGTTCAGTGAGCTATACATTAGCTGTTAAAGCAGCTGCTTCATTTAACCCGGGAACGACTCCTATTTATAATCTAGCCATAATTGGTTGTGACGAAGTAGAATCAAAAAATCAGAATAACTATAGTACCTCTATGGTATTTGTTTTTAAGTTGCCGAATTTAAGTGTAACAAAGTCAATCTCTGGTGATCCTGCTACTTTAGCACCCAATAGTCCTTATACTTACAGTATTGTTGTCGAAAATAAAGGGGTGACGACTCAGGATGATGTTGAGTTAGTTGATTACTTGCCGGCAGAATTAACCTATAGCTCGTCAACAGATGGAGGTTCAGAGAGCTCAGGAATGGTCACCTGGAATTTGGGTTCATTAGCTTCAGGGGCGACCAAAACTGTTGAACTTGTCGCTACGGTAGGTGATTGTTCGTTAATTGGTAGCAATGTTGTAAACAACGTATCGGTAAGTGGATATTATAACGATTCCGATGAAACTGATAATACGTTCGAATTAAGTAAGGTTGTTTTAGACAATGTCGCTCCCACGGCAGTCTGTCAGGATATCACCGTTCAGCTGGATGGCAGTGGAAACGGCTCGACAACCGCTGCCGCTATTGACAACGGCTCAAGCGATAATTGCGGGATTGCCAGTCTTGCATTGGATCAAACCACCTTCGATTGCACAAACATCGGAGCCAACACCGTAACCTTGACTGTTACCGATGATAATGGAAATTCATCGACC
>NZ_JBFHIT010000058.1:0-29334 GCF_041596335.1 Mangrovibacterium sp. | reverse complement strand
CATATTTGTCTTGAAACATATGCTGTCAGATTAATCTGAAGCAAAGCTAAAATTCAAGTCCGTTCGCTTTAAAAACCTCTGTAATCAACTAAATTTCAAACTTTTCAAAGAACTATATTAGATTTTAATGGGACAGCAATGGTCGAAATTATAAAATTATTTGAGCTTTCCTACAATTTCAATGTCATTTGCACGACTTCGTTGTAATTGATTCCGCTGACAGAAATACCTCTCGGAGCGGCTCACACACTAAAAAGCAAACCGGTATCCCATGTTATCATTCAGGTGAATGACAAACCAGATAAAAGCTCCGGATTATTGTTGTCATCCCTCATCCGGTCCACCATTCATCGTTGGCAAAATCCTGTTTTAAACCAGCTAAAGCCAACTACCTGTTTCGACAACTTTTTCTCTCCCCACAATATACACACCTGCGGGCAGCCCTTTGGTCGCATTCTTCCGGCTTACATCAGTGCGGAGTTTAATCCCCGTAATCGAATATACATTCACCGTTTTATTCTCATCATATTTCTGAAGCGAAACCTCATCAATTGCCGTGGGAAAGTAATCGTCGGTATTTGAGAGGTAAACATTTTCAATTTCGATTGAGCAGCCCCCTATCGACCAGAATCCGATAATATAAAGATGAGAAGGATCGACGGTTCCGCCATCGCCATTGGTCATTCCGGACAAATTCACCACGTGTATGGTTTTACCGGTGAGATCGTACGAAGCCGGCGAACTCCAATAACTGTTCGTATCAAACAAACGGAATGATGCACTGCAAGCACCCGGACTTACTAGTTTTACAACAAGGTATTTATAATCGGAAACGTCGATACCGGCGCTGTATTGCCAACCTCCAAAACCGTACTGTCCCGTAATTAAACTCCCTGTTGTTTCATCAAAAGAACCGGTCTCCCAAATTGACGGATCAAACATTTCATCCGTTAGCGGAAAAGTTGATGAATTGACGTTGAAGTATGTCGTAATCGAGTTGCCCAGCTCCCCTTTGTAGGTGACTGAGATCGTAGCTTCTCCGTCGGCATTGGCCAATATATTCCCGTTCACAATCTCTACAATGCCGGGGTTTGAATTCTCATAAGTTGAACTAAGTGTGACATCCTTTGTTCGTCCGCTTGCATAAACGGCTGTAACCTTAAAGGTTGACATTCCTCCGGTAAGCAATTGAATCTGTCCTCCATCCACAATCAAATCGGTCAACATTAGCTGATCTTCGCTGTATCCAACAAAAGAATTATCGTAAAACAAATCCTCGGCAAATGTCGGTTCTGTCGTAAACCAGTCAAAATCAACATATCCACCAATTTGCTCTGTTGCGAAATTAAACAGGCAGAATTTATTCCCTGTAAAAACCGAAAGATTAAACTTCATGTCCAAATCGGTTCCGAACTTGGCATAGGTCTCGTTATCCAAACTGTAATAAAAACTTGCTTTGCTGTTTGTATAATTCACTATTGCCCGCAGATACACAACAGTATCAGCAATCACCTCCCCTGTGGTTCGGACAGCATCGTTCATCTGAATCAGCACTTTCTGCCCGTTTTCAACTTTCACACCGATATAAGCGTAAGGATCCTGAAATACAGCCAGACCGGCTACATCACCTTCCTGCATATTTTCAATATTCATTTTTATGGTTCCGTACGAATGACTTAAGTCTTCAGGATAACCAAAAATTCGTTGGGTCAGGGTATTTTTCGCCCGAATCAAACTATCAACGACATTAACCGTTTTCAGGCGTAAATAATCGGGGTGTTCTGTCAGCGACCATTTCGAATCGTCAACATTATGGTTCCATCCCCATTGCATGTTTAATTGGTAGTTGCGGAAGTTATCGGTTGTTGGCAGGATAGTTTTCGGATACTCCCGCCCTACATTCGGCTTGGTATAGGTTGTCACCCCCTTGCCGTCAACTCCAATTTCGGGCCAGTTGTTTACCCATGTAATTGGCTGCAAATTGGGCAAACGCCCGAAAGCGCCTTTGTCGTAAAACAGAATCGTCCACCACTCACCGGTTTGTGTTTCGATTAAAGCGCCCTGGTGAATGTTATCATCATTCAATAGCAGTTTTTCCTCATATGGCCCATAAATATTGGCCGACCGTAAAGCAACCTGATAAGCAGGCCATCCACCGTAGGTTCCGTAAATATAATAGTAACCGTTAATTTTATACAAGTGGCTTCCTTCGAGGCCTTCCTTTACGGTATAATTGAAAACTTCCTGCTCCGATCCGGCAACTATTTCGAAATCAGCATCCAATTCTGCAACCTTCAAGGTATTTATCCCATAAACCACATACGTTTTACCATCGTCGTCGAAGAATAGTCCCGGATCATAGAACGTACCTGATAATTTTTTCTTTGTCCATGGCCCTTCCGGATCCGTTGCAGCTAGAAGATAACTTCCCTCCTCCAAAGTTGTAAACAATAAATAGTAGCGACCATTATTGTACTTCAGACTTGTTGCCCACTGTCCGTGTCCATAGCGATTGCAGCTTTCAAGATTGTAGCAATCGGTTGATTCTATTTTCTCCAGCGGGTTACTGCAATATTCCCAATTAACCAGATCGTATGATTTTAGGATTGTCGCTCCCGGGAAAATGTGCATGGTTGTAGAAACCATATAATAAACATCGCCAACCCGAATGACATCGGGATCGGGAAAATCGGCAAAGATCAATGGATTTGTATAAGTTCCGTCACCATTATCAGCAGATGATTGGTACGTAAAATCAGCTCGTGGATAGTCGACTTTAGCGTATTCTTTAACCCATTCGTAGCTTGGCTTCGAACAGGTTTCAGGATTCCCTTCGTAGGCTAAAGTCCAGTTAGTAGGTTCCCCGTTATAAATCAGGTTTTCAGGCGACAGCAAATTCCAGCCCACGTTTCCGCTCTCTTTTGTAATTTTATTGAAATTCGCACCAAAGCCATTACCTCCGGCTACTCCCGTGCTTCCCTGGCCCCAGCTACCTTCCCCATCCGGAGTCCAGTCGATCTCGGTAACCACAATTGGAGCTAAATCGGCAACTGGTTTTACATTTTCATCCCATTGTGCCTGGAAATAATTGTACTCATCCAACCCGCCCCAGTATCCGGGGTAGATGTGAACAGCATAGCCAATATTTTCTCCTTCAACCGGATTAATCGCGTAGCCTTTATATTGCGATTGGTAACCCGTTCCCGGGATCCATAAAATATTATCAGAGCCGTTAGCCCGGATTCCATCCACAATTTCCTGAAAGAAGTTCTTTAACGCATCAAAGTGCGATTGGGTGTTACTTCCTTCAATGCCATTGGTGTCCACAATTCTGACCGGCTCGTTAGCCAGTTCAAACATGATATGATCAGCATTCTTAAAATAACTGTGCTGCGAGATATAATCCCATACTTTAAGCAGATACCGGTGATATTCCCCGTCGACCTCAATCAATTCAGGACAAACACCCGGAGGACGTAAAATAATATACAAACCACGCGATTTGGCATGTTCGCACAAGGGAACAATCACCTCATCGAGGTATCTTTTGAATCGCTCGTAATTGAACGCTGAAATGTCATTTTCACCTGTAGTTGACTGTCCCGGTGTGTTTGACCAATACGGGTCGATATGCAAGCGCACATAGCTCATAAACCACCCTTGAGTGGTATCGGTAAAACAGTCCATAACACTGTTATTGTATTCCAGGCAGCCTTGAACATCGTAATTATTCCAACGCCATTGCCCGTAAGCACCGCCATTAAACCAAGGACTGGGAGTCATGGCAACCCCATGCAGATTTACAATATTACCGTGGGTATCTTTTAAATAACGGCCGTCGACATGAAGTTTTGGGGTGGACATACCTTGCCACGCATAGGCTGAATAAGGGCCTACAGCTAACAAAAGCCACATGACCAATCTTGTCATTCGGTTTCTCATAAGTCAGGTTAAGAAAGAGGTTTTGTAAAAAGTTTCAACCTAACAATGATAGCCTTTGAGTGTCAGACCGGTATTTGATAATCGATAAATGTCTTTCAAAATTAGACACTGGGCTCTATGCAACTATCCGGCAACACCTTAACCATATATCTGAGAAATAAAATGCACCTATTTGTTTCCGTATACCGGACGAATAGCCTGGTACTTCCCACTCAAATGCATCAGACTAAACAGATACAGCAACCCGTCGTAGTACGGATCAAAATAGCCATCTTCATACGGTTCGAGTTTAGCATTCCAAAGTTTATCGACAAAATCATATTCCGGATCTACATCATCAATCAGCGATATTGTTGCTGCGGTTGCGGCCAAACCAAGCGAGTGTCGCAGTTTTCTGTAGCCACCTGCCTGTAGAATGAAATCAGGCTCGGAACCATCCGGGTTATACTGATCAACAAATTCGTCAATGCCCCGCGAACGCAAAAATCCATGAAACCGGGATGCGTAAGTTTGCTGCCATTCTTCATCTCTCCCAAACCACACGTAATCCATCGCAATATTCATCGGCACCCGCCACGAATCGTACCGAAAAGCTGCCGGCATCCAGGGTGTTGACTTAGGTGATCCGTCGAAATTGGCATAATCGGTACTTAGTCCGGTTGCCGGATGACAGGCCCGATGCAGAAAAACACGTGCGGTATCGGCGCAATCACGGTAAAACTGTTCGTGCCCGTCTTTGGCATATTCAGCCCAGATTTCCAAAAATGCGGGTACATGATATGACGGATCGGTCCACTCGTACCCGTCGCCTTCAGGGACAAAACTGATCTGCTTGTGCTCCACATTAATGATATGACGAATACCTGCCGTTCCGTCCTTATGCCACATGGCATCCAAAATCCGACGGGCTTCGGCATAGTAGTTTATTCCAGTCTCGTTTCCCCAACGATTGGATGCAAACAAAAGCGTAGTCACAAAATACAACTCTCCGTCGGAGGCAGATCCATCGGAGTTTTTCACCATTGTATGCGGGTTAATACTCCAGGCGAAGTAGCCCTCACGCGGGCCTGTCGGGTGCTGCAAGTAGGCCTTTGTCCACCTCCAAATACGGTCGAAAACATCTTTTTTACCCAACTGAACGGCAACCATCATCCCATAAGAAAGCCCTTCGGTACGTGCATCGTTGTTTTTCAGGTCGGAAACATAGGCCATTGAATCACCTACCTCGAAATAAACTCGGGTTGGCCCTTCAAACAGATCGTAATAAGCTTTTTCTATTTTGACATCGATCTCGGTCTGGCTATATCCTGCGTCCAGAAAAAGGTTTGGATAGTCGCCGGTATAAAAAGCCCCATTCGATTTTTTCAGCTTTTGACCATAGGAGTTGGCAAGGCCAAATAAGAAACATGTTGCCAACAACATTGTCATTAAACTCAGTCTTTTCATATTCATGTAGTGATTCATTTCCGGATTGAAAAATCAATTAAAGTTTCTCCAACTCCACAGTTTGTCCGGAGCGGGTTTCAACATCATATTCATAAACTTTCCTCAAATCAGGCAAATAAAGTTTTTGTTCGGCGTGAATCAAGGGCATTTCAATGTCGTGCACCTGGTAAAACAAATTCGGATTATCACCTTCAGCCTCTTTTAACCCTTTTCCTTTCAACGGAACATAAGAACGCAGCCGACAATTTCCTCCGAGTTCCGATTTTATTGTAGCCCTGGTCAATGCTCCATCCTTCCATTCAATATTCACATCAAATCCTCCCCTTGCTCTCAATCCTTTCACTTCCCCGTTATTCCATACCGATGGTAAAGCCGGCAAAAGTTGAATGACACCATCATGACTTTGTAACAACATCTCGGCGATCCCTGCAGTACAGCCAAAATTTCCATCAATCTGAAAAGGGGGATGCGCATCAAAAAGGTTCGGGTAAGTGCCGCCGCTTCCACGCATTCCCGATCCGGAAACGGGCTTTAACTGGTCGGTAATCAGTTTGTATGCATGGTCTCCGTCGAGCAGACGCGCCCACAGGTTTACTTTCCACCCCATCGACCAACCGGTTGATTCGTCGCCACGCGCAGTCAATGATGTTTTTGCAGCAGAAAACAGATCAGGTGTCCTGTATGGTGAAATTTGATTTGACGGGTACAATCCATAAAGGTGAGAAACATGACGATGGTGGTCATCAGGCTTATCCAGGTCCTCCATCCATTCCTGCAATTGGCCCCATTTTCCAATCTGCATCGGGGGCATTCTCCTCAAGGTTTCGGTCAGCGTAACCACCAGTTCCTGATCAATATCCAGAATCCGGGCGGCTTCGATCGTTTTTGTAAACAGATCGAAGACCAACTGGTTATCCATCGTGGTTCCGGCAGTCAGGGTTGTCGGGCGGCCTGCCGGCATATTCTCCGGAGAAACCGAAGGACAAACAACCAACCAATTGTGTTGGGGATCCATTACCAAAAAATCGAGAAAGAATTTAGCGGCTTCTTTCATTACCGGATAAACAGATTTCAGGTATTCCGTATTTCCGGAAAAAGCATACTTATCAAACAAATGTTGTGATAACCAGGCTCCTCCCATCGGCCACATCCCCCAGTTTGCACCGTCAATGGGCCCGTTGATACGCCAAATATCGGTATTGTGGTGCAATACCCATCCACGTGCACCGTACATCACCTGTGCTGTTTCCGTTCCTGTTTCCGAAAGTTCACGCACCATCTGAACCAGCGGTTCGTTCATTTCAGTTAAGTTGGTAATTTCCGATGGCCAGTAGTTCATTTCCGTATTAATATTAACGGTATACTTACTGTCCCATGCCGGGGAAAGCTGATCGGCCCATATCCCCTGTAGGTTGGCAGGCTGCCCTCCCGGGCGCGATGCTGAAATCAATAAATAACGTCCAAACTGGAAATAAAGCGACACCAGTTGCGGATCGTTGCCGGTAGCAAACTCCTCCACCCGGACACTGGTTGGTTTCTTAACGGCTTCAGTTTCCCCCAAATCAAGCCTAACCCGATCGAAGTATGATTTATAGTCAGAAATATGATCTTTTAATGCCTGTTCATAATCCTTTTGAAGCGCTTTTTCGAGACAGGCATCCACTCTCGCGCCGGCATCGCCTCCCAGATCATGATAATTATTGAAGTTCGTTGCAATAGCAATATAAATCGTGGCCGTGTTGGCATCCTTAATGTCCAACGACCCGTCCTTTGCCGAAACGGAACCACCTTGGGTAATAATCTTCACCTTAGCCGTAAACTTCACTTCTCCTTTTGTTCCTTCCTGGTCACTACTGACACCCGACATGATAAGCTCATCATTGACGTTTGTGGTAACAGTAACATCAGAAGGCCTGTCCATTGCTGCCGAGAAATTCAGTGATCCTGCTTTATCTGCTTTTATTTGAGCGATGATTACCTGGTCCGGAAAGGATGAAAATACGTTCGTTTCATACTTCACACCTTCAACGTTGTACGACGACGTAACAACAGCTTTGTTCAGATCAAGTTCGCGATAATAGTCGGTGTATTTCTCGTGGCCAGGAAAAGTGAACTTCAGGTTTCCGGCAGTTTGATAAGACATCCCGTGAGACTTCTTAGTAATCATCTTCTGATTGACCAAGTCCTCGGCCTCTTTGTATCTTCCTTCAAAAATCAGTTTGCGGACTTCCGGCAAAGTAGCTTTTGCATCCGGATTGTCGTTTCTGTTCGGTTGTCCGGCCCAAAGTGTATTTTCATTGAGCTGAATCAGTTCATTTTGCGGATCGCCAAAAACCATCGCTCCTAAACGTCCGTTTCCTACCGGAAGAGCTTCAACCCATTTTCCAGCGGGTTTATCGTACCAAAGTTTTAATTCAGATTCAGTTTGCGCCGACAAATTTAAGATACTGCCCAGTGTGAGACTTAATAACAAGGAAATTCGTTTCATCCTGCTTTTCAAGTTTAGATCATTCATTTTGTTCCTATTCATGATTCAAATCAACTTCCATTAAACGAGTTATTCGGAGAGATGGTCGCTGATATGAATGAAATCGAAATCGACAAACCCGCCGGCTTGCCTGCTTGCATAATTAAACAGGCCGAAGCGGTAGCCGACAAAATGAGGCAGGGTGTACTCCATTTTCAGTTGCGAACCAATCTCGGTCCAGGACTTACCATCCAAACTGAAGTAAAATTTGGCCAGATCCTTCCGGTCTTTAAAATCACAATCCGCTTTAAACCAGACAACATCCTGAGATAAAGGAATACTTTTCATGACCTCTGGTTCGCCGGATTGTGCACTGACCATCACAACTGACTTTCCTCCATCGTCATACTTCACTCCGACCAAACCATACTTTTTTTGGAGTAAGGCCAATCCGGCAAAATCACCTTCTTTCATATTCGACACATCTACTGAGGTAGAACCGGAGCATTCCGGGCCAATTGTCCGTTGTGTTAGGGTATTTCTGGCCTCCAAAAAGTTGTCGTCAACACGACTGGTGGTTAGACGGAGGTACCCTTTACGGTCATGTACAGACCAATACTCGTTTACAGGATTGTGGTTCCATTGCCAGGCAAGCGGCAGATCGGCATCTTTTTTCTTGCGCGTAAATTCATCCGAATGAACAATCCCGGGAATGAGACCCTTGCTTGCCGGTAAATCTAATGTATCAGGTACTTTTCCGTCAATACCCAGCACCGGCCAACCATCTTCCCACGTTACAGGTACCAGATGCGGAATCCGGCCAACTGCGCCGTGATCCTGGAATAAGTAGGCAAACCACCGTCCATCCGGAGTATCAATTAAGCCGCCTTGAGCAACACCTTTATCCTGAAGGGACACACGTCCTTCATAAGGACCTGTAATTTCATCAGCCCGATGAACAACTACAGTTCGCATGCCGTTTCTGGGCCAACAAATGTTGAATAAATAATACTTGCCGTTTACCTTGAACAGTTGGGAACCTTCAGCACCAAGCATAATATTATCACCTGCCGGAGCACTGGCATTTTCGATCAAAACTCGCTGAGTTCCCTCGATCGCTCCCGACAGATCATCTTTCATTTGTGCAATCATCAACCGGTTATTTCCCCAAATAATATAGATCTTTCCATCGTCATCGAAGTAAATCGTATGATCGTGGTTAGGTGCATCAATCGTGGTTAATTTCCAGGGACCTTTTTCAATATCTTTCGTGGTATACATGTAGCTTTTGTGCGTTGTACCCGAAAACGTTGAAAGGTAATAGGTTCCGTTTTGAAACCGGAGGCAACTAGCCCAGGAGCCCCGCCCGTATTCGTTTTGATGGTTGTTCAGATTTGTCGCATCAATGTCGGCAAGTGTATCGTATGCGTAGTTTACCAATTCCCAATTTACCAAATCTTTCGATTTCATGATGGGCACTCCGGGGTTCATGTGCATCGTTGTGCTGCTCATGTAATAGGTATCTCCTTCCCGAATAATCGACATATCGGGAACGTCGGCATAAATGACCGGGTTTGTTGCCTTTTTCTGTTGCGCTTGTAACATTTGGAAACTGAACAGTAGCAAAAGAAAACCTGTGCTTATTCGGATTTTTTTCATCGCTATAATTTAGGCTGAAATACGTTCATGATTTATTTAATTTGAAAAAGGGCTTAAACGAGACTGGATCTCCCTTAAGCAGATTCTGTCACATCCCTATTCCCCCTCCGAGATTGGATATCCCAATAGAGGTAACATCTTTTCAGCGTAACGGCTTCCTAATTCACGGTATGCAGCAGCAACAAAATGAAGTTTATCCGGCGCACAGGCTAAGCCCTTTGATGAAACGACATAGGAGTTTGGCAAGGTATCAGGCAAAGTGGCAATAACCGTATTCATACTGGCACATGCCCCTCCCTGATCGGCATTCACCGTTTCGCCGGCAATCAATGGTACCGAGTCTGGATTAAGATTGAGATCAGCCATCAGGTTCTCGTAAACCTTTTTCACTTTTGCAGGCCACTCTTTATCGCCGGTATTCGACTCTCCCTGATGCAGTAAAATTCCTTTGATAACGCCTGCTTTCTGTGCTACTTTCGCCATTTCGACCAACCGACCGTAGGGGTTTCCGTCGTAAGCATCAATCATCGGAATCATCCAATCCGGAGCTGTTTCCACATACGATGGATAATTTTCTTTATCGAACAGCTCAATTTTACAGCCGCCAATAGCCACATTAATTACACCAATACGCACATTTTCAGGAAGATTTTCAACCAGGGTACGGCCAAAATAATCAGCAGGAGTAAGCCCTGTGTTGCACCGGCAAAGAGGCGGCACCGCTGTGTACCATTGTCCCTTTTCCCGGTTCAGATCGGGACAGTCGACTGCCGACAATACCTGAAAACGAGGATCAACTCCAACAGTATCCCGCGTTTCAATTCGGGCGTTACCTTCCATGTTCGATTGTCCGAGGCATAGAAAGATGTAGAAATTCGGATCTTGCGAATAACTCGGAGCCGTCATAAACAGCAAGGCTGCAACGACGATTAATTGACTGAATATTTTCTTTCTCATTGTTTGGTTTGGTTTAATTATTAATCCTCCGGATGGGCATCGTTCGCCGAAGTTGCGTACAGGCCCAATAAACAACCGGTAAAGCCTCCGGCCACATCAGTTGAAAGAATATCACCGGAAACAGTGCCGCCCAGATTCTCAAACTCAGTTTCGTTTGTTGAATAGCTAAATTTATAATCGTCACCTTCCGCTTCTACTTTCAGACGGATCGGATTTTTAAGATCTATTTTTGTACTGGCAACAACCGTTGATTCCGCTGGTTGACTTCTTCTCAATTTCTGATTTTTTTCCAACAACAGGTAGTAATCATCTCCTTTTTTAGTGATTCCGAATACATAATTTGAGTTCTCATTTTGGAGACACACAATACCAGCCAGGTCGTTCTCCGACTCGGGCTTATAATCCATTGTTGCAGCGTAAGAGAAATTACTATGTTGCTGACGGAAAAAGAGCGTTGAAGTTGGCTTGAGTTCCTTTACATTAGTCTCAAATGGTGTAATTCTCAATCCATTTTTGGTTGTTTCAATAAACTCTTCGCGTGGTCCACGCAAGCCAACCCAACGGTAATCAAGCTTTTCTGACGTAAAATCATCAGCAAACGTGAAGTTACCATTCGGGAAGAAGCCATCTTGTCCGGTTTTATTCTGCACTCCTTCAGGCATTTTCAATTTTGGCTCAATCGGGAGAAGCCCGTTCTCAAATAACGGGAACGTTCCGGACCAGTCAACTGGCAGAATAAATGTTTCCCGTCCAATATTGACTCGGTTTTTGTTGTTTGGACGGATTGCAAGAAATACACCGTAGTATTTGCCGTCCGGGCCCTCTACCAAATCGGCATGTCCAGCCCAGTCCACTTTATTTTTCCGGTCTTTTTCAAAATATCTCTGCGTAAGGATTGGATTGCTTGGCGCTGGCGTAAACGGACCTTTCGGACTGTCACCGATGAAAATCACTTCACTGTGCCAGCCTCCGGTACCGCCTTCAGCACACATCAGGTAATACTTACCATCTTTTTTGTACAAATGCGGAGCTTCAATCCAAATTGGCTTTTTGGACAGGTCGACACCACCATCCACAATAATCTTGTCGGTGCCGGGAATTACATTATCATTTTCCACATCGTATTCCCAAACTTTGATAACACGGTGTCCATTATAGCGTTCTTTTCCTCTATCCGGAGCATCATTGTGAACAATGTACCCCTTTCCATCGTCGTCAAAGAAGATCGAAGGATCAATACCTCCAAAGTCGAGTTTAATGGGTGAGCCCCAACCTTGTTTCGGATCCTTTGTTTTTACGATGATATTTCCGAGACCACCTGAAAATGCGGTTACAATCATGTAGAAAGTATCGTTGTGTGGATTATAAGTGATTCCGGGAGCATATACTCCGGCGCTTATGCCACAATCATGAAGATCAAATTCAGATTCATTATTCAGCACACCTCCTAAGTCTGTCCAGTTTACTAAATCTTTTGAATGAAATATTGGCACCCCCGGAAACAAAGCAAATGAAGAACATACCAGATAATAATCGTCTCCTTTTCTGCAAATCGCGGGGTCGGGATAGCAGCCCTGCAGTATTGGATTATAAAACTCATCTGCTTTCAGGGGATTATCCTTATAAACCTGATCATTGCCCTGATAGACAAAGTTTGAAAATACCGGGGCATTTTCAATTTTCTCTTTCGCTTTGTCGATACCGTTTACTCCGGTATAAGAAAACAAAGCCATGAAAACACTAAGAAGAACTACTGATTGATTTTTTACCAGATTTAATCTGAAGTGATTTTGTTTCATTTTTGAACTATGATTGATAATTACATATATTTCTTTTTTACTCCGAGTCCATATTGGCCCCTGCCCTTCTCCCTAACTCGTTGTAGCGGTTGAAGATGGATTAATCAACCGGCTTAAAAAGTAATTGAGAGAATTGATACAGATTTTGTTTCCACACTTTAAAGTCGTGATAACCGCCCGGAATAACCTGGTAAATATGAGGAACGTTGTGGGCTTCCAGGTAATCATGTGTTCGTTGACTAAAACCAATTAAACCGTCGTTGTCGCCACACGAAACCCAAAGCAGTTTTAATTGTTTTTTTGCCAGTTCGGGATCCGGCACCAACTCTTCCGGGGCTTTGGTGTTCGGTGCCGACGAGAATCCACCTACCCATGCAAAAGTATCCAGGTTTCCTAATCCGAAGTTCAACGATTGTCCGCCTCCCATCGACAAACCTGCAAGAGCCCTGTTTTCCCGGTTCGTGAGAACAGGGTAATCTTTTTCGATATACGGAATCAGGTCGTTCAACAAATCCTGCTCAAAAGTAGCAAAGGCTTCAACCTTATCGGGCGCCATAATATTTCCGGTAGCCCGATCATCTTTCATCGCGCGCCCGTTGGGCAACACCACCAACATGGGTTCTACCTTATTTTCGGCATATAAATTATCGAGAATAAGCTGTGGTTTTCCCTGGTTGAACCATTCTTTTTCGTCACCACCAATGCCGTGAAATAAGTACAGTACCGGATATTTATTATCCGGCGAATAACCTGGAGGAGTATAAACCAAGGCTCGCCGATCTGAGCCAACGGTTTTGGAATGATAAACGATTGTATCAATTTTCCCGTGAGGGATATTCTCCTGTAGAATATCAAATCCTGCAGGTACAGGTAAAACAGCAGATTGCCCTGAACAAACGAACGGCAATATCGTGGTAAACAGAAAAATCAATCTCAGAAGTTTCATAGGTGTTCAATTAGATTTAAGAGTAAAATTACAGCCATTTAGGAACCTGTTTTTTCAATATTAGACATACAATCTTTAGTTTTAGGTAAAACAGGGCAAGGACGTTTCATTTTAGCGCCCCCGTCAACAACATCAACCAGCAGCGAATCGACCCAATCATTATCTGCTAACCGAATACTGGCTGAAAACGTTATTGCCAAACATTTCCTTTTGATCCTAAAAAAATATGCCGCCAGGGAATTTAAATCCCTGACGGCATATCTTACAGCCAAATAATATTGTCAAAAGAGAATCTACTCCCGGTTATGACAGTTCACGGACTGCTAAAACCGGACGACAACCTTTTCGCCTTCGTACGCAACCATCTGACTTTGCCCGTTGAGACTGACGGCAAAATTGCGCTCGTTAAGCATTCCCTCAAACACGCCTTCCCGATCTCCAATTTCCAGCGTTTTATTGGCATTGTCCCAGCTAAAACGGATGGTCGAATAGGCCCCTTTTTCATAGTTGTAATTATCGCTTTCGTCTTCGTAAAGCGTAAACTCGCCATCGGCGCCTTCGTAGATGCGGATTTCGAGCTTATCCCATTTTTTCTCGGTGGCATACTGCACCTTCGGTCCTACAGGAATAATGCTTCCGGCTTTTATAAACAAAGGGATTTTATCCAGCGGAGCAGCAGTTTTAACCGTTTGCCCGCCATCAAACTCTTTCCCGGTCCAGAAATCATACCACTTGCCGCCTCTAGGCAAATAAACGTCCGTTTCGGTTACTCCGGCTTCAGTAACTGGTGCCACCAGCAACGATTTTCCGAATAGGTATTCATAGGCTTGGCCAACAGCATCGGCATCTTCCCGGTAGTCCATCACCAGCGGGCGCATCATTGTTGAACCATTTTTTGTGACCTGCCATGCTTCTGAATAAATATAAGGGATGAGTTGATAACGCAAATTCATCATTTTGCGCATGTTCTCCTCAACCGTTTCGCCATATTTCCAGGGTTCAGTTTCGCTCATGTATCCATGAACCCGAAAAATAGGGTTGAAGACACCCCACTGAAACCATCGGGTTAACAGCTCTTGGTTTTTTTCATCGGTATATTGTGAAGGTCCCGGACGGAAAAATCCGCCGATGTCGGTTGTCCAATATGGAAAACCAGTGATGGTGTAGTTTAATCCGGCAACGATCTGGCGTTTATAAGTATCCCAATCACCACCAATATCGCCCGACCAGTTGATGATGCCGTAACGCTGCTGACCGGGAAAAGCAGAACGGGTAAGAATACAAACCCGCTTATCGGAACTGGTTTTCCGCTGCCCTTCATAAACTGCCTTGCTAACAAAGTACGGGTAGGTTAAGCGGTAAAAATCACCAATGCCCGCATAGGTCATCTCTCCTTCCAGAGCATCATTTTCGGGTTCAACAGCATCCATCCACCACGAGTCCACGCCATTATCAAACATATTCACTTTTAAGGTATTCCAGTATTCCCGGCGGGTTGCAGGATTGAAATAGTCGAGCCATTTAGTGCCTGGGATAAAACGGCCTTTTTCGACATACTCTTTACCAATCTCCGAGTCCTTATCAGGGTTCGACCAGATTGAAATATTGAAATGAGCGCCCAGATTATGAAGCTCACTTATGAATTTCGAAGGGGCAGGGTAGTTAGTCTCGTCGAACTGAGGAACACCCCAGCCTCTGCTACCCCAATACTGCCAATCCTGAACAATCACATCCAAAGGCAACTCCCGTCTCCGGAATTCTTTCACCGTTTCGACCAATTGCTTGCCCGACGAATAACGTTCGCGGCATTGCCAAAAACCATAGGCCCACAGCGGAAACATCGGAGCATTTCCGGAAAGATTCCGGTACGATGCGATGACATCATCGGCTGATGGCCCGTAGAATACGACATAATCGAGCATTTTTGCAACGGGCGAACGGAATGTTGTCGTATTGTCTTTAAGCTTCCACGACAATTTAGGTTGATTATCCGACTTGCAAATCAACTGGATTTGGTGTTCCCCGGCAGTTAGTTGAACCAAAGTTCCCGCTGTTGGCGGCAACCACATGTTTGTCTGATCAAAGATGGCCTTTCCGTCGATGGTTACAAAATGACGGTTCCCCATATCTCCCAAGTCAAGAAAAACAGCGTATTCACCATCTTGCGGCGCATTAAAAACACCCGTATAAAGTGACTGGTTACGAGCAACCCGTTGCGTACCGGCCGTTGTTGTAACTTCAACTATTTCTTCGTTACCTTCTGCCTGTTCTTCTTTATTTAAAAGAATGAAATTATCAGCCGGATTAAAGTCGGTCAGTCCGTATTGGTGCCAAAGCAAACCATAACCTTTGCTCGAATAAATGAAAGGCAAGGCAATTTGTGAGTTAACCTGCGTTAACCGGCGGCTAATTCCTTTCAGGTTATAATTCCCGTCCTGAAACTGCCCCAGGCCAAATAAAGACTCGTCTTCCGGCGAATCGAAAGTTTGCTGCACCTTGTAGCATTTTTCGCCCATTATCGAATCTACTGTTAGCGTTCGGCTCCCGGCCTTCTCGCTCAGGAAGATTTTTCCCGATGGATCAGCATAAGAGATATTCCCGGTTTTCTTATCGATAATAACCCGGAGGTTTTTCACTTTTACTTCAATGGCCGACGAGTTTTCATCCACTTCAAAGACCGGCGCCGGAATTTCTGTGGGAAATATTAATTCAGGCAAACTTCCCAGGGTGTCTTTCAGGAATTTGATCCTCACAGCATTATCGGCTAATGGATAAATACCTAGTGTCCCATCCTCTGTGTTAACGACTATTCCTTCTTTTGTCTGCTTATAACTTTTGATAGCCGGCTCCTGGCAGGAAGCAATAAAAAGACAAATTACGAATAAATAGACTAGTTTCATTTTGCATCGGATTTTTAATTTTCGGGAGTGAATTTATAGAGCAACACGCCATGCACAGGAACTTCAAGTGGCAATGCATCCTTTTGGGTATTGATGTTGGCAATATCCTTCTGTCTCCAAATATCACGTACACTTTGTACCCCTTGAATACCCAGTTTATCAAATTCGCTAAATGAAATTTCGGCGATATCGATTCCAAAGTTACAAAAACCAACGGCATAACTCCCATCTTCAAGCGCCTTTGTATAAATACGCAATTCCCCAATTGTATACACACAAGCAGCCTGTTTACCAAGCGGATCCTGATTTACTGCAATCACCTCATCGTTTGTTAACAGGTTCAAGGTAAAGTCATCGAGTTTCTCCATATCGCAACCAATAAGAAGTGGAGCGGTAAATAAACTCCAAAGGCTCATATGAAGATATTGCTCATCAGGCCTAAGCTTACTGGGATGGGGATTCCCCCAACCGACATGTCCAATTACAAGCATGTCCGGATCATTCCAATTACCAGGTTTAGCCCAGGCTGCGGTTTGATCCTGAGCAAGAGCGATCTCCCGAACACTCGCCCAGGTATCTGTAATATCATTTGTTGTTCGCCAACTATTACCCTGAACGGAGTCGCCCCACTTCCATACATCGGACATGCCGTACTGACACAAACTATAATAAATATCCCTTGGTTGTTGACGAAGATATTTACCCATGATTTCAAAAGGTTTCATAGCCACCTCAAGTTCGTCGCCCCCCTGGTATGAAAGGGAAGGAACTTGATAAGGATCGTTATCCGGCATACCATTAATTACGCCGCCATAACTACACCAATCGTATTTCAAATAGTCGAATCCCCACTCGGCGTAACTCTCCGCATCCTGTTTTTCATAACCGTAACTACCCACGCAGCCGCCGCAAGACCAGGGACCAGGACTGGAGTAGAGGCCAACTTTTAGCCCAAGGCTATGCACATAATCAGCAAGCTCTTTCATATCCCCAAACCGGGAATTGGGTATTATTTTACCATTCTCGTCGCGCAACTTACCGCGTAATGAAGGGTCATTGGAATCGCGATGATTTTGCCAGAAGTCGTCGATATTGATGTAAGTCCAGCCGTGATTAACCAAGCCGCTTTTCACCATCGCCTCGGCGGCGCGTTTTATCTTTTCGGCCGAAACCTCACCGGCGAAACAGTTCCAGCTGTTCCATCCCATCGGTGGGGTAAGTGCAATCCGGTCTCCACATTCAATACGTAATTTCTTTTGTGCCTTACCTTTTGCATTCCCGGCGCCCAGCGTAACTTCAAATGTCCCGGCCTCGCAAAGTTTTCCGGTTATTGCACCGCTTTTCGGATCAATAGTTAACCCATCGGGCAATCCGGAAGCTGAAAAAATCATGGGCCGGTCTCCGGTTGCGGAAACACGAAATTCGAAAGGCGACCCGGGGCGGACACCAAAGACACCCGCACTGTTGATTCTTGGTTCGGCAGCAGGCGGAGGGGTGAGAATATACGGTTCGCTTGCTACCGGGTTGTAAGTGGCGAAAGTTTTTACGCCTTTTGCTTCAATCCTGGCATCAGCCCAGTTCACATGGTCATAGTAATTACCATTACCGCCATCGGTTACCACCAACTGAAGTTTCTTTATACCAGAAAGCGGCACAGAACACGATTTGGCTTCATCTCCCAAACGCATCACTCCACTCGACCACAGTTGCTTGCCATCGCCATTCACGATAAACTCAGCCGCGGGACGTTGGCCTTTCACTTCGTCATCAATACCAACTTCGGCCTTAAATTCGGTTGCTTTTCCATTAAGCAAAATGGTCAGAAGGCTCTCTGCATGTGTACCGAAGCCACGATTATAGGTTTTACCGGCAATGGACATCGTATTCCCATCAAGCGATTTATTTTTTGAAGGAATCCCGTACCCTTGGGTTACTGTACTCAGGTCAAGTTCGTCGAGCCATACCGTTTGGGACGAAGCTAAACCGACTGCAAACAATTCAAAAACAACCAATAAGATAACAACTTTGAAATATTTTGCTTCTTTTCTCATTTCTATTTTAGCCTATCAAGTTTCTATTTTGAAAATTGCCACCAGTCGAAGTTGAACAGATCCTTATCGCCTTTGAAAACGAAATACACATCGTGTACACCTTCTATATCTGAGACCTTGCACGACAGCCTTTTCCAAGCTTGTGCTCCTCCGGTATTGTCGACTTCTAAAATTCCTAATACCCTCCCATCCTTACCATCAATCCGAATTTCAATTTGGCCGCCTTGCGTTGCCGAAGCCACACTGGCCTCGAATGTTTTGGCGCCTTTCCCAAAATCGACACTGCGAACCGTCAGATAGTCGCCATTTTCAATTTGCGTGACATAAACGCCTTCCTGACTGTTGTCCGCAGTTTTCAAACCTTCGCTCCACGCAATGGTTTCGGCTTCAACTCGTGTAAAAGGATTTAAATTGCCAACACTTTGCGTTACACCTTCTTTGGTTGGAGTGATGAGCGGAATGCTGCCATCGGCATTGTAGGTAAACTGCTCCACACTTACCGAACGTTTAAATCCCTGGCCCTTCGACAAGTCCTGATCGTGATAAAAGAGGTATGAACTCCCGTTGAAATCGATGATTCCGGCGTGGTTTGTAAAAGCCAGATGATCGGCCCGTTTCATGATGTGGCCTTTGTACACCCAAGGGCCTTCGGGCGAATTGGAAATGGAATATGAAATATACTCAGGAATACCTTCGGAAGCGTACACCATGTAATACAAGTTGTTGTGCTTGTAAAACCAAGGGCCTTCGGTGTAAGTGGTTCCCGGTCTGCCGTCGCGGCCCGCTTTCGAGCCAAAGGCCTCGGCAGTCATTTCAATTGAAACGACTCCATTATCGCCAACAGTTTTATCGTACGAAATCATATCCTCGTTCAACTTTACATACCACAAACCGGGGTTTCCCCAATACAAATACGCCTGGCCGTTATCGTCAATTGCAACTGTCGGATCGATATCCTGCCAAATATGGTCGCTGTCAACCAGTCGCTTCCCAATCGGGTCACGGAACGGGCCGGTTGGAGAATCAGCAACCAACACTGCAATTCCTTCGCCATGGATGGGCACATACAGGTAGAACTTGCCATTCCGCCCGATGCACTGCGGCGCCCAGGCGCCGTTGGTTTTATTCATCCAGTTGAAGCTTTTGAGTGAAGCCACCGCACCGTGATCAGTCCAGTTTACCATATCTTTCGACGAATAGCAACGCCAATCGTACATGGTGAAAAAGTTGTTCACGGTTTCATCTTCATCATGGCTTGTATAAAGATAAACGGTATCATTATACATCATTGGCGCCGGATCGGCAGTATAATTTGTTTGAATGATCGGGTTTTGTGTATAACCACAAATTGGCAATGCAAATGCCAGTAAAACAACTAAAATAAGATTTCCGATTCTGTCCATCCTTAAATATTTACAAAGTTTTGTTTCTTTCTGTTCTGCTATTTTGCCCAGGCCTCTCCCTCCGGAGTTCTCCTCCACTGAAAATACTCATCAAGAACTTTCAACGAATTTTCACTGGGAACCGGACCGACCTGAGGTGTTGGCCCTAAATACATTACTTTGGGATTTTCATCACTAAAAGCAGGCCATTCGGGTACTCCTTCGCCGTTTGGATTTCCATATTTGGCAAAGTTTGTCCAGTAAGTTCCCATCGTTTCTGAAAGTGCCAAATCAGATTGAGTTGTGTTGGGATCATTCGGATTGAAGTTCATAAACACATAACCGACGTCCTGTCCGTGAGGAGATCCATAACCATAGCGCGGCGAATCTTCCGGAAAATCAGGGTGTTGATCGAAATAATAATAGTACACCTTCGAATTTCCTGTTTGGGATTGAAGGCGGGCCCAACTCCATGTTTGCCACCCAAAAGCGGCATCGCGAGCCAAGTCGCGTGCGGTTTTTGGTACCGAGTTCTCTCCTACCGGATAAGCTTCTATCAACGCATCGGCAAATTTACCGTAACGAGCCTTTACACCCGAGACATATTCCTCCGGTGTTCTTCCCGGTGAAAAACTTGCCCCTTCGTCCGAATTGTAACCAATAAGAACCGGAACATCATTATACTTTCCGGCTTGATACAATTTGTATTGATCATCCGGAATCACGTATCCATCAACAATCGGCCATCCACCAGGCATCGTCCACCCGGCCGGGATAAAACTTTCTGCATCCATCTTACGCAGTTCGGCAATCGATAAAGCACCGTAGCTTTTGACATATTCAACCCCCTCAGCTTCTGCCTGCTTTAAGGTCTTCATATTTTCACCGGGGTAAGTTGTCGGGCGCGTTGGGCCAAAAGAACCGCCGCTTTCTGAGATTGCCCCTTGGAATAATCCTTTGGCTAGTGGCGAGGCACACAACATGCTTACCGAAATTCCACCTGCTGATTCCCCGAAAATAGTTACTTTATCGGGGTCGCCGCCAAATTGGGCAATATTGTCCTTGATCCACCGCAATCCGGCAATCTGGTCGAGCACACCGTAGTTTCCGGAAACATGATCGAGACTTTCGGCAGTCAAATCCGGGTGAGCAAGAAATCCTAACTGACCAACGCGGTAGGCAATACTAACCAGTACCACCCCTTTTTTAGCCAGTTTTTCGCCATCGTATCCCGGCTCGGAAGTTGATCCAAAAGTGAACCCACCTCCGTAAATCCAAACCAATACCGGTAGTTTTTCTTTGTCTGATTTGGCCGGTGTCCAAACATTCAGGTACAGGCAGTCTTCGCTTTTACCCGACGGAGGATTTCCACCCTGAATGGGAGCAGTGGCATATTCAGTCGTTTGTTTAATCCCGTCCCATTTCCCAACCGGTTGCGGAGCTTTCCAACGCAAGTCGCCAACAGGCGGGGCTGCAAAAGGTACCCCTTTAAAAACCTGCATGCTATCTGTAACTATTCCCTGGATCCATCCGCCTTCAACCTTTACCTGTCCTGGTTTTGGGTTAGAGCAGGAGGCGCTCAAAAACAAAATTGCTGCTACAATTAAAAACGTAATACTTTTCATCGTTTTTATTTTACAGTATGGTTACTTTAACGGATTTCAAATCTTTATTGTCAGAGCTGGTGCCATATAACACTTCGTACTCGCCGGGTGTTACAGCCATCTTACGCTGCGTCCAGTCGTAAAATTCAAACGACGAAAACGGAAGGTTGATGGCTACCTGTTGTGCTTTACCTTTCGCCAGTTCAACCCGTTTAAAACCTTTCAACGTCTTCATAGGCCCTTCGAGGTCGTTTACTTTTCGGACATATACCTGCACTATTTCAACTCCATCCCGTTTACCCGAGTTCGTAACCGGAATCGTTAATTGAACAGATTCATCGGTTTTAACCGAAGCTTTGCTCAGTGTTGCCTCACCGATATCGAAGCTTGTGTAACTTAAGCCAAAACCAAACGGAAACAGGTAATCGGTTGTATAACGGTAGGTACGCCCTTTCATCGAATAATCTTCAAAATCACCCAGTTTATCCGAATTTCGGTAAAAAGTGACAGGTAGTTTTCCGGCCGGGTTATAATCGCCAAACAGCACATCGGCAACAGCTTGTCCACCCGATTCGCCGGCATACCATGCCTGAAGGATGGCATCGCAACTTTCTGTTTCAGGCGTTAAAGCAATAGCCGACCCCGAACAGTTCACATAAACCACCGTTTTACCGGCATCCTTCAGTGCTTTCAGACAATTGCGCTGAACCAAAGGCAGCTCAATATTGGTACGGTCTCCGCCTTTAAAACCGGGATACGAAACAGGCATTTCTTCTCCTTCCAGTTTACCGGAAAGTCCGCCGACGAATACCACCACATCAATACCTTTGAGCTTATTCACCAAATCGGTATAATCAACATCCACTTCTTTTCCAAAGTCGAATTCGATGTTGGCCTGCCAATTATTGGACTGGTTATAACGGATTTCAATCTTATATTTTTTGCCGGCTTCAACCTTGAATGGCATTCGGGATGATAAGGTACGCCAGTTGTTGTACCGTTTAATGGTATCACCGTTTACCTGTAATTCGAAATAGCCTGTAGCGCCACCCTTGAATATGATTTCTTCGGTTATTTTGGGAATAAACTCAGCCTCGTAAATCGCAGAAAAACCTTCGAGTTTAACGCCCGATGCAAATTCGTGCTGACCGGCTGTGGTCATTTTTATGGGATTGGTAATTTGTTGCGTGGCAACAACCTCACCTTCACGATCCGGGTTATTCCAGTAAGTAGCTTTAAAACCAGGCTTGCCAGCGAACGAGCATTGGTCGAAATAACTTTGGGTGACTTTGTCTTCTACTAAATCGCAACCTTTATCGTATAAAATTTTCTTCTCCGAAATCTTGGTCTTGATTCCATCCAGAATTGATACTGTGTGATTCGGGGTTCCATTGTAGTTTCCCCACAACATGGGTTTGTCGTCGGCATTTGGCCCGATTACAGCGATTTTTTTTACCGATTTTGACAAAGGCAATACATCACCTTTATTCTGAAGCAATGTCATTGTTTCGCGAGCCATATCCAAGGCCAGCTGGCGGTGTTCTTCGTTGTTTAAGACCGAACTCGGAATTTGCGCCCAAGGGACTATCGAATCGGGGTCTAAATCACCGAGATCGAAGCGGCCGGTCAACACCCGCATCAAACTTTTGTTGATGTCCTCTTCTTTTATCAAACCTCGCTCAACAGCGTCAGGCAAATCTTTGAACGGGTAATTTTCCCAAACGCACTCCACATCAGTACCGGCCAATACTGCTTTCGAAGCTGCGTGTACAGCATCAGATGAAACATTGTGCGTGGTAAAAAAGTCGGTAATGGCGCCGCAATCAGACACAACCAGGTATTGGAACCCCCATTCATCTCGAAGAATCCGTTGTAGCAAGCGGGTATTTCCACAGCAAGGCTCATCGTCCAGCCGTTGGTATGCGCACATCACCTGACGAACATCGGCATCCTGAACCAGCGCCTTAAAAGAAGGGAGGTAAGTCTCGTACAATTCGCGTGGGTCAACATTGTTCAGGTTGAGTTCATGCCGGCTCCATTCGGGCCCCGAGTGAACCGCATAATGTTTGGCGCAAGCAAGTAACTTGCGGTATTTGGCATCTTTCGGACCTTGCAGCCCTTTAACGACAGAAACTCCCATGCGCGAAGTCAGGTAAGGGTCTTCTCCATAGGTTTCCTGACCGCGGCCCCAGCGTGGATCACGGAAAATGTTCACGTTAGGCGTCCAAACTGAAAGGCTGAGAAAACGTTTATTTTCATTTCCCATATTCAGCCACTCGTGGTATTTGGCACGGGCTTCATCTGAGACCGCGTCGTATATCCGGTACAACAGCTCATCGTTAAATGACGCGGCCATCCCGATGGGTTCCGGGAAAACCGTTACATTATCGTTATTGGCATATCCGTGCAAGGCCTCACTCCACCAGTTGAATTTTCGAATACCCAATCGTGGAATAGCGTCAGATTGATCGCACATTAGGGTGGCTTTTTCTTCCAAAGTCAACCTCGAAATCAAATCTTTTGCCCGCTCCTCTGAACTCAGATTCGGGTTTTGGAAAGGGTATTGTTGCGCCCATGAGTTTACTGAAACTAACAGGCAAAAAACGAGTATTAGTTTTATTTTCATCTATTTTGGTTTTTGTCGATTTTCCCAAGATAAACTTATCAATTCACCTCACTTAAAATAACAACTGGCTATATTGATGCAAATCTATGCGCCAGGTTAACCACCGGTGAGCTGTTCCTTCGGGTTCGTAAAAAATCGTTTAACGGCTAATCTTTAAACAGCAGAGGAGCCAACTCAAGCAAGCTGCGTCGCCAGGTCAGAAATTCGTGTGCGGTACCCTCTGACACATAGGAAACGGCATTAAACCCAGCCTCTTTTAACGTGTCAACAGCTTTTTTTACCCCATCAGGACGTTCTTTACTTCCGCAGCTTAGGAAAATGAGCTTTAGTTTCGCGTGATCTTTCACATCCTCAGGGCTGTATATACCACCACTGAGCAGTGCGTAATATGAAAATACTTCAGGTTTATTAAGCGTAATTGTTTTTGTTTCCATGCCTCCCATTGAAAGCCCCGCCATTGCGCGGTGAGATTGATCGGCAATTGTGCTGAAATTCGTATCAATATAAGGAATGAGCTCATCAACCAACACGGTTTGGAAATTTTCAATTTTGAATTCGTTCATATGTCCCCATCGAACCTCATTGGTCATTCCGTAGGTCATCACAATAATGAAAGGCTTGATCTTTCCTTCAGCGATCAGATTGTCCATAATCAGGTTCGCATGTCCCTGGTTGCTCCAGGCTGTTTCGTCCTCGCCCCAGCCATGTTGCAAATACAGCACCGGATAACGTTTCGTTTGATCCTTTCCGTAACCCGGAGGTGTGTAAACAAACGCACGGCGCGAAGTTCCGGTACTTTTTGAGGGAAACAGCACCTGCTGGACATTCCCATGCAGAACATCCTTAAGCGCATAAAAATCCTGATCGTGTGCAGGAATTTCAATGCCGCTTTCCCAACGTGTTGAACCATAAAAATTCAAAGCTCCCGGATCGTTAAAAACACCACCATCGATGGTTAAATGGTAATAATGAAAACCTTCGTCCATAGGGCCTTCGGTCGTTCCCATCCAAACGCCTTCTTCATTCTTTGTAAGGGTCGTTCCACCTCTTCCACCAAGACCAAGGCTGACACTTACACTTTGTGCTTCAGGAGCCTCAACACGGAATCGTGCATACCCCTGCGAGTTTACCATCGGGTACTCCTTCCCCGGCTGGTTTAGCGTTGAAGGCTTAAAATCTTCTTCAATTGCTCCATCGGCTTGCGCAAAACACAAAGAGCCGGATAGGACCATGCATAAAGCTAAGGTTAATGAAAATAGTTTCATGGTGTTCATTTTTTAGTTTTTGAATATAAGTGGAGCAAATTCGTGCAAACTTCGTCTCCAGGACTGCCATTCGTGAGCCGTTTGTGGCGACACATAGAAATGAGTGTTCATCCCAGCCTCTTTGAGCTTTTCTGTATTTTCTTTGGGATCGCCACCGAAACCAGTCCGGCGATTTTCGAGTTCTCTGCTACCGTAACTAATGAACAGCAGTTTAACTTTCTCTTTAAAACCGGGCGCATTTTCAATATCTCCGGGGCTAATACTACCACCACTAAACATACCGACATACGAGAATTCTTCGGGGTGAGCCAACGTTATCACCCGCGTTTGCATTCCTCCCATCGAAAGACCGGCCATAGCGCGGTATTCAGGGTCGGCTAGCGTCAGATAATTGGCATCAACCATCGGGATAATATCATTGAGCAAAGTATTCATAAACCCATCAGCCCAACCTTTCGGTGGCCAGTTCCCGGCAGCCGGGCGCTCCCCTTTCGGCATTGTCCAGGCACCGTTATCCATTACAATTATAAAAGGAACTGCTTTCCCTTCAGCAATTAGGTTATCCATAATCAGGTTGGCATGACCTTGATTGGACCAACCGGTTTCATTTTCGCCACCGCCATGCTGCAGGTACAACACCGGATAACGCATTGACGCATCGTTACCGTAACCGGGAGGAGTGTAAATAAAACAGCGACGCATCGCGTTCGTGGTTTTTGAGAAATAAATTTGCTCACGAACCTGTCCGTGCGGAACATTCTTCAACGCATAAAACTCCTGATCAGCGGCGGGTATTTCGATACCACTTCCCCATCGGCTGGCGCCATAAAAATAAAGGCTTCCGGGATCGGGAACCGATGCTCCGTCAATATTCAACTGGTAATAATGAAAACCTTCGTCCTGGGTGGCTGATTCTCCTGTCCAAAGCCCGTTTTCATCTTTCTTCAAATCGTATTTTACCCCGCCAATATCAAGCTGGACATACTTTGCATCAGGAGCCGCGATTTGGACGCGAACCCGACCTTCGGAATTTACCTGAGGGTATTCCTTTCCCGGCTGATTTACTGACGAAGGTTTAAAATCCTCAACAACTAAGGATTGAGTCGTTTGAGACAAAGCAATTTGACTTGTAAATAGGACTATCAACAAGGTCACCATTAAATACGTTCTTTTCATCTTAGGTTATTTTAGGTTGATGCAAATTAGTTTTCAAATTGAATCCAGTCTATTTCTACCGGATCATCAGTTTCCAGAAGTAATACCGGATTATGGATGCCGGCGGACACAGGCATTAGGTCTAAGTCAACTTCCTTCCAATCATCGCCGGACTGAAGTTCCAGATCAGCAACAAAACCTGCATGAATCCCGGCGAGTCGCAATTGCACTTGTCCGCCATTTGTTGCCCGGTATTTTAGTTTGAGCGATGTTTCCTTGCCAGTGAATTGAACAGCGTTGTATTGCATCCAATCTCCTTTTTGAGTAAGAATAGATTTCCATCCGGCAAACATATCAGCTGTATCCAGAAAAGCGATAGCCGCTCCTTCACTCTTCTCACTGTAATGGTCAAGTTGAATTTTGGAACTTGCTTTTGTTTGACCAACTCCCCGCCGTGTCGGAATAATTTTTTGAATCGTACCATCAGTTTTGAACGACAAACTATCGATGCAAATTGAACGGTTTTTATCAAATTCAGGCGAATATTCGTTCTGATGATAGAATAAATACCATTGTTCCTGATAGTTGATCACGGAGTGATGATTGGTCCAGCAGTTCATCGGCGACTCATCCATGATTACACCTGCCATTTTGAAAGGCCCCATTGGGCTTTCACCAATGGCATATTCCAAACGTTCAATGTTGTTCTCCACATGCGGAAATGTGAGGTAATACATCCCGTTGCGCTCAAACAAATAGGGCCCTTCTTTTAAACCCTCACTTGGCAAGTTCTGAATAGCCACCGGTTCAGAATCCATCTCCAACATATTTTCATTCAATTTAGCAACATAAATATCCCTCATCGACCAATACAAATAGGCCTGACCGTCTTTATCGATAAAAACATTGGGGTCGATACCGTGAACACCATTAATGGGTTCGGGCTGCGGGATATAGGGCCCCTCGGGCTTTTCGGCAACAGCCACTCCAATACCAAAGCCTCTTCTTCCGTTAGGGTCAACTGTTTTTGTATTGGCCGGAAAATAGAAATAGTATTTTCCATTTCTTTCAATGCAATCGGGCGCCCACATACTGTACGAAGTAGAATCGACCCAAGGCACGCTGGTCTGGCTTACAATTACACCATGATCGTTCCAATCCGTCAGGTTTTCTGATGAGAATACATGATAGTCTTCCATGCAAAACCAATCTTTCCGACCTGGCTTTTCGGCAGGCGTAGGAATATCGTGTGAAGGAAAGACATAAACTCGTCCGTTGAAAACCCGTGCGGAAGGATCGGCAGAAAACTGATCCCGAATAATTGGGTTCTGGGCTTGGGTATTCAGTATTGATAATATCACAATGCCGCCCATTATGAGGTAGTGTTTACAAGCTGTCATTTTTCAATTTATCATAACGGTATAACTTATTCTTTAACAAGATCAAGAATTGCATTCGACAGGACAATATATTCAGCCGAGCCTCCTATTGTAACTTCGTTTTCGCCCCATAAGAACGGCCAATCATCTTTATTTTCAAAAAAATCAGGCTTTATTAAAAGTAATCCAGGAACAATTTCTCCGGCAATCGTCGAAAAGTCGGCTTGCGGTACACGCTGTATTCCGCCAAACTGAGCAGATGCGATTTCGCAAACGACAAGTGCTGCCAATGTCAGAACTAGGTTTTTCATTTATTTATGATCCAGTTAGTTATACATGATGCTAAACGAGCTATACACTTTCTCTCTTTCAGAAAAATGGTGACTAAAACACATGTAACTCAATATTTGATTTTCTTCAAACTAAGCCAATCTTAATCACCTGTCTAGCAGATCATTTCAAATATTGTAAATTTAGAATACTCTCCCCGTGATCGATTTTAATTTCAGACATTTGATTTTGAAGTTTAGACAAATGAAAATCTGATTTCTATTATCTAAGTGTGATTTGGTAAAAAGGCAGATCTATCGGCGATCACGGTTTCAGGTACGTAACAACGAATCAAAATGGTCAGGAAACCTACAAAAGATATTCAAATATTCATTTTTTGAATCTTAATATCTAAAATTGAAAACAATATTTCTCAAAGGAATGTAGCTTTACAATATCATTAATTCTTTCATCTTACTGAGATGTAATAACATATGAGAATCGTAATTCTGTTTATATTCTGTCTTGTCTTCAATCACATTGGATTTTCTCAAATCTTCATAATTGATGATCTAAATAGCTTATCGGATCATATGATTTTTAACAGGAGTAAAGGCAACGATCTCATGTATGAGAATGTCGATGGTTCTCCATTTTTAGCCGACGATTTTGTTCCCGGAGAAGTTATTATCGACGACAGCATTAGCTATGAAAGTGTTCCTCTGAGGTACAATATATACACCGACAAGATAGAATTTAAAAATAATCAGGATCAAATTACGGAAATAGACAGTCCGGATCATTTATACAAGTTCAACCTTGGAGCTCGTTACTTTGAACTGATAGAATATACGGAAGAGGGTCAAACCGATCGGGGTATCCTGGAGTTATTGGTTGATGGACATTTAAAACTATACAAAAAATATAACCTCGAGTTTCAACAGGCCCAAAAAGCGATTGGTTACTCGGACGCTCAGCCCGACCGCTTTGTCAGACTGGAAGATCAGTATTTACTTGCGGTGGAGCAAGGTAATCCGAAAACGTTTAAAAACGCTAAAGTACTGATCGAAAATATTAAGTCGCTCAAACCAGACATCTCTCAATACATCAAAAAAGAAAAGGTTAGAACAAAAACGGAAAAAGGCCTCATTCAACTGATTCAATATTGCAATAATAACCAATAGCAGATTTCCAGGAAATCGATGGTCATGCTTCCTAAAAGTGATACCCGTTTCTTGCTACCTACTTCCCCGGAAACAAGTAAAACAAAATCACCCGTTTTTAAAAAGAAGGTAATTTAACCTACTTTATGCAATAGAGAATAGAAAAATCTACAGAAAGCTTCAATTTAGAGGTATTCTATAACCTATTACATTTCACCCATATGGTTAATCTTCCTATCGAGTATTCCGATAAAAAAGTAACTCCATTTGGAGGCATGAGCTTGATGAAGCGTTTTGTTGATTCAATTGGCATAAGAGAATAT
>NZ_JBFHIT010000057.1:0-30055 GCF_041596335.1 Mangrovibacterium sp. | reverse complement strand
TTACAGTCGAAAAAATAACGAATCAAGTATTATGAGCTACGATGTATTAGTCATAGGGAGTGGTCCGGGCGGATATGTTGCCGCAATCCGCGCAGCCCAACTAGGTTTTAAAGTTGCCGTGGTTGAAAAGGAAAACCTCGGAGGAATTTGTTTGAATTGGGGATGTATCCCAACAAAGTCATTGCTGAAAAGCGCTCAGGCATATGAGTACGCTGTTCACGCGGCCGATTATGGCGTGTCAATCTCGGGTGATGTAAAACCTGATTTCGAAGCGATGGTAAAACGTAGTCGCGGAGTGGCCGAAGGCATGAGTAAGGGAATTCAATTCCTCTTTAAGAAGAATAAAATTGACGTGATAAACGGTTTTGGAAAACTGGCCGGGAAAGGATCGGTTGAAGTGACTGATGCCGATGGCAAGAAAACAACCGTTTCAGCAAAACATATCATTCTGGCTACAGGAGCGCGGTCGAAAGAACTCCCCAACTTACCACAGGATGGCAAAAAGATCATCGGATATCGTCAGGCGATGACCCTACCCAAACAACCAAAATCGATGGTTGTTGTAGGTTCGGGAGCAATTGGAAGTGAGTTCGCATACTTCTATCAATCAATCGGTACGGAGGTTACACTGGTGGAGTTCCTACCCAATGTTGTTCCGAACGAGGATGAGGAAGTGTCAAAAACACTGGAGCGATCATTTAAAAAGTCAAAAATGAAAGTAATGGTCGATTCATCTGTTGAATCGGTCGATACCAGTGGCAAGCTTTGCAAAGTTAAAGTGAAAACCAAGAAAGGTGTTGAGGAAATTGAAGCCGAAATTGTGCTTTCAGCCGTTGGTGTTGCTACCAATATCGAAAACATTGGTCTCGAAGAATTAGGCGTAAAAACCGAGAAAGGCAAAATTATTGTCGATGATTTTTATCGCACTAATATTGATGGGGTTTATGCTATCGGAGATATCGTGCATGGGCCTGCTTTGGCGCACGTGGCCTCGGCCGAAGGGATTACCTGCGTTGAAAAAATCGCCGGACAAAATCCTCACCCGGTCGATTACTCGAATATTCCGGGTTGTACCTATACCATTCCCGAAGTTTCTTCGGTTGGGATGACTGAACAGAAGGCAAAAGAAGCCGGCTTTGAAGTTAAGGTGGGAAAATTCCCGTTCTCGGCCAGTGGTAAAGCAAGTGCTTCCGGTCAAAAAGAAGGATTTGTGAAACTAGTGTTCGATGCCAAATACGGCGAATTGCTTGGAGCTCATATGATTGGTGGAAATGTAACTGAAATGATTGCCGAATTAGTCGTAGCTAAACGTCTGGAAATAACCGGTCATGAGTTGATTAAGTCGATACACCCGCACCCAACGATGAGCGAAGCAATTATGGAGGCAGCTGCAGCAGCTTATGATGAAGTGATCCACTTGTAATCAAGTCTCTACAAAATATATTGAATGGCTCGGGCTAATTGCTCGAGCCATTTTTTTATCAGGTCGACTGCCACGGATTTTCCTTTTTCGATTAGAATGCCAGGTAATAGAACAAATGAACTTTTTGTTTGAAAATTCTTAATGTGTTGATTGACAGTATATTTGTTTTGAGTAAACGTATAAATTGATACTTTTGCGGCGCATTACAAACAACATTACTTTTTATGAAGAGAATTATTTTATCCAGTGTTATCGTGTTATCGGCGTTGTGCTCGGCACATGCCGGAGGTATATTAACCAATGGCAACCAGAGTGCGCAATATATCCGGATGCTTTCCCGGAATGCATCGACCCAAATCGATGGTGTGTATTTTAACCCGGCTGGGTTGGTGCAAATGAGCAATGGTTTTCATTTCGCGCTGAACAATCAAAGTTTGTTTCAAACCCGCACGATCGAGAATAATTTCCCGCTGTTAAATCAATCGTCTTATGAAGGAGGGTTGACAATTCCGGTTTTTCCAACAGCGTTCGCTGTTTATAAGAAAGATAAGTTGGCCTTATCTTTCGGCTTCGGAATAAACTCAGGAGGCGGTTCGGCTGAATACAATACCGGTTTACCATCATTTGAAATGCCATTCGCTCTGCTTCCTTCCGGTTTGAACCAATTGGGAGTTGCCGTCACCGGTTATTCAACCGATTTGTACTTCAAGGGGTATTCCGCTTATCTGGGATTTCAGTTTAATGCAAGTTATAAAATCAGTGAGGCGATTAGTGGTTCTGCCGGTTTTCGTTTAATTAATGCGAACAATAAATACGAAGGGCATATAAAAAATATTAGTGTTTTCACTGCCGGGCAAAGTTTTTTGGCAGCCGATCTGTTGGCTGATTTAGCGACTCAGGCGACGACTGCAGCACAGAGTTTTTCTCAATATCCGGAGGATATGGTAATGCCGGATGCTGTTGCAACCAGTGCCGGGCTGCCTACTGGTACGACTTTTGGCCAGGCGGTTACCGTTATGACTACCAACGCAGCTACTGCAGATGCTTATGCCTCACAAATGGGAGATAAAATAGTTGATGCCAAACAGAAAGGATTCGGATTCACACCAATCATTGGCTTGAACATTCGTCCTTCAGACAAATTAAATGTGGGTTTGCGCTACGAATTTAGAACGAAACTGGAGTTGGAGAATCAAACTGAGGTTGATGATTTGGGACAATTCCCCGATGGTGACAAGTATCGGAATGATATTCCTGCCATTTTAGCTGCAGGGGGTGATTTTCAGTTGTACGATAACCTGAAACTTTCAGCTTCTTATACGAATTATTTCGATAAGAATGCCAATTGGGATGGCAAAGAGAATGAAGTTGATAAGAATCTTTATGAGTTGGCTTTCGGGATGGAGTATGCAATTTCAGATTTTACGACTGCCAGTGCAGGTTTCATGCATACGAAAACCGGCGTTGGACGCGGATTTCAGTCGGATTTGAGTAACAGCCTGACCGGGAATTCAGTTGGTTTTGGTATCATGTTTAAAGTGAACGAGAAAGTCGATCTGGATTTAGGAGTACTTTATACGGCCTATGAGAGTGATTATATTGAAGATACTTATCAGGGGATTGCATATAAAGAATCCTACGACAAAACAAGTTTGGCTTTTGCCATTGGCGTTACCTACCATTTATTCAAATAAGCTCAAAAGTTGAGCATTTAAAGGCAGCTTCAATCAGGAGCTGCCTTTTTTTGTTCCGGCAGCTTACTCATTTTTATTTTTCAGACGCAACCAATTCCCCTTTTTCAGCATCTATGGATCAGTATCAGAAAGGAGAGACCCAAAAGTCGACCGGAATTCTCTAAATTAAGCGATCTAAAGTACCCGATTTGAAGGAGCTAACGCAATTGATTAAAGATTGTTCTGCAGGTAAGCCGAGCGCTCAGGCTCAGCTGTACAATCTGTATGCATCTACGATGTTCGGGGTTTGTATGCGCTATTCAAAAGATCAGACCGAGGCGGAGGATAATTTACAGGAGGGATTCATTAAAGTATTTCAAAAGATTGATTCTTTCCGGCATCAAGGATCGTTTGAGGGCTGGGTACGGCGAATAATGGTCAACGTGTCGCTGGCGAAATTTAGGAAGCAAACCAAGTTGTACCCGGTCGAAGATATGTCGCAATACGATAATGCGGAGGAAGAAGAGGCTCTTGAAGCCGATTTGTCGGCCAATGATCTGATGCAGCTAATTCGGGAGTTGCCTCCCCGTTACCGAATGGTTTTTAACTTGTATGTTTTCGAATCGATGAACCACAAAGAAATCGCTCAGGAGCTGGGAATCTCGGAGGGAACGTCGAAGTCGAATTTAGCTCGCGCACGAATTATTTTGAAACATCGGGTTCGGAACGAGTTGTTGGGAGCGGAAAATAACAATACAGCATGATGGAAGAAGACAAACATTTGGATGAGCTCTTTCGTTCGAAACTGGAGAAGTTTGAGCAGAAACCCCCCGCCTATGTCTGGGACGGGATTGTGGAAGCGCAAGCACAGTCTCGACGTCGGAAAGTTGTGTTCTGGTGGAAACTGGGTGGCGTTGCTGCGGCAGTAGTGCTAGCTTTTGTGTTGGGTATTGTTTGGCAAAATGAAAAGCCGGGTGTTCGCGTTCAGCCGGGCACTGTCGCGTCAATCATGGAGTCTGGCAAAACGACTGGATTGCCGTCGGCGTCTTTAGAGGAAGAGAAGTCGGTAGCATCGTCTCACGAGAAATCACCCGGGCAATCAGCTGTTTCAGTCGATCAGTCCGGAGCAAATGGTCCCATCATTTCGGTATCGAAAGAATCGGTCGCGACTGAACCCGAAGCATCAAGTTTCGAACAATCATCGGAGGTTTTATTCGGAACGAATGATTTGCAAGAGACTGCACCGCGAATGAGTTTGCTTGGTAAACTAGCAGCACGGCTGCAACATGAGAACCGGCAAGCCAACCGATTGATCGGCTTGAGTTCTGCTTCTTCCCGAAATGGATTGAGTGAACAAGACCTTCGGATAATCGATCAAAACCGAAAAGCTTTGCCGGAAAAGGAACGTCGATTGAAGCTTCTGGATTGGAGTATTGGTGCAAGGGTAAATCCGGCTCTGGCGGTGAATGATACAAAATATGGGCAACAGTACGCTCAAACGATGAATTCTGCATCATCAAACAGTCAGATGAATTTGGGAGCCGGCTTGACGGTTGCTGTTGAAACACAGAGCCGATGGAGCTTTCAATCGGGGATCATGTACAACAGCCTGGGACAGAGTTCTTCCAATTCGTCATCCCGGGAGGGAGTCTCAAATAGTGAAATGGCTTCCGATCAATCCTATTTTCAATCCGGCTTAGTGAATGGCGCTTCAGTTGTGGTGAATGGTCCGGCCGGAACAATCGTGTTAGACGGTGTGCCTCAAAATGCCCTTATTGCTGCTGATTTTGAGTCGGCGGCTTCGGCATCGTCCAATAGCGTTTTACTGACAAATGCCGAGTTTGAGCAGCTTTTTAATTACCTCGAAATTCCGCTTTTAGTTCGTTATCAGCTCATTGATCGAACAGTTGGTCTTCAGCTAATGGGTGGATTTAATACCGGTTTCTTGGTTGGCAATTCAGCCTACATGACCAATGAAAGCCAACGCGTGAATATTGGCGAAACCGCGAATATGAGTTCGGTTACCTATTCAACAAACCTCGGATTAGGTTTTGGCTACCAATTAACACCCGGGTTGCAGCTTCGTTTCGAGCCGCAAATGCGTTATTTTATCGAGTCGTTAAGTCGGAATCCGAACGTAACCTACAAACCCTACACGTTCGAATTTTATACGGGCATCAGCTATTCGTTTTAAATACCATGCCAATTGAATGCCACTATAATACAGCTTCGGTGGTTTCCTTGCCAGATCGCTTTGTCGGTCATTCCGTTGCTTGCCATTTCCATTGCTGGCAAAATTACGGTTCGAAAACTTTCAATTTATTCTTACTTTTTAATTTTGATACGCAACCTGCCCGCAGTGTCCGCATCTTACTCCTGTTTAACCTTAAGTTGTAACTATGAAAAAACTCACCCTTCTTCTGCTTTTTGCCACACTACTTGTTGCTCCGTCGGTTGGCCAGCGAGTATCAAAAGAGGTTGTTTACCTGAAAAACGGATCGGTTGTAAAAGGACATGTGGTACCTTATGACGATGAAAATATGCTGGTGCAATCGGGCCGCAACACTTGGGTATTTAAGAGAACCGATATTGATACGGTTGCTTCGAAATCGGTTCGGATTTTGACTTTGGACAAGCTTGAGAGGCCATGGTTCCTGAAATGTTCGGCAGGGGTTTTAGTCGGTAGTTCCGACAATCAGAAAGACTCACCGTTTTCCTTCGATGGTTCATTCAATACGAAAATGCTTCCAAAATTCTATTTGGGAGCGGGTGCAGGGGTCGATTTTCTGGAGGAATCGTATATGCCGGTTTTTGCGAACTTTGAATATCATTTTCGCGAATCCCGATTTACGCCTTTTTTTAGTTTCAAGGGTGGCTATCTGTTTGCTCTTGATGGTGATGTGCATCAGAATAATTGGATTTACTACGACTATATGCCTTATTCTAACTATTATCCCTACAGTTCTCAGGCAATGGAAAATAAAGGTGGAATGCTGTTGAATCCATCTTTTGGCTTTGTAAGTTACCTGAATCCGAATCTCGGTTTATCGCTTGAGTTTGGCTATCGCTACAGTCAGGTCACGTTTAAAGGCGACCATCAATACGAATTGGAAACAAACTACAACCGCCTGTCCATCCGATTGGGTATTTTATTCAACTAAACAGAAAAATAAGATGAAAAAAAGAGTTCTATATATCTTCCTGTTCATGGGCTTGCTTGCACTTTCGGGCTGCGAGGACAAGATTTATGAAAGTTATCTGGCTAATTCGCCGGTGTATATGAGTTACGACGATTTGCGCTCTGCCGTGAAAACGGAGTCGCCCCGAGAGCTTAAGAATCCCGGGAAAATCTATTTCAAAGACAATTATATCTTTATCAACGAGCAAACGGAAGGGGTGCACGTGCTCAACGTACAGGACCCGGCCAATCCCGAGGAAATAGCGTTTTTGAGTATTCCGGGGAATATTGATTTAGCCATTAAGGACGATGTGTTATACGCCGACAGTTATGTCGATCTGGTGGCGATCGACCTGTCTGATCTCAGCAATATGCACGAAGTTGGGCGTGTTGAAGACATCTTTCCGTATACCTTGCCGGAATACGATACCGATTACCGGCTCGATGAAATTGAAGAAGAAAAAGGGGTGGTGCTTGCCTGGGAGATCAAAGAGGTTCGTCATCGGGTGGAACAGCAAACATACCCGATTTACTACTACGATACTTATAGGGAGGCGCTGTCAAGCGATTTTGCCAATTATAGTTCGGCTGGTGTTGGTGGCGGCTCAGGAAGTACTTTTGGAGTGGGTGGATCAATGGCTCGCTTTGGCCTAAACGGCGACTTTTTGTATGTCGTTGATGATTATCAATTATACACCATTAAAATTAACGATCTGGAAAATCCGGTGATGTTTGGAACTAAAACTGCGGGTTGGGGAATTGAAACGATGTTTGTTTATGACGATCATCTGTTTCTGGGAACAACCACCGGCATGCTGATCTACAGTTTGGAGTTGCCTGAAAGCCCAACATTTATTAAGCAATATACCCATATTACGAGCTGCGACCCGGTTGTAGTACAAAACGATTTAGCCTACGTTACCTTGCGCGATGGTGGCTGGTGCGGACAATCGGTTAACCGACTCGATGTGATCCGGATGAGTGACAATTACACCGAGTTGACAGAGGTGGCAACTTATCCCATGGTGAATCCGCATGGTTTGGGGATCGATGGCGATATTTTGTTTGTGTGCGATGGCGACGCCGGTCTTAAGGTTTACGATGTTGCCGATCCCGAATCTATTACGCAACACAAATTGGCAAGCTTTCCCGACATACAGGCAACGGATGTCATTCCGGTTGGCAATTACCTGTTTATGATCGGCGAAGAGGGCTTTTATTTGTACGACTACAGTAGCTTGCAGGATATTCATCTGCTATCGCACATCCCGGTTGTCGGTGACGAAATCTAGATCAGGAGCCTGATCCTAAGTAACAGATAAGCCATTTAAAGCGGATCTATGATCCGGGATAGCTGAAAAAAAGAGGCTCAATGCCATGAAGTCTTTATGAATTTATTGTATGGTTCTGACCATGTAGATGTCATTCCCTCATTTCCCGAAACCGGCTGCGCAATAGCCGGTTTTTTATTGTCTAATTTTGAAGTCGAAAACGAAGGAGATAATGCGAATGGTATCGACTGCTTATTCGAAACAAGCATCCGGTTTGTTAAGCTTTTCTGTCGTTGTCGGCCGGTGTTGGATTGATTTTCTGAGTCGATTGTTTCGAATCATAGATGAATGAGTCTCTCGGGAAATCAACCTCGCGTAAAGGCGTAATTTTGGTCGATTTGCAAGAGGCATTCCAAGGTTTCCTTTGGTGATCGAGATGAATCTGAACCTTTGGTTCTAATTTTATAGAATGTTTAACTTTTTCTGCAAGATTACCCGTTGGTATACGTTAAATTAGGTCCGGATTACAGGAATGTATTTTCGACTGGCTTAAAAATGGGAGTGGCGGGATGTAATTTAGCGCTCGTGTTTTGTGTGTACAACTTAGGTGGAAGCCGAAAAAAAACGTCTATGGCAGGTCGATTTCTAAAATTTATGATTTGTGAATGCTCTGGATAGCCGGAAGTTTGAAGAACAAAGTGGGCTCTGCCTGTTATTGTGTGCGATTCCGTTTTATAAGTGGTAACTCAAATTATTGACAGGTTAGTTGTACGAATTAAAATAGAGGGAGTCTTTGTGTCGGACTCTGTTTTGTAACTTAAGCAAATGGATTCATTGGATTTTTACGTTAATCAAAAACGCAAGAACGAAGATCTTCTTCGCATAGCTCAAATTACCCAATCGAAGTATAAATACATCCGGCTGGTCGCGTTTGTTGTGGCATTGGTAATTCCGTTCGTGGTGTCTGATTCAGTTTTTGTTAGTGCCTTGTTTTTTCTTTTAGGAATAAGCGCTTTTTTGTTCGTTGTTCGTCGCGATATTTTGCTCGACATCCGGATTGCGAAAATAGAATCGCTTATTGAAGCTGCGACTCAGGAGATAAATGCCATTGAAACGGATCAGTTTCCGGGCAGGAATGGTTCATGCTTCTCAAACCGGAAGCATGCTTATTCGTCTGATCTCAATATCTTTGGCGAACGATCGCTTTACCACTTTTTGAACCGTACCCATACTGCCGCGGCAGAACAGCTTTTAGCCAACTGGTTGAAAGCTCCGGCAAGCAAGGCCGAAATTGAAAAACGCCAGCAGGCTGTCCGGGAATTGGTTTCGAAACCGGAGTTGCTGATCGAAATACGAAGTTTGGCGGTATTAAAAAACCGGAATAAAGAAAAGAATGATCTATCGGGTTTGGATCTGAAAACAGATGCTTTTTGGCCGCGTTTAAAAATCGCATTCGGATATGCAGTGGCTTTTAGTCTTCTCAATTTGGTATTAATTGGAACGTATTTTACCGGACACCTTAACTACCTTTTTTTGTTGGCTGCTGTTGGCTTCAACTACGTTTTGTTTAGTTCGTTATATAGGAAAGTGACAAAACAGGCTGAACCGGTTTTAGGACAATCTAGGGATCTCTGTTTTTTCGAAGATTTTATTGCCGTTTTTGAACGAGAACAAGTTCAGTCTCAATTGCTAAACGATTTAGCACGAGAGTTTTCAGCTGCCGGTGAGTCCGGCTCTGTTGTTATTTCCAGAATCCGTAAACTGCTTCACCGAACCGATCACCGATACAATTTGGCTCTCCAGTTGGTGCTTTTTTCCTGGTGTTATGCCGATGTTGCATTTCTGTTTGACTATTGGCGTGTGCAACGTCGTTATTCTGGCTTTCTAACGCGTTGGCTGCATGCCGTTGCTCACCTTGAGGTATTAAGCAGTTTCGCGGTAATGCAATTTAATCAATCTTGGTTGTTTCCTTCAATTTCCGAAAATCCAATTCAGTTTGTGGCAGAGGGACTTGGACATCCGCTTATTCCATCGGCAAAACGAGTGGTGAATGATGTGCGTTTCGATGACCGAAACCGGATGTTGATTGTGACCGGCTCCAATATGTCGGGAAAAAGTACCTTCCTGCGAAGTGTAGGAGTCAACCTTGTTCTGGCGCTCGCCGGAGCTCCGGTTTGCGCGGCTAAATTTGAGACTGGCCCCTTCGAATTAATGACTTACATGGTTATTAGCGATTCGCTGAATGAAAATGTGTCAACATTTCAGGCCGAGCTTTTGCGGATCAAACAAATTTTGGATGCCAGCAGAACGAAACACAACCTGTTTGTATTGCTCGACGAACTGTTGCGAGGCACAAATACCACCGATCGCGAGTTGGGCTGCAAAGCTATTGTAAGGCACATTGCACATCACCAGTTGTTTGCTGTAGTTGCCACCCACGATCTCAGCCTGGCGAATATGGAGCAGCAGTTTCCCCGGCAAATCCGAAACGCTCATTTCGACATTCAAATCGAAACCGGTAAGATGTTTTTCGACTACAAGTTGAAAAGTGGGGTTTGCCAGAGCTTTAATGCCAGCATGTTGCTGAAAGAAATTGGTCTCGATCTGAATGATGCAAGCGGCGATGCATCAAGGAACTAGCCCGGCTTTTTATTTTGTTTCAAAATCATCCGCCACTCTCCTGGTTTGTGTGTCCCGCCGTAAGTTCGTTCAAATGTCAAGGGCACACGACTTAGGCAGAACCTAATCGCATTAACCAGGTCTGGTAGATCTCTTAGTTCTGGCAATCAGGTTTGAACCCGAGAAATAGATTTGCTCTCATTCTTCCTTCATTTTTGTAAGTCTCCGATTCTATTCGCTACATAATTGTATTTGATAATTTGTTAAGGTGCTCTGTTTCAGTGTGTCGATTCCTGTTGCATTATTCTTGCTGCTGTTTGGCCGAACTAAAAAAGTATAGAAGATGGATATCAAACAAACCTGGGAAAAAGTGATTGAATATGCGACCATGCCGCTGCACGGAAGTTTGTCACGTAAACAACGCAAAGGAGTTAAAATCCGGATAAACGAAGGAGCGATATTGGAAGGTGCAACTTTCTTCCTTGAAGAATTAGTGTTGTGGGTTTCGGAAACCAGTGACGGACAGGTGAGTAACTCGTACTATGATTGGACGAAAATCAGCTCAATTAAAACAATTAGTAACGACGAAAAATAGGAGGGACGATGAGCTCAGAAGAAATCGCAAAGTTGGAGACTGAGATAAACAGGTTGAAATTCAAAGCCGGACAAAAAGCCAGTGAGTTGCACGATCTGATTGAAGACCGATTGCTGACCGACTTTGAAGATATTCCCGCTTTTGCTGAAGCGGCCTATGTTGCCTGTAAGGCCTGGAGCGACAAGCAGAACGAATTAACACAAATTAAGGGCGTTTAACTGAACTTGAATTAGCCCGCGGGGGATGATCGTCTGGTCATTCCCCATTTTTGCATTGCTCCGGATCTGAAACATTGGTATCTGTTTGCTGCCTAGTTCGCTAGGGGTTAGCGAAGCTGTGTTCGCATGCAGCGTAGAATGGTTTTAAATAAGCCAATTGTATGTTTTTCAGCATAAAAATAAATTACCTTTGAGGCCTCAAATTTTTACACAATGGCTGCATATGTAAATAATGTGATGATTATTCGTCACGAGTTGATTGCCCGATTGGTGCGCATGTTTCAGGCGGGTGAGTTGGAGTCTAAAATTAACAGTCTCCCGGTTGAGTTATATCCCAAAGAACGCCAAGCCCGTGGTCGTTGCTGTATTTACAAAGAACGCGCTGTTACCCGCTATAAAATTTTACCTCTGTTGGGTTACGAAGTTCCCTCGGATGATATTGATTTGCACACCTTGAGTGAGTATGCCGGGAAAGCTTTAGTGCGCGAAAATCAACCTGAAAATATTTTAACAGTCGTTGATGAAGCTTGTACCAGTTGTGTTCAGGCTAATTACGTTGTTACAAACCTATGTCGGGGGTGTGTAGCCAGTCCATGTGTGATGAATTGTCCAAAGAACGCGATTCGTTTTACGCCAACCGGACAAACAGAAATTAAGCCCGAGGCATGCGTTAACTGTGGGCTATGTCAAAAAGCCTGTCCGTACCACGCCATTGTTTATATGCCCATCCCTTGCGAGGAAGCTTGCCCGGTAGGTGCCATTAAAAAGAATGCATCGGGGAAAGAAGAAATTGATGCCGATAAATGTGTGTACTGCGGCAAATGTATTACCGCTTGTCCGTTTGGTGCCATTTTCGAACTCTCGGCCGTAATTGATGTGTTACAAGCTATTGAGCGAAAAGAACAGGTGATCGCCATGGTGGCGCCTGCAATCCTGGCTCAATATGCCGAAACGCCGGCTCAGGTTTTTGCAGCTATCCAGGAGATTGGTTTTTCTGAAGTCGTTGAGGTCGCTCGTGGTGCCGAAAAAACAGCTCGCCATGAAGCCATTGAGTTGAAAGAGAAACTTGCCGAAGGACAGCCTTTCATGACCACTTCCTGTTGCCCGTCGTATGTTGAAACTGTGCAAAAACACACACCGGGTTTGATGCCTTACGTTTCGCACACTCCATCGCCATTGGCTTATACTGCTGAAGAATTGCGCGAAAAATATCCACAGGCGAAATTGGTTTTTGTAGGCCCATGTGTGGCTAAGCGAAAAGAAGCACGCGATCAGAATTCGGCAGACTATGTGTTAAGTTTCGAAGAGCTGGATTCTATTTTAGAAGGAATGGCTATTCAACCTGCCAAAATGGAAGGTATCGCCGTTGAATCGTACACCAAAGAGTCAAGAGGATTTGCTCAAACAGGTGGTGTATTGGCTTCTGTGTTGGCCGAAAAGCAAATCGAAAACTTCAGTTTCGAAACCATCAACGGAATCGATAAGGCAATGATTCGTACCATGAAGCAGATGGAGAAAGGGAAAGTTAGTGCCCAGTTCTACGAAGTGATGGCTTGCGAAGGAGGATGTATTGCCGGTCCGGGAGCCAACATCAAATCAGCCAAAGCGAAAAAGAATTTCATTAACTCGATGAAAGCGCTGGAGAAATAGTTCCGGGATTTGAATTGTAGGATTTGATGCCGATCGGTGTATCTGGTTCTGTACACATGGAGTGAGGCTCTTCTGTGCCTGAAAACGGGTCGATGTGTGTAACTAGAGTTTCCGGATCAGCATCAAACCATCCCGCAGTGGCAAAATAACCTGTTTTACACGATGATCATTCTTAACTTTTTTGTTGAAGTCCAGAATACCGATGGTCTGTTCGTCCCGTGGGTCAAGAGCTTCCACAACTTTGCCATCCCATAAAATATTGTCGGCAAGAATGTATCCTCCCGGACGCACCTTGTCGAATACCAACTCGTAATATTGGCTGTACTCGCGTTTGTTGCCATCCAGAAAAACAAAATCGAACGTTTCATCCAACATTGGAATGATTTCGCAGGCATTGCCAATGTGTTGGGCGATTTTATCGCGCATACCGGCTTTTTCAATGTACTTGGTGGCAATCCATTCCAGCTCGTCATTTACTTCAATGGTGTGCAGTTTTCCGTCATTTTGCAACCCTTTAGCCAGGCAAATTGCCGAATAGCCGGTAAAAGTGCCGATTTCCAATATTCGTGTCGGTTGCAGCATCTGGGCAAGCATGGTGAGCAGCATGCCCTGTATGTGTCCCGACAGCATCCGTGGCCGAAGGATGCTGATGTTGGTTTCCCGATCCAGTTCGTACAAAACAGGATCCTCCGGGCTGCTGTGTTCCAGAATGTATTTGTCGAGTTCGTAATTCGTCGTCATTACTCGTAAATTAAGGTGCTCAAAGCTTGTTCAGCTAAAACTTCATTGGCAATCTCCAGGATCTGGCGATCGGTTATAGCCTCAATCTTTCGGTAAATTTCCGGCAAACTGTCAATCTTGTTGTACAACAAGAAGCTTTTGCCCAGCGTTAGCATCAGGTCGTCGCGGTTTTCGCTCGAAATGGCAATCTGGCCGATTAGCTGTTTTTTGGCTTTCGCCAGCTGCTGGCTGCCCATTTGTTTTTCCCGAATCAACTTAAATTCCTTTTTTACCAGTCGAATTGCTTTGTCCAAATTTTCGCGGTCGGTTCCAAAGTACACATTAAACTGGCCGGTGTCGGAAAAGGCTGTGTAGTTCGATTCCACATTGTAGGCCATTCCGTTTCGCTCTCGTAGACAGAGGTTGAGGCGCGAGTTCATCGACTGGCCTCCCAGAATGTTGTTGAGTAGTACCATCCCCATCCGTTTGTCATTCTGTGCGCTGTAAGCAATATTGCCGATCACGCAATGACTTTGATAGGTGTCCATTTTTACCCGTTTAAATCCAGGGGTGTAATTGTTGAATAGCTCTCGCTGCTCTTGTCGTTGTTTGGCGGGTATTTCTCCAAAATACTTTTCAGCCAGCGTACGAAAGCGCGAAAACGGAATATTTCCAACCGAGCTAAGCACCATCTCGTTGGTGTGATAGTTGTTTTGAATAAACTTCTGGATGTGTTCTCGTTTAAACGATTTCACCAGTTTGGGAGTCCCCAGAATATTTCGGGCAATCGGATGACCATCGTATAAAAGTTCGTCGAAATCGTCAAAAATTAGTTCCGATGGGCTGTCCTTATACGAATTTATTTCCTCAATAATCACTTCCTTTTCCCGTTCAATTTCCCGTTCGGGGAACGTGCTGTTTCGGATAATGTCGCTAATCAGTTCCATGCTCCGGCTATAGTGCTCGTTCAAAAAGGTAGCGTAAACAGCAGTTTCCTCCTTGGTGGTATAGGCGTTCATTTCACCGCCCACGTCTTCAATACGACTGAGAATGTGGTAGGCTTTTCTTTTTTTTGTGCCTTTGAAGATAACATGCTCAATAAAGTGAGCAATTCCTTGTTCTTTGACCAGCTCATCGCGTGACCCGGTGTTGAGAATAATGCCAAAATGGGCTGCCGGAGACTCCACTTGTTGGTGAATTACCCGAATTCCATTCGCTAATATGCCTGTATCTATTTTCACGTTCTGCTTAAATTGGTGTGCAAAAGTAGAAAACCACAGGAAATATTCAATCTTTAATTCCATGAAAAAGAAGACCTTTGGAATAAGGGGTAAAAAAATATTTAGTGGAAAGTGATTTTTTGTTTTGAAGTTAAAATTTTTGCTCTATATTTGCCACCGCAATTGCGAAACACAAACGCCGCAAGAAGCAAGCCAATGGTGCCATAGCTCAGTTGGTAGAGCAATGGACTGAAAATCCATGTGTCCCCGGTTCGATTCCTGGTGGCACCACCGGTAAAGGGAAAGATGAAAATCTTTCCCTTTTTTTTATGTCTGGTCGCGGATTATTCTTCTGATCCCATTTATAATTACTACTTTTAAATTTACTGAAAAACCGAGCCCTTTGGTGTTTCGCGAGATCTGTTTGTTGAAACGATATAGGAGGCGGCGGGAAGTGTTTTTTGCATGTTGCGTAGGAGATTATTGCAGTGCACAGAGCAGTTGTCTGCTCAAAATGGGATATAAGCAAACGAGTGCCTTATTTAAAAAAACCTAACTATGAAAAAATCAATCGTACAAGACGGGGATTTCGTCCTTGAGCCTGACGATTTGAATAACAGTATGTTGTTTGAAATCGCTTGGGAAGTCTGCAATCAGGTGGGAGGAATCTACACGGTGATTCAATCAAAAGTGCCGTCAACCCTAAAAAAATGGGGTGACAATTATTTTGTAATCGGTCCATATTACGCCAATCAGGTTGCGACTATTTTTGAGCCGGAGCCTGATCCTGACAATGGAATTGGACATGCTTTGCAGGAAATGCGGGATAATGGCTTTCAGGTGCATTACGGAAAATGGTTGGTGGCCGGAAGACCTAAAGCTATCTTGTTTGATTGCTGTGCCATTGACCACTTGCTGGCAAATTATAAATACCTGATCTGGGAGCACCACAATATTACCATACCCGATGGCGATGATCTGGCGAATAAGGCTGTTGCTTTTGGCTTTCAGATTTATGAGTTTTTCAGGATATTGGTTGAGCAAAAGTATTTCAACAAAAATTTGGTTGCACATTTCCACGAATGGCTTGCAGGTGTAGCGGTTCCTGAATTGCGGAAGTTCAACCTTCCGGTAAAGACCATATTTACAACCCATGCAACAATGCTGGGGCGTTATCTGGCGATGAATGATTCGGCATTTTACGATCATTTACCTAATTACGACTGGCAGAAAGAAGCCAATCATTTTAATATCCGGCATATTGTTGATCTGGAGAGAGCGGCAGCACACGGTGCCCATGTGTTTTCGACGGTGAGTGATATAACCGGTGTTGAGTGCGAATACCTGTTGGGGCGCAAACCTGATTTAGTGCTTCCAAATGGCTTGAATGTGGAACGTTTTGAGGTGTTGCATAAGTTCCAGATTACCCACCAGAATAACAAAGAGAAGATCAATGACTTTGTAATGGGGCACTTCTTTAATAATTATTCATTCGATCTCGACAATACGTTGTACTTCTTTACCTCGGGTCGATTTGAGTACTACAATAAAGGCTACGATATAACGCTTGAAGCGCTCGCCCGGCTTAACTGGAAAATGAAAGAGCAGAATATTGACAAAACAGTTGTCTTCTTTATTGTTACACGAAATCCATATACATCTATGAATCCGGCTGTCTTACAGTCGAGAGCGATGCTCGAAGAGATTCAACGAAACTGCGACGAAGTGCAAAAGGACGTTGCTAAAAGCTTTTATGAAAAGATGGTCGGTGATCACAATGGATTCGAATTGCCAGACCTGAATCAGCTGGTTGATGACTATAAGCTTATTCGTCTTCGCCGGAACCTAAAATCGTGGCACACAAATAATATGCCTCCGGTGGTGACGCATAATCTGGTTGATGAAGAGAAAGATCCGATTATGAACTTTCTGAAAGTATCGAAGCTGCTGAATTTTAAGGAGGACAAAGTGAAAATTGTATATCACCCTGAGTTTATTTCACCGTCCAATCCTCTTTGGCGGATGGAGTACTACGATTTTATTCGCGGTTGTCACCTTGGGGTTTTCCCAAGTTATTACGAACCATGGGGGTATACTCCGCTCGAATGCTGTGTGAGTGGGTTGCCTTCTGTAACCAGCGATTTGTCGGGTTTTGGCGCGTATATTCAGAAACTTCCTGAGTTGCAGGAGAAAGCGGGAGTGAATGTAATTACCCGGAAAAACAGGTCGATGTACGATTCGGCAGAAGATTTGGCAAACTACATGCTTTCGTTTACCAAAATTGAAAAACGAGAACGGATTTTACGGCGTAACCACATTGTGGAGTCCTCGTATATGTTCGATTGGCATGAGCTTGGCCGTCATTACGACGAGGCTTATAAGCGCGCTCTTGTCGCTGAATAAGCACTTTCAAGTAGAGGTTAAAAGAAATATCGCAAAGAGGCAGTCGTTTGGCTGTCTCTTTTTATTTAGGGCGGCGTCATCAGTAACTTTGTTAATTTGTCAACTCCCCGAATTGAAGAAAATCAAAAAAAAGATGAAATAGACCTGTAAGGACTTTGGAAAATGTATTTTTGTAGAATTTAGAATTTCTGCGAATCGATATGACGTTTGAAATGCAATGAGATTCAACGACCCAAAACAGAATGATTGATGAAATATTTCTTGCTCGTCCTGCTTTTAAGCTTACTTCTGTTTTTCTCATTTTTGGGAGGAACTAGTGTTTTTCAGGTTGCTGAAGCCCGAAATGCTGAATGTGCGCGTGAGATGATGGCGGAAGACAATTGGATTGTGCCACAATTTAACGGCGAACTGCGCACCGATAAACCAGCATTGGAATATTATGGAATGATGACAGCCTATTTGCTAGGAGGCGTGAATGAAACCAGCGCCCGGTTTTTTTCGGCTGTGTGTGGTTTGTTACTCGTGCTGGCTACCTTTTGGATTGTTAGGCGTCATCTCAGCCTAAAAGCAGCCTGGTGGTCAGCCCTTGTATTGCTTTCTTCTTTGCATGTTATCATTCAGTTCCGGTTGGCGACCCCCGATCCCTATCTCATATCGTTTCATGTGCTTTCATTGTATCTGTTTTATGAAGGATGGTATACCCGGAAATGGAGGTGGTTTGCCGGAATGTATGTTGCGCTAGGTATGGCGGTTTTCGCGAAAGGTCCGGTCGGGCTATTGCTTCCCGGATTGACGATGCTTCTATTTCTTGTTTTTGCGAAGACTTTTAATTGGAAAATGATTGTTTCCATGAAACCCTGGTGGGGAATTCTATTAATCCTTGCAGTTTGTTTGCCCTGGTACTTGGCTGTTGATAAGGAAACGGGAGGGGAATGGACACAGGGCTTTTTCTTCGAACATAATTTGAATCGGTTTAATGATGGATTGAAGGGGCATGGAGGTCCGTTTGTGCTGAGTTTTCTGTTTATTATTGCCGGAATGTTTCCGTTCTCCATTTTTATGGTAAGGGCTTTTAAATCGGCATGGAAAAGCCGGAAAGAAGAGCATCTGCTGCTGTTTTCAGGTATTTCTGTTTTAACAGTGGCTGTTTTCTATGCTTTCTCCCAAACAAAGCTAATTAACTATACGGCACCTGCCTATCCGTTTTTTGCCATTATTACGGGTGCTTATCTGGCCAAACTTGTGGATGGGAAATTTCCGGAAGTGACTTTAAAGCCCGAGTTGTGCATTTTCGCGCTCATTGCGATTGCGTTCCCGGTTGGAGCCTATTTCTATACGAAGAATACGGAGCCACTGGGGGCAATCACCTGGATTTCGGTATTTTTTCTTGTATTGCCAGTAGGAGCAGTGTTGGCTATCCGATTCATCAAACGATCGCTTGAAAAGGGATTGCTGACCGTGGCAGTTACCTTTATGATTACAATTTTTATCTTTTTTGCCGGTCCATTTCAAATTATTGATGAGCAGTCGCCCGTTCAAAAGTATAAGGAGGTGGTGCAATCGCATGAAAATGTTGTTGCCTATAAGGATTTCGACCATGCTTTTGCGTTTTATGCTCCGAATGTAATCCCCGTTATTCAGACGGAAGATGAGTTAGCGTCGTACCTGGAGAAACATGGCGATGTATTGGTGCTAAGCAGGGATCGTAGTCTGAACTACATGGACAGTATTCCGTATTTGAGCTGTGTTGGTGTCGATCACGATTTGTTTAGCCGAAGATCTTCGGGGTTTTATCTTGAAAAATAAATACCCGGGTTACTTTTAACCTGTTATTCTCTTTGTTCTGCGTTTTCTTCTTCAAATTGATGCAGCAGTTGAGCATATTTACCGCCTCGTTTGATCAGTTCGGTATGTTTGCCGCGTTCAATAATTTGCCCGTCTTCCAAAACCAGAATCAGGTCAGAGTTTTTAATCGTGCTAAGTCGGTGAGCTACCGCAATAACTGTTTTTGTGGAGAAAATATTCGCGATCGCCCGTTGAATGTACTGTTCTGTTACCGAATCAACCGCACTGGTGGCTTCGTCGAGAATAATGAGTTCGCTGTTGCCGCAAATAGCCCGGGCAAAGGAAATGAGCTGTGCTTGTCCTTTCGAGAGGTTTTCGCCATTATCCTGCACAACAAAATCGTATTTGCCGGGAAGGTTTTCGATGAACCGGTCAGCGTAAACGAATGCGGCAGCCTGCTCAATATCGGCTTTCGAAAGATTTGTTCGGCCAAGTGCAATATTAAACGCGACGGATTTGTTGAACATGAAAATGTCCTGCTGCATCACCGCGATGCTTTCGCGCAGCCGGGTAAGGGACAGGTCGCGCAATTCTTGTCCGTTAATTTTTATGGAACCCCGGTAGCCGCTGTAGGTTTTTGCCAATAGTTTAATGATGGTCGATTTTCCAGAGCCAGTAGTGCCGACCAAGGCCAGCCGATCACCTTTTTTCAGCGTAAACGATACGTCTTTTAATACATCCGGGCCGCCAGGCGAATAGCTGAAATAAACCTGCTTGAATTCAATTTCCTGAAGGGCAAGCGGAGATCGTTCCGTGTTTTTAGTTGGTTTGCTGGCTTCTTCAACCGGTTGTTCGTATAACTCACTTACATGCTCCAGAGCCGACAGAGCTCGTTGGATGGTTGAAATTTGCTGGGCAAACTGTTTCACCGGAATAAAAAGGCGTTCCGAAGTGGTGATAAAAACAATGAGTACACCAAGCGTAAATGCCTGATCCCAAATTTGAATCGCACCATACCAAATGATCAGGGCTGTGGCTACCGACGTAATTCCTTCGACGATAGAAAAAAGGGCCGAATCGTACACGTTGCTTTTATTTTGGGCATCGCAAAAGTCTTTATTTAGTTGGTCGAACTTTTGAAATGCCTCGTCTTCGGCAGCGTAAAGTTGAATGGTTTTCATGCCGTTCAACGATTCTTGCAGGTATGCGGCCGACTTGGCAAGGCTTGTTCGCGAGCTGTTGTAGGCTGCCCGGATCTTCTTCCGCAGAAAACGCATGGCCAAAACAATGAACGGAACAACAAGCAGGAGAACCAGGGTGAGCGACCAATTCAGATAGAAGAGATAGCCCAGCAAAGCGAGGGTTTTGATGCTGTCGGCCAGCAGGCCCAGAATACCTGCGGCAAACGATTCGGAGATGGCCTCCATGTCGCTGGTGAGGCGCGACAGAGTAACGCCGATGGGCTTTTTGTCGAAATAGCTCAATGGAAAACGAAGCGACTTGGCGAACAATTCTTTCCGGACATCAACAATCGCTAACCCGCCCGATTTGGAGAACGAGTAGCTGTAGATCCCATCGAAGAGCAAGTTCAAGATCAACACTAAAGCCAGGTAAACAATCTGGATTTTCAATCCGTCAACATTGCCCGGAATGATATAATGATCGATAATGTTTTCAACCAACCAAAGGAAAAGGATGCCTGCAATGGTGGTAATTGGGATTGAAGCGATGCTCAGGAATAACCATTTTTTATGCGGAACAAAGTAGCGTCCGAACTTCCGCAAAAGTTGCCAGTCCTTACTATTGAAAAAGCGATTGATAGTTTTTGTTTTCATTTGCTTCCCCTTATTCTTATTGTTCCTGTTGCAGTTTGGCGATTTCACGGTAGAAATCCGATTGCTTTAACAGCTCTTTGTGACTTCCCTGTGCGGCTAGTTGGCCGTCTTCGAGTACCAGCGTAAAATCGGTTTTTTCGAGTACACTAATTCGGTTCGAAATAATGATCAAACTTTTAGCCGGATGATTGTCCACGATTTGTTTAATCAGGAATCGTTCAGTATCGGTGTCTACTGCAGAGAACACATCGTCCAGAATCAAAACATCGCATGGGGTGTACAGTGCCCGGGCCAGGCTGATCCGTTGCTTTTGGCCACCCGAAAGCATGATTCCTTTTTCACCAACCAGCGTCTTTTCTTTTTGGGTGAAACGAGCCAGCTCGTCCTTAAAGGCACTTTTGTAGATAACTTCGTCGAGATCGTTTTGGGTGTCAACTTTTTTCGAGCCAAATGTGATGTTATTTTCAATGCTGTCGGAAAACAGGAATACCTCTTGTGTTACTGTTCGAACAACCGAGCGGATTGTTTCGCTTTTTAGCATGGCAGCATCATGCTTTCCAAAGAAAATCATTCCATTATCTGGAGAAAGGTGTCCGTTGAGGCAATTGATTAAGGTGCTTTTTCCAGCGCCAACCTGCCCGGTAATTCCAACAATCTGCCCCGGTTTTATGCTGAATGAAATCCCGCTCAGCGCAGGTTTTTCACCGTTGTGGAAGGTGTAGCTCAGGTTTTCAACCCGAATTCCCTGGTTGAAAAGTTCCGTTTTTTCTTTTTCCGAAATTTGATGTTTGGCGTCGTCGGGGCCTTCTCTGGAAAGTATGGTTTGGACACTGTCGATGCCCACCATTCCTTGCTGGAAAATTGTAAGCACCCATCCCAGTCCCATAATTGGTTGAGCCAGCAATGCGGCGTAGGCCATGTAAGCCGTGAGCTCACCAATCGTGAATTTGGCATCAATCACATATAAACCACCGACTAATAGCACCAGTATTTTTAGGATTTGCCCGAGGTTGGAAAGCAGCGGCATGATGTAGGAGCGAATCCAGCTAATCTTCATCGTTTCGCCAAAAAGTTTCACATTTTGCTCCTGAACATCTTCTTCGGCCCAGTTGTAAATGTTGTAACTTTTTATGACGCTGTTTCCGGAAAGGAACGAAATAGTTTTGGCTGAAAGTGTTTGCAGGGTGTTCATTCTCAAGTGTGTGTATTTCACCATCACTGACATGCCAACTCGTACAACGGCAAATATCGCCACCATGGGGATGATGCAGTAGAGGGTTAGTGCCGGCGAAAGTTGCCACATTTTGTACGGAGTCAACGACAAGGAAAGAACAATATTCACGATCTGCAGAATACCAAATCCGGTGATCATCCGCACCCCGTTGATGTCGTTATTGATCCGCGATATGATTGCTCCGGTTGAATTTTCGTCGTAATAATCCTTTCCAAACGAAGCAAGCTTTCTAAACATCGCGCCTTTTAGCTGACGTTCAATCAGTCGGGCTGGCATGAAAATCAGGATGCGTGAAAGCGATCGAACCAAAATCAACCCGACAGCCAGCGCCGCTATAATGAGGATATTTCGCTGAAAATCGGACTCAAGGACTGATTTCCCTGTGGCGATCAGGTCGATGGCTCGTTGGATGTAAACCGGAATGGTGACCGAAGCCCACACCGTGAGGATAAGAAAAATAATTCCTCCGGTGTACCACCAGCGATATTGGTGCGTGTAACGAAATAAGAATCTCAGTTTTGAAAACATGAATATTTTTTCCAATTGAACGATTTACGACTGACTATTTTTCCCGTACCTGTTGGCAGTTCACAAAACTACAAAATTACCAGTCATTCATTAACTCTTATCTGGCCGGGCAACTCTGTAGTTGCTTTTCTTTCCAGTCATTTAGAAGTCTGAAAATGTCCGAGTTGAAATCATCCCGATAGCAGGCCAGAAGTCGGTCGGCCTGGGTGATCCCCGAATCGGTGATTTCGCGAACCGGGTCAAGGTACTGACTTTCGTCGTTCGTACCGCATACTTTCGATCGTCGGGTTAATCCGTCTGAAGCCAGTTGGTATAGTTGTTTGGCAATCGCACCTGCGTTTAGATTTTTGGTCGTGGCTTTTAGTCCTTTTTCCGGCACCAGTGCCCGAATTTCTCTGACTTCCTCTAAATTCCAGTCGGCAATCAAATCCAATGCTGCGTTGCGGCTGGTGGTATCGTAAAGCAATCCAACCCAAAAGGCCGAAAGGGCGGCAATGTGTTTCACGCAACTGGCATCTGCTCCCCGCATCTCAATGAATTGTTTCAGGCGCACATCCGGAAAAACAGTCGATGTGTGAATTTCCCAGTCTTCCATGGTTGCTTCTTCCTGATGTTTTCCGTTCATGAACTCGCGGAACGTGATTCCGTTAGCCGGCAAATACTGATTGTTGTGGTAAATGAAATACATGGGTACATCTAATAAATAGTCTACCCAGCGTTCAAAACCAAAGCTCTCGTCAAATATGAAGGATTGAAATCCGCAACGATCCGGATCGGTGTCGTTCCAAATTTGAGTGCGATAAGTTTGATAGCCATTTGGCTTTCCGTTTGTGAAAGGCGAATTGGCGAAAATGGCCGAAGCAAATGGTTGAAGCGCTTGTGCAATCCGCATCTTTTGAACCATATCTTTCTCGTTGGCATAGTCGAGGTTTACCTGAATGGTCGCTGTGTTGGCCATCATGTCGAGTCCCAGTTTTCCTTTGGTGGGCATGTACGCTTTCATGATATCGTAGCGTTTTTTGGGCATCCAGGGTATCTCTTCAACACTCCAAAGTGGATCGACTCCCATTGGCAGACTGAAAAAACCAAATTGCTGGCAGATGAGCTTGAGTTCGTCAAAATGCCTTTTGGTTTCCATGAACGTATGATGAATGGTTTTGAAGTTTTTGCCGGAAAGCTCAAATTGCCCACCCGGCTCCAATGTGATCGATGCACCATCTTTGCGCAAGCCAATGAGGTTGCCACTCTCCTGAATCGCTTCCCATTGATTGGTTTGCATGTGCTCCAAAATAGTTCGGATACCGGCCTCCGTATTATATCCCAATCGCCTGAAATCTTCCGTTTTATAAAGGAATTTCTCATGTTCGGTGCCTATTCCCCATTCTTCAGCGGGGGTGTTTCCCTGCACAAAGTAGTCGATTAGCTGTGCTTTGCTCCGGATTATTTGTTGCTTTTTAGTTTCTGTCATTGAATGAGTTTCAAGTTCCAGGTTCCATGTTTTGGAATTCGGGTTTTTTGTTTGCTATTTCGATCTTAAGATGCTGTCGAGTACGTACTTCTCAACCTGCCTGTTCTTTCCGATGTAGGGGAAATCGTGCATCGACAACATGGCCGGAGCGTTGAGCTCGACAACGATATAGTTGGCATCTGACGGAGTCGCTTCCCGGTCATTTATGATAATGTCAATTCCGGCAATATTCAGTCCGGCGGCCAATGCTGCCTGTTCGGCAACTTTTTTGTAAAAATCAGGCATTTCGTCGGTCACGTCAATGCTGTCGCCGCCAGTGCTCAGATTCGAATTTTTGCGCAGGTAGATTTTTTCGTCAGGCTGCAGAACTGTTTCGAGCCCGATCGACTGTGCTTTTAAATGCCGCTTCACTTCTTCGTCAATTTTAATTTGTAAAAGCGGGTGGCGGTAATCGGTTCCTCGCCCTTTGTTTTTTAGGTCGATGAGTTGCTGAACGGAATGTGTTCCATCGCCGGTAATGTTCGCTGGTTCGCGAAAGGCAATGGCCCGCACAACCCCGTCAATCACCAGAAAACGGTATTCCTGCCCGACGAAGTATTCTTCTACAATCACCCGGTTTGAATGTTGGAAGGCACGGTCGATCGCTGAATCTAATTCTTCCTGGTTTTGGATGTTGGTACTCACAGCTATTCCATGGTCGGTGTCGGCAGGTTTTACTACTGCCGGGAAGTTTATGGCGGCCAGCTGCGGCGGATCAAAATTGGCGTTTAGGAGCAGCCCATTTGCCTGGCGAATTCCTTTTCGTTTCAAAAACTGACGGGTCATCCATTTGTCGTTCGAGATCCAGTAAGCGATCAGGCTGTTGGCATCCGAAATAGTGCCTTCGTGAATGATGAATTCTTTTCCCTCGTGGGTTACCACAATCAGGTTGTTGGTTTCGTCGATGATTTCGAAAGGCAGATTCCGTCGCAAAATCTCGGCAATAATAATCTGTGTAGTCGCCTCAAATTGCTCGTATCCGGGCAGAGGTGTAAAGTTGTAATTACTCTTCTCCATTGTTGTTTTCCAGTTGACCGACCAAAGTTACGAATAATGTGCAGACTCAATTTTGATTCTCAGGTGACGGTCGTTTCGTAATAAACAGTTAATGGAAAAAAAAGATTAGGCCGGGAGTGGTCCGACCCGTTCTGAAAAAAAATCGTTATGATTTTGCCGGATGATGCTGGCACCATTGCACTCCGGTCTCAGTGAGTTTTAACTTTTTGTCGAGATCGGAATAGTAGAAAGTTACATCATCGCCAACCCGAGTGTATCCGTCTCCCTCTTCCAGGTCGTGACGTCGTTGCGCATCAATTAGCTCAACCAGCCCCATTCGAACCAGATTCTTGCGGGCGAACAAAATTTCAGAACCCCGGTAGTTGTGCAATCGTTCTCTGCCATTAATATCGGTATGAGCCAATACGCGCTGAAGTGATCTTTCTATCGGATTCCCGTTGTTGTACAGGATGCTTAGCACTTCATGTTCAATTTGATTGATTTTATATTCCATGGTTTGCATATTTAAAGTTCACTTCATCATTTTGCATTCAACGTTAAGGTAGGAATTGTTGGTTATACTACAATCGGGTAGAATGAGTTTCGGTTAGGCCGATACGCATTGTCGGCATTTGGACTGGTAAACGTGAATTCAGATTCGGTTTTCTGGCTGAGCCGGGTCGAAAATAGGGAGCTGTCGGTGGTTATTCGAATCCGAAATGAAAGCAGAAAGCCGAATCTTGCGAGACGGCTTTCCGGTTATGTTGAAGCTTTCGTGGTGGATCAGCTTGTTCCGAATTCGGTTGAAAGGTGTGTTTATTTGTGATTTCCGGCAAAGCGAATTTCTTCTTTTTTGAATGTTTTCAGTTGTGCGCGATTCAGTGGCTGAAGTTTTCCTTTCTTCTTCAACTCACGTTTGAGGTCGCAACTGGCACAACCGCCACACAAGCCTTTTTCTTTTGTGGTGAGCGCTTTGTAAAGGTTGTAACCAACTTTCACAACAACTGCAAACACAATAATCAGGACTATGATATTTTGAATCATGATGTCAATTATTTAGATGAATAAGCTTCCGATTTGGTAAATCGCAAACGAGGCAAACCAGGCGATAGCGGTGGTGTACACCGTTGTGAAGATCGCCCATTTCCAGTTGGCTTCTTTCTTAATTGCTGCAATTACGGCGACACATGGGAAATAAATGAGTACAAAAATCATGAGTCCAAATGCCACTAACGGGGAGAATACTTTCTGACCGATTTTCGGCCCGGCTGTATAGGTCTGATTTTGCAGCTTTTCTTTCAACGATTGCGAGTTCTCGTCGGCATCCATCCCGGCATGGTAAAGTACGCCCATCGAGCTCACTACGATTTCTTTGGCAGCCATTCCGGTAATAATGCTCATGCCCACTTTCCAGTCGAAACCAAGTGGTTGAATGGCCGGTTCAATGAAATGACCCATTTTGCCGATGTACGATTGTTCCAGCCGTTCTTCTTCTTTAGAAAGTTCTAATTGCTCAATTTGGTCAGTTTTTCCAGCCTCATCCAAGCTCGTATTGGCTTCAACCTGTGCAATTTGCTGGTCGTAATCCTGGGTGAATTCAACATTGCGCGGGTAGTATCCCATTGCCCAAATAATGATGGAGGCGAAAAGGATGACCGTTCCCATTTTTAGCAAATACTGCTGGCCTTTGTGCCACATGTGAATGGTGGTGTTTTTCAACGTCGGCATGCGATAGGGTGGAAGCTCCATAACGAATGGTACTTCTTTTTTGGCGAACAGCGTTTTCTTGAATAGCAGCCCGATAAGCACGGCCATTGCGACTCCAATAACGTAAATGAGGAATAAAATAGCTCCCTGGTAAGCCGTAAAGAACGCGGAAATGAGTAATACATACACCGGCAATCGTGCGCTGCACGACATGAACGGAATGATGAGCATGGTGAGCAGCCGATCGTTTTTATTATCGAGTGTGCGGGTAGCCATTACGGCCGGAACATTGCAACCAAAGCCCATAATTAAGGGAATGAATGATTTGCCGTGCAGACCCATTTTGTGCATCAGTTTGTCCATGATGAAAGCCGCTCGTGCCATGTAGCCCGAGTCTTCCATGAGCGAGATACAGAAAAACAGAATCATAATGTTGGGTAGAAACACAATAACACCGCCAACACCACCAATAATGCCGTCAATGATCAGATCTTTCAGAGCGCCTTCGGGCATATAGGAGCCAATGGTGCTCCCCAGCCAGCCGATGCCCGCGTCCATCCAGTCCATCGGGTAGCTTCCCAATGTAAACGTAAGTTGAAACGTAGCCCAAATGAAAAAGATGAATGTGGGAAATCCCCAGAATTTGTGCGTCAAGACCTGGTCGATTTCGCGGCTTTTTTTTCGACGGGTTTCTGCTTGTGGCTTGTAGGTTTCTTTCAGTGCGCCTGCAATAAAACCGTATTTGGCATCGGCAATCAGTGTTTCCGATTTATCATTCAGGAGTTCCTCCAGCCGGGCGATTTCCTTCTCCGCAACCTCAAAAATAGTGTCCGAATTAGCGTTGCTTTCTACTAGCTCGCGGGTGCTCTTGTCATCTTCCAGTAGTTTGATGGACAGATAGCGGGTTGAATAGTTTTTATTGCGCTGCTCATCTTTTTTTATTTCAGTTTGAATGACTGAAATTGCCTGTTCGATATCTGCACCGTAATTGATGTGAATATGCCGGACAATTGGGTCGCGATCTTCATAAACCTCTATTATCTTATTGAAAAGCTCTTTTAATCCTTTTCCTTTCGACGCAACCGTGGGGATGATCGGAATGCCAATCATCTCGGCCAGATGCTTGTAGTCGAACTGAACCGATTTTTGCTCCAGTTCGTCATACATGTTCAGCGCGATCACCACTTTTATGTTCATGTCGATTAGCTGTGTCGTCAGATATAAGTTCCGCTCCAGGTTTGAAGCATCCAAAACATTGACAACAATATCCGGCTTGCGTTCGGCAATCTGGTTTCGTACAAACAGTTCTTCAGGCGAGTATTCGGTTATGGAATACGTTCCCGGCAAGTCGGAAATATTGAATGTAAACTGGTTTTGCCGGAAACGGGCTTCTTTGGCGTCAATTGTTACGCCGGCATAGTTCCCGACGCGTTCGGTCGATCCCGAGGCGTAGTTAAAAAGCGTTGTTTTTCCCGAGTTGGGATTACCAACCAGCGCTACCGAAATGGTTTTGCTCTTCTTTCCTCCCGATATTTTCAATCCTTGCCGGTCGATTGTTCCTTCAAATTTTCCGGATATCGCTTGATCTGCGTCGTGCTCCGAAACGACCTCAATCATCTCGGCTTCACTACGTCGAAGGGATACTTTGTAGCCCATGATTTCGTATTCAACCGGATCTTTCATCGGGGCATTTTTAATCACTTTTACTTTTTGGCCTTTCACAAAACCCATTTCGGAGATTCGCTTGCGGAAAGCACCCTGCCCAAATACATATTTGATGATGGCCTCTTCTCCGGTTTTCAACCCGGCCAGCCTCTTTGTTTTGTCGGTAATTTCTGAATTTTGTAAAAACATAAACTGAAATTTAAAATTCGAGTCCTAATCGAAACAGTCCAACCAGCGCATTGTCCAGCGATAAATCCGTTCCTCGGGGATTAATCACATATTGAATGTCGGGTTGGAGATACAGGTAATTATTTAGTTGCAGCTTGTAAGCAAGTTCAAAAGTTGTTTCGTCTTTCCCGGCATCGTTGCTCATTAAAGCTCTGCCCATTGCCAGACCAAAAGTGTCTTTCCCTTTTTGCGAGAAAAGCCCGGTGTAGTGGATCCCACTGCCGATGTAGGCGACATTGTCATTTTCAGGACTCACCCCCAATTGGTAGAAAATGCTGAGTCCTTTTCCTGATTCGTTGGCCGGGCTGATGCGGTGGTCTCCAACGAGGTAAAAACCATAGTCTGTTTCAAGCTCGCCTGTGTTTGTTATGTCGTCGGAATGTTCGTGATAAAACGCTCCAAGTTTTATGGTTTCAGGGCAATTTTTACGGGTGCCGCAATGCAGGTTGGCCTCCGCAACCCAGAGCAATCCATCGGAATAATTTAAATTCCAGTTTAAGTTATACGGGTTATCCTCGAAGTCGATCGGACTACCTTTGTAAAGTGCAGTTTTCAGATTTAAGCGGTTGGAAACCTCCCAACAAATAGTGATACCCGGCGAAGTTAACGGGAAAATTGGAGCCGCGATGTTATCGGCAATCACCGAATGAATTCCGAATGAGGAGTTGACAAAAAGGGCACCGATATCGCTATTGGCAAATTCGGCATTTAAATCCTGAAGACCAATTGTTGTATGGATGTTTCCAAAAGCATGACTGTACCAAAGTTCGTATAAAAAGGTGTGATCTCCGGCTTCAATATTTGAAACGACCTGAAAGTCTCCGATTAAATTGGCCGAAGGTTCTCCGCCATGCGTATTCGCCCCGTGAACCATGAATGTACCACCTTTCCAAAGGCCTGCTCGTTCGGTATCAAATTCCAGAAACAGATCGGCCAAGCCCAAATAGGTGGCGCCGGTTTTAATTCCGCCGTCCAAATTCGTGACAAAGTCGCCCACGTAGCTGCCATAGAAACTCACTGCGGGGGAGGTGCTTTCTTTATCTGCTTGGCTCACGGCGTTGGTCGAAATTAACAGCGCGACAGTCATCAATTTAATAGTATTCGCGATTTTCATCTGTATAAAAGGGTTTTGGTTTTTTTTCTGATGTAAAAGTACTTCTAGCGACGTCACACACCAATCCCATGATGTTGGGGTTTTTTAGGCCAGATTATTGGTGCAATCATCTGTTTTTATCCCGACCTAAAATGATTTTGGATCGGAAACCGACAGTAGACCCATCGAAGGATTAGGTGTTTGTCTCAAGTACTAAAATTGAAGATATAGAAATAGTGAGAATAATGAGAACCTCGTAGGGAGAATCAATTTATTCTTGCCTTTATTTTAAAATTTGAACGTGACAGATTCGGAAAACCACAGGTATTATGGGCACAACCCAATTATTTAATTGTTAATTGTCGCAAATGGGATCGGGCTCGTTTTTAATCCTCCTTAAAAAAGAATAATTTTGTGAGCCGAAAGAATAACTAGTTTAAATTGATTATAAATTATGGCTCAGAAAACACTATTAATGATTCTCGACGGATGGGGCATCGGTGATGG
>NZ_JBFHIT010000056.1:0-30058 GCF_041596335.1 Mangrovibacterium sp. | reverse complement strand
TCAATTTGCAGGTAGGCAATTTGCCCGTTCTCTTCAACCATCGAGTACGAGTCGCTGGGATGATCGGAGATTACTTTTGCTTTTTGTGCATGCAACGGAATTAGTTTGGTGTCGCGAATATCGAAGTTGGTAAAATATTCATCATCGAGATTTTTGTTCACCACTTTATGAGAACCCAATCCCAGGAAACCACCTTCTTTGGCCAACAATCCTTTGTCGCGTAGTTCTTTGTAGGTGCCGTATGCCACATGTCCGGTGTTCATTTCGTCGGTTTGGTCAAGCAGGCGTTGCGATTCTTGCATCAGCGCATCGTTTTGCTTTTGCATCGCAGTATTTAGCTCGGCGACCTTTGTTTCAAAATCGGAAATGGTAAAATCTTTTTCTTCAATAATTTGCTTTAATTCCGCGATTTGAGTGTTTTGTACTTCCAAACTTTCGTTCAACGCAGCTATTCTACGTTCGAACGATTTTAGGTTGATGCCGGATTTTTTCAAACGGGCTTCCAATTCTTCAATCTTTTTACTGCTCTCTTCCAGCATCGTATTCATCAGGCTGACGTCGGCTGCTAATTCTTGTTTCCTATTTTTTTTGCCTTCCTGCGTTTCAATTGACAGGTTGCTTCGTTTTTGTTTAATGAAAGTCAGGTTGCTTTCAATTTCGGTGAATGTATCTTCCAGATCATTCAACAATGAGTCTTGCCCTGCCATTTGCTGATAGAGTTCTGATTTTTCAGCTGTCAGCGACTTAATTTGAGCTTGCTGCTGAGTATAACTATATACCCCGCCAATGATTACTGCAATTAAAATAACTGCCGCAATGCCTACTGTTCTGATTTGTTTCTTTTCCATAATCTTATTTCGTTAAAACGGTTTTAGTTTTATTATCTCTTTCATTCCAACTCCTAAGCGCTCAATCATTCCACCTATCAAGCTCATTTTTCTTCTACTCATAAAACACTCAATCATTCCACTGCTTAAGCGCTTTTTTTTGATTCGTAACCGACCATTTACAGCCAATTGATGTGCCAAAAAGGTAGGTTTGTTGTAAGTTGTTGAATATCAATGCCTGTTTGTGTCGTTGCCCTATCTCTGTTTCTCAAAATGATTAAAACTGAACGATATGGTTTGATCATTTTGAGAGAAACATTAAAATGTTTTTACCTCAGTTTTATTACATCGAACGTTAGTAAATCGAATTCACCGCTGCTGCATTTGTAGTGTTGAGTGTTATTAGTTGTCGTTAATTCGTAAGATTAATTAAACGATATTGCTTCACACTTACACTTTTAAAATCAAAATGCAGAAGTTGGTCGTTAAAGTACTGGATACGTACCCAGCATTGTTTTTGTTTTATGTTAGTTTGTGATTAGGGACAGAAATTGCTGCACAACACAGAAAATATACTCCGCCAACAATTACGGCAAGCAATACAACTGCGGTGATAATTAATGTACTGATCTTTTTTCTATTCATTATTATGTTCTTTAGTTTTCTTGGTTTTATTCCTCTTTCATTCCATCTCTTAAGCGCTTCAATCATTCCACTTCTTGAGCGCGTCATTCATTCTTCGTAACCGATCTTTTATAGCCAATTGCTGTGCCATATTCGGATTAGGTGGTTAAATGGCTGTTAATCAGGAAGTGTTTGTTTTTGTAAATTGGTCGTTTTCGCATTTTGATTAAAGAAGGGCTACGTAGTTTTATCATTTTGAGAGAAATTTTCGCCGTCAAAGTATCCGTTCTGGTTGGGCAATCGCATCAAAAACAATTGTAAGTTGATATGTATTTTGTGTTTTATCCTAGCTGTGCCACCTACTGAATTCTCAGATTTGCAAATACGTATAGTTCGATGAACATTCCGTTTGTATTGTAGAGGTACGATCTTCAATCCGATTTAATTTTCTACTTTTACGGCAGTTTTCGGTGGCTTTGCTACTTCAATTTAAAATGAAATAGCTGCCTTAATAAGGGAATCCGGTGGAAATCCGGAGCAGTCCCCGCTGCTGTAAACCTCGAAAGTTTTGCTGAACTTCAGCCACTGTCCGGATTAATTGGGATGGGAAGGCATCAGTAAAGAGGTGAGCCAGAAGACCTGCCGCAAAACAACATTTTTAACCGGATCTTCGGGGAAAAAAGATCGTTGGAATAGCCATTCCTTCCATTGTTTTTCTTCGGAACCATAATTGATTCTACACATGAATGTATTTGTTTCGTGGAGCGGTGGCAAAGATTGTATGCTGGCTCTGCACCGCACATTGAAAGGCGGCAGCCACCGGGTGTTGGGCTTGCTGAACATGTGTGACCGGGATACGCAGCTGTCCCGCTCGCACGGATTGAAAAAGGAACTGCTGCAACGACAAGCAGCAGCAATGGGTATTCGACTCATTCAACAGGAAACCGACGGCAAAAACTACGAGAAAAATTTTAAAGCAGCCATTGCTGAGTTAAAAAATGAAGGGCTCGAAGCCGGTGTTTTCGGCGACATCTACCTGATGGAACACCGAACCTGGATTGAACGGGTGTGTCACGAGATGGGCATTGAAGCACTTTTCCCGATCTGGGGCGACAGTACAAATGAGCTGGCTCGCGAGTTGGTGATCGAAGGATTCCGCCCGCTGGTGGTTGCCGTGCGCAACGAACCGCTCCCCAAAACCTATCTGGGGCGTATTTTTGATGCTCAAATGATTGCCGAGCTGGAAGCTATGGACGGCGTGGATATTTGTGCCGAAAACGGCGAGTTCCATAGTTTTGTCATCGATGGTCCAATCTTTCAGCATCCGGTTGATATGAAAACCGGTGAAATATATTTCGAGAACAAACATTGGTATTTATCGATAAACTGATGATGCGAATTAAACAATACCTAGTACTGTTTTTTGCCCTGTTGGCAATAGCCGGACAGGCAAAGACACCTCAGCGAATTATCTCGTTGGCACCCTCGCTCACCAAAAGTCTGTATATGCTTGGAGCCGACGATTTGCTGGTTGGCTGCACCAATTTTTGTACGCTGAAAAACCCGGATGACGCAGAAGTGGTGGCTTCGGCTGTAAAAGTAAACCTGGAAAAGGCACTAACACTGAAACCAGACCTGGTGCTCACCAGCTCCCTGACGAACCCGGAAACCTCAAGCACTTTCGAGAAGCTTGGGGTAGAAGTGATGTATTTTCCGTATCCGAAATCGTATGCCGAAATGTGTGACTATATGCTTCGGCTTGGTGATAAAATAGGGCGCAGAGCCTTGGCCGAAAAGCTGGTAGCCGAATCGAAAGAGCGCCTGGCAAAGGTAATAGCGACTGTTCCGAAAAAGAGCTCTAAGCCTACTGTATTCATGCAAATTGGTGCAAACCCACTTTTTACGGTAGTTCCAAATACCTTTATGCAAGATTTTATCGATTTCTCGGGCTGCGAAAATATTGCTTCCGATTTGTCGATTGGTAGTATTACCCGCGAAGGCGTTTTAGTGCGTAACCCCGATATTATTTTTGTCATTCTGATGGGCTCGGTGAGCGCTGATGAAAAAGAAAAGTGGGAGAGGTACCGAAACCTGAAAGCGGTACAAAACAAAAGGATTTTTGTGCTCGATTCGGAAAAGACCTGCAGCCCAACTCCGCTCGACTTTACGGATGCACTGGAGGAAATGATCGGGTTGATCTACAATTAAATAGTCTTGAAACGTGAGTAATGAGTTTGTAGTTTGAACTCGGTTCTGTCTCATTACTCACGACTCATATCTGAACACTAAAAAGAAATGAAAAAAGGATTAGTCCACATATACACCGGAACAGGAAAAGGAAAAACAACCTGTTCGGTTGGTTTGGCGGCGCGTGCTTTGGGGCAGGGCTTTAAAGTGATTTACGCTCACTTTATGAAACGCCCCGAATTGTATGGGTATCATGAGATTGACAGCCTGAAAATTTTGGGGGCGACTGTGATGGGATTTACTGATGGCCATCCGCATTTCAACAAAGACGTGACTCCCGAGGTGTTGAGCAAACAGGTGGCTGAAGCATTGGTTTATTTGTCGGGCTATTTGCAAACGGCTAAACCCGATTTATTGATCCTGGACGAGATTCTGATCACGGTTCGTGATGGTTTCCTCCGGGAAGATGTACTTTTGGACTTCATAGACCAAAAGCCGGAAGGAACCGAGTTGGTGTTAACCGGACGAGGGGCTACTGATCGGCTGATTGAGCGCGCCGATTATGTTAGTGAAATCAACAAAATAAAACATCCGTTCGACCAGGGAATTGCCAGTCGGAAAGGAATAGAGTTTTAATGATTAGTAATTGCGATAGTTTGAAATTTGAAACCTGGAACTTGAAAGATAATCCGAAATACCTGAAATGGATGCTGGCTGTTGTTGGGCTGCTGGCGCTACTCTTTTTTTCAGTCGCTCTGAGCATGACATCAGGCGAATTGAAGATTAGTCTTACCGACGCTGTTAAAATGCTTTTTGGCAATGGTGATTCACGGAGCATCGAGTACATGTTGGTTCGTCAGGTTCGGTTACCGCGCATAATTCTGGGCCTGGCCGTTGGCGGATCGCTCAGCCTGGCAGGCGTTATTTTGCAAGGCATCTACCGAAATCCGCTGGTTGAGCCGTTCACTCTCGGAATCTCCGGTGGTGCTTCGCTGGGCGTAGCAATTACAATTGTATTTGGGTTGCACCTCAGTTTAGGTTCGTTTGTGCTGCCGCTTTCCGGCTTTCTTGGCGCTTTTCTCATCATCTTTCTGGTTTACACCATTAGTTCGCGTAGCGGAAGCATTAACATACAGCGTATGCTGCTCACCGGTGTTATGGTGAGCTTTGTAGCTTCGTCGGCAATGATGTTTTTGATGTCGGTAAGTACCAGTGAAAACCTGCATGGAATTATTTTTTGGATCATGGGCTCGTTGGACGAACCCGATACTTTTTTGATCTGGTTTACACTGATTTCAAGTTTGGTTGTTCTGGCGCTATCCTATCTGTTTGTTCAGGCATTGAATGCCCTGCGTTTGGGCGAAGAAAAAGCCTTGCATCTGGGAATTAATACCAATGTTGCTGTTCGGGTGTTGTTTTTACTTGCTTCGCTATTAGCCGGAATTTGTGTTTCGGTGGCCGGTGTAATTGGTTTTGTGGGGCTGATCATTCCGCATTTGCTGCGCATTATTTTTGGTTCCGACTACCGTATTTTGCTGGTTAGTTCGTTTCTGCTCGGAGGATCGTTTCTGATTGTTTCTGATGTTGTTGCCCGAACCATCATTGCTCCCAACGAGTTGCCAATTGGCGTAATCACCGGTATCATTGGCGGGGTTGTTTTCATCCTGATGATGAGCCGTAAAAAGACACTGGTATGAGCGCAAACTTCTTCGAAATAGCGAATTTCTCCTGTGGCTACCCGTCATTTCATTTGTCGGACATTAGTTTTAGTTTGAAACGCGGTGCGTTTGCCGGTATTATCGGGCCAAACGGATCGGGAAAAACCACCCTGTTTCGGGGTGTTACCGGAGCGCTTGCAACCCTCTCCGGCGAAGTTAGGTTGGATGGTAAGAACCTGAAAAAAATGAGTTTACAGAAGCGGGCTCAAAATATCGCTATTGTAACTCAAACGGTTGATGCAGGCCAAATTTCAGTTGAAGATTACGTGTTGATGGGGCGTTTGCCTTACCATTCCCGCTTTCAGTTTTTCGAGACTAAAAACGACCTTGAAATTGCGCGGAAATATATGGAATTGACCGGCGTCATTCAGCATAAAGATAAACTGATGACCGAGCTAAGTGGGGGTGAGCAGCAACGTGCAGCCATTGCCCGTGCTTTAACTCAGGAGCCGGAATTGCTCCTGCTCGATGAGCCTACTTCGCACCTCGATATTACTCACCAGGTTCGTATTTTGAACCTGCTTCAGCGACTGAATGACGAAATGGGGCTAACTGTGCTTATGGTTATTCACGATCTGAACCTGGCTTCCGAATATTGTAACCAACTGATTATGTTTCAGGAAGGAAAAATAATTATGCAGGGCGATCCCGAGAATGTGTTAACCTTCGAAACGATCGAAAAAGTATATAATACGCCGGTAATAACCCGTACGAACCCTTATTCCGGAAAACCGGTTGTTTTTTTGGTTAGCGAAAAAATGATGAAAAACCGTTGATTCGGAATTCGCGAATCGTTTGTGTTCGGATTTGCTGAAAATGTTTATTTTCAGCCAAACTTATCTAATTGACATGCTCACGATCACAGACAACGAACTGAATTGTCCATCGAGTTTGTATTTGCCACATCTTTCGGTCGACTGTGTTGTGTTTGGTTTTCACGAGAACCAACTAAAAGTGTTGTTGCTTAAGTCGAAATACATTGATTTGTGGAGTCTGCCCGGTGGTTTTGTAAAGCCAACTGAAGCGATCGAAGCTGCTGCTTCACGCATTTTACAAGTGCGAACCGGACTTGAAAAGATCTTTTTAACCCAGTTCCGGGTTTTCAGTGACCCAAATCGTGTGAATCCAAGTTTTCAGAAGGAAATCCTGGATCGGGAAGGGATCAACCCGGAGAGTTACGAGTGGCTGAACCAACGTTTCGTCTCGATGGGCTTTTATGCGTTGGTCGAGTTTTCGAAAGTACATCCGATTCCCGATTTGAATTCAGATCGGTGTGAGTGGAAGAACATTGAGGAAGTAGGAAGGCTGATGATGGATCACAATGAAATTCTGGAAACCGCGCTGGAAACATTGCGTTTACAATTGCGCTACCAACCGATTGGTTATAATTTGCTGCCCGAAAAATTTACCATGCCCGAGTTTCAGAAGCTCTACGAAACAATCCTGGGATGTGAACTTGATCGCAGGAACTTTCAGCGCAAAGTATTGAGCTATAAAATATTAAAGCGTTTGTCGGAACGGAGAACCGGCGTAGCTTATAAAGCTCCATACTTGTATTCGTTCGACTTGGATAACTACAACCAGGCCTTGGAAAACGGTCTTTCGGGAGCATGGTAATTTCGCTGTCAAATATAAATTTCAACTGAATTTCAGAAAAAAAGAATCCCCCAACAAAATTATTTCTACTTTTGTCGCGGATTTGGTTCCAGCGATCATGGCAACATGATCCGGATGAAAAGGGAATCCGGTGTAATTCCGGAGCTGTACCCGCAGCTGTAAACCTCGAGTATTCTTTCTGAACCCCTGCCACTGTTTCGAAACAAACGAGATGGGAAGGCATCAGAAAGAGAGGTGAGCCAGAAGACCTGCCTAATCATTTTAAGTATTAACAATAGCTTCGGGAATAAAGCTGGTGAAATTATTGTATCCACTATTTTTCACAATTTTATCCGCAGCTCATATTCTTTTTAAGAAATGAGAAGGTTTTTTTTATTCGCAGGTCTTTTGGCTCTGCTTTCGGGCGTAGTAAATGCACAAGACGAGTTTGTTACTGATTCTGTTTTACTGCATGAAGTGGCAACCTATGCTCCCTACAAAAAGTACCAGGCCGGTGCCAAAATGGAGTCCATTCCTGCCAGTCAGGTCGAGATCGCTCAGTCGGCAGGGCTCGATCAATTGCTTTCGCGCTTTGCACCTATCTATTTGAAATCAAATGCCGGAGGTCTGTCTTCCATTCGGATTCGCGGTACCGCAGCCGATCATACTTCAGTAAATTTTGGCGGAATCAATATCAACTCTTTAACGCTGGGACAAACCGATTTTTCGAGTGTGCCGGTTTACCTGTTCGATAGTTTCGATTTGCAATACGGTTCTTCGTCTGCAGTAAACGGATCAGGATCGATAGGAGGTGCTGCCTATCTCGGCTTAAATGGCAACTGGACGGATGGAGCCCGAGTTAAAGCGACAGCATCAGAAGGATCATTTGGTGAGCAACTATACGGAGCCAAAGTGTTTCTTGGCAATGGAAAATTCGAGTCGGTTACTCGTTTGTATTATTTCATGCTGAAGAATGATTTCCCGTTTACCAGAACTAGCGATGGAAAGGAGTTTGATCAGGAGAATGCGATGATCGAGAATATGGGGTTGATTCAGGAATTGAATTACCGGTTTAGTTCGAAAGAATGGTGGAAAACGGCCGTTTGGATTGAACATGACTGGCATCAGGTGCAGGCGCTGATGAGTTCGCATCCTAATGTTCCGTCTGAAACGCTGGATAACAAGCATATCCGTATTTGGTCGGAATACGAAAATCGCCGGCATGCACTCCAGTATAAAGGTGGTTTGGGCTTTGTACACGATATGCAGGTGTACGACAATAACGGAGAACAGAAGATTGGAACAGATCGTTTGATCGCTGAGATTGAAGCCAAACAAGATGTTCATTCGAGCTTCGGATACAAAATTGGAGCAAAATATAAATACATTAAACCTGATGTATATGCCTATTCATCGGACGTAATCGACCATGAGCAAAGTGCTGCTTTCTACCTGTCGTCGTTTTATACTCCGCTGAAAACTTTGAAGTTAACCGTAAACCTTCGACAGGAACTTGTAACGAACTTCGATGTGCCTTTTACGCCTTCACTTGGAGCCGAGTATCGCTTGTTAATCACGGATTTATCGGTGCTGAAACTCACAGGTAACCTGGCGAAAAGTTATCGCATTCCAACTTTTAACGACCGTTTTTGGCCCGAATTGGGGAACCCGGACTTGAAGCCGGAGAAAGGAATGAGTTATGAATTGGGATTGCAGTACCAATATTGTTCGGCTGCCATTCAAACGGATGTGAAATTGAATGGCTTTTATATGGACGTTGAAGATTGGATTGAATGGCGCCCCGGAAGTATTGGCTGGGAACCGGAAAACCGCTCACGTGTCATTAGTCAAGGTGTTGAATTGCAATCGAACACGGATGTCTTTCTACGTAAAATGAGTTTTAATTTCCGGCTGAATTATTCTTTTAATCCAACGGAAATCAAAGAAGATCAAATTACAAGTTTGGTAGGCAAGCAGCTGATTTATGTACCCAAGCACGTGGCGACTGTCTACCTGATAGCAAAACACGGATTGTGGTCTGCATTCGCAGATGCATCGTTTACCGGAGAGCGTTTGGCCGATCACAGCGGTAGTGCGAAGTTCCCCAACGGAACGGTTTTAGATTCCTATTTTCTGATGAACTGTGGTTTGTCACGCGATCTTAAAATCAAAGAGCAGGATTTTAAACTGAGCCTTGCGGTCAATAATTTGCTGGATAACGACTACCAAAATCAACCCGATTACGCCATGTGGGGTCGCAGTTTTCGCTTCACCCTTTCAACTGATTTAAATTTCAACAAAAACAAATAAATCTCATATCATGAAAAAATTCTTTAAACTTCTACCTTTCTTTTTTGCAGCAATAAGCTTGTTCAGCTCTTGTTCCGACAATGACAACGATGATTTGTACCCGAGTGAACTCACAAAAGGAGCCTACATCGTGAACTACGGCGGCTACGAAAAAGCTACTTCGTCGATTACAAAGTATGATTTTGAAGCGGATGAAATCACCGAATTTTACTACCAGCTGCAAAACAACTACGCTGAAATTACTTCGGCACCTGAATTCGCCTATGAATATGAGGATCGTATTTACCTGATGAATAATGCACCGGACAATATTATTGCAGTCGATCCGCTTTTTGTTGCTCAGGATACGATTACAACCAGCATTGTGAAACCTCGGGCTTGTGTTGGGAATGGCGATTATTTGTACATCTCGTGCTGGGGCGGAAGTGTGTGGACCGACGCATCAGTTTCTTATTTGGTTAAATACAATGTAGTTACAAAAACGGTGGAGAAGACGATCTCTCTCCCTGGTGGTCCCGAAGGTATTCAGGTAGCAAATGGTAAATTGTATGTTGCGTTGAACTACCAACAAGCAATTGCAGTGATGGATCTTTCTACCGAAGAAATATCATACATCGCGACTCCGGCTGTCTCTAGTAATTTAGTGAAAGACAGTAGCGGAAACCTTTATGTCGCTTTGGTTAGCACCTATTCATATGCTTCAAGCCAAACAGGCTTGGGGTACATCAATACCACAACCGACGAACTGACGGTTTATGAATTGGATAATGTAAGTACATCATATGCATCAATTTTGGCATTAAGCAAAGATCAATCAAAAGTTTACGTGGTTGCCGCGGCTTATGATGCAAGTTGGAATATGGTTGGTGGAGTACAGGTTTTTGATGTGGCTTCGAAATCATTTGAGGCTTCGGCTTTGGTAAGCGGTGTCACTGGTGTTAACGGTGTTTCAGTGAATCCGAATGATGGAAAAGTTTATGTATTAGTAAGTAATGGCAGCACCACAAAAGGAACCATGCAGATTTATGACGCGGACGGAACCTATGAGGAAACTAAAACAGTAGGTGCTGCACCAACGATGACAATCTTCCTCGATTAGTTTTAGTCGATTCTCAACCCGATACTACCCCCATTATTTTGGGGGTAGTTTTTCTGTTTCAATACCGAATAAAAAATAGCCAAAATGAAACTGACCAAATTATTTTCAAGCTTCGTGCTTTTTGTGCTGATTAGCCTTTCAGCTTTTGCCGGGAAAGCCAAATTTGTAACCGTTGAAATTAATTACGGAGAGCAAAAAGCGGCGGAAACCATTCAAGTTGAATGGACCGGAAATATGACTGCAATGGAAGCATTGCAGCATGCTGCTGATGTAAAAACTCATCCTGTAAATGCGTATGTGTTTGTTACTTCAATTAACGAGGTAACAGGTGTGCGCGGCGAGACGGCCTGGTATTACACTGTAAATGGAAATAAACCGACATTGGCAATTCTACAGACTGTAAAAGCCGGCGACACCATCAGCTGGCGTTATGTGAAAGACGTTTGCTCCTGCACGGTGGATAAAAAGTGATCAGTGATCAGTCGCGGTGTTCAGTTTTTTCTCCATGAAACTCTGTAGTTGAAAATGAAGACTGCTGAACCTTCGTCAATTAACTCAATACTCATGACTTGTTACTCGCGACTATTTATGGACCTTTAAACTCGAAACCTGAAATTCAAAGAATGGCAACAATAACACTCATAACCGGAGGCGCCCGGTCAGGCAAAAGCAGTTTTGCACAGCAAATGGCGGAGGCGAAAAGCAACAGGCCCGTTTACCTGGCTACAGCCCGCATTTGGGATGAAGACTTTGCCGAGCGTGTAAAGCGACACCAGGCCGACCGCGACGAACGCTGGGAAAATGTAGAGGAAGAAAAGCAACTTTCGAAACATGATTTCAGTGGTAAAGTAGTGCTGATGGATTGTGTGACACTGTGGCTCACCAATTTCTTCCACGACAGCGATTACAAGCTCGACCAAGCGCTTGAAGCAGCTAAAGCCGAATGGGAAAATTTCATTCGGCAAGATATGGAACTGATTGTGGTGACCAACGAGCTGGGCATGGGTGTTCATCCCGAACACGAAACAGCCCGCAAGTTTGCCGACCTTCAGGGGTGGGTGAACCAGCACATCGCGAAAGCTGCCGACTCGGTTTACCTGCTGGTTTCCGGAATCCCGGTGAAGATTAAGTAAGGTGGACTGAAAAGGCCGCTTGTTTAGCTGCGGCGGCTATTCAAAAGTATCCGTCTATCCGGCTCGTTTCGGGAGTCTGGGAAACGTACTTAATTGTTGTTTGTGACAAAAAGGAGTACAAAATAAAGGTGTTTTTTCTTAATTACGGTTAATCAATTATAAATGAAATCTCTTCGGATTATTGTCCTGCTAGTCATCGCAGAAGTAGTATTTAGCTCGCATGTTCCCTTCCTGAAACCCAATCAATTCACAATACTTCACAACCGCTTTCAGGTTGAATCGTCATTTACAGAAGATCCGTTCCAAGCCGATTTTGCCATGAAGTCCCCATTTTATTATCTAATCGACGGAGCAGGCAATCAAACGACAATTTCACCCAGTGCCGAAACAAGTGCTGCGGTTTATTTGGAACCCGCAATCACCGGGTCGGGAACTTTTAGAATTAATGCTGCACAGAGGAAAGGTCCCAAATACAGAGGGGTGGAAACTATCGAAGGGAAACAGTATTTCTCAAAAGACACATTAATTGTCAAAGGGAAGAAGATTACACTTCAATATTTTAGTGGTGCCGACACCTACGTTTGCAAGGGCTTGCCCAATTACATGGCAAAGCCACTAAACAAAGGTGTTGAAATCATCCCCTTGTCATCGCCAAATACGATGAAAGTAAATCAACCATACAAATTTCAGGTATATCAGGATGGTGAGAAGGTGGCACATGCGCGGGTTGTTGTGGCTTACGACGATGATCATTACATCCAGAAAAAAGTAGCGGATCTTTACGATATTGAGAATGTGAGAAAGAATAATATCCATGCTGATCAGGATGGTGTGTTTACTTTTACACCCGAAAAACCGGGATTGGTACTGCTATTTGTAACGATCCATAAGCAAATCTCAGATACCGATTGGGAAAGCTATAATAATTCACTTACACTGGAAGTCAGAATGTCATAAAATTATCTAACAGAAAAAATAACATCCTATGTCTATAAAATCTCAACTACAACAAAAAATTGATCTGAAAACGAAGCCGACCGGCGCGTTGGGTCAATTGGAACGGATTGCGCTGCAAATCGGGTCAATCCAAAACAGCTTAACACCGGAATTGAAGAACCCCAGTATGCTCGTGTTTGCAGGCGATCATGGGCTGGCTGATGCCGGTGTAAGTCCGTACCCCAAAGAAGTTACCTGGCAAATGGTGATGAATTTCTGTGTTGGTGGTGCAGCAATCAATGTGTTCTGCAAACAAAACGGAATTAATCTAAAAGTTGTGGACGCCGGGGTCGATTTTTTCTTCCCGAAAGATCTTCCGGTAGTTGATTGTAAAGTGGCTACGGGTACAAAAAACATGTTGCAGGAGCCTGCTATGAGCCTGGAACAGTGCCGCGAGGCAATGAGTCGCGGAGCCGAGCTGGTGAAAGCCGAAGCTGCTGCCGGTTGCAATGTCATTGGTTTTGGCGAGATGGGGATTGCCAATACATCGGCTTCGTCGCTGCTGATGCATCGGTTTTTGGGTTTACCAATTGAACAATGCACCGGACATGGTGCCGGGATGATTGGCGAAAAGCTCGACTACAAAACGTCGGTATTAAAAACCGTTTCGGAAATGTACGATCCACAAACCGCTGAAGAAACACTGGCTACTTTTGGTGGTTTCGAGATTGCCATGATGGCTGGCGCTATGCTTGAAGCGAGGAATCAAAACATGGTTATCCTGGTTGATGGTTTCATTACAACAGCAACTTGCCTAACCGCCATTCAATTGGATGCTTCTGTTCGTGAAAACTGTATCTTCTGCCACGCGTCGGAAGAACAGGGACACCAGCTTATTTTGAAACATCTGGATGCAGAGCCGGTTCTGAATTTGGCCATGCGTTTGGGTGAAGGTTCAGGAGCTGCGGTAGCTTATCCGGTCATCCAATCGGCGGTAAACTTTCTAAATGAAATGGCTAGCTTTGAAGGTGCCGGCGTTTCGAATAAAGAGTAATGTAGATGCGATTGAGGGCTTGACTTCAAGTCAAACCCTCAATAATCAGCAGTAATGAGATTTGAAATTGCTTACTGACCGGGTGACTATAAGTCACCCGGTCAGTAAAGCACAAACCCTCAATAAGCAACAAATGAAAAAGCAGATCCAACTTTTCCTTACAGCACTGATGTTTTACACACGTATTCCGGTACCCTCCGGTTTGCAGTATTCACCGGAACGATTGAATCGATCGACACGCTATTTGCCGCTGATCGGGTGGATTGTTGGCGGCATCGGTGCAGCTGTTTTTTATGGGCTGGTACAGATTTTTCCGGTTCAAATAAGTGTTTTTCTGAGTATGCTGGCGACAATTCTGCTCACCGGCGCTTTTCATGAAGATGGTTTTGCCGATTTCTGCGATGGCTTTGGAGGAGGCTACACCCGCGAAAAAATCTTCACCATTATGAAGGACAGTCGGATTGGAACCTACGGCTCGGTTGGCCTGATCGGAATGTTGGGAACTAAATTTCTGGCACTGCAGTCAATTCCTGCCTATCTCATTCCGTTGGCACTGATTGCCGGTCACGCGTTTAGCCGGTTGATGCCGGTTCTCATCATTTTTACCAGTTGGTACTCGCGCGAGGATGAACTCAGCAAAAGCAAGCCCATTGGCAAAAAAGGGAAAAATTCGGACTTAATTCTGGCAATTCTGTTTGCCATTGCCCCGATCGCTTTTCTACCCTGGAAGGTCATGGCAGTGGCAATTCCGGCAGCACTATCACTCACATTTGTTTTTAAAAAATATACCGAGCGTAAAATTGGCGGCTATACCGGCGACTGCCTCGGAGCCCTTCAACAATTAACAGAAGTATTGTTTTATCTGTGTTTGCTGGGGGTTCAGGCATGAGTTGGTTGTGATTTTCGATCCGCCTTAGTATGCTACACTAATAGGGTTTGAAATTAAATCTTGTTCGTTCTACTTAGGTTGAATAAAGAAGTTAAGGTTTTCTGGAGCAGTAAAAAAAAGAGATTGATAGGATACCAAACCTTCTTACCTTATTTCAATTAAATTGACTGAAAAAATGAAACTCACTGCTATCCGCCATACCCGAGTTGAAGTTCCCCCAGGCATTTGTTACGGGCAAACCGATGTACCGGTAGCTAAAACATACGATGAGGAAATGGCTGCCGTGAAAACGCAGACTGATTGGTATGAATATGATGCGGTGTATTCCAGCCCGCTGAATCGTTGCCGCCGCTTGGCCGAAGACATATTTCCACGTGAACTAATTGTTTTTGACGATCGGCTGAAGGAATTAAATTTCGGCCGCTGGGAAATGCAACCGTGGGATGCGATTAGCGAAACGGACGAAGCGAAACGCTGGTTTCAGAATTTTGTGGATGTGCCTGCCGATGGTGGCGAGTCCTTCCGCGATCAAATTAACCGGACTGCCGCATTTCTCGAAGAATTGAAACAACGTCCGTTTAAAAAGGTCGCGGTTGTCGCCCATGGCGGTATTTTACGGGCACTTTTCTGTTTGTTGAACGGAACAGAACCTTTGGATGCATTTCAGCAAAAAGTGGATTATGGCGACGTTGTCCGCTTCGATTTATAAAAAGAAAGAACCAAAATGAAAACATCAGAATTTGAAATTCCGAAAATCGACAACGTATTACGCGAAGTCATTCAGCATAAACTTGACAATAAAGCCAAACCGGTTGGTTCGCTAGGAAGGTTGGAATCGCTGGCTATGCAGGTAGCTCTCATTCAAAATACTGCGACCCCCGAATTGCGAAAGCCGGTGATGCTTACGGTTGCTGCCGACCATGGGATTTGTGCCGAAGGGGTGAGTGCCTGTCCGGTAGATATTACCTGGCAACAAGTACTGAATTTCCTGCAGGGTGGAGGCGGTATTGGGCTGCTTGCACGCGTTTATGGAATGGAACTGCAGGTGGTCGATGCTGGTGTCAACTTCGATTTCAACCCACATCCGAATTTAATTGATGCTAAAATTCGCAAAGGCTCGCGCAATTTTCTGGTTGATCCGGCCATGACGATGGCAGAGTGTATGCAGGCGTTTAATAACGGTCGTCGCATCGTGGCTAAGTTTAACGAGCAGGGCACCAACATCATCGGTTTCGGCGAAATGGGCATTGGCAATACCACGCCGGCCTCGACACTGATGTCGATTATTTGCGGTATTCCGGTGAAAGATTGTGTTGGACCGGGCGCCGGACTGGATCAGGATGGGGTGTCGCACAAAGGACGCGTGATTGAGCAAGCCATTGCCAACCATGGCATCTCGGAGAATGTGCTCGAAAACCTGGCACGTTTTGGTGGCCTCGAAATTGCAACAATTGCTGGCGGAATGTTTGAAGCTGCTGCTCGGCGAATGGTCATTTTGGTGGATGGGTTTATAACCACCTCGGGTATGCTGGTGGCACAGGAGCTAAACAAGCGCGTGCTTGACTATGCTGTGTTTGCCCATGTTTCGGATGAGCAGGGGCATCGCAGAATGCTGGAATACATGCACGCCGATCCACTACTGAGTTTTGGACTCCGCTTGGGTGAAGGTACCGGAGCAGCGTTGGCTTTTCCGATGGTGCAGGGGGCTGTGGCTGTTCTCTCCGAGATGACTTCGTTTGAAGAGGCGCAGGTGATCAATACGAGCCACATTCGATTTGAAGAGAAGAGTGTTCAGTGATGCACAGTGGAACTCTGTGAGATACTCCCTGTTCTCTGTGGATAAAAAAGAAAGAAATTGGTTGATCGTCGAAATCGGAAACTAGTGTCTAACGATTCACAACCCATGTCTCAAGACTAAAATAAAGAAATGAACGAAACAACAGATAACACGCAAGGCGCAATGCGTAACGCTAAACTCAAACCCATCTTGTTTGTCGGCACTGGTTCCGATGTTGGGAAGTCGGTGATTAACGCGGCTTTCTGCCGCATCTTTAAACAAGACGGATACCAACCGGCACCTTTTAAGGCGCAGAACATGTCGCTAAACTCATTTGCCAGTGAAGAAGGCTTGGAGCTGGGGCGTGCACAGGCCGTTCAGGCCGAGGCTTGCGGCATTCCATGTGTTAGCGCTATGAACCCAATATTGCTGAAACCGACCAGCCATACCAAGGCGCAGATTGTGCTGAACGGTAAACCGATGGGCGACCAAACCGCGCAGGAATATTTTCTGAAAACCGATCGCGAATTTTTGTTTTCCGAAGCGATGAAAGCCTGGCGCTCGCTCGATGCCCGCTATAACCCAATTGTGATGGAAGGGGCCGGGAGCATTTCCGAGGTAAACCTTTGGGACAAAGATATTACCAATATGCGGGTGGCGTTGGAAACCGGTTCGCCAACGATTTTGGTGGCTGATATCGATCGGGGTGGTGTTTTTGGTAGCGTGTACGGCACCATTCAATTGCTGCCCGAAGCCGAACGTAAACTTATCAAAGGGATCCTAATTAACAAGTTTCGGGGAGACATCGCTCTCTTTCACGAGGGCCGCAAAATTTTGGAAGATCTGACTGGTATTCCGGTAATTGGGGTGGTTCCGTATTTCACCGATATACACGTTGAGCAGGAGGACAGTGTGGTGATTGACTACAAGCGTGGAAGCGTTACTGAAAATGGTAAGGTGAATGTGGCGGTTGTTTTGTTGCGACACATGAGCAACTTTACCGACTTCAACATGCTGGAGCGAATGCCCGATGTGAACCTCTACTATTCGGCCAATCCGGAAGAGATTGCCAAGGCCGACCTGGTGCTGATTCCGGGATCGAAAAACACGATTGCAGATCTGATGTATTTGCGCGAGCGTGGCTTGGCGAAGGCTATTTTGCAAGCTGCCGAAGCGGGTAAAGGCGTTTACGGTATTTGCGGAGGCTATCAGATTATGGGCGAAGAAATTCGCGATCCTGATCATGTGGAGGGCGAAATTGATGCCATCCCTGGTCTGGGCTTATTACCTGTTGTCACAACTTTAACAAAAGATAAACGCACCGTTCAAACTGAATTTCACTTCGCCGACCGAAAGGAAAACTGCTCGGGCTACGAAATTCATATGGGAGCCACCAAACTGCTTGGTGGCGAACCGCTCTGCCGACTGAGCGATGGAATGAATGATGGGTGCATGGTGTCGCCTAAGTTATGGGGAAGCTATTTGCACGGAATTCTCGACAATAAAGCGGTGGTTGAAGAGATGCTGAAAGCGAACCAACTGACCGCTGAAATCACCAATTTCGACTATGCTGCATTTAAAGAACAGCAATACAACAAACTTGCCGATCATGTGCGTGCTTTTGTAGACATGGACTATGTGTATTCGGTAATGAAAATTGAAGAATAAAACGGATTGAGGGTTTCACTACAAGTGAATCCCTCAATAATACAGGAACAGATCCCGAAACGAGTTCGGGATGACAATATTGATGGTTTATATGGAACTTCTCATTCTCCCGCTCCTCATTGGTTTTGCACTCGATTGCCTGCTGGGCGATCCGCGTTGGTTGCCGCACCCCATTCGCTTATTTGGCTGGCTGATTGCCTGGTTTGAAAAGCATTTCAACCGGGGTCGATACCGAATGTTGAAAGGAGCGCTGACTTCCATATTGTTGGTTGGCGGCACCTGGCTGATTGTGCAAGCTGTTTTTGACGAATTGAAGGCATTTCCGTCGGCTTTTTTGGTGGTTGCATCTGTTGGCGTCTTCTTTGGTCTCGCCAACCGGAGCCTGATTTACGAATCGTGGCTCGTAATTCGGGCGCTGAAAACCAATGGCTTGGAAGCAGGTCGGAAACAATTGAGCTACATTGTTGGTCGCGATACGAAGAATCTGGATGAGCAGCAAATTCGAACAGCTGTTTTGGAAACCATGGCCGAAAACCTCAGCGACGGTGTAATCGCGCCCTTGTTTTTTTATGCTTTAGGCGGCGTTCCCGGGCTTTTTGCCTTTAAAATGGCTAGTACCCTCGACTCGATGATTGCGTACAAAAATGAGCGCTATAAAAGCTATGGTTGGTTTGCCGCACGGTTGGATGATTTGCTGAATCTGATCCCGGCCCGGCTGACGGCGTTGCTGATGGTATTGGTTAGTTTAAGCTGGAGTGGACTCACGCACATTTTTCGTTACGGACATCAGCATGCCAGCCCCAATGCCGGCTATCCGGAAGCAGCGCTGGCCGGCATCCTAAAATGCCGCTTCGGTGGCCCAAATATCTATCATGGCAAACTGGTTGAAAAGCCCTACATCGGTCACCACCAAAAACAAATTACTACCCGCGATTTTTGGTTCGCTGCTTATGTGAATACGGCAACTGCGGTGGTAATGGTAGGTGGGATTTGGGGCGTGTGGCGTTTGCTTTAGCTGATCCGAAAAGCTCGATGTTCGACAGGTGATCAGATCTCTTTACTCCTTCATCAACCTTTTCCCCACTTCAATAATTTCGCGGGCCAGTACCTCATTTGTGGCGTATAAAACACCTCGGTGGTTCAGGTAAGTTGAATCCGGGCGGTTCAGGTCGAGCGGGTTTCCGTGAATGTCGCTCACCCAGCCGCCAGCCTCGGTGTAAATGCAGGCACTGGCAGCAAAATCCCAAATGCTTCCGCCTCCGTCAACTTTTTTGGGGAATGAAAAGTAACATGCCGGGTCATTCTCCAACGCCCAGCAAGCTATCAGCGCAGCTCCTCCCTGGAACTTAGAAGTCATTCCGGGGTATCCCAATTTTTTGACAATGGTTTCCATGCTTTTTAGGGTCGCATCGTGCAGTGGATGTTCCAAAAAGCTTTTGCCATTTAGAAACGAAAGGGGCTCCATTTCTCGTGGTTCTACCGTCCATTTTCGCCCACTTAAAAAGGCTCCTTGCCCTTTAATAGCCTGATAAATGGTTTTGGTCATCGGATCGAATATGACGCCGACAACGGGTTCTCCGGCTTTTGATACCAGGGCAATTGAGGTTGAATAACCATGTTCTCCATTGATGAACGCGAGGGTGCCGTCGATTGGGTCAATGGCCCAGAAATAGTCTTTTTCAAACCGTTCGTGATTATCGGGAGTTTCTTCACCCAAGGTTCCGAGATCGTATAACTTAGTGACCTTGGTCAGCATTTTCACGATTAGCTCCTGAGCCATCACATCTACTTCGGTAACAACCTGTGAGGCCAGCGTATCGCCGATACCTTTATTTTTGATTTCGAGATCTTTTTCGGTGTAGGACGAAATTAAATTTCCGGCTTTCAGTGCTGCGGATACGGCTGCTCCGCAAATATGTTGTAGATTATCGGGGGTGAGTTGCATAAAAACGGCTATTGGTTAATTTGTTCAAGTACTTGGCGGGTAATGCGTTCGCTGTAACTGTTAATTTTCCAGTGACCGGGACTCCAGCCCTTCAGAAAACGGTGAAAATCGATCCAGGCGAGGTGATACAAGGAGCGCCAGTCTTTTTCAAGTGCCGCGAAATCGATGGAATTATTTTTGTGTTTTAGTGCTTGCTGAAGGGCAATGAAATAGGTATTTAAAATCTGACTTTCAAGAATTTCACAGTCTTCCTCCATCAAACAGCTGCCAATAAAATAGGCCACGTCTTTCATTCCACAACCTCCGCCAACATATTGAAAGTCGACCGCGGCGACCGATTTCCCATCAGGCGAAAAGCAAAAGTTGGCTAATTTGGCATCGCCATGAACTAAGGTCTTGAAAGCTGTGTTTTTCAGCTTCTCGTCAATTATCTCAGCTGCACCTTTTAGTTGCAAATCTTTCAGAACTTCAAGCTCTTCCGGCCGGGTTTCGAGGTGCCAATACGTACCCGTTTCCCACAATCCAATCGGTTCAACATCTAAAAACGTGGCATGAAAGTTAGCCAGCCATTCCAAACAGATTTCAATTTCGTCCCAACTTACCCGGTCTTTACGCCTGTGAAATCCGGCGTCATCCAGATCCTCCAGTACAATCAGCACTTCGTTCTCATAAGATTCTACAGCCAGACATTTGGCTACACGACAGTTTTGATCGCACCTGCTGCTGTAATTTTTGTACCAGTGGCTTTCTACCTGGTACGATTTTACTTTTCGTTCGTGTGACAGATCGCTGTCCCAACCTCTCGGGTTTTCTTTGCCATCCGACAACTGGACGTGCTTGACAATGACAGACTTCGCAGGAGCATTTTTTAAGTAGCAACGGATGATCTTACCGTAACCGCTCCATAAATTCTGAATGCTTTCCATCTTGCCTAAATCAGCAGCACCGGAGGCTTTTTTTATCGTTTCCAGAAAAAAGTCGTTCATATTGCTAGCCTTTTTAGAGGTTCGATTGTAAAGTTAATTATTTCTGCTTGTTTGTGGAATTCCAAAACGTGGATATTGGATGAACGAACAAGGATTAATATAGGTTTAACCATGTTGCAATTTTATGCATCGATTGTTTTAGTCGCAATCAGTAGTTTTTAATTTTCAGACCAATAGCTGTTATACATTCTAAGAAAATTGAATGGCATAGATATTTCAGTTTAGGTTTCCGGCATTAAGTTGTGGATTTACTCGCGGGTAAAGCTTTCCGTTTAATTTGCCTTTCTTTGCACTAAACTATAATTTATGGCACTTTTTTCATCAATCATTTTCGATTTGGACGGAACGCTTGTTGATTCGAAACCGGGACTTCAGAATTCTTTAGCGTATATGTTGAGTGGGATGGGACTAACGCATCGGGCCGAAGAATACATTAGCCTGATGATTGGACCACCGATTCAGTCGGCCTTAAAGGACGTATTTGGATTCAACGACAAACAAGTTGAAACCGGTGTTCGTTTATTTCGCGAGTATTACGGACAGCGAGGTTTGTATGAAGGTGAAGTGTATCCCGGTATTCAATTATTGTTGGAGGAGCTGATTTGCGAAGGAGTAAAATTGTATGTGGCTACATCGAAGAAAACCATATTCGTACCGGAAATTTTACGTCATTTTGAGCTGGATAGTTATTTTGATGATTTGGAGGGTGCCGGAAACGGCGACTTGCATACGAAAGCTGAACTGATTACCCGCTTGATGGATCGGAACCGAATTCAGCCGGCCAAGGAGGTGCTGATGATTGGCGACACCAAATTCGATGTGGTTGGCGGGAAAGCGAACGAAATTGCAACTCTTGCTGTTGGATATGGTTTCGGTAACAGAGCAGAATTACAGGAGTTAAATCCGGATTTTTTTGCGAATGATGTTGATGAGTTAACGGAGATACTTCTGGGTTAAACAGCACAATTTAATCGCAGTTGCTGAATGAAAAAATCAGCTGCTTCCTTCTCCTCTAGCTTCGATTTATTTTCAAAACGATTAGACTGTTCCTCCAAATCACGAATAATTTTTTTCAAATACTTTGGTGAATTTGCTGAAGGTAGCAGTTGCCGGATCGCATTCTTTAGAAAAAGAACGCCCAAAAGTGTTAGAATGGGAACATACCACTCGAACATTGACGCTCCAACAAAAAAGAACAAGAAATTAAGTGAAAACCGAAATTGCGATTTAAAACGTTGCTTTTTAGTCGTAATGGCAGACTGCAATCCATTTACATCGATGGTTTTCATGTAATGGCTTATTGTGCTGTTCGATACTAAACTGTCGATTGTTGATCTTGTATAGGTCAACTTCAATCCCCAATACTGAGTAGCCGCGTAATAGGCCGATGTATAGGCGGCAAATGTGCTGTACACCAAAGCCGCTGAAATATAAACGACAAGTTCCATTGTTAAACCTTTTATTCCAAAAATTTCATTCCACACACAAGAAACAAAAAAAATGGATGCGCCCGACAAACCCTAGAAGTATAAGTTACCTTTTTTGGATCGGGCGGTGAATCCGGAAATATCGCTTAGACAGTTGGATGTTAGATCGTTGATTCGAATTGACGAAGGAATCGAACATCGTTTTCAAAGAAATGGCGAATATCTTTGATTCCGTATTTCAACATCGTAATCCGCTCAATTCCCATTCCAAAAGCAAAGCCACTATATTTTTTCGAATCAATGCCGCACAAATCCAACACATTTGGGTCGACCATACCGCAACCTAAAATTTCGAGCCAACCGGTGTATTTACAAACATTACACCCTTTACCGCCACAAATGGAGCAACTCACATCCATTTCGGCTGAGGGCTCGGTAAACGGGAAATATGAAGGGCGCAAACGAATTTCCGTTTTTTCGCCAAACAATTCGCGTGAAAAGTAAAGCAGCGTTTGCTTCAAGTCGGCAAACGAAACGTTTTCATCCACATAAAGACCTTCAATTTGATGAAAGATACAGTGTGCCCGTGCCGAGATCGCCTCGTTGCGGAATACCCGTCCGGGGAAAATGGCACGGATTGGTGGTTGTGTTTTTTCCATCACACGAACCTGCACACTTGACGTATGAGTCCGTAGTAACACATCCGGATCTTTTTGAATGAAAAAGGTGTCCTGCATATCGCGCGCCGGGTGTTCAGGCGGGAAGTTCAATGCAGAGAAAACGTGCCAATCGTCCTCTATTTCAGGTCCTTCAGCAACGGTAAAACCCAAGCGGGCAAATATTTCAACAATCTCGTTACGAACAATCGAGAGTGGGTGGCGTGTTCCCGGGCGAAGCGGTTCGGCCGGCATGCTCAGATCGATTTGTCCGGCTGCATTATCGGCATTTTCAAAGCTTTCTTTAAGCTCGTTTATTTTACTTAACGCAAATTCTTTCAGCTCATTAATAGCTTGTCCAACAGCTTTTTTCTGGTCGGCTTCAACATTCTTGAAATCGGCAAAAAGTTGATTTAGCAATCCTTTTTTGCTGATGTATTTGATCCGAAGTTCTTCAACTTCTTCTTTGGCCGCAACACTGATATTTTCTAGTTCTTCTTTTAAACGGGTAATTTTTTCTAACATCTTTGTAGGCTGTTGAATGAAGGCGCAAAGATAATTATTGAAGTTTGAAAATCGATAGCATTCTGCTTTTTATTTGATAATGCTGATCCGGCGGATTCGGATGTCCTGCGAAGGTCTGAAGTCGGAGTCGACTGCCACTGCGTTAATTTTGTCGGCCACATCCATTCCTTCAACGACCTCACCAAAAATGGTATACGAACCATCAATGTGTGGCGCTCCTCCTATGGTTTTGTAGCTCAGTCGCTGTTGTGGCGAAAATTGATAGCCGGTTTCGTTCGAGATTTCGTTCAGTTCCGAATCGGAGTATTTTCGGCCGGTAACGATGTAAAACTGTGAGCCGTCGGAGCGCCGTTTATTGTTTCCACGGTCTGGTTTGCGTGGTGATCCAATGACACCGCGTTTATGGAATAAGCCGGGTACAATGTGAGCCGGCAGGGTGTAACCGGGGCCCTTCCAACCAACAATATCGTTTTTGCCGGCGTAGCGTGTGTCGGCGGCACCACTTTGAATGCAGAAACCTTTGATGACCCGATGAATCAACAAACTGTCGAAATAGTTTTCTTTCGCCAAGGCAATAAAGTTGTCACGATATTCGGGTGTTTCATTGTACAGTCGGATTTTGATGTTACCAAAATCGGTTTCAATCAGTAGTCCTTTAATTCGCTTGTTTGCTTCGCTGGTTGCCTTGTCGGCCGAAGATTTGAGTTGGGAGAGCGGATGAGCTTGTTCTGTCGCTTTTTTAATCAAATCGATAATTAAAGTTGAAGGGGTCACAAGATTGATGTTTTCATAATCAATCAGGTCGGCATAGCCCAACCCAATGCAGTTTTCTCCTGCAAAAACCGGTGTCCCGTAACTTTTTGAGCGGAATTGATTGGTCACCCGATAACGAAGAGCGCCACCTATATTCCCCAGTTTGTTTACTTTCCCATTGTGCAGAGGGAGCGTGTTTCCGGCAGGCTGGGTGAGATAGATGCTTTTTTTATCCTTGCCTGCTGTTTGTTTTTCCAAGGGAATTCCCGGACGGACGAGCCGGTCGGTTTTCAAGAGCACCAAATCATTGATCCGGTCAACGGCGACAAAACCTTCAATTTTGTATTTTTTCTCCTCGTTCCAGGGAATGACCAGGGCATCTGTGGCTTCGATTACGGGTGTCAAACGACTAACAATTAAATTGCTGTCGACAAAAAAAGCGGTTTCACTTTCCAGAAATCTGGATTTGTCAAAACTTTCAATGCGAACAATCGACGGAACATAAACCAGATAGTTGACTTGTGATTTTGTGGTTTCCGCTACCTTTTTGCTATGCTCTTCCGGCTTTGTTTGCTGACTTGGCGAGCAAGCAGAAAACGCAATCAGAAGCATGACGATAGCAGATTTTAATCGTTTCATTGAATGATTTTTACCGTTATTTTAACGTCTGTCAATGGGCGGTTGTTTTCATCGGTTTTCAGATCAGCGATTTTATCGATCACATTAAATCCAGCGATGCACTCTCCAAAAATCGTGTATTTTCCATCCAAATCCGGATATCCACCAACAGTTGTATAGGCTTTGCGCTGTTGTTCCGTGAACTTCAAGGTGTTGAGATCGAGATTCATTCTGGAATCGATGTCTTGCTTCACTTTGTCTGCTATTTCGCGAAATTCAGCGACTTTTTTTTCGGCTCTCAGTTGTTTCAGTTTAGCCCTAATTTCAGGCGTATACACTTCTTTGGTTATTTTTTTTCGAATCGGTCGGTTTACAGCCATTTCCATCGTATCCAGTTCGCCTTCGGTGAAAATTTGTCCTTTTACAACGTAAAACTGCGAGATGTCTGACTGTTTAAACGGGTTGATTTCATCGGGTTGACGCGGGGCACATAGCGCTCCTTTTTTGTGGATGTGCCCTGCAATGATCTCGTCGTCGACGGTATGGTCGGGAGATCCATAACCAATCCGTTTACCGGGTGCCGCATTGCGCGATGATTTGGATCCACCTTGAATTAGAAAGTTTTGAATAACCCGGTAAAAAAGCGTTCCATCGTAATAGCCTTCGCGCGCCAGTTGTATAAAAGCGTCGCGGTGTTTTGGTGTGTCGTTGTACAGACGGAAGCGCATGTTCCCGAGATTAGTCTGGATCTCGACCAAATGATCGGCCTGATCCTGAGCCATACCGGGGGTCAGAAACAGTAAGACTATTAGGAGCGGAAAATACTTCATTTTAAAACTTTAACTTTCATAACAACATCTTCTAGTGGTCGATCCGCATGATCGGTTTTAACCGATGCGATTTGATCCAATACGTCAAATCCTTCAATTAATTCACCAAAAACGGTATAGCCTTCGTCAAGCGAAGGATAGCCACCGATCGTGGTGTATATCTTTCGCTTTTCCGGGTCTAATTTATACGGTGTTTCTTCGCTTAATTTAGCGACTGCTAGCTCCTTTAGTTCCGCGATCCGAACATTAAAGCTGTCTCGCTGGCCGGTTTGCATAAAATGGCTTAATTCGGCTTGATGCTCCTTAAAAACAACTGTCTCAATGCTTTGAGCACGACGACTATTCATCATTACCTCTATTGAATCGAGTCCGGCTTCGGTGAATACCTTTCCCTGTATAATGAAGAATTGAGAGCCTGACGATTTTTTTTCCGGATTCACATTGTCTCCTTTACGGGCAGCTGCCAAAGCACCTTTTTTGTGAAAGAACTGAGGGTTAATCTCAGCTTCCAGCGTGTAATCCGGACCACCGTTTCCTATACGCTGGCCAGCCGGCGCGTTCTTCGATTGCGGGTCGCCACCCTGGATCATAAACTGATCGATGACCCGGTGAAACAATAAATCGTTAAAATATCCTTCACTGGCCAGTTTTATGAAATTATCGCGATGAATGGGAGTTTCGTCGTATAAACGGAATTTCATTACTCCGTAATTGGTCTCAATTTCAACTTGGGTTTCTCCTTTTTGCTGCAAATTTCCGGCGCATGAAATCTGAAAGAAACAGACCAGAATAAGGAAGGAACTATAAATTTTTGTCATCATAGAAGTTGTGGCTTTTTATTGTTTAGCGATGCCACACAAATATAATTATTCTGTATGGTCAAAAAAATCGTCCGGTAGATTGACTTGAAGCCTAAATAATACCGAAAAGGTCTATTTTTGATGAAAGCTAATTTAGTATGCAAGCAATTGTTGTTAATAGTTCCATTCGATTAGAGCCGGTGAAGTTTTCGCACTCATTTCAGATTTTTCAAGCCATCGATAGTAACCGAAAGTTTCTCGAACCATGGCTGCCTTTTGTTCAGCAAACAAGGTCGCAGGAAGATACTGAAGCATTTATTTGCTCGATTCTGGCTGAAAAGGAAAAGCGACGGGACGATATTTATACGATTTGGTATCAAGGTCGTTTTGCCGGTTTAATTGGCTTAAAAGAAACAGACTATGTGAATCAAAAAACCGAAGTGGGGTATTGGTTGACTGAAAACATGACCGGCAAGGGAATTGTGACTAATTCGTTGAAAGTATTGATCCAATTTTTGTTTTCAACCCTTAAGATGAATCGGATTCAAATCAAATGTGGTGTTGGGAACCATCATAGTTCGGCTATTCCGAAGCGATTAGGCTTTACTTTTGAAGGAATAGAAAGGCAGGGAGAAAGGCATCGGGACCAATTTATTGATCTCGAAGTTTACAGTTTATTAATGAACGACTTGCGCATATTCTAAAAAATTTAATTGTCAAATTGATTTGTTTTAGTCATTTAGCCCTTTAAATGTGCTGATTTGAAGCCAATATGGGAGCAATGTGTTTGTTTATTCGTTAAAAAATAACTTGCCGGCTTGGATATGCGTGCTACTTGAAATGAGGCAGCAAACAATTTAAATGTTTGAATCGTTTAATAATTTGTTCGAATTTTTAATTTTGGCACTAATTTGGTATCAATAAAGCCAGTTGACGACCGAAAATTAAAGGAAAATGGAAAATAAGACAACTAGAAGAATTCTGTACAAAGTCTTGAGAAAGACGGGAGTTTCCAGGAACGATATTGAGCTGGACGCGTCATTTCAGGAGGATTTAAAATTTGATGAATTGGATTGGACATTGTTTCTTTTTTACCTTGAAGATTCATTTAATGTGAGTATTAAAGATGACCAGGCGACTAAGCTGCGCCAGGTGAAAGATTCGCTTACTTTATTGGAAAATATAGCCTAAAGGGTATATAAGTTAAGCTAGTTTGATAGGGATATTTCGGAAGGAATATCCCTATTGTTTTTTGTAAAATTGTATATTTTATAGAACCATATTTCATAATTGCTGTTTATTTATAGATATTAACCAATCATTTTAACTCATAATTATGGAAATGTTAGACAGTGTTGAAAATTTGAAAATGGTCATTAGTGGATTTGCTGTGACCTATGGGATGAAGATCCTTGCCGCGATAATAACCTTAGTCATAGGTTTGTGGGTGATTAAATTAATTGTTAAGGCCTTGGCGAGCCTAATGGACAAAAAAGGTATTGATGCATCATTGCGTGGATTCATTAATAGCCTGACAGGAATAACCTTAAAGGTAATGTTGTTCATTACGGTTATCGGAATGATGGGAATCCAAATGACATCTTTTATCGCCATATTGGGTGCTGCCGGTTTGGCTGTGGGTATGGCTCTGTCGGGTACCTTACAGAATTTTGCCGGTGGTGTGATGATCCTTATTTTCAAACCTTTTAAAGTAGGTGATTTTATCGAAGCGCAGGGTTATGCCGGGTCTGTCTCCGAAATTCAGATCTTTATCACAGTGCTGAAAACACCTGACAATAAAACAATCATTATTCCCAATGGAGGTTTGTCCACCGGTTCGCTAATAAACTATTCGACTGAAGAAACCCGTCGTGTTGATTTTAGTTTTGGTATTGCCTATGGCGATAGTTACGATACTGCAAAAGCCTTGTTGCTCAAGCTCATCAAAGCTGATAGCAGGATTATGGATGCTCCCGAGCCTTTCATCGTTTTAGGTGCTTTGGCTGATAGCTCTGTAAATATTACGGTACGCGTGTGGGTTAATTCGTCAGACTACTGGGGCGTATTCTTCGATATGAATGAGAACGTTTATAAAGAGTTTGATAAGAATGGCTTGAGTATACCATTCCCACAGTTAGATGTTCATTTAAATAAATAACCTATGATGAAAAAACTATTGCTATTTGTTTTTGTGCTGCCGCTAATTGCCGTTGCACAAAACCCGGTCGATTCAGTCAAAGTTTGGAAATCAGGTGGAATGATTTCTGTGAATTTTAGTCAGGTTTCGTTGACGAACTGGGTCGCCGGGGGGAAAAGTTCTGCATCTGGTACCTTTCTTGTCAGTCTTTTTAGCAACTACAATAAAGATAAGGTGAGTTGGGAAAACACGCTGGATTTGGGCTATGGTGTTTTGAAGGAAGAGGATGCCAAGGTGATTAAGTCGGATGATAAAATTGATTTTAGTTCGAAGTTTGGTTACAAAGCGACTGAGAAGCTATTCTATTCCTCGATATTCAATTTTAGATCTCAGTTTACAGACGGCTACAAGTATCCGGATCGTGATAATGCGATTTCGCGATTTTTAGCGCCGGGTTATTTTACGTTGGCTTTAGGTATGGATTATAAACCGAATGAACATTTTTCGCTGTTCCTGTCGCCAACAACAGGCAAGTTGACAGTGGTTACTGACGACGATTTGTCGGATGCGGGAGCTTTTGGAGTTGATCCCGGAAGTAAATCGAAATGGGAATTAGGTGCTTTTTTGAAAACTACAGTCAAGTATGAAGTCTTGAAGAATGTAAATATGGAATCCAAATTCGACATTTTTTCAAACTATCTTGATCAACCAGCAAACATGGATATTCATTGGGATCTCCTAATTAATATGAAAGTCAACGACTATTTATCAGCCAATTTGAATACGAACTTAATATATGATAATGACATTAAATTCGATGATGGGGGAGCAAAAGTGCAATTCAAAGAGCTGTTTGGAGTTGGTTTAAACGTCAAATTTTAAGATTTGGTAAGTTGAAAAATCTATTTGGATGTTGAAAATCATTGTTTGAACACTGGAAATGCTTATTTGGTCAATGTCTTGATTTATACTTGACTTGAATAGCGTTAGTAGCTTACCTTTGGTATGCTTTTAGAATATACCACGTATAGTTAAACCAGTTTTATTTTTCTCTTTCATTCCACTCTTAAGCGCACAAGCATTCCAAGCCGACAGATTCCTGTCGGCTTCTTTTTTATTATTTTGTCTGGTATTGAGATTACGTTCGTTTCATTTAAAGTCGTATTTAAATTTTCGCTGATCGGCTCCCTGCAAAATTCAAACGATAGCTACTGTGAGAATTAGAATGACAACATTGGATGGTTTTTGAATTAAGATGCTGGGCAATTGTTTGAAGAATTGACTAACCAATTCTCGGTTTTTTACCGATCCATATTGATTTGTGAATTTGTTTCAATCGTTGAGATGCATTGCCCACCGGTTGAAAATCATCGTTTGAACACTTGAGTTCGAGATTCGGATAATTAGTTGAAATAGGCTTGACTTGCATAGCCTGGGTGGCTTAACTTTGTTATGCTTTTAGAATATACCACGTATAGTTAAACCAGTTTTATTTTTCTCTTTCATTCCACTCTTAAGCGCACAAGCATTCCAAGCCGACAGATTCCTGTCGGCTTCTTTTTT
>NZ_JBFHIT010000055.1:0-30111 GCF_041596335.1 Mangrovibacterium sp. | reverse complement strand
GGGTTGCAGTCTTTGCCGGTTAGCCCGGGGATAAGCAGGTATTCACTAAAGGTTCTTGAAACTTCATTCGAGTATTTTGCCATGATATGCCAGCTTTTTGTGTTAAAAAATTGCGCAAAACTACTATTATTTTTTGGAATGCGCCGAATTGAATTTGCAAATTTAGGTTTTTAACCGGAGATACACCTGCCATAAGTCAATAAAACAAGGCTTTAGATTGACCGAATACTTATTGAGCAACCAATAAGTAGTGAGAATCCGGAGAGTTAGGCCGATTTGCGGAATCGAAAGGATAGGAAACTTAACCAAGGTGAATTTCGGTGATGCAATTTCAGCAAGAAGGCTGTAGCCAATCCAAGCAAAACAAGAACGAAGACAAACATAAAACCCGCTTTCAGGCCACTATGTTCGGCAATGGTTCCAATGAGTACAGGTCCGCCCAGAAATCCCAGATATCCTGCTCCGGCCATAAACGAGATTCCGGCAGCAGGAGAGACTCCTTCAATTTTAGTTGAAAGTCGGTAGGCTTCGGGCACAAGTATTGAAAATCCGGCACCAACCAGTGCAAAACCGAATAATGCGATTCCAGTATTTGTCGCGAATACAAACAGCAGTCCGATAATACTGATCAAAAATCCGTTCAACAGGATTTGCCACGGACCCAATCGATTGCTAAAATAATCGCCGCAGAACCGCCCCAAAGTCATCAGCATCGAAAATCCGGCATATCCCAGGCCGAGCTGACTGCTTGCGCCCATTGTTACATCGCGCAAATACAAGCCGCTCCAGTCGGCTATGGCACCTTCCGATACCATAGCTGTTACTGCAACTATGGCCAATGCCCACAAACGAGGATTGGAAATATTGTTCGTTCTTTTAGTGTCTTTTTTTGCTTCAACCGCGTTTTTCAGCGATAGGTATTTAGGATAGCTAAAAACCTGCATCAACAAAACAATTCCTGTTGCCAGACCGATATGCAGCAACGGATTGTTTAACCAGACCATTAACAAGCTGCCGAAACCCGCTGAAAGCATACCTCCTAAACTAAACCAGGCGTGGCACGACGACATAATCGATATTTGATCGCGGTTCTCTATGGTTGAGACAACCGTATTGAGGCCGATTTGAAGGATCCCGCTTGTAAGTCCAAAAAGAAACATGAATGAGGCTAATTGAAGGAAGTTTTCAGCCACAAAGTAGCTGAAGATGAAAAACGTCATCCCGAGCACTCCGATGAGCGCGAGTTTCCCTTCACCTAGTTTTTTGACCATTCGGTTGCCAATCCAAATGGAAATAAGCGAACCAACAGCACCGCCAAATAGCGCGATTCCTAGTTTCCCTTCATTCATGTCCAACTTATGGGTGATCGAAGGTAAATAGACGATCCAGGTGCCGAACATTAAACTCAGGCTCAAAAACAATTGAGCTACAGGGAAATATTGCCGATCGAGAAGTAGTGTGCGAGTTATTCTTTTGCTAAAATACATGTTTATAATCTTAAAACCGATCGGTTCTACTGGAGGTTATTGTCAGGTTTACAATCTGTCGGCGAATTTAGATGAAATTCTGATTCGGTGCTTCTGGTTTATCGAAATTTAGCCGTTGTGTAAAGGAATTGTTAGCTGTGAGCAGGGTGTGAAGGTTCGGGAATTGCAATCCTGATTTCGGGAATCACAACTTCTGTTGAATTTTTCAGCTTTAAACGAATGTTTAATCTAAAAAATATTGTTCGGATTTTTTGATGGGTTCTGGAGCCGACATCTCTGCTAGCTCCAGAAGAGAGTATTCAACGGTTGTACACAGGGTATTCAGTGCCAAATCGTTCGGTTCGGTGCCAAACGGATCCGAAATTTCGTCGACGATAGAATCCAGAGCCATAAATGTGTAGCCGATAAAAGTCACCATAATCGGAGTCATCCATCCGATCGTGTCAACGAGTCCAAAGGGCAATAAAAAGCAATAGATATAAACAGTTCGGTGCAGAAGAACATGATACGGATAGGGAATTGGAGTACTGGCAATCCGTTCGCAGCCGCCCACAATTTCCGAAAGTTTATCCAGGTTCTGATCAATGCCCATCTTGGTGATGGTATCAATTTTCCCAACTTTCTCTGCAGCATTAACCCAATCGGCGAGGTATTTTAGCAAGAATACCGGTTTGAATCGAATTTGCTCCAATTGCTTGCATTGTGAATCGGGTAGTAACCTTTTCAGATCGTCCATAGCGTTTGTTTCCCGAAGCTGATGTTTTAGCGCATAGGCAAATGCAATGGTTAGTCTGACGGCGTCTTTTGTGTCAGTCTCTTCATTAGCGTCGTTCTTCACATAAGTGATTATTTGCCGCACAATATTACGGGTGTCATTCACAAGAGCGCCCCAAAGCTTCCGACCTTCCCAGAATCGATCGTAAGCGGCCGTATTGCAAAAGCCCAGAAAGATTGCCAACGCAACTCCAATTAGTGTAAAAGCTGATGGGTTCAACGTGACTTTATAGCTGAACAGCGAACCCTGGAAAAGATAGATGATGATGGAGAATATGGCGAGTATAATTAAGCGAGGCATAATTTTCGGTAGTACCGATCCATGCCAGATGAACAGCATCCGCAGCCAGTTTTTTCGTTCCCTGATAATCATGATTGATTCGATTTTGTCGCGAAAGTATCCAAAAGCGCTTTGCTCCTTCATCAATCGGTCAACAAAACGTTGTTTGTAAAGTGAATGTTAGGAAGGCTCGTTTTTGGCGAGCTTTGCGCTCAATAGAGGGGGAATGTTCGATGGATGATACCGACAGGGCTCGCATTCGAAAAAAACGATGAAAAAAAGCCGCCTCCCTCGAAAGGATGCGGCTTTGTAATCGATCTTCAAAATAGAAATCTTTTCGGCTGAAGGCTTCACGTCAAGTGTATTCTTCAAGCGTTAATCGCTATTTGAGGTCAGTTAAACATCGTAAGTTGTCGAAGCGGTATCGCCTCCACGGCCCGTCCAGTTGGTGTGGAAGAATTGGCCACGTGGCTTGTCAACACGCTCGTAAGTATGTGCTCCGAAATAGTCGCGCTGTGCCTGCAGCAAGTTGGCCGGCAGGCGTTCGCTGCGGAAACCATCGAAGTAACACAATGCCGAAGTCAATGCCGGTACAGGAATGCCATTTGTTAGAGCAGCAGCGCACACACGGCGCCATCCGGCTTGAGCAGCTTCCACTTTTTCCTTAAAGAATGGATCAAGCAGCAAGTTTTCCAATCCTGGATTTTTGTCGAATGCCACTTTAATGTCAGCCAGGAACGCGGAACGAATGATACATCCACCACGCCACATCAGCGCGATACCGCCGTAGTTCAGGTTCCATTTGTATTCTTTGGCAGCTTCCATCATCAGGTTATAACCTTGCGCGTACGATATGATTTTAGCGCCAAACAAGGCCATTTTTAAGTCTTCAATCATTTGTGTTTTATCACCTGTAAATTCAGGTTTTGGTCCGCTGATGATTTTTGAAGCCTGTACACGCAAATCTTTTTGAGCAGACAAGCAACGAGAGAACACCGATTCGCCGATCAAAGTCAACGGAATACCTAAGTCAAGAGCTGTAACACCAGTCCATTTTCCGGTTCCTTTTTGTCCGGCAGTATCGAGTATTTTTTCAACCAATGGCTCACCGTCTTCGTCTTTGAAAGCGAGGATGTCGCGGGTAATTTCAGTCAGGTATGAATCCAATTCCTGAGTATTCCAAACTTTGAATACTTCGTGCATTTCATCGGCGCTCATTCCCAGCAGATCTTTCATCACGTGGTACGCTTCGTTAATGATTTGCATATCACCGTACTCAATACCGTTGTGCACCATTTTTACAAAATGTCCGGCGCCGTCTTCACCAACCCAGTCGCAACAAGGAGAACCATCTTCAACCTTTGCGGCAATTCCTTGAAAAATATCTTTCACGGCCGGCCATGCAGCAGGGCTTCCACCCGGCATCATCGATGGACCTTTTAGCGCACCTTCTTCACCGCCCGAAACACCTGAGCCAACGAACAATAAGCCTTTACTTTCAACATATTTTGTCCGGCGAATTGAATCGGGGAAATGCGAGTTGCCACCGTCGATAATAATGTCGCCCGGTTCCAAATGTGGAATCAGCAATTCGATGAAATCATCGACCGGCTTACCAGCTTTCACCAGCATCATTACTTTGCGTGGTTTTTCCAACGAAGCAACCAATTCTTCAATAGAATGCGCTCCAATGAAATTTTTACCGGCACCACGACCGCTAATAAATTTGTCAACTTTTTCAACGGTACGGTTGTAAACAGCCACCGTAAAGCCTTTGCTTTCCATGTTCAAAACCAGGTTTTCGCCCATTACGGCAAGCCCGATTAGCCCGATATCTGCTAATTTCTTCATTTTTTTTATGAATTTATTATTCTTGATTTTTTAAAGTTATTCTTTGCTTTTTATTTGAAATCCAATTTGTTTAAGCTTCTCAATTGCACTTTTCTGCATGTTTTCAGCTTCAATTGTGAAAATCGGAAACTCGCGACGAACCGGGTAATCACCCCTCAGTATTTCAAAATCCGCCGGATGCCTTCTCAATGCGACATCGTCATTTCGAATGTCGTAAGTAGAAAGAATGGCTTTCGCAATGATTTCTTCGTCGGTACTGCTGAAACCATCTAATGTAATTTTTGTTCGCTCCGGAAGTTCGATATTTGGACAGGTCCAGTTGTCGACACCCAAACCAAAAAAACGACTGATCGCCTGAACACTCATGCTGGTTCCGTTCGCTTTGCCATCTTTGGAGTATCCGGCAATATGCGGAGTAGCCAGTTCGCAGGCATCTAGCAGTTCCGGATCCAAATTTGGTTCATTTTCCCAACAATCCAAAACCAGCCCCTTAATTTTGCTGTTCTTCAGTGCTTGCTTCGCTGCCGAACTTTCAACAACCTCACCACGACACGAGTTTATCACAAAAGACTTTTGCGGCAGATGATTAAAAAAGCGCTCGTCAGCTAAATGGTAGGTTGCGTCTTCGCCGTCCATATTCAACGGAACGTGAATGGAGATAAAATCAGCCTTCTCCTGAATCTCAGTTAGGCTGACGAATTTCCCGGGCCCTTCAGCTCTGGCTCTGGGGGGGTCGTTCAGCAGGACTTTCATGCCAATTGTTTCGCAAAAGCGAGCAACTTTTGAACCAACCTGTCCCACACCCACAACTCCAATTGTTTTACCTTCAAGTTTAAACTGATGTTTTTCGGCTAGTACAAATAGGGTGGAGGCCACATATTGCTCCACCGATTTGCTATTGCAACCGGGAGCATTGGTCCACTGGATGCCTGCTTCAGCACAGTAGTTGGTGTCGATATGGTCGAAACCAATGGTAGCTGTTGCAATGAACTTTACCGATGAACCTTTCAATAGTTTCTCGTTGCAGATCGTTCGTGTGCGGGTCACAATTGCATCGGCATCGCGAACAACATCAGCGGTAGTTTTTGAACCCGGCAGGTAAATGACCTCGCCGAACGGTTCCAATGCCCCCTGAATGTAGGGTATTTTATCGTCGACAATGAATTTCATATTCAGTTTTATTGTATGAACCACCTAGACACTAGGTCGCAAAGGTTCTAATTTTCTAATTTATCTGTTTCGTTTTCATGAGACATATTGTGCAGAACGAAGTTTCTATTGTGCTCAATATGCCTCTGTGGTTCACGGTTTGTAATAGTTTTTCACGATTTCCTCCAGAACTTTATTTGTCCGGGCAGCCGATTTTCCGGTGCTAACACAGGTTCTTTCACCCCGCAGCGATTGAACGACATTTTTCACCAAATAGTGCGAAATATTCTCAGGGTTCGAAAATTTGAAATGCTCTTTCCCGGCAGCTGTCGCCAGTTCAACAGGGCCGTGACTGAAGCAGGACAAGCTAACTTTTCCTTTTGTTCCGGTAATTTCAATCGTATCTTTCTCTGCTGCCTGGTCGACAACAAAGCACCAGTTTCCGGTTCCGCAAATGCCATTCGCAAATTCGAAACTGGCCGAAACGGTGTCCTCGGCTTCGTATAATCCGGCCAGATTCGAAGCAACGCCTTGTGCCTTTGTGATGGGGCCGAACAAGTAATCCAGATAGTCGAACTGATGGGAAGCCAAATCAAAAAACAAGCCGGCTCCGGCAATTTGTGGATCAATGCGCCAGTTTGGTTCGGCATTCGGATCGTTAGCTTGTTTCTTATTCGCCTGGTGCAAGGTGATCGCGACCGTTAAGACCTTTCCAAGGACATCAGTCTCAATCAGTTCTTCGACTTTTAAAAAGGCCGGGAGTGTGCGCCGGTAGTAAGCCACATTTAGTGGCACACCGGTTTCTTCCGAAACTCGCAACATTTCGCGACATTCAGCATAGCTTGTTGCCATTGGTTTTTCAACATACACCGGTTTTCCGGCACGCATTGATTTTATGGCGTATTCGGCATGAGAATCAGGAGGAGTTGCAACATAAATCGCATTGATCACCGGATCGTTGATCAACTGGTCGGCATCGGAATACCACTTTGGTACACCGTGTCGCTTAGCATAGTCTGCCGCTTTTTCAGCATTTCGTCGCATAACAGCAACTAGTTTCGAATGCTCTGTCTTTTGAAAAGCCGGTCCGCTTTTTAGTTCGGTAACATCACCGCAACCTATAATGCCCCACGCTATGTTTTCAAGTTTTGTCATTAATTTTTTGAGTGTATAGATTTAAAAAACCTAATACTTAAAGCGGTCTTTGAAAGCCCACAGTCCGATCGCAGGATTTGAAATGTAGAACACTTCTTCACCATCAGGCATTATGTTGAAGCCGTCTTTCAGCTTTTCAGGATTGTATTTTGCAGTCATTTCGTCGAAATCACCATAAATAAAACCGACACTTTCAATTTCCTGTTGTGTGAGGTTTCCTTCTTTTTTGCCCGGGCAATAGGTGATTGAGAAACGGCCTTCAGAAGATCCATGGATTAAATGAGCCGCAGCTCCGAGATTATCTTGCAGTTCTTTGTTTTCATCAACCGCTTTCAAGGTGGTTGGTGTTCCGAAATAGCCGTATTTGCGGATCAGGCGGTCAATCTCTTTATCTTCGCCAAATTCTTTCAAGGCCGGAGCCAGTACGATTAATTCCCCTGCATCGTCAATCGCCATTCGGGTTCGGTACACCGATTTGTTTCCTAGCCAGGTTGATTTAAACTCGGTCGGATCGAGCCAAACGACTACTTTCTTCAATGGCCTGTCTAGCATTTCAAAATTTACCTGAAGGGAAAGTTTTGCAGCTTTGTCGAACACTTCAAAGTCGTCGCCAATAAATAATCCACGACATTTAATCTTTCCATCCGCTTTATCGAGTCCAACAACCGTCTGGACATAAAGAATTGGCAAGTCCTGTGTGAAGTTATCCGAAGCATAATTAAACACCCTGCGAACCGGCGTGTCCGCATGGCCCATCATTCGCTCCATACCATAGGCTGCACCAATAAAGTGGCTTTTGTTGATTCCTTCGGAACCACCAGTGCCGACAAAAATATTTTTATTGTAGTTTGCCATTCCAACTACTTCGTGCGGAACGACTTGTCCGATGGATAAAATAAGATCGAAATTTCCGTCGAGCAACAATTTGTTGACTTGTGCAGGCCATGGAAATTCAACGGCACCATCCGAAACTTCTTTCACAAATTCGGCAGGAACCGTGCCTACGGTTACCACATCGTTGCGCCAGTCGTGGGGGCGAATTAGTTCTTCGGGCAATTTGCCGAACATGTGGTGAATCTGTTCTTTGGTCATAGGCGAGTGAGTGCCCAGCGCCGGAAGCACATCGGTAAGCTTGTCTCCGTAATATTCCCAGGTCAGTTCTGTCAAATCTCCGGCTCTACTTGGCAGTCGGGTGTAGTCTGGCGGAATAGCCAGCACTTTATTCACGTCCGTCAACTTTTCGAAGGCTGCAAACAAGCCCTTTTTCAGGTCTTCTTTTTTTAAATCATGGCTTGTTGAGCCAATTTCGTAATAAATCATCGTGCTTTGTTTAATGATATTAAACTGTTGGAAACGATGTGACTGTTGTCCTTTTTTTTCGTTGAAAGCACAACAGCCACATTGCAAATAACGGGTTTTAGCCAATTAGCGTTTTACCCGGGCATTACCTTGCCAGATGCTCCAAACCATTTCTTCGTCGGCCGGCTGACCGTAGTCGGTTAAAAACGTGGTTGCCAAAGCACCTGTTGCCCAGCCAAATTGTGGCCACTTTTCAGCATCCCAACCTTTTAAAATGGCATAAAGCATCCCACCTACAAAACCGTCGCCTCCGCCAATGCGGTCGAGCACGTTAATTTTACGCGGTTCAATAACCTGCCACTCATCGCCGGCAAGCAATACGGCACCCCATAGATGTTCGTTTGTACTAATTACCTGGCGAAGCGTGGTTGCAAAAACCTGTGCATTAGGAAACGCTTTTTTTACATTATTAATGAGCCCCTTGAATCCTTCAATTTCGTCATTAATACCTTTTCCTCCGGCTTCCGGTCCTTGAATACCGAAACACAATTGGAAGTCTTCTTCATTGCCAATTAGGATATCGGAAACGGAAGCGATTTCTTCGAAGTTTTTACGCAATTCTTCTTCGCGACCTTTCCAAAATGAAGCGCGATAGTTGAGGTCGAACGAGATGCGGGTGCCATACTTTTTAGCAGCACGGGCAATTTCCAGACAGAAAGTGCTGGTTTCGGGCGATAGTGCCGCGATAAGTCCGGAGAGGTGGACTATTTGAACACCTTCTGCTCCAAAAATTCGCTCCAAGTCAAAATCTTTTACATTTAAGGTTCGGCCAACTTCGCCGGCACGGTCGTTTTGTACACGAGGTCCGCGCGATCCAAAACCGCTATCGGCAATATTAAACTGGTGACGATATCCCCACGGGTCACCCTGCGCTACTTCCGGGCCTTCGTAGTCCATATGGCGGCTTCGCAGGTTGCTTTTAATGAATTGAGCGATTGGGCTACCTTTCACGAAGGTGGTTAAAACTTTTACCGGTAAGCCTAAAAATGAAGCGACACTAGCCACATTTGTTTCGGCACTGGTAGCCTGCATTTCGAACAAATTGCTACTATGAACCGGTTGGCCGTTTACCGGTGTAATACGTACTCCCATGCTGGTTGGAACCAGTAACGAATATTTAAAGTCTTCTTTTAATTGTAAGTTCATGATTAAAAATGAATTAATGTTTCTTTTTGCTGAAAATGATTTTAGTACGTTATACTCCACTGTACGCATTAAATCCACCATCGACCGGAATTACGATGCCTGTGATGAATTTTGCCAGGTCCGACAACAGGAATAGTGTCACACCACGCATATCGTCGGGTTCGCCGAATTTTCCCATTGGTGTTCCGTTGACTATTTTTTGACCACGAGCAGAGAAATTTCCGGTTTTTTCATCGATTACCAAAAAGCGATTTTGGTCGGTAATAAAAAATCCGGGAGCAATTGCATTTACCCGTATTCCGGTTTTCGCAAAATGAACAGACAGCCACTCAGTGAAATTATTGATTGCCGCTTTTGCAGCCGAATAGGCCGGGATCTTTGTCAGTGGTTTGTATGAATTCATCGAGGTGATGTTGAGGATTGCTCCCTTGCGATTTTTTACCATGTCGATGGCAAATACCATTGTCGGCAATAAAGTACCTTTAAAGTTTAGGTCGAAAACATGGTCAAAGCCTTCCATTTTTAGGCCGAAGAAAGAATCCTCCAATTTGTCCAGGTTGTCTTCAGTTAACTCTTCAACTTTGGTTGTCGCCGCAGGGCTATTTCCACCCGCTCCATTTACCAGAATGTCGATGTCGCCAAGTTGTTGATTGATAATGCTTTTAGCCTTCTCCAAAGACGACTTGTCCAGAACATCAGCCTGAACACCGATAATTTGGGTTCCATAAGTCGAGCTAATTTCGGTAGCAGCCTTGTCTGCCGCTTCTTTGTTTCGTCCCAGTATGGCAATTTTAGCTTTTACCGAAGCCAGGGCTTTCACCATCTCGAGTCCGAGTACACCATAGCCGCCGGTTACAACACAAACTTTACCGGAGAGATCATTAAAATTAATAGGTTCCATAATTACTTAGATTAAATTCTTTATAGTAGGTCAGGTTTTCTTTGGTTACGATATCGATCGATGTGTAGTTGTCTGTGCGTACCTGTTTCTTTAGAATAATATGGTCGAATAGCGTTAGCACAGCCTCATGCCCTTGTTCCTCCGGACGTTGACAAATTAAAAAGTCGATCACACCTGTTTGCAGAAATTCTGCATTTTGTCGAATCAGGTCATGCCCCAGTAGTCGAATGGGCTGCATGTTCCGCGATACAACGTATTCGGCTATTCTGTATACCTGCGAATTTGTTACAAATATGCCGTTTACTCCACCTAATTTGTCGATCTCATGGTCGATTGTCTTGAAAAGATCCTCATTTGGCGCAATTTCAATTTCTGACGTAAACAGGTTTTTACCGGTTCCCTCAGGTTTGGCGTTGAAATAATTGTAAAAACCAATTTCCCGTTGTTTGGGATGGTTTTGATTGTCGAGTTCTTTACCAAAGTGAATAATCAGAATCTTCGAATCATCAGGTAATGAATAATCGAAGAGTTTCGCTGCAAGTGTGCCACATTGGAAAGAATTTTGTCCGATGAAACTCAATTTATTGCATTCATCAATGTTAGAGTCGATAAACACATAAGGAATTTTAAGGGCATCGAGTTTTTCAACGAAATCTCTTGCTTCCCGCGAGAAGAAAGGTGCTAGTACTACTCCTTCCGGATTCTTTGACAGGATTAGTTCTGCTTTTTCGACAAATGACTGCGGAGATGATTGCGAAAACTGTTGTAAATCGATCACGATACCATACTGTTGCAATTCGCCCGCAGCATCATTCACGCCCCGAAGAGGTTTGCTCCAGTAGGCATCCGGATCGGAAACCTCGGGCAACAAAATAGAAAATGAATGTGTTTTTTTTGAAGCCAGGGTGCTGGCCAGAATATTCGGCCGGTAATCTAGTTCTTCGAGTATTTTTAATATTTTCGCTTTCGTTTCCGGATTTACTTCGCCGCGATTATGAATGACCCGGTCAACAGTGCCGATGGATACATTCGCCTTATGGGCAATATCTTTTATTCGTATTCTTTTTGTTGGTTTAATGACGTTGAATTTTTAGTTGGATATTTATTCATTTCTCTTCTTATCAAATCTACAACAAATATTTGGAGTGTCGTGTTCGCACACGGAAAAAATATTTTACAACATTATTTTGTCGCTTTTTGAGTGAGGAACAGGCGGTGGAACGGAATGATTCGATTTAAGTGAATCTTATTCGGACCTGTTTCGATAAAAGTGTATCGAACGATCTAGGTCGGATGTTTGGGGTGAAACAGCGACCGATTAGTACAAAAGCATCAATCTCCCGGATTTGATACAATTGTTGGTGTTTATTGGTGCAGTGTTTCGCAACCCGGCCTTTCGCTGATGCAAAATGAAACGCCACTTTAAAGGTGTTTTCGTGGATATCGAAAACAGTTGTCTTTCTGGTGCTGGGTAGTTATTCGCCTTTTCTTGTATGAAATCGCCATCGTGTGCGAACACGGTAGCTATGTTGTAGAGCATTTTTGCTGCTTCTGTAGAGGTAATAGTTGCTTCTGACGAATTTAAACTCTATTTTCGTGTGCGAACACGGAGGTTTAAATCTTCCACGGTTTTATGAACAAAGTAATCATCGTTAAATCAAATTAGGTTATGAAATTGGGAAAATACAGTTTCGGAGTAGGAGATCGTTTCGGTCATCAGGGTGAAGCACAGTTAAGAGCTTTAATGAAGGCAAATGCCAAGGGGATTGAAATAGTTCCGGTGTGGAATAAGTCGAACCGTGAGCACAATACGATTCATTCAGAACCTGCTGAAACCCGAATTGAAGCGGATGCGGCGGTGAAGGCATTGGGATGGACCGGGGAGTATCGTGTTGACGCGGATCATATCAACCTGACAAATGTTGATCGTTTTGTTGCTACTGCTGACTTCTTTACTTTAGATGTCGCAACATACATTGGTAACCCATCGGCAACTGAAGATGTTGAAGCATTTATTTCCTCGTGTAAAGCTTTAGGCGATGAAATTAAGATTGATGGTCTTGAAGAGTCGATTGTCATTACTGACGATTTGCTTAAAAAGGTTGCCGGTAAATTTTTGGAAGCCGTAAAAGAAGCCGGTAAGATCTATCGCCATATTGAGTCGGTAAAAGGCAAGGGCAAGTTCATTACAGAGGTTTCAATGGATGAAGTTGATTCTCCGCAAACGCCTGTTGATATGTTCTTTATTATGAAAATGATTGCTGATGCAGGGATTCCGGCTCAGACATTTGCGCCCAAATTTACAGGCCGTTTTAATAAAGGAGTCGATTATATTGGTGACTCAGCTCAGTTTGCCAAAGAATTTGAAGCAGACCTGATGGTTCTTGATTACGCCGTTAAACACTTCGGCTTACCGGAAAACCTGAAGTTGAGTGTTCACTCTGGTAGCGATAAATTCACCATTTATCCAATCATGGCTGACCTCATAAAAAAGCATGACAAAGGCCTGCACGTAAAAACAGCAGGAACAACTTGGTTGGAAGAAGTAATTGGTTTGTCAATTGCCGGAGAGGAAGGGTTGAAAGTTGCGAAAGATATTTATGCCAAAGCATTGGGCCGTAAAGAGGAGCTTTGTGCACCATACGCCGATGTAATTGATATCGACGACAGTAAATTGCCGTCGGTTGACGAAGTGGCAGCCTGGAGCGGCGAAAAATTTGCAAATACGCTGCGCCATATTCCGGGGCATGCTGAGTACAATCCAAACTTCCGCCAGTTAATTCACGTCGGATATAAAGTGGCGGCCGAACTAGGTGAAACTTACATTAGTTTGTTGGAGAAACATAGTGAGATTGTTGGCGCCTGTGTGGAGGAAAATATTTATGATCGCCATCTAAAACGTCTGTTTGATTTATAAAAACCAAAAGTAAGAAATAAGATGAAAAAGTTCATGGATGAGAATTTCCTGTTAAAAACGGAAACAGCTCAAAAACTATATCATAATCACGCGTCGAAAATGCCGATTTTTGACTATCACTGCCATCTTAATACGAAAGATATTGCAGAGGATCGTCGGTTTAAAACGATTACCGAAGTTTGGTTGTATGGCGATCACTATAAGTGGAGAGCGATGCGTACGAATGGAGTTGATGAACGTTTTTGTACCGGTGATGCCAGTGATTGGGAAAAGTTTGAAAAATGGGCTGAAACAGTGCCTCAAACATTAAGAAATCCATTGTATCATTGGACGCACCTGGAATTGAAAAAGTTCTTTGGTATCGATAAATTGTTGAGTCCGGCAACTGCCCGGGAAATTTACGATGAGTGTAATGCGAAATTAAACACGCCGGAATACAGCTGTCAGGGGTTGATTCGCATGGCAAATGTCCATACGATCTGTACTACCGATGATCCTGTTGATACCTTAGAATATCACAGGCAAATAAAAGCATCAGGGTTTGAAGTTGCAGTATTGCCCGCGTGGCGTCCCGACAAAGCTACGATGGTTGAAAATCCTGCATCCTTCAACGATTATTTGGCTCAGCTGGAGAGTGCATCTGGAATGGCAATTAAAACATTCGATGATTTAATTGCTGCGTTGGACAATAGACACCAGTTTTTTCATGAAAATGGATGTCGCTTGTCTGACCATGGTTTAGACACGGCGTATGCTGCTGACTATACACAGGAAGAAATCAAGGAAATTTTCGCCAGCGTACGGGAAGGCAAAAAACTGGATCGAACAGAGGTTGTTAAATTCCAGTCGTGTATGTTGTTCGAGTTTGGTTTATTGGACCACAAGCGAGGTTGGACACAGCAATTCCATATCGGAGCTCTGCGGAACAACAACACCCGGCTTTTTAAGAAATTAGGGCCAGATACCGGTTTCGACTCAATTGGCGACCTGCCTGTAGCGGCACCATTGTCTAAATTGTTGGATCGGCTGGACATGGAAAACAAGCTCAGTAAAACAATCCTGTATAACCTAAATCCACGCGATAACGAGTTGTATGCAACCATGGCAGGTAACTTTCAGGACGGATCCGTTCCCGGTAAAATCCAATACGGATCAGGTTGGTGGTTTTTGGATCAGAAAGATGGGATGGAAAAGCAAATGAACGCGCTTTCGAACTTGGGTTTGTTAAGCCGATTTATAGGGATGTTAACCGACTCCCGCAGTTTCCTGTCTTATACTCGTCACGAATATTTTCGCAGAACGCTTTGTAACCTTCTGGGGAACGATGTTGAAAACGGAGAGATCCCCAACGACATGGAATTGTTAGGGAGTATGGTTGAAAATATCTCTTTTAATAACGCAAGAAACTATTTTAATTTTTAGTCATTCCGAATTAGTTTAAATTAAATTGCTGTCTTGTAAGATTGAAAAAGTGTTATATCTTTGCAATCGATTGCACGGAGTATTTTAATGTTGAAATAATATGAGTAAAAAAGTAGTTACATTTGGAGAAATCATGTTGCGTTTAGCAACCCCTGGTTATTTGCGTTTTGCACAAACAGATTCTTTCACTGCTACATATGGTGGTGGTGAAGCGAACGTAGCAGTATCATTGGCTAACTATGGATTGCCTGTTGATTTTGTTACACGTCTTCCTAAAAATGATATCGGTGAAGCTTGCCGTATGGATTTAAGAAAGTATGGCGTAGGAACGGATAAAATCATTTGGGGTGGAGATCGTTTAGGGATCTATTTTCTGGAAACAGGAGCCGTTAGTCGCGCTTCAAAAGTTGTTTATGACCGTGCTCACTCAGCAATTTCTGAGATTAAGCCGGGTATGGTAAACTGGAAAGAAATCTTCAAAGATGCAAAATGGTTCCATTGGACAGGTATCACTCCGGCAATTTCGCAAAGTGCTGCTGATGCTTGTTTGGAAGCTATTCAAGTAGCCAACGAAATGGGAGTTACTGTTTCATGCGACTTGAACTACCGCAAGAACTTGTGGAAATATGGTAAAGCTTGTGGCGAGGTTATGCCTGCTTTGGTTGCCGGAACCGACATTGTTTTAGGTAACGAAGAAGATGCAGCAATGGCTTTAGGTATTCATCCTGAAGGTGTTGATGTAACAGGCGGCCATGTTGAAGGAGCTGCCTATGAATCAGTATCCAAACAAATTATGGCTAAGTTCCCACGTGTGAAAAAAGTTATCACTACACTGCGTGGATCAATTAATGCAAACCACAATAGTTGGGCCGGCGTGCTTTTCGACGGAGAAAAACTGTTCGAATCTCCAACCTACCAAATTACTCACATTGTTGACCGTGTTGGTGGTGGCGACTCGTTCATGGGTGGTTTGATCTACGGATTGTTAACTTATTCTTCTGATGATCAAAAAGCACTAAATTTCGCGGTAGCTGCTTCGTGTTTAAAACACACAATTTACGGTGATTATAACCGTGCAACTGTCGACGAAGTTGAAAAATTAATGGGTGGTGACGCTTCCGGGCGTGTATCTCGATAGATCTTCGTACCCCTCCGATAGGAGGGGTTTTTGTGTTTATGTTCAAGTCGTTTTTAATTTTATAATCAGGTAGTTATGGCTCGTTTTTCAAGAATAGAAGTAGCAATTAAAATGAAAGAAACCGGTGTTGTACCGGTATTCTACCACAAAGATATTGAAGTCTGCAAATCAGTAGTAAAAGCATGTTACAATGGTGGTATTCGTGTTTTCGAATTTACTAACCGTGGTGATTTTGCACACGAAGTATTTACAGAATTAGTAAAATGGTCGGCTGTTGAATGCCCAGAAATGATTTTGGGTGTTGGCTCAATTATCGATGGACCAACAACAGCACTGTACATCCAATTGGGTGCCGACTTTATTGTTGCACCAATCGTTGACGAAGAAATGGCTCGTATTTGCAACAAACGTAAAGTAGCCTGGAGCCCGGGTTGCGGTTCGGTAACCGAGGTTGTTCGTGCTCACGAACTAGGTTGCGAAGTCGTGAAAGTGTTCCCTGGTTCATCAGTTGGCGGTCCTGATTTTGTAAAAGCTGTTAAAGGCCCAATGCCTTATGCCAGCATCATGCCTACCGGAGGTGTATCTCCTGACGAAGCAAACATGACCGGATGGTTTAAAGCCGGTGTTCATTGTGTTGGTATGGGATCTCAACTATTCCCTGCTGACGTATTAGCCAATAAAGACTGGGCTTTTGTTGAAAATAAGTGCAAGGAAGCCTTGGCTATCGCAAAAAAGCTCCGTTAAAATCACTCTGAAATAGAATCTATCAACAACTAAAACCTTTAAATTATCATGAGTATCAGTCAAATTACTGAAAAGATGTCCAGATATCGATGGACGATCGTAGCTATGTTGTTTATGGCAACAACCGTAAATTACCTAGACCGACAGGTCCTTTCCTTAACTTGGAAAGATTTTATCGCCCCCGAATTTCACTGGACCGACAGTGATTATGGTACTATTACGGCTTGGTTCTCTGCATTTTATGCTATAAGTCTGTTGTTCGCCGGTCGTTTTGTCGACTGGATGGATACAAAGAAAGGGTTCATGTGGGCTATCGGAATTTGGTCACTGGGTGCTGTTTTACATGCATTTTGTGGTATTGCAACTTCCGGCGTGTTAACCGGCCATTGGTTTGTCGGTTTCGCGGAGGCTCGTGAGCATATCGACCAATTCGTAAAAACAACAGGCGATATCGCCAGAGTTTTGAACGTGAGTGTTGTGCTGTTTATTTTCGCGCGTTTAGTATTGGCGATCGGTGAGGCGGGTAACTTCCCTGCAGCTATTAAAACAACCGCTGAATATTTCCCGAAGAAAGACCGTGCTTACGCTACATCAATTTTTAATGCGGGGGCAACAGTCGGCGCTTTGGCTGCTCCGGTAACAATTCCGTTGCTTGCCAAACACTTTGGCTGGGAAGCTGCCTTTATCGTAATTGGTGGTCTTGGTTTTGTTTGGATGGGATGGTGGCAGTTTGGCTATAACAAACCGGATAAACATCCTAAGGTAAATAAAGCAGAGCTGGATTACATCAATCAGGATGACGATGATCCGGATGCAGGAAAAACAGATGAAGAAATTGCTGAAAAAGGCAAGAAAATGAGTATGGTCCAGTTGTTGAAATACAAACAAACCTGGGCTTTCGCTTTCGGTAAATTTATGACTGACGGCGTATGGTGGTTCTACTTGTTCTGGACTCCGGCTTACTTGAGTTCGGTATACGGAATGGAGTCTTCTGATACTGCAGCCCAATTGGCTTTGTTCGTCCTGTATGCTATTACGCTACTTTCAATTATCGGTGGCTGGTTGCCAACTTATTTTGTCGATAGTAAAGGCATGCATCCTTACGCCGGACGTATGAAATCGATGTTGATTTTTGCATTCTTCCCGTTATTAGCCGTCTTTGCACAACCACTCGGACACTTAACCTACTGGTTCCCTGTAATTATTATTGGTATTGCAGGTGCTGCGCATCAGGCTTGGTCGGCGAACATTTTCACTACAGTAAGCGACATGTTCCCGAAAGCTGCGGTTGCAACAGTAACTGGTATTGGTGGTTTGGCCGGTGGAGCTGGTTCGGTGCTTATCAACAAAGGCTCAGGTCTGTTGTTTGACTTTTCTCGTGGTTCTACCATGTATAAAGGGCTTGAAGTTCCTATGAGCAGAGAGATGCTTGCAGAAGGAGCCGAATTTGTTCGTCAGCCATTGAACGTCATGGGTTTCGTCGGTATCGAAGCCGGATACTTTGTTATATTTGGAGTTTGCGCTGTTGCCTACCTGATTGGTTGGGTCGTCATGAAAGCTCTCGTTCCAAAATATAAAGCGATTACAGACTTGGCTTAGAAGTTACCCAAGTGGTAACTAAAGTATCCCCAAAAGGATTCGAATTTAAAGCTTAATAAACAGAAAGCGGGAATTTACTCTGACGAGTGATTCCCGCTTTTTCTATACCATTTGCCAGTTACATTTTTGTTGATTTGTTGCTTATTTTTTAACAGAATATGAAGTAATAACTAAATTCGCCTTCATCTGTCTTTTCTCATGAACCTTATTCCGTGAAAATGCTTTATTCGTAGTCGTAAGGAAGTCGGATAGCAGGTCTTAGCTAACGATTGTGTTTTAATTTAAAAATAACGATTATGAAACTATTTGTATTTGATTTAGATTTTACGATCTGGAATGCAGGTGGTACTTGGTGCGATAGCACACATCCTCCATTTGCGTGGAAAGATCGTAAGTTGACGGATCAGGATGGGCGATGGATCTATCTGTACCCGGAGGTGAAAGAAATTTTAACTGAACTTAAAGAAGAGGGGCATTTGATTGCTTTAGCATCAAGAACGAATGCACCAACTGTTGCAAAACAACTCTTGCATATGTTTGAGATTGATCACTTTATCGATTCGCGTGAAATTTACCCTGGATCAAAATTGACTCATTTCGACCGAATTCTCAAAGAGTTGAAGGTTGCGAAAGAGGATGTTGTATTCTTTGATGATGAGTACCGGAATGTGGAAGAAATTCGCTCAATTGGGATTGAATCGGTATTGGTGCCCAATGGATTAACCAAAGAGATTGTGAAACCATACATGGTAATAGCAATGAAGGCGAATCTTCATAAAAATGAAGCCTGCTAAGGCTTTGCGAGAAGTTTGAAACAAGAAGCTGAGTAGCTTTTGTTTCAAATTAAGCGCAATACAATTTCCCAACTTTCGTTTGCAAAACTGAGTTGCTGTTTCTGTCTTTTACGTTCTCGCACCAATAAAAAAGGCAGAGAATCGGTTTGATTGATCCTCCACCCATAATTTTTTTCAGTCGGCTATTAGCCCAACCAATTAGTCATCGCTTTTTTATTGCGCTCATTGACAATGGATTTTGATTCAGCGGTATACAGAAAGTCCAGTTCATCAACAAAACGTTCGGTAATTTTACCGCGAACCATTTTCATGGTTGAATTAAGTAAATGATTCTGTTCGGTAAACGCCTCGGGTAGCAGAGCGATCGTAGCAGGCAGCCATCGTTCCGGGAATGAGTTCTCAAATTCACCGCCGCTTTTGTATTTGTCAATCTCCGACTGAATCAGTCTAAGACTCTCAGTAACGGCTTCCTCGCTGTTAACGCTAATTCCTTTATGGTTCAAAATCCGTGTAATGCCGGCTATGTTAGGGACGATGAGTCCGGTCGTGTATGGGTTCTGATTATTGTACAACATGCATTGTTCAATCAGATGTGATTGTTCTACAATGGCTTCTTCGATACCTTCGGGGCTGTATTTTTCACCATCGTTCCCGATCAAAAGGCTTTTAAAGCGGCCAAGTACATGTAGAAAGTCGTCCTTGTCGAGGTAGCCCATATCACCGGTATGCAACCACCCGTTGCGCAATGTGTCTGCAGTGGAAGTAGGGTTTTGCCAATAGCCGAGCATAACATTGTCGCCCCGAACAATAATTTCACCTTTTTCACCGGTTGGTAATTCATTTCCATCTGAGTCCACAATCTTTAGTTCCATGTATTTTACCAAGCGGCCGGATGTGCCAAACTTAATGGCATGGAGGGCGTTTGACGAAATAACCGGAGCCGCTTCCGACAGGCCATACCCCTGGCACATTGGAATGCCGATGGCATAGAAGAATCGTTGCAATTCGATATCAAGAAGAGCACCTCCGCCAACGAATAATTTTAGCTGGCCACCGAATCCTTCCCGAATTTTTGAGAACAAAATTTTATCGTAAAGAGCAACCAGAGGTTTATAAATGAATCGGATTCCTTTGCCCCGATTATAACCATCTCCGTTGTATTTGTAGGCAATTTTTAGGGCATGCTCAAAAAGTTTTTCTGTTTTGGAGCCTTTCTGTCGAATGCTGCTTTCAATTCCTTTACGGAAGTTTTTCGCGATAGCGGGGACACTCATCAACACTTGTGGCTTGATCTCCTTAATATTTTTAGGAATGTTCTTCAAGGTTTCCATCGGAGTGGAGCCCATCTCGAGCGATGCTACACTCGCGCCATTGTACATGAAACAATAGAGGCAGGCTGTGTGTGCAAACGCATGATCCCAAGGGAGGAAAGCCAGCGTTTTCCAGTCCTGCGTAATTTCCATGAGTGTATTTGATTGGACGACATTGGCTGCATAATTCAAATGCGAGAGCATGATCCCTTTTGGGTCGGCAGTGGTCCCCGAAGTGTATGAAATATTTGCCAAGTCGTTTGGCATGACCGCCTGAAACCGATCTGTAACCTGTTTTTTGTTTTCGTCTAAAAGCGTTTTCCCGGCTTGTACAATATCTCCGAAATAGAGGTCATCTTTTCCCGGGTTTTCTTTTTCATCCAGGTAGATCACCGCTTCGAGAAGTGGTAAATCGTTTCGGATTTCTTCAATTTTTGCAGCTTGTCCTTTTGACACAATTACAAAACGGCTGCCGGAATGGTCGAGTCGAAATTTTAGTTCCGATTTAGCATCTAGCTTAACCGATAGGGGGACATTGATCGCGCCGGCATATAAAATACCCAGTTCGCTGATAATCCATTGGTCTCTTCCTTCTGAAACCAAGCCGATTCGATCCCCCTTTTTTACACCCAGCTTGATTAAGCCAGCTGCAAACTCCAGCACTTTTTCATGGGTTTCCAGATAGGTTGTACCTACAAACTGCCCGTTTTGTTTTTCCCACAGGTAAATATTATTTGGGAACTTAGCTACGCTGGTTTCAAACAGTTCAATAATTGTTTTCATACAGTGGATTCTAAAATTGAAAGTCGGCAGCAAAAATAGAAAAATAACCCATACCCATAGAACCCTGCCATAAAGCACAAAAAAAGAGGCCCGTGGGCCTCCTCGTTTTATAATGTTCCAAATTGGTAGATCGTACTTTCCAGATACTTTTCGCCGGGCTTGAGCTCTGTTGTCGGGAAATTATCATGGTTCGGAGAGTCGGGGTAGTGTTGAGTTTCCAGCGCCACACCGGCATAGCTACCGAATTTCTTTTTACCATCAATGGTCAGCTCAGGAATCCAGTATCCGGTGTAGAGTTGAATACCCGGCTGAGTAGTGTATACTTTTACAGTACGGCCACTTTCAGCTTCAGACAGGCAACCCGCATAAACTAGTTTACCTTCGTCGTTATCCAATACAAAGTTTAAGTCGTATCCATCGGCCAGACCGGCAATATCCCTGTTAAGTTTTTTGGTTTTGTTGAAATCAAAAACTGTATTTTCAACCGAAACGATTTTTCCTGTCGGAATCATATCTTTTGCTTCGGTGTACTTTTTGGCAGTCAACTCCAACTCATGATTCAAAATATTTTCTTTTCCACCGGTTAAGTTGAAGTAGCTGTGGTTCGTCAGGTTGACGATCGTTGTTTTGTCTGTTTCAGCTTCGTAAACAATCTCGAGCTTATTTTCGTTGTCGAGCGTATAGGTGCAGCTCACCTTCAGATTACCCGGATAACCTTCTTCTCCATCCGGACTTAGGTAGCTGAGTTTTAAGCCAACTTTTCCTTTAATTTCAAATGTCTCAGTAGACCATACCTTACGGTCGAAGCCAATCAGTCCGCCATGCAGGTGGTTGGGGCCATTGTTGATAGCACCTTCATAATCAACTCCATCAATTGAGTAACGGCCATTTGCAATGCGGTTCCCAAAACGACCAATTATTGCTCCAAAATAAGGGTAACTGCCCAGATAGGCTTCCGACAAATAATCGTCGATTTTTTCAAAACCACAAACTATATTTTCGATCTTGCCTGCTTTGTCAGGCGCTAAAACTGAGGTTATTAATGCACCATAATCACTAATTGTAATGCAAACTTGGTTGTCATTCTCCAGCGAGAAAAGACTGACTTTCTGCCCATCTTTGGTTTGGCCGAACGGTTTACTTGATATTTTCATAGTTTATAATCGAATTTTCAACCTGCCGAATGAAGGATTTACCTGCGTTTGCCGACAAGTCGGTTTTACTTCTATTTAGATCTGAAACACAAATATAATGAATAAAAATTCATACTGGTAGGTACTGGTTGTTATGTTTTGCTGATTTTTTTTTAATTTTGGTTTTAGAATGACGGACTAATTAAGTAACCTGTGAAAAACATACAAATCGACGATTCTTTGGGCATTCCCAAATACCGGCAAATAATCAATTCAATTTATCAGGCCATATCAGACGGTGATTTGGTGGTAGGGGATAAGATTCCTTCACTTAACCAAATTTGTACCGAATTTGAGCTGTCGCGAGATACGGTAATGGTTGCTTTCAATGAGTTAAAGGCTAAAGGTATTATTAGTTCTATTCCCGGCAAAGGATACTATATTAATAGTGTTGATGTGAATGTAAATGAACGGATATTTTTGCTTTTTGATGAGTTAAACGCGTTTAAAGAGGATTTATATACTGCTTTCCTGACCGCGTTAAACGAGCGGACAACCGTTGATATCTATTTTCATCACTTTAATTTTAAGTTGTTTAAAGACCTGATCGCTGCCAGTGTTGGGAAATATACTTCCTACGTAATTATGCCGGCAACTTTTGATTATACTGCTGATTTGCTGGCCACTTTGCCTGAAGATAAGGTGTATGTGATTGACCGGATGAAAGCTGATCTGAAAAAATATCCGGTTGTCTATCAGGATTTTGAGACCGATATTTATCAGGCTTTAACCGAAAATGAAGATTTACTTCAAAAATATGAAAAGCTTCTGATGATTTTTCCGGGAGGGAAGGAGCCGGAAGGACGGATGATTGGCTTTAAGAAGTTTTGCGAAGAGAGGAATATCTCGTATGAAATATTGCGATCGTTGGTTGATCGGAAGATTCACAAGGGGGAGGCATATTTCGTTCCTTCCGATAGAAACCTGGTTCGATTGGTCAAATTGGCTACTGAGCTCGATCTTCAGCTGGGAACCGATCTTGGGATTGTTTCTTTTAATGATACCATGCTCAAAGAAGTAGTCGCCGGCGGAATTACCACGATCTCGACCGATTTCTCGCTAATGGGGAAAACACTGGCGAAAATGATCGAAGAAAAAGGTAGTTCAAAAATTGCCAATCCAGCCAAACTAATTCGTAGAAATTCACTTTGAAAATTTAATAGGAATTGATTTTTGTGCTTTATAACATGAGTTCAACCGAACTCATGTAGCACTTTATCTGTAATTTTACCCACCAGTACCTACCAGTAGATAAAGTTTTAAAATATGACAAGTTTTAATATTGAAGATCATCCACACCGACGGTTCAATCCATTGACAAACGACTGGATTTTAGTGTCGCCGCATCGTTCAAAACGCCCATGGCAAGGGCAAGTTGAAAAACCAACATTGCAAGAACGACCCACTTATGATCCGGACTGTTATTTATGTGCCGGAAACGAGCGGGCAGGCGGGCACAAAAATCCCGATTACAAAGGAACCTTTGTTTTTACGAACGATTTCAGCGCTCTGTTGACCGATACACCGGAAGGCGGAACCAGCGACAGCTTATTTCAGTCGAAAAGCGAAAGTGGTATTTGTAAGGTGATTTGCTTTAGCGAAAATCATAGCCTCACCATTCCGGAAATGGAAGTTTCTGATATCCGGAAAGTTGTTGATGTTTGGTGTCGTGAATTCGAAGAGTTGGGCAGCAACGAAATGATCAACTACGTGCAAATATTCGAAAATAAGGGGTCGATCATGGGCTGCTCTAATCCGCACCCACACGGACAAATCTGGTCGTCGTCTTCAGTTCCTGTTGAACCGGAGAAGGAATCGGTAACACAAAAGGCTTATTTCGAAAAGAACGGGCGTACCTTGTTGGGCGACTACTTAGCAGCCGAACTCGAAAAGAAAGATCGTCTTTTGGTTGAAAATGAGTATTTTGTGGCTTTGGTTCCCTATTGGGCTGTGTGGCCTTTCGAGACCATGATTATTAGCAAACGTCCGGTGCAAAATCTGCTGCAATTAACCGATGACGAACGGACTGCACTGGCTGATATTTATAAGAAACTCACCGTAAAATACGATAACCTGTTTGAAACATCTTTTGCTTATTCAGCAGGTTTGCACCAGGCACCAACGGATGGGAAAGACTATCCTGAATGGCATTTGCATATGCACTTTTATCCACCACTATTGCGCTCAGCATCAGTGAAAAAATTTATGGTTGGCTACGAAATGTTGGCTACTCCGCAACGCGACATTACGGCTGAACAGGCTGCTCGCCGCTTGCGCGAATTATCAGATATTCATTACAAACAACAATAAAACAAATCAATAAACTATGACTAAGATTAGTTCTCTCGTAGAAAAGATCAACAACGGACAGAATCCATTGTTTCAGGAACTTTACGGAACAGATGAAAAGGTTTTAAAGGCACAGGCAGATCGATATGCTGCTTTGATGGCTGATTTTAAAAAGATTTATGGTACAGACGATGTGAGTTTGTTTAGCTCACCCGGTCGTACTGAAATTGGCGGTAACCATACCGACCATAACTTTGGTCGCGTGTTGGCCGGAGCTGTCAATCTGGATAATATTGCCGTTGCTACGGCAAATGGTACGAATACTATTCGGATCACTTCTGCCGGATATCCTGAGTTTCAGGTGGATTTAAGCGATTTGAGCATCGATGAAAGCCTGTTCTACACATCAACAAGCTTGGTGAAAGGGATTTGCGCCCGCATGAAAGAGCTTGGTTATCAGATTGGTGGTTTCGATGCTTGCATTGAAGGCCGCGTACCTAAAGGCTCTGGTTTAAGTTCTTCTGCATCATTTGAAGTATTGATCGGTGCGATCGTAAATGCTTTATTCAACGATGGCAAAATGAGTGCCGTTGAAAATGGTATTATTGGCCAGTGGGCCGAAAATAACTATTTCGGAAAACCTTGTGGTTTGATGGATCAAACTGCTTGTTCGGTTGGTGGTTTAATCACGATCGACTTCAAAGATCCGGCTAATCCGATCGTTAAAGAAGTTGATTTTGATTTCGTATCGACTGGTTTCGCATTGGTTATTACCGATGTTGGTGGCGGACACGATGATCCGGCTTCTCAGGCCGAATATGCGTCGCTACCAACTGAAATGAAATCGGTAGCTGCTGAGTTGGGCGCTAAAGTATTGCGCGAAGTTACGTTGGAGCAAATTGTCGAAAAAATTCCTGAAATCCGCAAGAAAACAGGAGACAGAGCGATCTTGCGTGCTTTTCACTTCCAAGGCGATAACCAACGTGTTGTTGATCAGGTTGCCGCTTTGGAAAACAATGATTTCGACGCATTCCTGAAAATGGTTGTTGAGTCGGGCTACAGTTCATATATGTACAACCAAAATATTTTCGACGTTGTGCACAAGGACGATCAAGTTGTTTCGTTGGCTTTGGCGCTTAGCGAAATGGTACTAAAAGGCAAAGGCGCATGGCGTGTGCATGGCGGCGGTTTTGGCGGCACCATCCAGGCTTTCGTTCCACAAGACTTGCTGGATCAATACGTGACTACCCTGGAACATGTGTATGGAAAAGGGACCTGTCATAAATTATTTATTCGTAAACAAGGATCAATAAAATTAGACCTATAACCCGAAACGTTTCGGACCTAAATTTTAACTAATGAGCAAAAATAAGTATTTGTTTCCCTTGGCTGTGATGGCTTCGCTGTTCTTCCTGTTCGGCTTCATTACAACGATGAATAACTCAACAATTGAGTTCCTGAAGGGTGCTTTCGGATTGAATGATGTTCAAAAGCAATTGCCGAATAGCTTTTTCTTTGGTGCCTATATCTTATCAGTACCGGTTGGTTTCCTAATTAAGCAAATTGGTTACCGCTTTTCAATTTTTACAGGGTTGGGCTTGATTGCTCTGGGTTTTTTCGCTTGTATTCCAGGCGTTGGCTTTGGTTACTACGGATTCCTGAGTGCAGTTTCAATATTTGCAATTGGAGTGGTAATTCTTCAGGTAGCAGCTGCTCCATACGTGGTGGCATTGGGGCCTGTTGAAGGTTCTGCAAGTCGGTTGACTTTAACCAATGCGTTAAATTCAGTTGCAACGGTTATTGCTCCAATTTTCGTTTCAATTTTATTGGTTACACCAGAGCTTGCTCCGGGCGAAATAATGGAAAATTCAGCCATAAAAGAGATTGTTAAAAATCCATTTATTGGGATTGGCATCACTACGGTTGTAATTTTGGTGATTATGCTCTTCCTTAAACTTCCGAATATTAAAGAAGAACAAGAAGCTAAAGAGGATGCAAGTAAACGAAAGCACAAATCGAGTGCTTTTAAATACCCACACGTTTGGCTCGGTTCTCTCGCAATTTTTGTATACATGGGAATTGAAATTGGTATCCCGAGTTTCTTTGCTGATTTTGCAACAAAAACAGGCGCTGTAATTGAAACCTCAACGACTGACATGTTGAAGTTTTATTGGGGAGGATTAATGGTTGGCCGATTGATCGGTATTTTTGTCCTTCAAAAAGCGAAACCATCGTTAATTCTTTCAATCTGTGCTTTTGGTGGTGCGGCCATGTTGGTCGGTGCTATCTTGTTGACAGGAAACATAAGTATGTGGCTGTTCCTTGGGACGGGCTTATTCCACTCAATTATGTGGCCTGTAATTTACAGTTTGGCATTGGAAGATTTAGGGCCTCACTCAGACGTGGCTTCCGGTATTATCGCAACCTCGGTAATTGGTGCGGCTATTTTAATGCCGATCATGGGGGCTGTACAAACTGCTACAGGTACTGTTATTGCAGCAGTTTGTTGTTTGTTTGTTTATTACCTGTATCTGGTGTTCTTTGCAGCTAAAGGTTCAAAAATCAGAACTTAATCTATTACAGAATTTCATTTGAGAGGCCGGTCTGATTTAATCTGATCGGCCTCTCTTGTCATGTATGTGCAAGATTAAAAATCTAAGAAATATAATCTGACCCGAATGGGGAGTCGAATGTAGGGCATGTCAGCTCGTTTGTGGTTTGAGAAAGTTGGATGATCATGCCAATTTGGATTCACATTAAATTGATTTCAAATTGTTTTGACTGTTTGAAAATTACTTTACTTTTGGTGACCATATCGTGTAAAATTAACATTAAGCGTATTTTGCCCGATACTCGTTTATCCTAAAGCAACTAAATTTTTAAATTGATTGTTGAGCCTATCAACAACTAAATCGTTTATTAGTATGACTGAAAAGAAAAGTTACGGATTGCCAATCCTGATGATGATCCTCCTGTTTGGTATGATCTCCTTTGTCACAAATTTGGCAGCACCGATGGGTGTCGTTGTAAAATCACAATTCCAGGCTTCGAATTTTTTAGGCATGTTGGGTAATTTTGCCAACTTCCTGGCCTATGCCTTCATGGGTATTCCTTCCGGAAAATTATTAGAGAAAGTGGGCTATAAGAAAACTGCCCTGCTTGCTATTGTTGTCGGTTTTATCGGAGTTGGCGTTCAATATTTCTCCGGTGTAGCCGAGAGCTTTTTTGTGTATTTGTTGGGTGCTTTCATCGCTGGTTTCTCCATGTGTATGTTGAATACTGTTGTAAACCCAATGTTGAACACACTTGGTGGTGGCGGCAAAAAAGGTAACCAGTTAATTCAGATTGGTGCAACCTTCAACTCATTAACCGGAACCATGGTTCCGATGCTTGTGGGGATGCTCGTCGGAGTGGTTACCAAAAACACAGGGATTAAGGATGTAAACCCGGTGCTGTTTATAGCAATGGGTGTTTTTGTCCTGGTAGGTTTGGTTCTTTATTTTGTAACTATTCCTGAACCTCACATTACTCAGAAAGACAAAATCGTTGAAAAATCGCAGTACAGTGCATGGTCATTCCGCCATTTCATTATGGGAGCCATTGGTATTGGTATTTATGTTGGTGTAGAAGTTGGTGTTCCGGGAACTTTGTTCTTCTTTTTGGCAGATGCTAATGCCGGAGGCTTGGATGCGGCGACTGCCGGCACTGTTGTTGCAACTTATTGGCTATTAATGCTTGTTGGTCGTTTTGTCGGGGCATCTATTGGTGGAAAAGTTTCGAGTAGATCGATGTTGATTACCGCGTCTGCAATCGGTATGGTTCTGTGTGTTGCTGCAATTTTGGCACCAACTTCAATCGCGGTTTCAATACCGGTATTTCAAAGTTCCAGCAGCGGTATTTCAACCGGATTGGCAAATGTGCCTATCAATGCAATGTTCCTTGTTTTAATCGGACTCTGTACTTCTGTAATGTGGGGTGGTATTTTCAACCTGGCAGTTGAAGGATTGGGCCGATTTACGGCATCTGCTTCCGGTATCTTCATGACGATGGTCGTTGGAGGTGGAATTTTACCTTTAATTCAAAACGGGGTTGCTGATACCTTCGGATATTTGGCATCGTATTGGGTGCCGTTCATTGGGCTAGCTTACCTTCTGTATTATTCATTAATTGGTAGTAAAAACGTCAATACAGATATTCCGGTTTCATAAATCGGAGTGGATAGCAATTAGAAAAAGCCTTTGGGTTTAAATTGCTGACTTATAACGGCCTCTGGAAGCATTCTCGGATGATTCCAGAGGCCGTTTGCATTGCTGCCAGATCGAGCTCTGACCAGTAAGTAGGTACTATTTATTGCTGTTTTCTTCCTGCTAGTTCTACCGGTGATTTACTTGGTCGCATTGAATCTTATTCGTTTGAATTTAAGCTGATTTCAAGGAGGACCTGATTTTATGTACTAGTCGGCTGCCGGAGTGCGTAACACATCCAATCGGGTGCAGGTGGAACAAGGAGTTGGTTTCGATGGAGAAGACAGATTGTATTTCTTGAAAAAAGTAATAAATTGCCCTGCATTAACCCGGTTTTTTTAGTTTATGTATGATATAATTGGAGACGTGCACGGGCAGGCCGTTTTATTGAAAGACCTGCTTAAACGAATGGGATATGCCGCTCTTGACGGCGTTTATCGACATCCTGAGCGAAAAGCAATTTTTGTTGGAGACTTTATTAATCGGGGGCCAAAGATCAAAGAAACGCTTCAGGTAGTCCGATCGATGGTCGAAAATGACTCAGCACTCGCCATATTGGGAAATCACGAAGTAAATGCGCTTTTTTATAGCCTGTTGGATAAACAAGGAAAACATCTGAGCAAAAAATGGTCGCGCTTGCGAATGGATTTGAATCCGACGTTGAGTGAATTTGAGTCGAATAAACCGCTTTGGAAAGACTATGTCGGTTGGTTGCGTACTTTGCCTATGTATATCGAATTGGATGGGATCCGGGTTGTACATGCATGTTGGCAGGATGACAATATTGAATTGCTGAAAGCGAATATGACTGAACCCAAGCTAAGGAAGAAATTTCTCCAAATAATTGGCAAAAACAACAGTCCGATAGCGAAAGCTTTTTGGGAAACCTGCAAAGGAATCGACTTCCAACTGCCCAAAGACCTTTTAATCTTCGACAACGAAGGATGTGCGCATCGATCGTTTCGTTCACGGTGGTGGGAGAGTCCCGAAAGCAAAACCTTTGGAGAACTATCCTTTGAAAGCCGATTTAGTCTGCCAGCCTATCAGATTCCCCCCGAAATTGTGGCAAAACGAGCGCCATATGGCGACAATGAGCCGATTGTGTTCTTCGGACACTATTGCATGAAAGGAAGCGAAAATATCATAAAACCGAATTTGTGTTGTCTGGATTCGTGTGTAAGTCGCAAGGGGAAACTTACGGCTTACCGATGGAGTGGCGAAAAACAATTGATGAGCGAAAATTTATTTAGCTGAGTTGATTTTTGATTTATACTGATAATTAGACTGTTATTTTTTAAGGACACAGAAAGTCGAATTTTTTGGTGATTTTTTTAGCCGGAGCTATTGCAGAGAAAAAAAGAAACTCTATATTTGCAAAGCCTTTTCAGAAAGGGATTACAGACAATTCGTTCTTTAAAAAGTACTTTTAAAATCGACAAAAAAACAACCAATTTGGTGCGGTAGTTCAGCTGGTTAGAATATCGGCCTGTCACGCCGGGGGTCGCGGGTTCGAATCCCGTCCGCACCGCAAGAGGGTTTCTCAGAAATGAGAGACCCTTTTTGTTTTTAAGGCTAT
>NZ_JBFHIT010000054.1:0-31684 GCF_041596335.1 Mangrovibacterium sp. | reverse complement strand
TTTACTACATCCTCTCTGCAGTCTCCTCCGTAGCTTCAATCTTTAAAGCTCTTCCGATCCTACTAAAACATGTAATGAACGATCTTTTTTGTTTCCCTTGAACTTCGGATGAAACATCTTTCTGTCTTCGGGGCGGCAAAGTTAATCACTCTTTTTATTTCTCCAAACTAAATCAGATATTTTTTTTTTCGAGTGCCTTGCCATGATCGTATTTCAGATTAGGACGCTTAAACTCTTACGGGATATAACACCCAAAAAGTTTCATCTCATCCTTTCTTTTTCAGTGAACGTTTTGTTGTTTTTTGTGTCTGACAGCTCGAAGATTTCTCCTCGAAACGCTTACAGAACGTGGCTTTCAGCTTCCCGGTGTAGCACCGTTGTCTCTCAAAGCGGGTGCAAATATAGATCCCTTTTTTTGTTCTGCAACACCTGAACCAATCTTTTTTTATCCTTTTCCGTATTCAGCGCTTCTCTTCCCTGAATACCACGCTTTTAGATCAAACATATTTTTTGACCAATAACTGAAGTGAAAACCGTCCGGTGCCAAAATCGGGACTGACGCGCTGCAATTGCGCTTAAAAAAAACCTCTGCCAACTGTAATTTTCTTCTGAGGGGGTGAAAAAATAGTCTTTGGGCGACTGCTGGAGAACTTTTTCCTGGCGGAAAAAGTTCTCCAGCGCGGACTTTATCCGGTCAAAATCGCTTTTATAGTTGACCAAATGGCTTCCGAACTTCGCCACACGCAACCATTCCATACGTGCATCACGGTCTGCTTTGGTTTCATTGGCCTACGAATCTACAGACAGAGTTGCTTCCTGAGCTTATTAATATTGTTCGTTCCTGTTCAATTTGATCATGAGTAATGAATGGATCTTGAGGAACATTGAGTGACAGTGTTCCCACTAAAAACGAATGCCAGGGAAAAGCAAAGCTAAGTATGTGTTTCATTTCCATTCGAATTAAAGACTATTCGTTACATTGGCATTTAAATGATCACATAAGAAACCGACTGTTCGTTGCACAATTACTGCTGCCGAAGGTTCGATTGGATCATCAACCTGCCTCCAGTTGTGCCCGGCGTTCTTAACGATAAATATTTCTACCGGTGCTTGGACCGCATCTGCCTTTTCTTTCATGTAATAAGCATGATGTATCGGAATTGTAGTATCCTTGTCTCCCTGAATCATCAAAAGTGGCGGACTATTCTTACGCAAATAGTTAATGGGACTCATTTCGCGGTACAATGCCGATTTATCTTTTGGGTCAGTATCAGGTTTCAAAATCCGGAGGCCAAAACGATCTTTGAAATTTTCCCTCCCGTCAGGATTAAACAACTCCGTCTTTTCAAAATCGCAGGGGCCATACCAGGAAACACCTGCAATCATTTTATAAGAATACCCGGCCAATTCGTCTGCCCCAGACAAAGATTCCGGAGACGTTAGCAACAACATTTGGGCGATCTGCCCTCCTGCCGAATCACCGAAAGCAAAAACACGTTCGCTATCGACAAAAAGGGAACTGTCGTTTTTAGACAAATAGCGGATGGCATCTTTTGAATCAATTACACAGTCGCGCATCGAGACATTTCCGTCTTTTGACCACAGCCGATATTCCACCGAAGCCACGCAGAAACCTTTTTGAGTCAGCGAATTCACCACCTTAGCCATGTTTCCAACAGTTGCACCTTTTTTACTTCCGGTGACCCAACCTCCGCCGTGAGTATAGATTACAAGCGGATATTTTCCGGAAAGCACGGAATCGGGGTAATAAAGATCGAGATGAAGCACACCTTCCGGCGTGGTTTTGTATGGAATGTCCAACCTTACTGATTGTGAAGGTTTTCCTACCGAACTCAATGAAATAAAAACTCCAAGAAACAAAAACAATGCATGAAAAGCTCTCATATTTTAGGAATAATTTAAACGCGTTAAAATCACTAGTCTAATTGTGATGAACATAGATTGACAATCAATCAAAGTTCACCTTGATTACTTTACAGGAACAAGTTCGAGTCCTTTAAACTTGAATCTGCTGCTTTGATTGCTGGTTACTTTTGGGGAAACCATTATTTGCTGTACTCCAGGGTTGGTGATTGAAATTGCTCCCTCCTGTTCCTTTTTTCTCAAAATTCCAATTTCTTTATTCGCCTGAAGACGCAAAGAATCTGTTGTGCTAATGAGTTCATAGACTAGTTTTTCGTCTCCGTTGTCTTCACTAATCACCTTGAATAAGCCCGGTTTCGTAATGTTAACTGTCCAGATTAATCCCTGTTTTTGATTTTCGCCCCACCGGTGCGTCACTTTTTCATCATAATCGTAACTAATCCGTCGGATGGCAAACTCGCATTTTGCAACCGGTAAATCAAGTCTACCATTGGCTTCTTGCTGAATTGTTTCATCAATTATTTTGGCTTCCTGATCGGCGATTTCCAGCACGACTACAGTCACCTGTGGGTGTTTTAGGTTTTCAGGCACAGTAACGCTTAATTCGGCACCATCCTGTTTAACTGCCAATGATTGTTTTGATAGATCGGCCAGGCAATACGCTTTATTGACCTTTGATAAAATTCCGGTAAGTTCGACTTTGTTTGCTTCCCAATCTTTAATATGCAGGTATATTTTACCCGGTTTGCTTGTAATGGCGTAAGGTGGGAATTTTAGCGGACTTGGGTCGGCGCCATAAATAGCTTCACCATTTACTTTGAGCCAATCGCCAATTGCCGTGATGCTGTTTACCTGCGATTGAGGGATTGTTCCATCGGGCCTTGGGGCAACATTTAGCAAGTAAACCCCGCCGTTGCCCACGATCCGGCACAGACTATAAATAAAGTCGCTGTATTCAGTTGACCGGTCGTTTTCTCCACCATACGAAGTGTAGCCCCACCCCAGTTGTGTAACCGATTCGTGCGTTTGCCACGGAACTTTTAAGTCGGGCAACCAAGTGGCCCTGCTCACACTTGGTGTTTTTCCATTATCAATGGAAACATCAAAGTGGCCAAAACCCTGACCTAACCTCGAATTCACCAGAGCACCGGGCTGATTCTCTTTAACAAGGTCCATCATCAACTGACATTTTGCATCATCCATTTGAATCGGCGTGTCGAACCAAACCATAAAAATGTCTCCATAATTCCGGGTTAGTTCATCAACCTGCATGGCTACTTTGCCATTAAAATAGGCATCAAATTTATCCTGAGCTTTAATCCGGCTTCCAAAATCCCAATCATTCCCGGCACCACCCTCTTCGTGCCAATCCTGACTTTGAGAGTAATAGAATCCCAGTTTCATTTTTCGCCCAGCACATTCATCGGATAGTTCCTTCAGGATATCGCGTCCGAATCCGGCAAAATCGACCAAATTATAGGGATGTTTTGATTTATACATGGCAAAGCCATCGTGGTGTTTGGCGGTAAGCACGATGAATTTCATCCCCGCATTTTCGGCTATATCCACCCAATCTTTGGCATTGAATTTTACCGGTTTAAATTTCCCGGCAGCCTGTTGCTCATATTCTTTCACCGGAATCTTTGCCCGGTTCATAATCCACTCGGCCGCGACTTCTTTTCCGTCCCAAACACCTTCAAGTTGCGCATAAGGTCCCCAATGAACAAACATGCCAAATTTTTCTTCATATAATTTTTCCATGTTCGCCCGTATTTCAGGCGTATAAGCGGAAACATCCGTTTTCCCGAAGTCGACCTTTCCCGATGTCTCCGTGACATAGTCGGCTTGGTTTGTTTTGCTCTTGTTGGTTTGGCAACTAAGCTGAAACAGACATAGAACTGTAATCAGAACAACGATTAGATGCAACGATTTATCTTCCATATGGTCTTTGGAGTATTTAGCTTACAATTTTTCTATATACACATAATATGCAGGATACACCCGGCCATCGTTGTCGATCAGCTGAGCTTCCATGTCGTATTTTCCGGAAGAAATTTTGGCTGTAAAACTAACTTCCTTTGCTCCTGCTTCAATATTTGCAGTTTTCGCTAAATCAGCCACATAAATATATGCCTTGGCAAAGTCGGATTTTACACTTGCCGGGAAAACCCGTTCCAGTTCAATCTGAGGTTCTTGTTCCGGGAAGGTTGCATTAATTTCGAGCCCACTTTCGCGTGGGAACCTGCATAAACTGATTTTGTATTCTCCATCCTGAACAAATTCGATTTTCCATCGTCCGGTGGCCTGTGATGCTGTTGCAGCACCATATTGATGCCAGACGTGTCCGAATTTACCGGTCATCATGTCGTGTGCCGAAATCCGGGATGGATTCTCGTGGGGCGAGCCCACTTTAATGTAGGCGAATCGTTGATCAACTCCTTCGTCTATAATCGATTGCCACCATTTCTCATAGCCTGTTGCAAGTTTTTCGGCTTCTACAGGATGTTCGTTTATCACATTTTTTGTTTGGCTTCGATCCACCCTCATGTCATACAACTCAGTTCCATTTACCAGGCGCCAGTTGTCGTCCATCACAGTGTAATTCTTGTATTTCACAAGGTTTTGCAGCCGCTGCGTATCCATGTACAGAATTCTGTTCGCCCATTTCTGTTCTGAAGGGTATAAAAGTGGTTTCAGACTAATCCCATCCAAGGGTTTCACCGGGTTAAAATTCAGACCTAACAGATCAACAAAAGTGGGGAGCAAATCGTAATGAGCCACCAGTTTATCGATGTCTTTTCCTCCGGTTAATTTACCATTTGGCCAACGGATAAATAAAGGTACCCGATGGCCACCTTCATATTCGCTTCCTTTATGACCTCTCAAACCGGCATTGTAAGTCTGCTCGCCGTTTGCGGTACCATTATCAGTAGTAAAAATCAGGATCGTGTTATCCGTTAACTGCAATGCAGCCAGTTTTTCTTCGAGCGCCTTAAAATTGTCATCAATGTTGGTGATCATTCCGTAAAATCGTTGCACCTGTTCCGGCAAATTCTTATTGTTTTTATACTTGTCGAAGTATTCTTTGGGAAGATTAAGAGGACCATGGGGTGCATTGGTCGAAATGTAACAGAAGAAAGGTTGATCCTTGTTTGTTTCAATAAATTTTAACGCTTCAGAGAAAAACACATCCGTGCAATACCCTTTGTATTTTTCGGTTTTCCCATTGTGCCAATAGGTATCGTCGAAATAATCGTTTCCCCAATAATCAGGGCCCTGAGTAATTCCACCACCGCCATGCTGAACTACTTCATGAAACCCCCGGTCTTCGGGACGGAATGGATAATTATCGCCCAGATGCCATTTGCCAAACATTCCGTTCGTGTAACCATTTTGGGCCAACACCTGTGGTAAAATTACTTCATCTTCGAAAAGAAGTGACCGCCCGGTAATCGTATGAAACATATTCAACCGATTGGTGTGCCTTCCGGTCATTATCGAACTTCGGGTTGGTGCGCAAGTCGTTGAAACATGGTAGTTGGTAAACCGCACCGATTCGCCATAAAACTGATCGATGTTCGGGGTCTTGATATAAGGATTTCCCAAGCATGCCAAGTCGCCCATCCCCTGATCATCAGTAATTACGATAATGATGTTAGGTTTTTCGTTATCCGGAACATTTGCTGTAGCCATGGCAGAATTGGCAACCAGTAGATTTGTTGTGATTGCTGCCAGGCTCAAAAATGTTTGATGTGTTTTTGAAAAAATTGAATTCGATTTCATAAACTATGGTTTTAAAGAATTTTGCAATGTGTTGTTATCGCCATGTAATTTTGGCCTCTCCTTTTTCGGTGTTCACCCAAACACTGGCATGTTCATATTCGCGGGTAAAAATCCAGCCATCAGGATTGGTCCTTTTATATTTTCCCAGAGGAGCTCCCAAGGGTTTTGCCAGGAGAGGATAATCAACCAAAGATCCAGAAGAGAGCGTCCAACCCCAACCGTATTGAAAGTATGAATAAGGTTGCGCGCCAATGAGAAAACAAGCCAGATAATATTCTAAGCGTTCTTTTGACAACTTCTGAATGCGCTCGGCCTTGTTTTGTTTATTATTTCGTTCATCAGAATTTTCTTCAACCTCAACACCCACCCGGAATACAGAAATCTTACCGGCTTTGGCAATGCGCAACATGTTATTCCAGTCCTTCAGCAGATTTTCTTTGTTGAGTAATTCAGCGTTATAGTGTTCAAACATAATGGCATCAACTGCCGGAAAAACAAATTGAGCAATATCCTGATGGGCATTGTTTCCAAGCAGAATTTTATCAGGGCCTAATTGCTTTTTCAAGTCAGTCATCATTTTTCCCATGGCTTCTTGCACTTCATCGCTTTTGTCTTTTCGCAGCCAGTTAAAACCATGCATCTGGTCGATAAAAGCACCATCGCAACCTGATTCCCTTACTCCTTTTGCAACGGTTTCCACCCACCATTCGCGAAATTCAGGGTTCAACACATCAAAAGTCAACGTTCTTCCTCTTCGGTTTAACTCCCCGGTTTCAGGATCTACTAATAAGAATTTTTTCAATTCCGGATGTGCGTCAATTTTTTCGAGTGTGAAATTTTCATTGTAGGAAGTAAACGGCCAGGCATAAGCGGAGTTAAAATAGAACAGCACCTTGATTTCGGGTTTGATCTTTTTAAAGGCTGCCACCTCGTGTTTCGCGCCCAATTCTGCTGCACCCAATTCTGCCAAACCATGCGATTTTTCAATACAAATAAAGTCGGTTCTTTCGGCGATAAAACGTACCTCTTCGGGTTTTAAAACCCGCTTGCCATCACCAAACATGTAATACATTGGTGTTGTTTCCCAACTAAACTTCGGATAAAAAACCTGGCGTACAAACGGTGTATCATCACTAGTTATCAATGGTTTTTGTGCAAACAAATCAGCCACTGAAAACAGAATAAAAATCATTATCGATGTGAAAATTCGGGCTACAAATGTTGATCTCATTTCCATAATTTTGAACAGTTTTAAATTCGTCCTTTAAATTTTACAGATGCCTACCTGTCGTCAGACAGGGAACTAGCCAGCCAATCAACTTCGTGTGTGAGTTGGTTTTACTCCTGGCCCGTTTCATTTTACCAACTAAAAACTTATTTCCAACGCATACCCATTCGGATTTGGCATTTGTTCTGGCAGTTTCACTTCCAATTGGTCAATCGATTGATTCCATTCCAATTCAGAATGATAACCAAGCATTTTTACTGATTTGATTTTTCCTGCTACATTCACACTCATACTTTTGATAACCGCCTTACCTACTGATTCAACCAATGAAATCGCATACACTTTATTTTCTTTCGATGTAAACCAGAAATCTTCAGACGAGAATTTTCGGGCGAAACCTTTTTTCTTCCGTTCTCCGGTTCCTTCCAGCAAGGTTTCTCCGTGTCCTTCATGAACTATTTTCCATCGTGAAGTTCCATAAATTGACTCGCCGTTTGTTTCCATCCATTTTCCCATTTCGCGTAGTCCTTTTGCGCTGAATTCCGGTACATGGCCATTTCCATCAGGGCCAATATTCAGGAGATAGTTTCCGCCCTTGGAAGCGATATCGATCAGATAATACAAGAGTTCCCGGGAACTTTTCCAATCCTGATCGTAGGGCTTAAAACCCCATGAATTGTTGGTTGTTCCGCATGTTTCCCAATATTTTTCTATATTCTCGGAAGATGAAGGGATTTTATTATCACCTGCATCGAGATAATCACCGAAGTCGTAACCGACCCGGCGATTAACAATCACATTCGGATTGATGTCGTAAACAAGTTTGTAAAAACTAAAAGCCTGTTCTTCGGTAATTAGGCCTTCTCCATCGAACCATATCAGTCGCAACTTCGGCAACATCCTAACTAGTTCCTCAATCTGGGGATATGCTTTGGCTTCGAGGTATTCAGCGTGAGTATCTGGACTCGGATCCCATAAGTTTTTTCCCTGCGGATGTGTATAAATTCCAATCGAATCGTTGTGCATTTTAACATTGGCATAATTTCCATCTCCACCGTCGTACCAGTCATTTCCGTGCGAATAATAAATGCCAAAATCCAATCCTTCTTTTAAGCATGCATCATAGAGTTCCTTTACTGCATCGGCCTTGTATGGAGTCCGGTCAACCATGTCGTAATCCGAGCATTTCGAATCGAAAAGAGCAAAACCATCATGGTGTTTGGAGGTGATAACGACATATTTCATTCCTGCATCTTTGGCAAGACGGGCAATGTTTTCGGCAAACGATTTATCAGGATTGAATGTTTTGGCCAACTCTTCGTATTCAATACGCGGAATTTGAAAGGTTGACATCAGCCATTCTGCGACTTTCGGTCCGGGGTACGGAGAGTCATCAATTCGAGTTCCTTTCCAGATTCCTCCGGCCTGCGAGTATAAGCCCCAATGAATAAACATGCCAAATTTCGCTTCCTTAAACCAGGTCATTGCCGTTGTTTTTTCAACAGAATTGTGCATTTGCAGCCATTGGTCGTAATATTTTCCTGAGCCAATTCCATTACTGAAATGTGGAATAATCCGAATCGAAACAAACGGAGTGCTTGTCGTTATTGAAATCGCATGTTTACCTTCTTCAGAAAAAATGATATCCTTCGTGAATTGTGAAACGGTCTGAAATGACGACTCGGATTTTATTGTAAAAGTTGATTTTAACTCTTCGTCGGTTTGCCAATCGTCAATTTGAACTTGTGCAGATGGCGTGGAACCCTGATTATCTCCAGTAGTAATCAATTGAATAATATACTCCCCGGAATGCTCTAGTTGAAATTTCCATTCGAATTTCCCGTTGGTATGCTTTGCATCTTTTGCTTCAAGAACCACCCAATGTTTGTCGCCCTGGACTACTAAAGTATTTTGTTTGCTGTTGCAGGCGTTTAAACATAAAAGTGCGGTCACAAAAAAAGCGATGAATACGAACTTGTTTAGTTTTAAAGCATTTGGTTTTAGCTGGTTCGGTTTTAATTTCATTGTTTGCAGTTTACTTAATTTGTTTAAGCACTATTTTGAAGCCAATAACTGGCTGGTTTGGAATTTCTTTAATTTTTTGGATCGTCAGTCCTTTTTCTGTCCGATGCCAGTTTATAACTTCATCGCTCCCGAGCAAGCTAATGTTTTCGATTTCCTGATCGAGAAGCCCTCCGGCAGCAAGAGTCTTAACCAGAATATCACTGGTTGGAGCTGCCAGCACAAAAGCATATAGATTACCATCCTTCGTGGTAAAACGAATGTCTTGTTGCGAGAAATTCTGGTGGTTTTCACCCTGACGGCCGTCTTTCATCTTTAGCGGCCCCTCGCCATAGATTTTCCACGGGCGGGAACCGTAAATCCCCTCACCACAGGTTTTTAAAAAGTCGCCAAAAGTTGTGAGGTAAGCCGCCTGATTCTCAGGAATCGTCCCGTCACCACGCAAAGCGATATTCATCATCACCACTCCGTTTTTACTGATTGCATCCACAGCGTTTCCTACCATCACCGGAATACTCATTCGGTTAACTGCCCCTTTTCGGTAAAACCAGCCTCCTGACAGATCGGTCGCCCACATCCACGGTTCGGGCTGAATCTTGTCGGAACTGCCCCGCTCCAGATTGTAGGTAAATGCCGACCTGTTAAGTTTTTCGTTCTTACATGAAAATACGACGGTTTGCTTTCCATTGTTTTGAGCCAGGTTGCGATTAATAAAGGATGAAAACAATTTAACGCCAAGGCTTTTGCCTGTCTTTTCATCGGGGTAAGGCGCATCGTTGTTAAACATGTCGGGATCGTATTTTTCAATCAGGTCCCAACACCGGGCGTACCAATGCTCGTTCCAACTATCCTGACCGGCAAAGCCTGTTGCATCGTAATCCATATTGAAAAACTGCCATTCAGGAGTACCCGGTTTCTGGTATTTTCGTGCACAGGTAAAAAAACGCGGTGACCAATACAGATGAGTTGAAACCCCAAATTTAAGCCCTTGCTTTTGGGCCGCTTTTTTCCATTCTCCGAGAATATCGCGTTTGGGTCCCATTTTTACTGAATTCCAAGGAAAAAAGGAATCGTACATGTCGAAGTTATCGTGATGCGTTGCAACAGGCATAATAAACCGGGCGCCACAATCTTTAACGAATTTAACCAGACTATCGGGTTCCCATTTTTCGGCTTTGAACAACGGAATAAGTTTCTCGTAACCAAATTCAGACGGATGACCATAAAATTCTGTATGCCATGCGCTAAGCTCTTCTGTCATCTTCCGATCACCCTCATTTGCAGCAACGTAATCTTCAGTACCATACATCCGGCGGCCATAGTGCGAACCATCGTTGGGTCGGTTTTCGTCAGCAGCCGAGGAAATCCCCCAATGCATCCAAACACCTATTTTACCGTCCTGAAACCATTCCGGAACTTCATAGTTTTCAGCCATCGACTCCCAGGTGGGTTGAATTTTTTGAGCTAAAGACTCATTTAGAAATAATCCTAGCCCAATGATTATTATGCCTATTCTTTTCCCAATTTCATTTTTCATTTTCGATCTTATTGAGTTAGTTGTAAATAGTCGTCCACAAATTCGGGAATGACTGGCATGTGTTTGATTCTTGTGCCAATGCCCAGTTTCAGTTAGAGTTTAAAAAGCTAAAATCCTGATTTTAGGCTTATTCCCAGCCATTTATTTTCAGGAAAAATCCGGCACTTGGGTCTTTATCGTGACAAGCAAGAAACAAGCATTCCGGTTTTCCGTCTTTCCATAAAATATGCGGACGTTCGCTTCGTGCGAGTTCATGGCCAAAATAAAAGGTGTTGGTTTGATACCCCACTTCAGGTCTTCCCCAGTTTATTCCATCTTTTGATTGATAGATCAATCCAGGTCGGTTTCCGCCCGGTTTAATCTCATCTTTTGGAATGGGGTTCCCTTCAAGCGCATTTTTCACGCCCATGCGGTCTTCAACAATCATGTAATACATGCCTTTGTAGTAAAAAGCGTACGGATCTTCAATGTCAATCTCCCTATCGGCGTAACTTATTAGAGGATTTGCCTTGTAATTCTCATACGGCCCTTCAATATTTTCGCTGATGGCCAGTGATATTTCCCGGAAAGGTTTAGGTTTATATTTATCAGTCATCGATTTGTAATAAATCCTGAATTTGCCATCGGCATCGACCAGGAAAGTTGGATTCGAGGCATGAGTTATATTGTCTTCTCCCATTTTTCCGGCTGCTCTGATGATTGGATTATGTGGACTTTCGACCCAGGGAGCATTCAAGGATTTTGTTGTGGCAATTCCAATTTGCTGAGGGTTTGATTTATTTGAATTGTCGCGCAACAAATACACAAGCACATAGGTGTCTCCAACTTTTGAAATTTGCGGATTGTGATAGCTTGCCGTTTTGCTCGAGAAAGTGGTATCTACAAATTGATAGGGGCCTTCAGGACTATTTGCCGTAAAATGGACAATTTTGCTGGCCGTTGTCCAACTGCCGCTGTCGGGAATAGACGACATAAATACGTGCAACGTTCCTTCCTCGTCGTAAATTGGAGCCATGCACCAGTTCCACCAGCCATCGTTTGCTTCAAGAATAAACTTGCCCGGAACAAGCGATTTGCAAAATGACGACTCTTTGATCGATGAATCCTGGCTGCAAAAAATAAACATCAGGAGGACACTGACAAATCCGGATAGTTTTAGAAATTGTCTCATTCGCTAAAGATTAGTTGTTTAAATTTTGTCGTTCCGATGAGAAGCAATTTGAAGGAGGATTCACGGGTAGGGTTGAAACCCAGGCCGCTAATTTGGCCTCCAACTCTTTCACCTTAGCAGGATTTTGTGCCGCGATGTTTTCCTGCTCCGCCCAATCGGTATTTATATTATAAAGTTCTAGTCGGCCGAACTCTTTATTAACCAACAGCTTCCATTCACCATCCTGAATTCCGAGACTTGGCCAGAAATCAGTTTTACTATTTGCAAAAAGCCACTGCCAATAAAGTATCGAGTTTCGGCTAAACGGTTCACCCTTAATTGCCGGAACGATACTCTCTCCATCAGGTTTGTAATCGTTGGGTAAAGTTCCTCCAGCCAATTCGATAAAAGTTGGCAGCATATCAACAGCTGCGATTGGTGTCGTTTTATTCACTTTTCCTGAAGGGACAACACCCGACCAGCGAACGATAAAAGGCACACGCACTCCTCCGGCAAAAAGCGAACGTTTACGCCCTTTTAAACCATTGGTTTCTCCAACCGAATAATAGGATCCCAAGCCAGGGCCTGTAGAGCCGTCGTTTAAGTTCGTTTTCGTTGCGGGTCCAGTTATTTCAGGGCCGTTATCAGAAGAGAAAATCACCAGAGTCTTCTCATCCAATCCCAACTCTTTTAACTTCGCAAATAACAACCCGATGTTATAATCTGCTTCAGCAACAACTGCCGCATAAACTTTTTGCTGTTCGTCTAACTCCGGAAATTGGGACAGAAACTTCTCTTTGGGATAATGAGGTGTGTGCGTTGCATGAATCCAAACATTCACAAAAAATGGCTTTTCTTTATTTTTTTCGATGAAATTGATTGTTCTTGTCATGGTCGAGTCAACGCTCATTTGCGGAAATCTGCCTGACACGTTAAACGCATCAAAATCGTCATAGCCATATTCCAGGGGCGAAGGAGAATCGGTCACATCCGTGTTTGACAGATGCCATTTTCCATAGTGAGCGGTAGTATAACCTGCTTCTTTCAACAAACGAGGCAACATCACTTCAGTCGGATCGAGCCAATCGGGCATCCCCCGTTTTATGTGCGATTGCACTGTCGCAAAATGTCCGTGAACCGAATGACGCGCGGGAAAATGTCCGGTCATGATCGCTGTTCTACTTGGAGAGCAAACCGGATTACAGACCGAGAAATTTTGAAAATCGATCCCTTCATCTGCCATTTTATCCAGATTGGGTGTCTTACAAAATGTACTACCATGGCAGCTCAAATCTTCATAACCCCAATCATCGGAGTAGATAAAAACAATGTTTGGCTTTCTGTTATCAGAACTTTTTGCTCCTCTTGTTGTGCTGCTGGCAGATACCACCAAGCCCAAACAAAGCGTAACAGGAACTATCATTTTTTTATTCATCATATTTATTTGTTATTGAATTTACGTTTCCGTCTCGTCGTCTTCGCTTTATCAATCCGTTTTCGATTGGTACATGATTAAACTTTTTCACCCCATCGTTCAAGAGCAATCTCGTTGTGCCCATCCCTTTGCTTCCGTTAGCTGCCAGCGCAACTGTTTTGTCAGTTCAGACAAAGCAGCCATGCATCATACCAACCGCCCTTTGCAACACACCCAATTAGGCTGCTGTCTGCTGATTTCAGAGTTGTTGGATTTATTACTCTTTTTCATTCTATCTGGATGACTCCAAACTAGTCGTCACTTGTCGATTTTCTGGTTTTAACTTTTGGAACACGACTTAAACAGCTTTGGTCGGGCTGTGTTGGAAGTGTGGCATACCATTCGAACGCGAGTTTGGTGAGTCTGCCAACGATTTCGGGATACTTCTCCGACAAATCGTTGTCCGCCTTTTCTGTACGGGCACGTTTCATGTTGTATAGCTCAACACGTTTCCCGTCGAAGGTTGTTACCATTTTCCAGTCCCCTTCGCGAACAGCCAGCCGAGGCCACCAATCCGGCTCCGAATCTTTTCCTGAATGAAGCCAATAGATTGTTCGTGTTCGGGCAATTGGCTCGCTATTAAATGCCCGGATCAAATTCTCGCCATCGCACTTTGCACTTGCAGGTACTGAGATTCCGGCCGCGGCACAAAAGGTTGGCAACAGATCAACTGCTGTGAAGACAGTAGTATCGTTCTTCATCCCTGCTTGTGCATGTCCGGGCCAACGCACGATAAAAGGGACACGAATACCCCCTTCGTAAAGACTACGTTTTCGGCCACGCAGTCCGGCGGTTTCTCCAACACTATAATAAGTTCCGTATTTACCAGGGACTCCCTTTTTATCCGTGTTTCCGGTACTTTCAGGCCCATTGTCACTTGCAAAAACCACGATGGTATTCTTTGAGATTCCGGCATCATCAAGTGCCTTTAGAACTTTGCCCACATTGTTGTCACCATCGCTGATAACCGCGGCATAAATTCGCTTTTGCTCATCGGGTTGGTTCTTCCAGAGTTCCAGTGATTCAGGCGAAGGATCGTGATTCGTGTGACTCTCATGAATCCAAACATTCAAATAGAACGGCTTATCCTTGTTTTCCTGAATAAATTCCACCGCCCGATCAGCAATTTCATGTGATCGGATTTTTTCGCCATTACCGTGATAAACAGCCGATTCGTCAAAACCATATTCGGAGATTTTTGGACTGTCTTCCCTATCGCCCATGTGCCATTTACCAAAATGAGCGGTTCGATATCCGCCAGCCTGAAGAAAGCGGGCAATAGAAGGAGCCTTCACATCGAGCCAATCGGGCTGCTCGGGCCCGGGCTTTGCAGCCCCAAAAACATTGTTTACACCATAACGCGAAGGATACCGTCCGGTTAATGCAGCGACTCTACTTGGAGAGCAAACAGGGTTTAGTACATTGAATTGCTGAAAATCTATTCCCTCATCGGCCAAACGATCCAAATTAGGTGTCTTGATCCAGCGATTACCGTGGCAGGATAAATCACCCCACCCCCAGTCGTCAGCATAAATAAACACGATATTGGGTTTTGCTAGTTTTATTGGTTTTTTTTGGGAAAAACCAATAAATGCTGGGGATAGTAAAAAAACCAATACGTAAAAGCTATAATATTTTCTATCCATTTTTTAATTTGCTTGGTATTACCTTTTTGAATATTTAATGGCTAAAGAATTCTTATGAACGAAAATGAGTATATACATGATTGCTCAGTCTAAAATTCAATTTTTACCAAATCGGGCAATTCAGTGCCCATTGAATCAGGCACAACTATTCGAAGATGTTTATTCCGATGTTCGAATTTGATTTTTTCACCAGTTCGCAGCAAGCTTACAGATTTTGGAAAAGTGACATCAGAAATGAAAATCACATTCTTCTCATTAGGCAGTGAATAATAAATATTTCCTCGCTTTGTAGTATAGTTGGTCGTTTTATCCAACATCGGAAGAGGTGCATCTAAGTCAACATCGTAAACCGCTTCGCGTGAGTGTTTCATCCAGGCAGCCATTTCATCACAAACGGTATAAAACCAGTCCATCATTTCGCCATTTCCACGAGGTGGAATATTTACCAATAAATTTCCGCCTAAAGAACGGCATCTGATTAGCTCTGTAAGCAAAGTGTTTGTACTCCAATGGTTGCTTTCGCATTCTGTGCCATAATGCCAATTCGGAGTAAAGCTGTTCTCTGATTTACGGCAGGCCTCCCACCACCAGCCAGCTTCGTTGACAAGCTTAAGGTTTTCGCTTGTTCCCTGGTGCTCTCCTTCAGGCGTGGCAATATTACCGCGTGCTACAAAAATATTGGGTTGCATTGGCCGAAGTTCTTCTTCCTCCATGGCAACACTTCCATCCCACCATATTACATCAATTGGTCCATAATTGCTTAAAAGCTCTCGCACCTGACCTTTTGATTCCTCCTCTTCCGCACGTTTCATTTCATCGGTAAGTGGTGGAATACATTCAACTTTTTCGTGTTTGTAATTGATGGTATATTTATCAGTTTTTGGAAACTCAAATTCTTTATTTTGATAGGCAAAATGCCAGTTCGGACCCGAATAATACAGACCAATTTTCATATCGTTTTTACGTGAAGCGACAACGAAATCCTTCACTAAATCCCGACTCCCCATATATTCCTCGGTATCCCATGTTCCGTTTTTGCTTGGCCACAAAGCATAGCCATCATGATGCCGGGCTGTTAATACAGAATAACCAAAACCGGCTCTCTTGGCAGCCTCCAGCCATTTGTCCGGATCGTATTTGTCGGGATTCCATGTTTCGGCAACCTTAAACATTTCGGAAGCAGGTTCCATGTATCTCCCCGCTTTTTCTTTTTGTTCTGACCACTGAATTGCCCATGCATCACCGGTTCTTGGATTAGCACTTGGCAAACCCCAGTGAATAAATAAGCCCAAACCAGACATTCGAAACCAGGCCCATTCAGGATGTGCTTTGGCATCGATAACTTTTTTAGCTGTTAGTTTCGTATGCAGGTTTTTTTTCGCCCAAATCCGAAGTTCTTCCGTTGAACGACCTACCCAGGGCTTATCAGTACTTTGTTGATGGTTTGCCTGGTCGACAACAAAAGGGTCTTCGGCCAAATTCCCTCCTGTATTTTTTATTTCCTGCGCATACAAAATTGTTGAGATTGTCAGGAGTAAAACAGAAAGTAAAAAACGGTTTGTAATTGTAATTTTTATCATCGCAATTCACAGCATCACATTAAAAGTTCATTGTTTTATGTTTTCAAATGAAAATCATTACTTCCAGTTCAATTTTGCCTCTTTGGTTTCAAGATTTACCCAAACCGAAAGGTGTTCAAATTCGCGGCTGAGTTCCCAACCATTTAGTTTTGCTTCAGTGAGAGGTTTGCCCAATGGCTTGTCAAATTCGGGGTACCAATCCAGACAACCATCTTCGATTTTGTATCCCCAGTTGTATATGATGTACGAATATTTTTGTGCCCCAACTAAAAAGCAGGCCAACGGGAACGTGATGTTTTTTCGGGCAATTTCCCGCTTTTCGGCCAATGGCATTTTCATGGCTTCTTTATCAATAAATGTAAAACCCGGCCAGGTTTTCATGACCACGATTTTTCCTTGTTTGCCTGCATCAATCATGGCCTGAATATCGGCCAACATACATTCTTTCGAGCCGCTGTTAAAATTTCCGAAATGCTCAATCATAACAGCATCAGTATGTTCCGGGAAATCGTAGCCAATTTTACTTTGAGGGGTTGAGCGAATGCCGTTGTATACAATCAACTTATCGCTGCCAATTTTCTCACGGGTTTCTTTGATGATTTCCTTCAATCCTTGCTGAATCGCATTGTATTTTTCGTCGCCCCAAAGCTTTTTATTACCAGACGCCACAACCTGTGGAAAAGCATCCATGAAAACACCGTCGGAGCTTCCGTCAACAACCGCTTTTTTTGCCACATCTGTCCACCAATTTCTGACTTCAAGGTTTGAGAGATCATATCTTCTAATGGTTTCATTCTTCAAATCCAATTCACCCTCTTTTGATTTCAGCCACCATTCCGGATGTTTTTCATATTCGTCATGCGCTTTGTACATGGGGTAATCCAGAAACGTGTTCCAATAGAAAATTACTTTTACATTGGGATTGATCTTTTTCAACTGTTGGGCTTCTTTCTCGATACCTTCTTCGGTAAATTTAATTTGACCCGAACCATGCCCTTTTTCAAGACAAACAAAACCTGAATGTTCAGCGACAAATTTTGCTTCTTCCTTGGTCATCAAGCCTGTACGTTTCCCGAAGTGAAAGGCAACAGGCACTTTGTCCCAACTAAAAGTCGGATAATAGTCTGTTTTTTTCTGTGCATCCACAGGATTGCTAAAAGCAACTAACAGAGCCAACACTAACGATGCTATTTTTTCAATATTTTTCATACTAAGCCTATTATTTCCAGGTTACTTTGCCTTTTCTCGCTTCAATATCCACCCAAACCGATGCGTGTTCAAATTCGCGCGTATAGCTGTATCCAACTTTAGTTGCTGATCCTTTGGGCTCGCCAAGGGGCTTATCAAATTCCGGAAATTGTTGAAGCCAGACTTTACTGTCACAGACTCCATTTTTTGTATTCACACTGTAGCCGTCGTGAATATTGAGGTAGCTGTATTTTTCAGCGCAAACCAGAAATATCGACATGTAATAATTCAATAAATCCTGCACGCCTTCAGTATCTTTCAGTTTTGAACGGGTGTCATCAATTTTATCGGTCGTATTGGCCGATTCTCCGAGTCCGAAATTCATAGTAATGATTTTACCACTTTGCGCAGCCCGCTGAACAGCGTCAATTCCTTTTGCCAAATACTCTGGATAACTGAGGTTAACCGGTGCTGTAAATCCTTCCAGATACGAACCATCAAAATAATTGATGTACTCTAGTCCTGATTCGGGCAGCCGGGCTCGAATAATATTGGCAAGCATAAGCTTCTCCGAATTTAGCGCCTCTCGCATGGACGCCATCATCGACAGATACCCTTCCTTAACTTGCTCTTTCTTGTCGGCCCCAATCTCTTTCAGCAGAAATCCGGGTTCCAGTACTTTGATGTTTCCATCCAGAAAAAGCCCATCGATGTATTTCGAATTACAAATTTTTGCCGCACTTTTTACCCACCAGTCGCGAAAGGCTTTGTTTGAAAGATCGTAAGCCTCTACCGTTCCCCGGATTAATTTTCCTTTTCCATTTTTTTGATCGACGAGGAATGGAGCCTGAATTTTCATCAGCTCTTTATCAAAAGTATTGCCTCCGTAGTGACAAATCACATTCCGATAATAAAGAATCTTAGCATTTGGATTGATCGTTTTGATCGCCTTCGCGGCCATTATTGATCCCTGATCAGTTGATCCGTAGGTGGCAGAACCGGTTGTTTTTTCCAACGTAATCAACGGAAAACCGGATAAAAATTTGATTTCTTCGTCTGTAAATGCAGCTGCTTTACGGATATGAATATATTGCGGGACTTTCTCCCATGAAAAATCAGGATAATTGATGCTTCGCTCCTGAGCAATAGCCGGTTTAGCAAAGGCAATAAATCCAACCAGGAAAAACAGTCCGACGAGCCTAAAATTTTTCATCGTTAAGGAGTATTGGTTTAGTTTATGGGGCTGATTCTGATTGATTCGAGGCTTGACGTTTTCGCATCACCATCGACCAATGAAACGGTAATGGTGTGCTTACCTCCTTTTTTGAACTCAAGGATTCCCATGGGATAACTCACATATTTTTCGGTTGCAGCCTGCTGGTTTTGAACCATGATACCTTCGTCGGTAACTGTTTTCCATACCAGTCGGCCTTCGCCGCTATATTTCAAATCGAGGTAATAATAACCAGGTTCAAAGACTTCTACAATCCATTCAACCTGCCCCCCTTTTTCCCAGTTGCTGATTTGCTTTACGTGTTTCCATTCCCCGAATTTCTCCATCCACTTTTTCTCCTTTTGTTCGGCATTCTTTACGGTGGCAAATGCAGCTAAAAGTGGAGCGTCGATGTTTGGATAGATGCCTTGATTTGTGCTTACATTTAGTGATTGGGCATCACCTTCCAACTTTACTTCAATGACTGAAATCAATGGATCGGCAGGCTGACACGGAACGTTGAAGACAGTCCAGCCATTCACCTGTTCCGACGTAATTTCAACCGGAGTTTCGCCTCCGATAATTTCTGCTGAAACAATTTTTTCTGAAAATCCGGGCAGATAAAGCTTGCCATCCTGTGGCCAATGGAAAACTGAAAGAAACATGGAGTTTCCTTTGGTAGTTACATCGCCCCAAGGAAGGGCATGACCAAATGGTGAACTCCCGGCAGAATATACAACCTGTGGATATTTCTGAAGCCAATTACCCGTTTCGCGTAAGAATTCAGCTCCAATTTCAGGAATAACCCCCAACCCATTTGGACCAACATTAAACAAATAAGTACCACCACGACCGACCGTAGAAATCAATCGGTTCAAAATTTCTTTCGGGCTCTTAAAATTGTTGTCGTACCAGGCATACGACCACGAGTCGTTGTTGGTGTCGCAAGTTTCCCATAGTCCTTCGATGTTGGCTGGCGGCACTTCCATGTCGCCTTTGCTGGCATAGTCGCCCATTCCATGCCCCACCCGACTGCATAACATGCTATTAGGCTGAAGTTCGCGAACCATTTTGGCCAGTTCAACGACCAGTTCTTTTTTCATGTCGCCGGGGGTATCGAACCACACAAAATCAATTGGTCCGTAGTTCGTACAGATTTCCTTAACCTGCGGTTTGCATTTTTTGTAGAAATAATCTTCGAAGGTGGCCGGTTTACCATCAGCATAATTTTTGGGGCCACCGTGTCCTCCGGGAGCTGTCCAGTCTTGATTGTGCGAATAATAAAAGCCAAACCCGAGCCCTAATTCATGGCAGGCAGCCGAAAGCTCTTTCATAGGATCGCGGGCAAACGGGGTGGCCGCTACAATATTGAACGGGTCAGCTTTCGAATCGAACATCGCAAAACCTTCGTGGTGCTTGCTGGTAATGATGATGTATTTCATTCCGGCATCTTTAGCCAATCGGGCGATTGCTTTGGCATCAAACTCGCTCGGATTAAAATCTTTTGCTATCGCTTTATATTCATCCACGGGAATGCCGGCTACTCTTGAATTCATGATCCACTCGCCGATCCCATAGTAAGTTTTATCGTTCCATTTACCACCCAAGTGGGAAAAAAGCCCCCAATGAATGAACATTCCGAAGTTACCCTCGTCAAATAATTTGCCACGCCCGGCTTTCAATGCATCTACCGACACGGTAGTTTCGCCCCACATTTCATCCATCGATTTCTCTTTCTTGTTTCCTTCCTGTGACCTTGCAACCAAAGAGCAGGATATTGCCAGAACAATCAGGAATATCGTTTTGAGTTTCAGTTTTTTCATGCTTCTTACCTCTTCATCATTAATTTATCGCATCTATTTTTTTTCAATACAAAGTCCTTCCAGAGAATCAAAATGTTCTTTGGAAAAGAAAAGCATCCCGGTGTACCCGGAATGCTTTTCTTTGAATTAGTCTTTTACACAGCGAACCGAGAATCCAAATGATTTACCTCTAAGGTTGTCTCTGTTAATTTTGCTTGTATTGTAAGATAATGCGCGAAAGTATGCGTTGCTTCCGTCGCTTTCGGTACTAGTCCACCAGTATCCGTGGTAAGTAGCAGGATAAAATGCACCATTGGTACTGTAACGATAGCCTCCGGGTAAGGCAGAAAATCCAAAATTAACTGTTCCATTCATATTCGACCAACCAGCACTGGATTTCAGTTTCAGGCCTTCATCAATTCCACGCCAGCCTTCACTATCGGCGTCTTCCTGGCTCATGCCAATATACATTTCCAGTTGTTTCCACTCCTCATCAGTAGGCAAATGCCAGCCTTCAGGAGCGGCCTTAATGGCTGCAGCATAGGTATAAAGTGCTCCGTAAGAACCAGTACTAAGATTGTTGTAGTAACTGAATGCAGGTGAGTCGTCGTTATCGGCCAAAGCTCCCCAAATACTATCGTTTTCAATCAATGGAATCTCGGTACCATCAGGGAAATGGGTCACTTTCAGGTTCTCAGCCATCCACACCTGATTTCCAATTGTAATTGTTTTATAGCTATTTCCATCGATATCCGTTACAGTGCCGGCTTCCCCTAAAAGGAGGGTGTCAACCTGAATGTAATTGGTTTTTATCAGACTGTCCGAACCAAAACTATTGACGACTTTTAACGAAACTGAATAATTTCCGACCATCGTATATCTTTTTGTTGGGTTTTGGGTTGTACTTGTGTCGGTATCACTTGTTCCAAAATTCCAATAAAAATCGGCCGGATTGTCGGTTGACAAGTCGGTAAACGAAATACTCTCGCCCTGGAAAATTTTAATTTTATTAGCCGAAAATTCAGCTGTTGGTGGATTTTCATTCGCCGACATTCCTTCATCCTCGTCGCACCCAGCAATACAACTGGCTAATAAAAGCATGATTGGCAGATATTTATATATTTTTTTCATATTCAATCAGTGTTTATTTTTATCAATTAAATTACTTGTTGCCTAGTCGGCATAACCGTCATTTTGAACCCAACCATAAGGTCTGTTGAGCTCCATTTCAGAATAAGGGATCGGCATCAGCCATTCGCGATCGGGCCAAAGAACCTTTCCGTAAGAAGCCTGACAATTGGTGTAGGTAGTCGAATATGGAGGATTATCGGTAGGCAACCATTGTATATCTATTTGGTCAGTTTCGGTTTTAAGTCTGTTGGTGCGGATCAAATCGAACCGTCGCTTACATTCGCCGGCAAATTCGCAACGTCTTTCGTGCCACACTGCCTCTCTGAACTCGTCCTGCGACAAGCCGGTTGTCAAATCTTCCAAGCCAGCTCTGTTTCTGATGTCATTAACAGCCTGATAAGCATCATCACCAGCTACTGCAGGAGCTACTTCGTTGGCTGCCTCGGCATATATAAGCAAGGCATCGGCATAACGGTATAGCAAAAAGTTATTGTTAGTATATTGGAACGAAGTACCATCAAGACCTTCGTAGTAATCGAAATCTACATATTTCCGAAAACCCGGTTGTGTCAGGTAAGTGGTTCCGGCAGCGTTGATGTATCTGGTTAGTATGCTCGCTTCACGACGTTCGTCACCGGCTTCGTATTCCCGCCACAAATCAGGAGATGGAATATATAGCCCTACACCTATAATTTTAGGGAACTTCATTTGATTGATTGTCAACGTAATTCCGTCGGCTGAAAATGGCTTCGCATTAGTATTGGCACCCCAAAAACTTGTACCAGTGGTACTACCTGCGCATTCGCGTGATAACCATGATCCAAGCCCTTCTGAACCGGTATAACCAAGTTCCATCATCGATTCGCTGGTAAACGGATGGTAAACGCTCCAAGCCACTCCACTGGCTGGAATGATATTCTGACCGTTTACCGCAGGTTCAGTGATTAACGAATTGGGGGAATTGTCAATCACATCCTTTGCCATATCTCTTGCCAATTCCCAGTATTTTGAATCGCCCTGCACAAATTCCCCTTGCGAGGTTCTTCTCCATCCGGCATAAGTTTGATACACATCAGCCAGAATAACTTTGGCAGTCCATTTGGTCACGCGCCCATCATGCAAAGCATCCTTGCAATTTTCGGCGGCAAACTGAAGGTCGGGTATAATTACTTGTTCATAAATATCATTCACACTCGAACGGGGAAGTAAAAAATCATCTTTTACTTTCACTTCATCAACAATCATTGGAACATCGCCATAAGTACGTACCAAATGGAAATAATTGAGCGCCCTCATAGCCCGTGCTTCTCCTATCATCTCGTTTTTTGCGACATCGTCCATATCAATTCCCGGCAGGTTCGCGATTACCGAATTGGCACGTCCGATCCCTTCCCAGAAACCACTATACTGCGCCCATGATTCGAACCACGCCTCGCTACCAGCTATGGTGTGATCATGCCAATTAGAAAAGGTGTTCCCATTCAATTTGCTTGAAGCATCATCTGTGCCAACATCAATAATCGGCCACCAACGTGCATAAATGTTTGATGATAACGACTGGTATATCGCGTCGGTTGCGGTGCGGGCGTCGCTCTCGTCGTTATAAAAGTTTGTAGTCGAGACAAAAGTTTGGGGTTCTTCGGTAAGAAATTCCTCACATGAATATGCAGACAGTAGTAGCAGCAATATTGGAATTAGATTTATTTTTTTCATGATATCGTATATTTTTTATTTTCACTAGGACCGGTCTATTATCAAAGACTAAAGTTTACGCCTACACGAAAAGTTCGTGAAACTGGGTAACCAGCGTTATCGTGCCCCATACTCTTTGTATTGTTACCTGTTAATGAAACATCTGGGTTATATCCGGTATAGTCAGTTATTGTCAGCAGGTTCGATCCGGAGACAAAAAGCTTAGCTCCTTTAATTTTTACTTTTCGAAGAAAGCTGTTTGGCAAATTATAGCTTAACGTTACGTTCTGAAGGCGCACAAATGAGGCATCCTCAATATAGCGGCTGCTAAACCTGAAAGTGGTACCATTTTGTAAACGGGGGTATTCGGTGCTGGGATTGTCAGCAGTCCAGGCCTGACGAACAACTGCCAGTTGTTGGCCTGATCCAAAATTCATCAGATTGTAATTGGTTACATTACATACATCCTGCCCCAATTGTCCGTCGATATTAAAGTTAAGTTCAAAATTTCCGTACGAGAAGGTATTACTCAAACCAAAAACCAGGTCGGGTTGCGCGTACCCGATTATTTTCCGGTCTGAATCAGTGATTGTACCATCCTCGTCACTGTCAACAAATAGTTGTTCTCCCGGGCGAACAGCAACTGTCCCTAATCCATTTTCATCTGACAAAGGTGTATATATCGTCAGCGGATTATTACTTTTATAGAGGTCGGCCTGCTCCTGCGGTGACAAACCTTCAAATTCGGCAAAATCACTAAACTGCGAGATACCAGCCAGTTCGTAGCCATAAAAAGCGCCTACTTCTTCGCCAATAATCAGTCGTTGTGATCCTCCGGGAACAATACCACCATCATATCCGGCAAAGACATAATCGGACGCCATATCCTTAATCTTTGTTTTACCGGTTGAAACAGTTCCACTAATGATCCAGCTCATTTTGGGTTTTGAAATGATTTGAGCAGAAAGCCCCAGTTCCAATCCGGTCGACTCCATTTGTCCGTAATTCTCGGTATAGGTTCTAAACCCCGATTGAGAAGGAATCCGGTTACCAACAGCAAGCAAATCATTTGTGAGCTTGTGGTAATAATCGATGGTCAGGGTATATCGGTTATCAATAAATCCAAGGTCTAATCCACCATTTGTTTGTATCGATGTTTCCCATCGCAAATCCGCGTTAGGCAATTGGCTTGGAGCGAAAGTGGTAGAAAGTACTTCACCACCACCACCATCGCCCATGGTTGTCTGTGCGCTTGATAATTGGTCCAGCGATTGATATGGCTTTACTGCCTGACTACCTGACTGACCGTAACTAAATCTGAGTTTAACATTTGAAATTTGCTTTATATTCTTCATGAAAGGTTCCTCGGTAAGTCGGTATCCAATAGCCGCAGCAGGGAAATACCCCCATTTGTTGTTCGCCGCGAATTTTGATGAGCCATCGGCACGGGCGGTAAGGGTAAGAAGCAATTTATTTTTGTACGAATAATTTGCCCGGACAAAAAATGAAGCCAGAGTATTGTCTGAGAAAGTTAGGTCATCAGGATCCCAAACCAAAGCAGTTCCCAGGTTGTAATACGTAAGAAGGTCATTGGCAAAATTGTAGTTTGATGTACTTATTGCTGTATTGTCTGACTTTTCAATTGACTGCCCCAATACGGCAGTTATTCTATGATCTTTAAATTTAACATTGTAATTCAGCGTATTTGTATTGCTAAATAATCGGATCCGGGTGTCGTTTGTTTTTGCCCAACCATGTTTTGAAAGTGCTCCGGTGAACACGTTATACTGATAAAACCGTTGGCTCGAATTACGGATCTGGTAGGAAAAATCAGTTTTAAAAGTCAATCCTTTGGCCAATTTTAGGTTAATAAACATATTCCCTAAAAACTGTGATATAAAATTATCAAAGTCGTTTCCATACAAGGCTGTGAAGGGGCTATAACTCGAAAATCCAGCGTCTGTATCGTCCGCGTTTAATCCGGTGAGTGGCGATGCCAAGAGCATCCGGTTAATTACACTGTTCAGTCCCTGGTTGGTGTTGTACCCGGTTGTTGTAATCGCTTGCGTTGAATTAATCGCTGCATAATACAAGCGGGTACCAAAGTCGAAATACTTATTAATTTTCGCGTCCAGGTTTACCCGGGTTGAAACTCTGTTAAAGTCAGATTTTGGGATAACCCCACTGGCATCAAAAAAATTGGAGGTGACCATGTATTTTACATCTTGGTTTCCACCACTCAAGCTCAGATTATAATTTTGCGTTTTCCCTTGCTGGTAAATCGCCTCCTGCCAGTTAGTTCCCGACAACAAGCCGGCCCTGGCTGAATCCAGTTTTGCTTCCGTATATCCCGACCCTAGCGAGCCTGCATTATATAGGCCTTCATACCGAGTCAGAACATATTGATTTGCATCCTGCAATTCAATGAATTCGGGAACTGCAGCAATCCCATATTCCGCGTTAACTTCAATTTTACCTGTACCCGATTTTCCGGACTTTGTCGTAATTAAGACAACGCCATTTGCACCACGCGATCCATAAATTGCCGTTGCAGAGGCATCCTTCAAAATTTCCATCGCTTCAATATCGTTGGGGTTGATTGATGATAGTGGGCTCAATTGACCTCCGGACTCGCCACCACCGATAGAAGACAAAGATGTATTATCCATAGGAACACCATCGATCACATATAAAGGGTCGCTTCCCTGCATGGAACTGATCCCACGGATTTTGATAAACGAACCGGCACCAGGAACACCCGAACTTTGAGTTACCGTTACCCCTGCCGCTTTCCCCGCCAATGCCTGATCGAGTGAAATCGTCCCGGACCGGGATAATTCATCTGTTTTGATTGAAGCAACAGAACCGGTGATATCGCTTTTCTTCATGGTTCCGTATCCAACTGCAACAACTTCATCAAGTTCTACATTGTCGATACTTAAAACACAATTTACAACAACTTTCCCAGCGATGGGAACTTCTTGTGTTTGCATACCAATAAAGGAAAACACCAGTGTTTTTGCAGTAGCCGGAACCTGAAAACTGTAATTACCGTTCGCATCGGTAAGTGTACCTTGGGTCGTACCTTTTAATACTACAGTCACTCCCGGCAGGGCTTCGCCCGTAGAGTCGGTTACCTTGCCGCTTATGTTTTGCCTTTGTGCATAAACAGAAACGGTCATAACCATCATTAAAATAGTTAAGATTTTTTTCATAAGTGCGGTTAATTAGTTTGTAAGAGTTTGAAATTTGATGCAGGCCATCTGCGCCTTATTCAATCTTCCAAAGTCAAATATCAAATATTGTAGCGGAAAGAGCATTCTCTATTCAATTTAAATCATTCTGAAATCGATCACACGATTTCAGAATGATTTAAACACTGAATAACAAATACTTACAAAACTGAATTGCTGTGATCAATCTTTCAGTTTCTTTATAAATTCGGAAGGAGATACACCATGCAATTTTTTAAATGAAGTAGAAAAATAGGAAGGAGATTCGATTCCTATTTCAAACATTACCTCAATTGCATTCAGCTCGTTATTGGCCCGGAGAATTTCTGCAGCTTTTTGCAATCGGAAATTTCGAAGGTACACATTGGGCACCTGTCCTGTCAGTTGTTTCAAGCGCCGAAAAAAGTGAGAGGTGCTCATCCCTACTTCTTTAGCCAGTTCTTCAACCCCAAAACTTGAATCCGACATATTTTTTTCGATTGACCGGCTGATTTTTTCGAGAAACTGCCGATCCTTCTCCGGCATCGAGAGATCTTTGGGAATTACACTACTGCTGGAAAAGTAATCGATCACCCGTTGTTTACTTTCGATTAGTTTTTTAACCCGTAGTTCCAGATGTCGGATTGAAAACGGTTTTGTAATGTAATCATCTGCTCCCGATTCAAGGCCTTCCATTTTCTTCGCAGTCTCGTCAAGAGCCGTTAGCAATATCACCGGGATATAACAGGTATTCGGATTTGATTTAATGTTCTCACATACCTGAAAACCATCCATTTTGGGCATCATCACATCGCAAATAACAAGCTGCACATGGTTCTTCTCTAATTTTTTCAATCCATCTTTACCGTTCTCTGCCAATACTACATTGTATTTGTTTTGGAAAGCCTCACGCAAAAACATCCTGACATCTACCTCGTCATCAATGATTAATAATACTGGCCGGTCAGGCTCTGCTTCCAGTTCCATCACTTCTTCAAGCTCTGCCGGAAGCAAATCGGTTACAAACGAACGGCGGTTGCTCACCTCTTTGGTTAACACCACATCGGGCTGCGTAAATGGCAGACAAACAATAAAACTTGTTCTTTCATTCTGGACACTTTCAACAGTTATAGTTCCTTTCATTAAATCGACAAGTGATTTGCATAATGCAAGCCCGATGCCTGTTCCATCCCAATTTTCCTGTTCATCCACTGCCCGGTAAAACCGGTCGAATATCCGCGCAATTTTTTCAGGTTGAATGCCTATGCCATTGTCTGAAACATTGATATACAGCATCTCGGAACCTTCAACAGTTTCAAATCCGGCTTCAATGCTAACATTTCCGTCCAAGCCTGTGAACTTCACAGCATTCGAAAACAAGTTCAAAAGAATACGTTCGGTTTTGTCAATATCGAGAACAACAACTCTGTCGGCGTTATACACCTTGTAAAAAAAGTTGACGTTTGTCCGCTTCGCATTTTCCTCAAAGGCCTCCAGCAAAGGATATATAAAATTGCCCAGCGTTATTTTACTGTAATTTAGTTCCAGATAACCTGTTTCAGCCTTTCTGTAGGAGATTAGTTGCTCTATTAGTCGTTGTAAACGTGTAATATTATTCTGAATGATGGCAAAATAACGTTGATTCTCCGGTCGCTTATTTTGCTCGGCAATCTTCTCAAGCGGACCAATAATTAACGAAAGTGGTGTTTTAAATTCGTGCGAAATATTCGTGAAGAAACGCAATTTGGCCTGATCCATATCATGAACCCGTTCTTTGTCTATCTGCTCAAATTTCAATTTTTGCTTGAGTTTCTCGAGCCGAACCAGATAACCAAATATTTCATAGATGATAAACAGAATCAGAAACAACCAAACTAAAATACTCCACCATCGCAAGTACCAGGGGGCTAATACCCGAATGATTAACTCTTCGGTTTCTTCAGTCCAGATCCCATCTCCATTAGCTCCCTTGTATAAAAACCGGTAGGTTCCCGAGCTTAGATTGGTATAAGTGGCCGTTGTTTTTCCTTCCATCACCTCAATCCAATCTTTATTTACACCTGCAAGCATATATGACAAGCGGTTCTTTTTGGGCGCTGAAGTATGCTTAACTAAAATATCAAATGAAACATTTCGGTTCACATAGCTCAGTTTCAGTTTTTTAAGGTGCGAAATTGAATTCTCGAGCACAACCTGGCCGTTCACTTTTTGCCCGGTAAGTACCGGTTGATTGTTGATTCTAAGTTTTGAGATTAAAACCCGAGGCGGGATCGTGTTTGTTACTAATTCTTTAGGATTGAAAACCGTGAGGCCATTCAACCCTCCCATCATCATTATTCCTGAATTTGTTTTCAGGTAGGCTGATTGCCGAAAGTTATAATTGGCAATTCCATCATTCACATTAAACACATCAAATCGTTCAGACACAGGATCGAACTTGCAGATTCCCATGTCAGTACTGAGCCAGAAGATACCATCATTGTCCTCAAGTATTCCATAAATCGCTTCATCGGGCAAACCATCTTTTTTATGGAAAGATCTGATTTTTTCAGGCTGTCCTGAAGGACTCAACTGAATATCCATCAATCCACCACCAAATGTTCCTACCCAAATATCTTTATTCGTATCATCATGAATACAAAAAATATCATTGTGGCTAAGCTGAAGGTTTTCTGAATCCGTGTTGGTTGTTAAATGCTTCTTAACAACTAATTTTTCATTTTCAAGAGTAACCCAAAAAATTCCATTACGTGTTGCAAACCAATACTGACCAAAGCCATCGAGTACAAAATCAAGCACCAAACTATTAGCCATTTCAACCAACTGCCTATCTGTCTGAACGGGCTTTCCCGATAATATTGATTCCCAGGGATCTCTCAGCAAACAAACATTCGTTCCTCCAATAAGAATGTGATGGGGTCCGGTTTGCGAAATAACCCGGTTCAGTCTTATTGCCATTGCATTTTCACCGCATGCAATTTGAATCGGAAATAATTTTTCATTAACATCATCGTATAAGTACACTCCCTCGAAGGTTCCGATCCAAAAGTATCCCTTTGAGTCCTGAAACAGGCTCAAAACATTCTCATCTTTTAACTGTCCAAGCTTTTCCTCAAGGCGTTCGAAACGAATATTACTTCCATCCTCAAGATTCACTTTGTCGTGGGTTCTACAAAGTGTATTCTCATAAGTAGAAACCCATATTCTCCCCTTCCTATCCTCCATTATATCATTAATCAGGTTCCCTGATAAAGTATGGTCGTCGTAAGGGTTATGGACATAATTGTAAAACGATTTTTGATTTTTATCGAGCTTATTTATTCCACCTTGTGCGGTACCAATCCAAAGCACCCCAAATTCATCTTCATACAAACAGTTGATTCTGCTGCTGCTTAGTCCAATCTCATTTTTTGGATCATACTGATAAGAAATAAACTCATCGTTTTGACTATCATATTGTAAAATTCCATTTCGAGTTGTGCCAATCCATAATTTTTTCTGTGTATCGACGAACAAAGTCAGAATATTACACTCCATTTTCAGCTTGTCAACAGACGAATTAAAATATTTCCGAAGCGTAATTAGTCGGCTACTCTCCTGAAACATTTGAAAAAGACCTTTATTTGTAGCAAGCCAAACTGAGTTTTCAATTTTTACTATTTTTTGAATCCTAAGTCCGGTTAGATCGTCGTGATAAGCGGATACTTCAGCTGAAAAACCATCTTTATTTTTAAGCACAACTTTGTAAACCTTCGAAACAGTAGCTACCAATAAAGTCGAATCAGACAAAAAATCAATATCGACAATACTTCTCCCAGCCAATGCTTTATCTAATTCAATTTCGCCAACGGTTTTAACTGTATCCTGTACATTGCTTCCTGATTTCAAAATATGCAGTGTCGTCCCTGAAGCAATCCAGACTCTTTTTTGAGCGTCTTCTTTAATCAGCGATATGTTTGTGCTTGAATTTCTAATGGAGAAAAACTGTTCTTTATCAGCGTAGTACAAACATATTCCGTGCTTTGTTCCAATCCATAATGTGCCTTCAGAATCATTCAATAAACTACTGACAAAGTTATCTGGAATCGTCCCTGAATTTTCGGGATCATTATAATGATATTCAAATGAATAGCCATCATATCTGATCAATCCATTTGGTGTTGCAACCCACAGATAGCCATACCTGTCAGATGCCATTGCATTTACTGTATTCTGATAAAATCCCTGAGCATTCACAAACTTCTCAATTCGCTGATTGCTTTTTTTAATATCGTACGCGTTTGAAAGACTTGATCCAATAGTTATCCAGAGTAAAAGAAACAGGCAGAAATGCTTCATTATTCGAATGTATTTACGTCAACAGAAACTTAACAAGTGAATAAAGATATTCAATCTCATCAAAAAAGATTATAAACAGGCACTATTTGAAGCAACAGTTTTCCGTTAAATCTGAAAACGAGAAAAAATTGAATTACAGGGTCGTGAAAAGGAGTCATTTAGGATCACGCACAAAAGTTGGGTCTAAATTTAATTGAATGCATCTTTATGGCACTATGATGAATGAGATTATATCCTCCCGGATGAAATTGATGTTGCCGTAAGGCATTCTGGATTATTTCGATATTGTAGACATCGCACAAGGAACCCGCGATTAATCTGTCTACGATAAAACCTTAACGCTCCATATGGAAGGAAAAACATCATTCCTGTGGAATACAAACACAATCGCTACCGGGCCAGCGGCTTCATGGAGCCAAGCCTAATAGAAGACTGTCCGATTCGCTGCATGCTGGTAACACTGAGCGTAAAACAACGACGGTTGGATGTTGAGATTGACGGTCAGATCCGCAAGCTAAACCGAGATTGGACCTAGTTGAACGGGCTATATCGATAATACAAAATTTGGTCACGTCCACATGATTGTGTCCGTCTAGAAAGATGCGGGAAGTTTTTTGCACAAAAAAAAAGCCCGATGCTCTGGAGAACAACGGGCTTGAAAAAAGGGCGACGACCTACTCTCCCACATAAATGCAGTACCATCGGCGCTGGCGGGCTTAACTTCTCTGTTCGGAATGGGAAGAGGTGGAACCCCGCCGCTATAATCACCTTAATTCTTGGCTTGTCTAGCTTACCTTGCGGTAA
>NZ_JBFHIT010000053.1:0-32941 GCF_041596335.1 Mangrovibacterium sp. | reverse complement strand
TGTTTCAAGACAAATATGTTTTTGCTCAACTGGTCTCGTTTTTAAATCGAAGTAAATTCAACCGCATTGTTGCCAAATATGACGGTGACAAATATGTGAAGCATTTCACTTGTTGGAATCAACTTCTTTCGATGATGTTTGGCCAGCTTTCGAATCGTGAAAGCCTGAGAGATTTGATAGTCGCTCTTGATGCACACCATTCCAAGTCATATCATTTGGGTTTGGGTAAGAATGTCTCAAAATCATCTCTGGCCAGAGCCAACGGGGACAGAGACTATCACATCTTTGAAGAGTATGCTTACTATTTGGTAAACGAAGCCAGGCAAAAACGAGTTTCTGACATCTTCAGACTAGATGGTAATGTCTACGCTTTTGATTCAACCACGATTGACTTATGCCTTTCGGTATTCTGGTGGGCGAAGTTTCGCAAGAGAAAAGGCGGAATCAAAGTGCATACATTATATGATGTAGAAACACAAATTCCGGCATTCTTTCATATTACTGAAGCTTCGGTACACGATTCTACGGCAATGAAAGAAATTCCCTATGAGTCAGGATCTTATTGCATATTTGACCGCGCATATAATCACTTCAAGATGCTGTATAAGATTCAGCAGATAGGAGCTTTCTTCGTAGTCAGAGCAAAGAAGAATCTTCAATTCCAGATAATCAAATGGAAACGGAGAATGCCCAAGAAACTACTTTCAGACGCAACAATTAAATTGACTGGTTTTTATCCCAAGCAATACTATCCAGAATATCTTCGATTGGTCAGATATTGGGATGAAGAACAAAAGCGTGAGCTTGTATTCTTGACCAATGCGATGCACATTTCTGCACTTCAAGTTGCTGAACTTTACAAGAACCGCTGGCAAGTCGAGCTGTTCTTCAAATGGTTGAAACAACATCTGAAAATTAAGAAATTCTGGGGTACTACTGAAAATGCTGTCCGGATCCAAATCTACGTAGCCATGTGCACATACTGCTTAGTTGCTATCGTCCAAAAAGACATGCAACTTGACAGAAGCACCTATGAGGTTTTGCAGATCCTTAGTATATCTTTAACAGATAAAACTCACCTTAGAGACCTATTCGACAGAACTAAATTTCAAAATGACAAAGAACGTTTTAGGCTTAATGAGCCAAATTTGTTTAATTTTTAATAACGTCCCGATTTTAATGGGACACTAGTGAATTTCGACATAACAGCGGATTACACTTTACTAACAAGACAACCTAACAATGAAACTTAACACGGTCCTGCTTACTCTGTTTATTCTTTTGTGTTGCCCTGTTCAAAACTTTGCAATCGGGAAAAGCGACAACATTCATTTTTACAACCTGAACGAAGAATATGGAATTTCCATGTTCGAAACGAACCAGGCTTGTTCCGATGCAGATGGTTTTATCTGGATCTCGTCAAAAATGGGAATTTTGCGTTATACGCAGGATGATATTAGGACCTACCAACTACCTTACGAGTCGGGTAATGTAATCTCTGTTCAGTTAAACTATAAAGATGGTCGGCTGTATGCGTATTCCAACAATGGTCAGGTTTTCAAGTATAATACGATTCAGGATAAGTTTGAATTGGTCGTCAATGTCTCAAAAGAATTACGCAACCCGTATCTGGTAGTCACGAAAATGCTGATTGATTTCGAGGGGCAGATGTGGTTTGCCTCTTCATTCGGATTGTTTTATTACAACACTGAAACAGGCTTGAAAAATTTCGTTCAAAATCAGGACGTGCATTTTATCGAATGGATGGACAGCACCCATTTCTTTATCACGCTAAAGGGGGCCATCCGGGTTTTTAACATCACGACATTAACGGCTGAGGAGTACTATCAATTTAGTAACGGAACAAATTATGTGGCTGCCGCAGTGTTTTATGAGCAGAAGGATAATACCCTGTGGATTGGTACCGATGCCGGTGGCTTGCTGAAATTGAGCAACAGGAACGGCATCAAGAATCTTGACTTTGTTCCGGGGATTCCAAATCAACCGATTTTAGCTATTGAGTCGATCGACGATTCTACCTTGCTGGTCGGTATCGACGGACAGGGGGTATGGGATGTCAATAAAAACACAAATAAAATAAATGCGGTTTACAAAGAAGATTCGGATCAGCCGGGTTCATTGAAAGGCAATGGTGTTTATGATATTTTTTGCGATCAGAATAAGCGTGTTTGGATATGTACATATAGCGGCGGGGTGTCATTTTTCGACTTGAAAAGTTCCATGGTCACGAAAGTTTCACATGTTGTAAATAACCCGAATTCGCTGGTGAACGACGATATCAACAGCATATTGGAAGATTCAGACGGTAATATTTGGCTTGCGACCAATAACGGCGTTAGTTGCTGGGATTCAAAAACAAACCGGTGGCGGTCATTTTTCCATAACAATAAGGACCAGGCCCAGGTATTTTTGACTTTGTGTGAAGATGATCGTGGACGGATTTGGGCCGGTACGTATTCGTCGGGCGTATACCTGCTTGAAAGATCTACCGGCAGGCAGCTTGCCCATTATTGTGTAGAGAATCAAGGTAAGGCATTTGCCTGTAACTTCGTGTTCGATATTATTAAAGACAGCCGGGGAGATATTTGGGTTGGAGGTGTACGCGGTGATCTGGTTTGCTACCATCCAAAACAAGACCGTTTTACGTCGTTTGACAATTATACCGTGTATGTGATGGAAGAATACGGAGCCGACAAGTTATTGATAGGCACCACCTATGGATTGTTACTTTTTGATAAATCTTCCGGAACAAGCGAAACATTAATCGAAGGCTTTCAGGTATATGATATTTGTTTGAAGAACAATGTCGTGTGGGTCGGAACCAGTGGCGACGGAGTTATTCGTTACGAAATGAATTCAAAAGCCATGGAGCGGTTCTCGGCCGACTCCGGCTTGCCGTCAAACTTTGTTAACAGTATTGAATATGCTGACGGTTATTTTTGGATTGGCACCGAACAAGGTATGTGTCGACTGGATGAAGCACGACATACCGTTTCCACGTTTAATTCAATATTTGATCTCAGTCACGCTGCTTTCAACCAAAATTCGCATGCGATTTTGAAAAACGGTAAACTGATGATGGGCACGAATATGGGGGCAATAATGTTTGAGCCCCATTCGCTTCAGCCGGGACGACAAGAAGAAGGTCGCATTTACATTCAGGATTTGTCCGTATCGGGGCGATCAATTCGGGAGATTGACGATTTGAGTCCCCAAATACCAATTGATAGCCTTTCTAATATCTCACTGAAATATTTTCAGAATACAATTAGCCTGGAACTGATTCCAATCGGAGTAAACTCGCCCGGATCAAAATTTTCGTGGAGGATGGAGGGTTTAGACCAGCAATGGAGTAAGCCGGGCAACAACCGGATTTTGTCATATTCGAATATTCCAAACGGTACTTATGCGTTGTATATCAGGATGTTCGACTCGTCGATGACCAGCGTGATAGCCGAACGATCGATTGTGTTGAAAATGATCCCTCCTTTTTGGGAGACTGCGTGGTTCCGGATTTTGGTATTCACTTTTTTGATTGGATTGGGGATATTTACGTTGGCCTTTTATATCGATCGTTTAAAAAAGCAACATTCTGAAGAAAAAATCCGATTTTTTGCCAATACGGCTCATGATATCCGAACTTCTTTAACCCTGATTAAAGGACCGATTGAAGAACTGAATAAGGAACCGGGATTAACTAATAAAGGATTACAATATCTGCATTTGGCCACAGAGCAAACCCACCGTTTATCGAAAGTTGTCACTCAACTGATGGATTTTCAGAAGGCCGATGTTGGAAAGGAAAGGCTAACCTTGGCAAAGGTCGACATTGTCAAGTTGATTGAGAGTAGAGTGATGATGTTTGATGCGTATGCTAAAACTAAAAATATAGAACTGAAATTTAGTTCCAACCTTGCAAATTTCGAAACAGCCGTTGACGAAGTAATGATAGAGAAAGTGATCGATAACCTTGTTTCAAATGCCATAAAATATTCATTTCCGGATGTGCCGGTAAATGTGAACTTCCAGGTCGCCTCGAATAAGTGGTTCCTCGAAGTTCTTGATCAAGGCATTGGAATTAGTAAAAAGGCTCAACGACAGTTGTTTAACGAGTATTATCGCGGAGATAATGCCGTGAACTCAAAAATTGTCGGATCAGGAATTGGTCTTTTACTGGTGAAAAACTACGTGAATTTGCATGGGGGAAAGGTTAGCTGTTTCAGCCAGCAAAATGTAGGCTCCAGTTTTCATGTTTCAATTCCCGTCAATAATTCAGTTGAAGAGTTGGCTGTGGACAGAAAAGGAGAGAATATCAGTTTGACAAAGGCTACTCCGTTATTAGCCCAGTCAAATACAATAATGATGAGTGAAGTTAAAGCTTCGCATAAGCATCGATTGAAGATTATGATTGTCGAAGATCACGAATATTTGCGTGAATTTCTCCGGTCAGCTATGGATGAAGAATTCCATGTTGATTTGGCGGAGGACGGGCAACAAGCGTGGGAAATGGTTCAGAAAGGAAGCCCTGATTTGATTGTTTCAGATATTATGATGCCGCGAATGGATGGATTCGCCTTGTGTGAAAAACTTAAGTCGACTTATGAGACTTCCCATATTCCGATTATTTTATTAACAGCCTTGTCGAATAAAACACAACATTTAAAAGGCCTGGGCCTGGGCGCTGACGATTATTTGACCAAACCTTTTGATGTGACCCTGCTTCAGCAACGTATTAAATCAATCATACAGAACCGTGAATTAGTAAGAGAAAAAGCGTTGAAAATAATCAAACAGAGCGACGGAGATGAAGCCATTCTTGATAATGGGTTGAATGATAAGTTTTTAAAAAGAATGGGAGAGATTGTCCGGGAAAATATTGCAAATTCAGAATTTTCAAAAGATGATTTTGCTACGGCCATGAACGTTAGTTCTTCCTTGCTATATAAAAAGATAAAATCACTGACAAACCAATCTCCAACCGACTTTATTAAAGCAATTCGTTTGGATCATTCGTTGGATTTGATCCAATCCAGAAAATATACGATTACCGAGGTTAGTGAATTGTGCGGTTTTTCCAGCGTCGGTTATTTCAGTACTGTTTTCCGAAAACACTACGGAAAATCGCCAACTCAAATCGTATAAATTGAAGTATCTTGAAAATTGAAAAAGTCGGCACCTTGGTAAATTGAGATGTCGACTTTTATTTTGAGATAAATTTCTACCAGATTTCCCTTCAGGTTTAAAAGCCGATCCGATTGTCGGTTTTTGAATACTAAATCCATCATTATTCGGATATTTATCTTACTTTCTGTTGTGTTATTTATTTGATATGTAGGTGTTTAGTTGTGTTTTTATGTGGCGTATCTGAAATTGAAAATCAAATATTCAAAATTAAAAGCTTAACGAAACAGTAACATTTAGTTTTGGTTTCAATAGGGTTCAGAATCTTGTTGGATTGGCTCCAATGAGATTAGATCACTGAACTAATACTGGCTATTAACCTAAACGATTAATTAAATGACGAAATGTTCCTTCATTTCTATTCTTAGTGGAGTTGTACTCTTGATCAGTTCTTCATCCGCTTTTATATCCTGTAATTCTCATTCAAAAGAAAATAGGCCAAATTTTGTGTCGGACAGCTTGGTTGCTCACTTTGATTATTTTACGTACAAAGGCGACGATGATTTTTATAAAGAAAATCCGCTACCCGGGAATGATTACTATTACAATCCGGTTTTACCGGGGTGGTATTCGGATCCAAGTGTTTGTACTGACGGCAAGGACTATTTTATGGTAACATCCACTTTTTCCTTCTTTCCGGGAGTACCGCTGTTTCATAGTACCGACTTGATGAATTGGAAGCAGGTTGGTCATGTTTTGGACAGACCGGAACAATTACCACTTGAAGGACAACGGACCAGCGAGGGGATTTTTGCCCCTGCTATCAGCTATAATCCGCACAACCAAACCTGGTACATGATTACAACAAATATTCGCAGGGGAAACTTCTTTGTGAAAACCAAAGATCCGTTTGGTTCATGGTCTGATCCGATTTGGTTGCCCGATGTGCATGGCATCGATCCGTCGTTCTTTTTTGATGACGATGGTAAAGCATATATCGTGAATAACGATGTCCCGGATGGTGGTTCTACCTATGAAGGTCACCGGGCGATTCGTGTTCTGCAGTTTGATGTGGAAACGGAGAAAACCGTTGGCCCGAGCGTCATGCTGGTTAACGGCGGTGTCGATTTGACTGAAAAGCCGATTTGGATCGAGGGGCCTCATTTATATAAAATTAACGGCAAGTATTTTTTGATGTGTGCAGAAGGCGGAACGTCGGTCAATCACCGGGAAGTAATTTTTAAGAGTGATTCGCCCCTGGGGAAATTTAAACCATGGGAAAGAAATCCGATTCTCACCCAAAAGCATCTTGACCCGAATCGGCCATTACCAATTACTTGTGCCGGACATGCTGATTTGATCAAGAAAAATAATGGCCAATGGTGGTCTTTATTTCTGGCCTGCCGACCAATTAATAATGAATTTGAGAACCTGGGACGCGAAACTTTCCTGATGCCGGTTTGCTGGAGCGAAGACAGTTTCCCTTATATGACAAGAGGTGATGAACTTGTTCCCCGAATCATTCAAATGGAAGGAGTAAACAGGGATTCAACAACGACATTCGGAAATTTCGAAAAAGAGGATGATTTTGAAACTCCACAGTTAGGAATGGAATGGATGAGTTTAAGAGGGGCGGCGAATGGGCTGTATTCGTTAACTGAAGATCCGGGATATTTAAGTCTGAAGTGCGCCGATGTTGCCTCGAACGAACTGAAAACTCCGGCTTATCTGAGTCGTCGTTTACAACACCATAAATTTGAGTGTACCACCAGTATGTACTTTGAACCTCAGTCGGAGTCCGAATCCGCAGGGATATTACTATACAAGGACGAAAGCCACCAGTACCTTTTTGCTTTCGGAAGCGCAGGCGGCCAGTTACAGGTCAGCTTGAAAAAGGTAAACGGCGAAGGTGCTGAAACGCTGTCATCACAACCGCTTCCATTAACCGATGGTTCGATTAAACTAAAAGTTACTTCGACTGGAACGTATTTTAGTTTCTACTATGCAACAGCTCGTGACCACTGGAAACTATTGGCTGAAAATGTGGACGCATACTATTTGTCAACAGCCCAGTCTTATGGTTTTACGGGTACAAATATTGGCTTGTATGCTTCGTGTAAAAGTTATTAAATGAATAGCAGATCATGATCGATTTGATGGTAATAATCTGTTAACCTGATCTATATAAATATTAACCAAAAACTTTGAACTATGATGAAAAATGATTTAAATGAGAAATTGCCGCATCAGCGGCTTCTCTGTCGAGTTCTCGATCGAGCCTGGAACGAAAGGTTCGGGATTGAGTTGGAGAAAGAAAGATACATATCTATCGGATTTTAGAACTCTTATGCCAATTAAATTTGAGAATGTAATGAAAAAAACAAATTATCTATTATCTCAAAAAAAATCCTTATACAACTACATAGGGGTTGGACTGTTAAAAGGCTTTTTGCTTTTAATGGTTGTCATGTTTACCACGTCTGTTTTTGCTCAAAATACCAGACAAGTTAGCGGAGTGGTTGTGGATAACCAGAATAACCCGGTAATTGGAGCAGCAGTGATACTTAAGGGATCCCCCAATGTAGGGACAGCAACTGATTTTGACGGAAAATTTGCATTGACTATTCCTGCCGGGAAGCAAATCCTGCTTATATCTTTTATCGGTATGGAACCTCAGGAGGTTGATGTTACCAGTAAGAATACCATTAAGGTAACATTGAACGAACTAACAACCGAATTAGGTGAAACCGTTATTGTTGGTTACGGCCAGCAGAAAAAGGAAAGCGTTGTCGGCGCAATTACACAAACCACCGGCGAAGTTCTTGAACGTGCTGCCGGTATATCCAGCGTTGGCGCCGCACTGACCGGTAACCTCCCGGGTGTCGTTACCATATCAAGTTCGGGCTTGCCGGGAGAAGAAGATCCGCAGATTCTGATTCGTTCTGCCAGTTCATGGAACAATAGTGAACCGCTTGTATTGGTCGACGGGGTTGAGCGTCCGATGAGCAGTGTGGATGTCAGTTCCGTGCAGTCTATCTCTGTGTTGAAAGATGCATCTGCAACAGCCGTTTACGGTGTTAAAGGTGCCAATGGCGTCATTCTTATTACCACGAAACGTGGTAAAGAAGGTGCCGCACGAATTGATGTATCGGCAAATGCCACGGTTAAGGTGCCCTCAAAGTTGCCTAATAAGTTAGATTCTTACGATGCTTTAATGGCTCGTAATATTGCGATTGAACATGAGTTGGGGGTAGAACCGGACTCGTGGGGGTACATTATGCCACAAGATATTATTAACAGATACCGTTATCCGGCCAACCTGGAAGAATCGGAACGCTATCCAAACGTGGATTGGCAGGACGAGCTTTTTAAAGATTACGCCATGTCGTACAATGCGAATATTAATGTTTCCGGAGGTACTAAGTTCGTGAAATATTTTACTTCGGCCGACTTTGCACATGAAGGCGACCTTTTCCGGGTTTTCGATAACGGACGCGGCTACCAGTCGGGATATGGGTACAACCGGATTAATGTTCGCAGTAACCTGGACTTCCAATTGACAAAATCGACTTTGTTTAAAGTAAACCTTTCAGGTTCGAGCGGCGCCAAAAAGAGTCCCTGGAACCAGACAAACTCATCGGATTGGGCCGTGGCCCAGCAGTGGGCGGGTGCGTACAATATTGCGCCCGATGTATTTTTGCCTCAATACGCGGATGGCTCCTGGGGTTTTTATCCCAACATTTCGAATGTGACCAACTCGGCAGCCAACCTGGCCCTCGCCGGTGTGATGACCACCACCAACACGCGCATCAACACCGACTTCATTCTGGAGCAAAGGTTGGACTTTGTTACAAAAGGCTTGAATTTCAGAGGTACTATTTCCTGGGATAATGCTTTTGTCGAATATAACCGCGGAGTTAACGACCTTTATAACGATGCTCAGCAAAAATGGATTGACCCGGCTACCGGCATGGCCACCTACAAGAAAGAATTTGAGAACAACAACAAATTCGATTTCATGCAGGGAGTATTGTGGAACATTTCAGGCGGTGAAGTTCAAAACTGGTCAACGCTGCGTAACCTGGATTATCAGCTACAGTTGAACTGGGCGCGTGATTTTGGAAAACATAGTGTTACTGCGATGGGATTGTTCAGCCGCAAAGAGCAGGCGCGCGGTAGCATGATTCCTACCTATCGCGAGGACTGGGCTTTCCGTACAACCTATGATTATGCCTCCAAGTACTTTTTGGAATATAATGGCGCCTATAACGGTTCCGAGAAATTCAGTAAAGATTATCGGTTTGCATTTTTCAATTCCGGCGCTATCGGCTGGATGATTTCTGAAGAATCGTTTATGCAATCCCTCCGGTTTCTGGATATGTTAAAAATCAGAGCATCTTACGGGGAGATCGGTGACGATTACGGCGATCGTTTCTTATACATGACTCAATGGGCTTACGGTGGAAACTCTTCGCTTGATTTGAACCATGGAACCAGCCCCTATACCTGGTACCGGGAATCTGCTGTTGGTAACCCCGATGTACGATGGGAGACCGTGAGGAAATTCAACCTTGGCGCCGACTATGCGTTCCTGGATGGTTTGTTTGCCGGTAGCGTTGAGTACTTCCGCGATAACCGTGTCGATATCCTGGTGAAAGGTACCGACCGTGCCGTTTCTTCTTATTATGGCGCCACGCCTCCTACCGCCAACTTGGGTAAAGTGCGTACCGAAGGGTATGAAATTGAGTTGCGTATCAAAAAGCAATTGTCGAACGGTTTGCGCTTGTGGGCAGAAATGAGCATGACCCATGCCAAAAATGAAATCCTCGAAAGGGATGATCCGGCTTTGTACGAGGACTACCGCAAACAAGCAGGATACAGTATCAATCAAACCAGAACATATGTAGATGGCGGCTATATCAATACCTACGATCAGCTTTATGGTAGTCCGGCACATGATACAAACGATGGTTATAAGGTACCCGGCGATTACTATATCATTGACTTCAATGGCGATGGTGTGGTGGATCGGTTTGACCTGGTTCCGTATGGCTACTCCAGTGCTCCGCAAAATACCTATAATGCCACTGTTGGTTTCGAATGGAAAGGCTGGAGTGCATTTGTGCAATTCTATGGTGTTAATAATGTAACCCGCGAAGTAACGCTTACCAGTTTTGGTAGCCAGCTAAACACCGTGTACGATATGGGAACCTGGTGGTCAGAAGACAGTCCCAATGCAGATGTTACAGTTCCCCGTTGGTTATCCCGTCCGAGTTATAATAACGGAACCCAATACTTGTTTGATGGTTCCTACATCCGTTTGAAAAATGCTGAAGTAGCCTATACTTTCGACAAGAACTGGGTGAAGACGATCGGGCTTAGCGCCTTAAAGGTTTTCGTTAACGGGAACAACCTTTGGGTAAAATCAAAAATGCCGGATGACCGTGAATCTAACTTCGCCGGTAGTGGCGGACAAGGCGCTTATCCTACAATGAGACGTTACAATTTAGGTGTCAGATTTACATTTTAACATTGAAAACTATGAAACAGATATATAAGACTCTTTTATGGGGCAGCTTGCTGTCCGTGATGTTGGGGCTTTTTTCCTGTGAAGATTATTTGGAAAAGGAACCTGAATCGATCATCTCTGAGGAAGTAGCCTTTCAGAATTTTACAAATTTCCAGGGTTTTATCGAGGAAATCTATAATTGCATCCCCGATAAGGAGAAAAAATACTGGACTTCGTCCTGGAACTGGGGTGATGATGAGATGTTTAACCTGGAAGGAAGTTTTCACATGACTAACCAGGTTGATATCGGTAACTTCTGGGCCTGGCAAAATTCAGCAAGTACTTGGCTGGACGATGACAACGCAGACCCGACATCAACCGACAAATTCCGCCATGGCTTATGGGCGCACGCCTGGTATTGTATTCGTAAGGCTAACATGGGGCTTGCCAACCTCGACAAAATGGTTGTGGCTACGCAGGAGGAAAAAGATATTATTGCCGGGCAGTTATACTTCTTCCGGGCTTGGTGGCACTTCGAAATGATGCAGTACTTTGGTGGTCTGCCTTATGTTGATGAGGTGTTGTCTTCGAGTGAAAAGCCAACTCTTCCACGTCTGACTTATCAGGAATGTGCCGACAAAGCCGGGGCTGATTTTGCAAAAGCTGCCGAGTTATTGCCCATTGACTGGGATAAAACATCGGTGGGTACAAACACGTTGGGAAAAAACCAGCTTCGTGCCAACAAAATTATGGCATTGGGGTATTTAGGCAAAAACTACTTGTGGGCTGGCAGTCCGTTGATGAAAAACGGCGCCCAAACCGGTGGAACCCAAACCTATAATTACGATGAGGACTATTGCCGGAAGGCTGCTAATGCTTTTGGCGAGTTACTGAGCCTGGTAGAAAGTGGCCAAACTCAATATGCTTTGGCTGAATTTGATTATGACGATGTGTATAATCATAAAAAGACCAGTACGGCAGCCAATAAGTACAGCGATATGTTCTATACCACCGGCCAAAACTGGTTGATGCCTGGTTCGACAGAAGCTATTTTCCGTGGTCCTTCAACCGACTACAACGGTAGTAACTGGAACACGACCAAAACCTTCGGACCCAAAGTGAAAGGTTTGGTGGAACACGATAACATTATTCACCACCCAACGGCCAACTATGTGAAAAACTACGGTATGGCCAACGGTTTGCCGCTTAACGATCCGGAATCCGGATTTGATCCCGAATATCCGTTCAAGGATCGCGATCCGCGCTTCTATCACGATATCGTATTTGATGGCTTCAAGTATATTAATTCAACGATGCCTGCCGATATGGAATATTTGCGTTATACCGGTCTTCACACAGGAGGTACCATGCGGAATCCTGCTGATGGCAGCCGTACCGGCTATTTTATTCAGAAGTTAGTGCCGCATACTGCCAATAAATATGACGGGGCATACAACTGGAGCTTTAACATGCATACGTATCTGCCTTACATGCGTTTAGGTGATATTTATACCATGTATGCCGAAGCTTGTGCCGCTTTCGGTGGTGCTACCGGTAAAGCAGCAAATTTCGATAAAACTGCCGAAGAAGCAATCAATACACTCCGCGACCGTGTAGGCGCCGGACATGTGAATGCCAAATACACCGGTGATAAGAATAAATTCATTGATGAAGTACGACGGGAACGCGCTGTGGAATTATCTTTTGAAGGGTTCCGCTTTTGCGATTTGCAGCGCTGGTTGCTGTTGACCGAGTATCCGTACAATGTGAAAACCTCTCAAGAGTTCGACCGGGTGGAAGACTATGATTTCTTTAAGGATAATGATCCCAGAAATGCACGGGTGGCCAACTTTAGGGAAGAAGTTATTTTAACACGTCAGTTTGGGACCAAACACTACTGGTTCCCTCTGAAGATTTCCGATACATCTATGTACCCGGAATTCGGACAGAACCCAGGGTGGTAATCCAAATTGAGTTAAAGTATTGTGTAATTATAAATGAATAAGCAATGAAACATATACAAACACGATTCATTTTATTTGCAATGTTTGTTTTCTTTCCATTTCTGATGGAGGCACAGACCGTTGCAGAAAATGAAACTGATTCGCTAATTTCGGCTAAAGACCCATTGGTGCAGGTATCGTACCGCAAGGTGGCACAAAGTGACCTGCTGGGTGGCGTTTCTGTTATCAACATGGAAGAATTGACAAAAAAGAACTATAACACCTATAGTTTGGATAACCTGCAAGGGTATGCAGGTGGTTGGACCGGAAACTCGCTGTGGGGTATGGGCGACTACCTGGTATTGGTTGACGGTGTTCCCCGTGATGCCAATAATGTGTTACCTACCGAAATTGAACAGATTACCTTGCTGAAAGGCGCTTCTGCCGTTGTGCTTTATGGTAGCCGTGCGTCTAAAGGAGTGGTTTACATTACCACCAAAAGAGGTAAAGTGGAACCGTTAAAAATCAATGTCCGCGCCAACACCGGTTATCACGTGTCAAAGAGCTACCCTGAGTATTTAGGTTCAGCCGAATATATGACGCTTTATAATGAGGCTCGTACGAACGATGGTTTGTCGCTTTCATACAGCGATGAGGCTATTTACAATCATGCTTCCGGAACCAATCCCTATCGGTATCCCGATATCAATTTCTATTCTTCCGACTATCTGAAGAAAGCGTATAACCGTACCGATGTATCAACAGAGATTACAGGCGGAAACGACCGTGCCCGTTTTTATTCGAATATCGGGTATTACAATCAGGGGGATGTGTTAAATTTTGGCGAAGCGAAAGATAACAATGTTAACCGGTTAAATATTCGCGGTAATATCGACCTGAATATAAACGACTTCATCAGTGCCTATATCAACGCCAACGCCACTTTTTACAATTCAAGGAGCGCCAATGCTTCCGGAGACAACTATTGGAATTCGGCTGCCAACCTGCGTCCGAATCGTGTAGCTCCGTTGATTCCGTTGAGCTATATCGACCCGAATGACCTGGCTTCATGGAGCATGATCAGCAGCAGTAACAACCTGATTGGCGGTCAGTATTTTCTGGGAGGTAAACAAACGGATATGACCAATGTTTTCGCTGACTATTATGCCGGCGGTTACAGTAAATGGACCAGCCGTCAGTTCCAGTTTGATACAGGCATTAATTTCGATTTGGCCAGTGTGCTGAAAGGGCTCTCTTTTCACACCCAGTTTGCTGTAGATTACTCGACCTCCTATACAACTTCCTACAACAATACCTATGCGGTTTACGCCCCTTCGTGGTATAACTACAATGGCGCCGATGTAATCGCCGGATTGACGAAGTTTGGTAACGATGAAAAATCGGGTGTGCAGAATATCAGCGGTAGTACCAGTCGGCAAACCATTGCGTTTTCCGGGTATTTCAAGTACGAAACTGCTATTAACGATGCTCATCACTTCAATGCGATGTTGATAGCGGCTGGTTATCAGCAAACACAATCAGAAGTGTACCACCGCACCAGCAACGCGAATCTTGGCTTGCAGTTGGGGTATAATTACAAAGGGAAGTATTATGCAGACTTAGGGGCGGCGGCCATTCATTCGGCCAAGTTGGCCCCAGGTCAACGCAGTGCGCTTTCTCCTTCGCTCACGTTGGGATGGAAACTGAACAAGGAAAATTTCCTGGCAAACTCATCTGTAGTTGATGAATTGGTGTTGAGCGCTTCGGGTAGCATCCTTCATTCCGATTTGGATATTGTCTATGAAGATGCTGAGTACTATTTGTATACATCCAAATATGATCAGGCCGATGGTGCCTGGTGGGGCTGGTATGATGGCGCCGTAGAGCATTCAACCAATTCGAAACGAGGCAGCAATGAAGATTTGACATTCATCAAGCGGAAAGAATTTTCTGCCAATGTTCGGGCTTCGCTTTGGGAAAAACTGTTAACGGTCAATACATCTTTCTTTATCAATACGATGGAAGGGTTACTTATTGAACCATCAACACTCTATCCGGAGTATTTCTTCACCTATTACCCGACTGCATCGTTTATCCCAATCGTAAACTTCAACAACGATAAACGAACCGGTTTCGACTTCAACGTTACGTACAACAAGCAAATTGGCGAAGTTGACTTCTCGTTGGGTGTTGGCGGCACGTATTATACCACCAAGGCCACACAACGCGACCAAATTTATGATTACGATTACCAAAAACGTGAGGGACGTCCTATTGATGGCGTATGGGGATTGAAAACCGATGGCTTCTTCCAAAGCCAGGAAGAAATTGATGGTTCTGCCGACCCGACGTTTGCCGGTACTATTAAGCCTGGCGATCTCAAATATGTCGATCAGAATGATGATAATTTGATCGACGAAAAAGATATCGTGTATCTGGGCCGCGGCGGATGGAGCGGTGCTCCGCTTACCATAGGTGTAAACCTGACTGCCAAATGGAAAAACTTCACATTCTTTGCCTTAGGTACCGGTAATTTTGGAGCTTACGCCATGAAAAACAGCTCGTACTATTGGGTTTACGGCGAACGTAAATACTCTGAAGTTGTGCGCGACCGCTGGACTGAGGAAACAAAGGCAACAGCTTCGTATCCACGTTTGACAACCGAAAGCGGAAGCAACAACTTCCGGGCATCTGATTTCTGGATGTATAAAACCGACCGGTTTAATTTGGCGAAAGTTCAGGTTACGTATGACCTGCCACAGAACCTGTTACAGAATTTCCTTTTCAAAGAAATCTCGACCTACGTCAGTGGGGCTAATTTGTTGACCATCTCCAAAGAACGCGAAATTTTAGAGATGAATACGACCAGCGCTCCCCAAACACGATTCTTTAACATCGGTTTAAAAGCCGTATTCTAACGAATAAGTAATATAATAGGAATAAGTTATGAAAAATATACTATCACTTTTCGTTCTTGTACTTCTGTTTTCAGCCTGCGATGATTTGTTCGAACCGGCTATTGAGAACAACAGGGGGCTCGAAGCTATGTACAACGAACCTACTTATGCACAGGGCATTTTGGCCAATGCGTATATTCTGCTTCCCTATTCCGGCACACCTAATAGCGATGTGGCAACGGATGATGCGGTGTCAAACGACAATAGCAATACCTATCTGGCCATGGCAACCGGTTCGTGGACAGCCAATAGCAATCCTCTGTCGCAATGGCAGGGCCGCAGAAATGCCATTCAATACCTGAACTTGTTTCTCGCGAATGTGGACCAGGTAGTTTGGAGTAAAGATGAAGTAATTCGCACCATGTACAATGACCGTTTAAAAGGCGAGGCTTATGGTTTGCGCGCGGTACAGATGTATTATCTGCTGTTGGCCCACGGCGGCTGGACTCAGGATGGCAGATTGCTGGGCGTTCCCATCCTCACCGAACCAGAAACTGCTTCGTCGGACTTTAACCTTCCCCGGAATACGTTTCAGGAATGTGTTGACCAGATTATTGCCGATGCCAATCAAGCCATCGAACTGCTTCCGCTTGATTACGGTGATATCGCCGACGCTGAGATCCCCAACAAATACAAAACCTTGGGAGTATCTAATGCCGGTGATTATAACCGTGTAAACGGTAATCACATGCGGGGCCGTATTACCGGACGCATTGTAGAAGCTGTGCGCGCTCAGGTTGCCTTGTTGTCGGCCAGCCCGGCATACAGTGCTGGTACTGATGTAAGCTGGGAAGATGCCGCCAATTTTGCCGCCACGGTACTCGACCGGATCAATGGCGTTAGCGGTTTGGCTGCCAACGGTGGAATCTGGTATGAGAAAAATCAAGTCGAAAATTTGGCCTCCGGTGCAAATCATGCTGAAATTATCTGGAGGGGCGATATCGGCCAGAGTATTACGTTGGAGACTGACAACTTCCCGCCCTCCCTGTATGGCCGCGGACGTGTAAACCCAACTCAGAATTTAGTGGATGCGTTCCCGACGGTCAATGGCTATCCCATCACCGATCCGGCAAGTGGATATGATCCGGCCAATCCTTATGCAAACCGCGACCCCCGTCTGGGAAAGTACATTGTAGTTAATGAAAGCCAGCAAGGGCCAAGCAGTAGTACAATTGTTATCGGAACCTATAATTTGGATGATAACAACCAGAATAACGACAACGATGTTATCAACCGGGAAAGCGGTTTGTCAACCCGTACCGGTTATTATTTGCGCAAATTAATGCGTTCGGATTGTAACCCTGATCCCCAGTATAATACCGAGCAAAAGCATTATACCGCGCGTATCCGTTATACGGAGTTGTTTCTGGCTTATGCCGAAGCTGCAAACGAAGCCTGGGGGCCCACCGGCAATGGCGGACATGCTTATTCGGCTTACGATGTCATTAAAGCGATTCGCCAAAGAGCAGGTATTGGATTGGATAACGACGACGCATACCTGGAGTCGGTAAAAGGAGATCAGGATGCAATGCGTCAACTTATTAGAAATGAGAGACGTCTGGAGCTCTGTTTCGAAAACCAACGCTTCTGGGATTTGCGTCGCTGGAAAGTAGCAAACCTGAATGAAACCGCGCGCGGTATGCAAATTGATAAGCCAAGCGGCTCATTAATCTATTCTTCAATCAATGTTGAAATCAGAGACTATAAAGACTATATGTATCATGGCCCGATTCCTTACGGCGAAATCCAGAAATGGAGTAACCTGGAGCAAAATGTGGGATGGTAGTTGTCTGTATGTTAAAATGATAAATATTCGAAAATATGAAACAGTTTAAATTTTTAGGGATATTTGCTGCCGGACTCATTAGCTTGTTGATGACGTCTTGCGAAAATCAGGATATAGAGTTCCCGGATTTCGATTACAACTCTGTCTATTTTGCCTATCAGTATCCGGTGCGCACGATTGTACTTGGGGAGGATATCGTTGATAATACGCTCGATAATGAGCATAAATGTATGATTTATGCTACCATGGGGGGTGTTTACGAAAATACGAAACGCATCGATATTGATGTTACGGTGAACAATGCGCTGGTAAACAACCTGTTTTTCGCAGATGGTTCTCCGGTTACGGCCATGCCGTCAAATTACTACACCCTGGCTGCCAACACAATAACATTGGATGGCACTTTGCAGGATGGCGTAGAAGTACAACTGACCGATGCGTTTTTTGCTGATCCGCAATCTTTGAAAAACACCTATGTGATCCCCTTGCAGATGACAGACGTTGCTAATGCCGATTCCATTTTGTCAGGGGTACCTAAATTTGATGGCGCTGTCAGGGGGAATACTTCTGATTGGGATGTTGAACCTAAAGATTTTGTGCTTTATTGCGTGAAATATATCAACCCCTGGCATGCCTATTACCTGCGTCGCGGAAAGGATGTTATAACCAAAGACGGGGTCACTACAAATGTTGTCAGGCACAATACTTATGTCGAAGATGACGAGGTGATTCATCTGAGCACACTTTCTTTAAATGATCTTGAGTTTCCGATGGATTTTACCAATAAGGCAGGTCAGGATTTGAATATGAAAGTAAAACTGAATTTTGATGCCGATCAAAATGTAACGGTTGCTCCATTTGCATCATCTTATCAACTGAACGATACCGTTCGGGTTTATAACATCACAACTTCCGGTAACGGCTCATTCGTTAAAGAAGGAGATAAAAAAAGCTGGGGAAATAAAGATCGTGATGCCCTGTACCTGCAGTACAACATCGGGTATGAGGTAGAAATCAAGTATCCTAAGCGTGGCCTTCCCGATGATATTCAGCAAGTGACGTACAGCACTACGGATACGCTTGTTGTTCGCGATCGCGGTGTTACTATAGAAACATTCTCTCCTTCGTATAATGTTAACTAATCGGCTAAATCAAGATGATTATGAAATATTTAAATAAATTTTGGCTCGGTGCTGTTGCTTTATCTGTGTTGGCATCTTGCGTTGAAGACAGCTTGCTTGACTACCCGGTCGAAAAGCCGGAAAGCCTTGCCAAGCTGGAATACCTGAATGATTACGATGTCCTGAAATCGTATGTTGACCGCAGCGCCAATCCCGACTTCAAGTTGGGAGCAGGCGTGTCGGTCGATGGATTTAACAACAAGGGAGTCGTCTATAGTCACATCGTCTCCAACTTCGATGAAGTGACTGCCGGCTGGGAAATGAAGCACGGCGGCATTGTGCAGAATGACGGAAGTTTAAACCTGGCAAGGGTTTCGAACTTCATCACGACCGCCCAGGAAGCCGGAATCACCATCTACGGACATACCCTGGCCTGGCATGCCAACCAGAATGCTGAATATCTGAACAGTATTATTGCTGATCGGGAAATTGAAACTGATCCGAGTGATGGTAACAACAGTTTACATGCTACCACTCCAAATGCCAATGCCAACATTTGGGATTGGCAGCTTGAATACGTACTGCCTACTCCATTAACACAGGGAGTGGAATATACCTTAACAATGCGTGCAAAAGCCTCAAGCCCATTTACGGTGGGCTTTTGGCGGACTGATGGTTCGTCAACCAATTATGGTCCGGACATCGCGTTTGGTGAAAGCTGGAGCGATGCTTCCGTCACATTTACACCGAGTATGAATGCTACCAGATTGCAGTTTTGTTTCGGAACATTTGCCGGTGATCTTTATTTTGATGACATGGTTCTTACTGCAAGTGGTTCCGAAGAGAATTTAATTGAAAATGGAGCTTTCGATGAAGAAACGCTAAGCGGATGGCAAAAACCAAGTTGGCATGCTTACACCTTTTTGGTTGAACCTGTTGCCGCAGGACCTGCTACATGGTGGATGAACCTGGTAACTAACAGCGACGTCGAAGGTGATGATGTTTCCAGCTTCTTCGCTACAGAAGTAGGAGTTGGTCCAAACGCCGCTACAATTGGTGCTGAAGGTACAGGAGCCGATGGTGTGGGAAGAGCAATTGTTGTTCAATCGGGAGATAACCCCGTTAACCCATGGGATACCCAGTTCTTTGTAAAAGCACCCCAGCAATTGGAAGCAGGTCAAGCCTATCGGTTCAGCATGAAGGTTAAGGCGGATAAACCGGCAACTATCGAGTCTCAAGCGCATAATAATCCGGGGGGATATTTACACTGGTCTATGGTTGGTAGCCCGTCAGTTACGACCGAATGGCAGGAATATACCAATTCCGGAATCATTTCAGCCGAACAGGCAGGCGCCAATGGCATGAACACCATAGCCTTTAATCTTGCTGTTTTTGCAGAAGCCAATACGTACTATTTTGATGATATCGTATGGGAGATTGAGGAGTCGGGAGACAAAATTCCGCTGACGCCCGAAGAAAAGGCAGATACCCTTTCCTGGGCATTGGAGAACTGGATTGCCGGAACTCTGGAAGTAACCAAAGAATACGTGAAAGCCTGGGACGTGGTGAATGAGCCCATGGATGATGGCAGCCCGTATGACCTGAAAACCGGCATTGGTAAAACAGATATGGCTGCCGATGAATTCTACTGGCAGGATTATTTGGGTAAAGACTACGCGGTGATGGCTTTCAACCTGGCAGCGCAATACGGCAACAGCGATGATAAGTTGTTTATCAATGATTATAATCTGGAATATAACCTGGATAAATGTCGTGGTTTGATTGCTTATGTCGAATATATTGAAGGTAAAGGTGCCCGGGTCGATGGTATCGGAACGCAGATGCATATCAATGTAGATTCGGATAAGGACAAAATCGTCGAGATGTTCGAGTTATTGGCTGCCACCGGAAAGCTGATCAAAATTTCAGAACTTGACATGGGTGTCGGTGTTAAGACCAACCAAGCTACAGACGAACACTATATCGCTCAGGCCGAAATGTATCAGTTTGTTGTTGAGAAATACTTTGAGATTATTCCAGCCAGCCAACGGTATGGAATCACTGTTTGGAGCCCGACGGACAGCCCTGACGGCTCTTCGTGGAGAGCCGACGAGCCGATTGGCTTGTGGACCGAAGGTTATAGCCGCAAACGCGCTTATGGCGGTTTTGCCGATGGCCTGTCTGGTAATTAGACTCGTATTTTTTTTCATAAGTTTGATGAAGGGGCTGTCCTGAAAAGGCAGTCCCTTTTGTTAAAAATCTGGTTAAATATTCAGAATTCATATAAACTAAGATTTTCTCAAAAAACCAACTAACGATGCGATTATCAGTCCAGACTGTTTTATGCTGTTTTTTTATCTCAATTTCGTACTCCATTTTTGCCCAGAGCAATCCTGACCACGATGGATCGATGCTTTGGTTTACAAACCAGAACGCTCAACCTGAAGTGATCCTGAATCATCCCTCATGGATCTGCGTTCCTCAGGAGTCTGCCACATTTGATCTGGTGAAAAAAGAAGTAACGAATGAACTGGGTACGCTTTGCAGTACACCGTTTACATTCGTAAAAAAATTTAAAGACGGATCTGTTTTTATCGGATCAGTCGAAAATGAAACGATCAGAAAATACATTGATCCAAACGAATTAAAATCCACCGGTGATGACGGATTTATTATCCGCTCGTTTCAATCACCTCGTGTAATCATGATTGCAGCGAATACCGACAAAGGTGCCCTTTATGGTACCTATCACTATATCAGACTTCTAAAAACTTCTAATCCTTCTTTGGATTCTATAAATATTGTAGAAAAGCCTTCTTACCAACGCCGCATTCTAAACCATTGGGACAACCTGGATGGCACCGTGGAGCGCGGCTATGCAGGTCATTCACTCTGGAAATGGGATGAATTACCGGGTAAAATCAGCCCTCGGTACGAGCAATATGCCCGAGCCAATGCATCGATTGGAATAAACGGGACAGTTTTAAACAATGTCAATGCCAATCCGGATATTCTCAGCTTAAATTACCTGAAAAAAGTAAAAGTACTGGCCGATATCTTCCGGCCTTACGGGATCCGGGTGTATTTGTCGGTTAACTTCTCATCGCCAAAAGAACTGGGAGGATTGGATACTTCTGATCCGCTGGATGAAAAAGTGGCCCAATGGTGGAAAGATAAAGCCGACGAGATTTATTCCCTGATTCCGGATTTCGGGGGCTTTCTGGTAAAAGCAAATTCCGAAGGGTTACCCGGACCACAGGATTACGGACGCACCCATGCCGATGGGGCCAATATGTTGGCCGAAGCCCTGGAACCTCACCATGGAATTGTGATGTGGCGTGCCTTCGTGTACAACCCCGATGGCGACGACCGAGCCAAACAGGCGTACAAAGAGTTTGTTCCGTTAGATGGTCAGTTCCATAAAAATGTGATCATACAGGTGAAAAACGGGCCAGTCGACTTTCAGCCCCGTGAACCTTTCAGCCCGCTGTTCGGCGCCATGAGACATACCACGCTGATGCCCGAATTGCAAATCACCCAGGAATACCTTGGTTTTTCAGATCATCTGGCTTACCTGGGAACCATGTTCGAGGAATCGCTCGATGCCGATACCTACGTCGACGGACGTAATTCTACCGTAGCACGCATTACCAACGGCGATATGTTTGGCGACTCCATCACGGCCATTGCCGGCGTTGCCAACATTGGTGAAGACGCCAACTGGTGCGGACACCATTTTGCGCAGGCCAATTGGTGGATATGCAACAAAAGACTGTACGGTTAGTTAAGAGCTACGCTGCTATTCTTTGATTATTATGTAGTTGTTCAAATTCGTTTATTGTTTTGTATCCTAAAGCCGAATGCCTCCTCCTTTTGTTGTACCAGGTTTCGATCCAGCCAAACAAGGTCAATTTGGCGTGTTCCTGGTCGACGAAACCTCGCTGATATACCAGTTCCACTTTTATCGTTTTAAAGAAGCTTTCGGCCACGGCATTGTCCCAGCAGTTACCTTTTCTGCTCATACTTCGGGTAACCAGCTTTTCACGCCTTAAAAGATTAGTAAAAGCATGGCAGGCATACTGGACGCCACGGTCTGAGTGAAAGATAAGTTCACCTGTAACCGGACGGTTCTTTACCGCCATCCTCCATGCCGGTATGCTCGTTTCTTCTGCACTTAGTCCTTTGCTCATGGCCCAACCAATTACTTTGCGGTCGAATAAGTCAATAATGACAGTCAGATACAACCAACCTTTGCTTGTCCTGATATAAGTGATATCGGAAACCCAGACCCGGGCCGGAGCAGTTACTTCAAATTCCTGATTTAACAGGTTGGGGGCAACCGGGTAATTGTGCCGGGAGTCTGTTGTTGCCTTAAACTTCCGTTTGCGCTTAGCTTGCAAACCCGCAGACCGCATGATGCGTGCCGTGCGTGGTCGCGACACGCTGAATCCCATAGAACGGAGTTCCTCGGTCATCCTTGGGCTTCCATAGCTTTGATGGCTATCCTCGAAGATTTTTTCAATTTCAGCCAGCAATTGCTGATTTTGCTTCCAACGAGCGGAATCACCATTTTGAAGCCACTGATAATAACTGCCTTTGCTTATTTTAAATACTTTACACATCATCTCGACGGGATATCGATTGCGGTGAACATTTATAAACTGGTAGATTTCCCATCGCTCACGGAGAAGATGCTGATTGCCTTTTTTAGGATATCGCGCTCCATGCGGGCTTCTCTCAGCTCTTTTTGCAAGCGGGCATTTTCTCGTTCCAGATCCGTCATCTTCGGATTCCCGCGCCCGGGGAAACTGTTGTCCTTATATTGACTAAACTCTTTGCGCCATCGATAAAGAATTGCCCGGTCTAACCCTAGTTCATCTGCAATCTCACTGGCATTTCCTCTGGCATAGGAAAGCTCAACTGCCTTTTTCTTAAATTCTTTGTCAAACTTCTTTCTCATTGGGATCATTTTGTAGGTAAATAAAATAATACTTAACCTACCGTCCAATCAAATATAGCAACTCCATACCCATTGTTTCCAATGTCGTGACTAGCTGTATTTCCAGCGGAGAAAACCACAACCTTATCGTGAGAGAATGCATAATTAATAGCAGAAATAATTACTGGGCTAAAATTCTGTTCTGATGTCTGATACCCCCAACTGTTGGATAAAATATCTGCTCCATTATCAACCGCAAATTCTATAGCATCAGCCAAAAGTTCTTCTGAAATACCAGTTCCATCGCTGTTGAATATCCTTATTGGCATTATTTTACAATTTGGAGCGATGCCGGCAATTCCCTGGTTATTGTTCATTGTTGCTGCTATCACGCCAGCGCAAGCATTGCCGTGATTATTGTTCAGAGTTGGCGAGGGATCGTTGCTATCCCCGTCAGCAAAATTGCTTCCATTAAGTCTAACTTGTCTTGTATTTGGAAGATCGGGATGATTCGATGTTACACCTTGATCTAGAACAGCTATAGTTATATTATTAGAACCCGTTGTTAATTCCCATGCGTCAGACGCATCTATATCAGCATCAACCGTTCCAGTGTGGTTGTCAGTGAAAGCTTGCCCTGTATTTCGACAAGTTATCTGCATGTTAAAATAAGTGTCATTAGGAATAACTTCATGTAACACAGGATTTGTAAGAAAGCTCGGTGTAGCAAACTTCACCAATCCTGATTCGTAATAAAGATTAGCAATCTCTACCGCGTCATCGTTTTTACTTAACTCAAGCTTTTGATATACTTTAGTCGTTTTAACGAGTTTCGTTCTTAACGTTTTACTTAATTCTTCTATTTGGGTTTTAGAAGTAGTAGGTAGAAATTGAATTAATATCTCGTTGGTTACTCCAATTTCCAATCCATCGTCAAGAGAATAGAGTGGTTCACATGATAGTACACCCGTTCTTTCTTTCAAATTTTTTACTAACTCTTGCCTTTCAACAAGAGAACTTGTTGTTATTTCTGAAATCAAGTTGTTGCGTCTTTCTTTTTTTAATATTGTAAAATTGATATTGCTCTCAATAGACTTTTCAATAAGATCTTTAGACGATTCTTTATCATATTTTACTAAAATCGAATTACCTTTTTCATGAAGAAGGATCTTTTTATCAAAGCCGTAGTAAAATTTCTCTTTAGACTGTTTCATTGACAGCATACCCAATGAAATCCCCACGAGAGGCACAATAAGTATTAAAAAATGGTTTTTTTTCATATTTAGTTAATCACTTAGTTAGTTGTAATATGTGCATTCAGAATTTTTATCTGAGAATAGTTTTCCCAAGGAAAAGTTAGCCCCGAAGCAGTGCAGGGGCCTAATGCAAATTCGGTTTCATCCTTGCTATTCAAAACATCGTAATTCAAACCTATTTTGTATGTAAACCGATAAGTAGCCGGAAAAAAATTAGGACCGCAATTATCTGGATCGTAATCAAGGGACAACAATTCCTCTGGAATATCAACTAAATCTGAAGGAAGGTCAAAGGTGATGTAGTCTAATGGATATTGAAGATCCGAGTCCTTATTCTCGAATAAAAGAATACAGTATCCCCTAATTATTTCTCCTGTTCCTATTCCTGATTCTTTATCCGTTTTGTTCACAAGAAATGAACCAACGATTAATGCCTGCTCATAACCATTTTCGGGTTGTTTCTCTTCAGAACACCCAATACTGGAAAAAGAAAGTATCAAAATCAAACAGATATTTTTGATTCTCATAGTATTCATATATATTATTTTAAAATTTATATAAGGGAAGTTCCAATAGTAGAAGATAGACCGTATGAGGGGGAAGTAGGATCTTTATTCATGATAATTGGGTTTTAGTTACACATAAGTATTCCTATAGAGTACACGTAGTAGAGTCTCCCAATCAACCCAAATAAATGATTATCAATTTACGCAATAGTTGCGTAATAGTCATATGTGTTATTAACACTTAGTGTCTTCAAGTCGGAATTAATTATCTTAAATTAGATATGACTTTTCTCAATTAAGAAAGAAAATTCTTTTCCTGGCCTTTGAGTCATTACAAGCTTTTTCATTAGATGGATATAAAGATCCTTCCATACTTTGACGTTCGTAAGCTCCCTTCATATTCTTCTGGCGGGGAGGAGATGGAGCCGGTTACTCACTAATTCTGAGCAAAGTTATTAATCGCTTTTCGAAACAGTAAAGGGGCGGCTACTTCTCAACTCCTAAAATCATGGTGGCCGTCCTTCGGATTTGTTCAGTTAGTTTTTCCAGCGCTTCACTCCGGAAAAACTAACTAACATACACCCCTTGACTTTATTCTCAACAGCTCAATAATTAATCGCCTATAATTAATAATTAACGGCGAGCCAGTTGCCCTAATAAGTCTGCAAGGCAGCAGCAAATACAATGTCAAAAGAGTTTCAAATTATTTCTTCTTACACAACCAAGCAAGCTATCGAAGATGGTGTATTGGTATCAGTTGATAGCAAAATTTCTGAAGAAGCAGGGATTGTATACCCTGTGTTAATGACCGAGTCGGTGTGGAACCGGTACATTCGGAAACCTGATAGTGTAGAGCATCAGGACCAGGATGGCAGGTTGTGGGATTTGTTGTTTATGTTCGCCGTTCAGGCTCGAAAGTCAAAGGGTGGTGCGCTATTGTTTTTCAAAGTGCTGTTTCAGCTTCCATCAGAAATGAATTGGCTGGACAATGAGAAAAGGGAACTTCAATCGGAGCCGGAAACCAGGATGGTTACTTTGAAGGCTGTTGTTTCAGCTCATGATATTGATGATCCTTCACCGGCAGTTTTCATTATGTTGCCGGGGGAAGACTGAGCGCAAAGGGGAATTTCCCCTTTTTTGTTCGCAAACAATTGTTTCAGTCGTGCCTTTGGACGTTTACGCCTGAGACATCCGCCCCTTTATTTCGGTTACATCTTCGGCAATGGCTTCAATTTTCCGGTAGAGCCAGCTGGCTGACGGCTGCTCTTCAACCTGGTCAGTAATATAATGCACAAACTTCCACACCTCCCGGATTTCGGTCACCGGCAGGTCGTAGGGGGCATAATCCGGGTTCAGTGAAATCATTCGCAGACTGCCCTTGTCGGTCAGTTCATTGCGCACTTTTTTAAACACAATGCCCTCGTTTAGGGTGAGCACCACATACAGCCCGTCATCCTTGATCTGCGACAAATCCTGCACAAACTCACCCGTCACCCAGCTTCTGTCCGGAATCGGAAGCATCGAGTCGCCGCTGATTTGGAAAGTGCGGTACTTCTTTTCGTGCGACAAAAAAGGCAGCTGAAACACTGGCAGTCCGGCAATAAACTCCGGATCAAAATAGCCGGTTGTATAGCCCGCTTTGGCCTTGATGGACACCAGCTCAATGTTGTCGCGGTTTTGGGCATCCACGGTAGTGGCCAGCACGCGGATTTCATTGCCGCGCACAAACACATCCGAGCCATGCTCAATCAGGTACAGTTGGCTTTCGCGCAGGGCCGCCAGATTCACCCGCAGCAGCGTGTCGATGGACAGATGAAACAAGTCTGACAAAGCCATCACTAACGGCAGCGGGGGTACAGCAATCCCGTTTTCGTAGTTGTTGATGTTTGACCGATTGATACTCAAGGCATCCGCCAGATCCGACTGGGTGAGCTTGCGGCGTTTGCGCAAAAATTTAAGGTTTTCCGACAGGTACATGCTTGCAGGTGTAAAAATAATGATTAATTTACAATCTTTTAAATTGATTATTTCGTAATCAAATATAGCCGATTGAATCGACAATGACAAGCGGTTTTCAAACTTTTGAAGGAGACGGAGAGACAAATGAACCTGCAGGAAAGGACAATAGTACACATGGATCTGGACACTTTTTTTGTGTCGGTGCAGCGGCTGCTTGATTCCCGGTTAAACAACAACCCGGTTATCATCGGAGGGCTGTCCGACCGGGGAGTGGTGGCCAGTTGCAGCTACGAGGCCCGCCGGTCTGGTGTCCATTCGGCCATGCCCATGCGCATGGCGCTCAACCTGTGCCGCGAAGCCATTGTCATCCGCGGCGATATGGACTTGTACAGCAAGTATTCGAAGCTGGTAACCGAAGTGATTGCCGAAAAAGCACCCGTGTATGAGAAAGCATCCATTGACGAGCATTACCTGGACATCAGCGGGCTCGACCGGTTCTTTGGTGCTTACAAATGGACTCATGAATTACGCGAGCGGATAATTGCGGAAACCGGCCTCCCCATTTCGTTCGGGCTCTCGGTGAACAAAACCGTGAGCAAAATCGCCACCGGCGAAGCCAAACCCAACGGCGAACGGCAGGTCGAAAATCATCTTGTTCAGCCTTTTCTGAACCCGCTTCCCATCCGAAAAATCCCGATGGTGGGCGAAAAGACCTGCCTGCTACTCCGCTCCATGGGCGTGTCCACCATTCAAACCCTGGCATCGATACCTTTGGAAATGATGACCAGCCTGCTTGGAAAAAGCGGCATCGACATCTGGCGGAAAGCAAACGGCATTGATTTTACGCCCGTTGTTCCTTACAGCGAGGAAAAGTCAATCAGCACCGAACGCACCTTTGAAACCGACACGATTGATGTGCAAATGATGACTCAGCTTCTGACAGCGATGACCGAAAAGCTGTGCTTCAAACTACGCAAAAAGGAAAAGCTGGCCTCGGTGGTTACGGTCAAAATCCGCTATGCAAACTTCGACACACATACCCTGCAAAAGAAAATCGCCTACACCTCGCTTGACCATGTGTTGATAGCAACCGCAAGGGACTTGTTTGCCCGCCTGTATGAGCGGCGCATGCTTATCCGTTTGGTCGGGGTGAAGCTGAGCGGACTGGTGCAGGGTGCCCAGCAACTCAACCTGTTCGACAACAATGAAAAGCAGGTCAAACTCTACCTGTCGATGGATCAAATCAGGCAGCGCTACGGCTCCGGCGCCATCCAAAGGGCATCCGGAATCATCAGCAAATAACAGCGAAACAACAAGAACAGAAAAAGGACTGATAAACATTCATCACTCAACGCATGTACCTGAACAATCACAGTTATTACAGCCTGCGCTACGGCACCATGGATATCGATACGTTGCTCGATGTGGCGGAGAGGAACCTCGTGTTTGCAATGGCCCTGACCGATATCAACACCTCAATGGGCATCCCCGAGTTCGTGAAGAAAGCCAGGGAACGGGGAATCAAGCCCATTGCCGGGATTGAGTTTCGCAACGGTGATGAGCTGCTATTTGTGGGCATAGCCCGTAACAATGCCGGTTTTAAGGAACTGAACGACTACCTGACCTGGCACAACCTGAACAAAAAGCCTTTCGGGCTGGAGGGCTGGCCCTTTAACCAGGTGGCGGTGATTTATTCCTGGGGACGGAAAAAACCCGGCGAACTGATGGAACACGAGTACACCGCTATCCGTCCGACGCAGGTGAACCAGTTGCTGACATCGGACTACCGCCGCTACCAGGACAAGCTGATTATCATGCACCCTGTGACTTTCCCTGGTCAGCAAGCCTGGTTTCTGCACAAAAGCCTGCGGGCTATCGACCACAACACATTGATTAGTAAGTTGAAACTCCATCAGTTTGCTCAGCAAGACGAACGGATGGCCCCGGTGTACCGGCTTCGGGAAGTGTTTGCCGATTATCCGGTCGTTATTCAAACCACCGAACAACTGCTGGAAGATTGCTCCATTAATTTTGATTTTCAGTCGGTCAAAAACAAAAAACACTTCAGCCAGTCGCGTTACGACGACCGTCTGCTACTGGAAAAACTGGCCATGGATGGCATGTATTACCGCTACGGACGGCAGAATTCAGAAGCGTTGCGGCGCATCCGGCACGAACTGGGAATCATCGACAAGCTGGGCTTCTCGGCCTATTTCCTGATTGCCTGGGATATTATCCGTTACAGCCAGTCGCGCGGTTTTTACCATGTGGGGCGGGGCAGCGGCGCCAACAGTATCGTGGCTTATTGCCTGAAAATAACCGATGTCGACCCGATTGCCCTAAACCTGTACTTCGAGCGCTTTCTGAATCCAAAGCGAACTAGTCCGCCTGATTTCGATATTGATTACTCATGGAAAGACCGAGGTGAGGTGCAGGATTATATTTTCAAACGCTACGGGCGCGAGCACACGGCTTTGTTGGGAGCAACATCAACCTTTAAGGACAAGTCCATTATCCGGGAATTGGGCAAAGTGTTTGGCCTGCCCAAAGTCGAAATTGACCTGCTGATTAACGACCCGGGCAACGACTACAACAAGCACGACACCGCCCTGCTCATAACAACACTCGGCAAACAAATGGAAGACTTTCCGAACCTGAGAACCATTCATGCCGGGGGGATCCTTATTTCGGAAGAACCGCTGACCTGTTACACAGCGCTCGACCTTCCTCCCAAGGGCTTCCCGACCACCCAGTGGGATATGTACATCGCCGAAGAAATGGGCTTCGAAAAACTGGACATTCTCAGTCAGCGGGGATTGGGACATATTCGGGAGGCAGTGGAAATCATCCGCGAAAACCAAGGCGATGAGGTGGACATCCATAGGGTGCAGGACTTTTATTACGACCCGAAAGTGAAGCAAAAACTGCGCGAAGGCGAAACCAACGGCTGTTTTTACATCGAAAGCCCGGCCATGCGTGGCCTGCTCAAAAAACTGCAATGCGACGATTACCTCAGCCTGGTGGCAGCCAGTTCCATTATCCGTCCCGGCGTGGCCAAGTCGGGCATGATGCGTGAATATATCCGGCGTTTTCACAACCCGGATGATTTCGAATACATCCACCCAGTGATGAAAGAACAGCTGGCAGAAACCTACGGCGTGATGGTGTATCAGGAAGATGTGATTAAAGTGGCCCACCACTTTGCCGGGCTCGATTTGGCCGATGCCGATGTGCTTCGCCGGGCCATGTCGGGCAAATACCGCTCGTTGAAACAGTTCCGGGAAATCGAAGAAAAATACTTCGACAATTGCCGGGAACGGGGCTACCCGGAATCCATTTCACTGGAAGTCTGGCGACAGATTGAATCCTTTGCGGGTTACTCGTTTTCAAAGGCCCATTCAGCCTCTTACGCCGTGGAAAGCTTTCAGAGTCTCTACTTGAAAGCTCATTACCCGCTGGAGTTTCAGGTGGCGGTCATCAACAATTTCGGGGGCTTTTATCAACCTTGGGTGTATTTCAACGAAGCCAAAAGGCAGGGCGGGAAAATTGAACTTCCCTGTGTAAACACCAGCCGCAAAGAAACCCGGCTGGTTGGCCGGATTATCTATGTGGGCTTCGGACACGTCCAAAACCTGGAGAAAGTGACCATTGATCTTGTTGAAACAGAGCGGAACTGCAACGGCGAATTCCGTTCGCTGGTTGACTTCATGGAGCGGGTACCGGTAACCAAAGAGCAGCTCATTGTACTCATCCGGGTCGGGGCGCTGCGTTTTACCGGCAAACCAAAATCAAGCCTGCTGTGGGAAGCCCACCTGCACCTGAAGCGGCCCGTTCTGAGCAGCGCCTCTCCGGTGATGTTTGCTGCCCAACCCCGGGAATTTGAGCTGCCGGTGCTGGAGCATTCATGGCTGGAAGATGCTTACGATGAAATTGAACTGCTCGGTTTCCCGGTGAGTTGTGATAATTTCGACATGCTTCAGCTGCGCTCACGGGGAGACATCCAGGCTTGCGACCTACTGAATGTTGTCGGCAGAAAGGTTCGCATGGTCGGGCGGTTGGTCACCATCAAATATGTGCATACCAGCAAGCGAGAAATCATGCACTTCGGCTGCTTTGTCGACCATACCGGCGAGTTTTTCGACACGGTGCATTTCCCCGATAGTTTGCGTGATTATCCGTTTCAGGGCTACGGCATTTACGCCTTGCTGGGAAAGGTGGTTGAAGAATTCGGTTTTCCAAGCCTGGAAGTTGAGAAGATGACCAAATTGCCGTACCAGCCGCGACCGACGGTCTAATTAGAAAAGCGTTCCCTGCGGTGGAGTAGGAGGAGGATTCTTTCGCTTGTTTCGGCCCATACCTTCCAGTCGCAAATCTTTTTTCACTGAAGAGTCATAGACCGAACTGCTTTCATGGTCAATGGGGATTAACAGGTATTTGGTTTTATTTTTCGGGTCTTTAATCCGGATGGAAACAGGGTCAGCTTTAAAATCATCTCCCGGCCAGGGTTTCAGCATTTTCAGAACTTTTTCCATTGGCAGTGAATCATCCAGCCATTTGCGCTCATCCGCTTGTCCAGAATGACGGGTGAACGATGATGACCGATTCCGTTGGTTGCCGCATTGGAAACGGTCGTAATTATCGAAAAGGAATTGACCACTTCACCGGTATCATTGTTTGCCCAGGTATCCCAGATTCCGGCAAAGGTGAAAACCGATTTGTCCTTTTTATAGAGGTGAAAGGGTTTACTCAGCTTCTCTTTTTTCGGCCCTTCAAAATACCCGTTGGCAATCACCAGGCAGCGTTTCGAACGGATGGAAGTACGGAACGCCGGTTTGTTGATAATGCCCAATTCGCCTGAATAGTCAGGACGGTCCTCCTTGTTTAAGTCACCTTCACTCCGCGCATTGATAAGGTACATCGGTTGCTTGGCCCATTTGGGAGTCAGGCCAAAACGGAAAGCCTGAAGTTCATCGGGCTTATCGTTGGTAATCACGTAAGCCAAATCGCCTGGGGCAACATTATAGTTGTCCTGTACGGTTATATGTCCCGGCCTTTTCACCCCGAAGCGGGTAACAAACAGTTCAATGTCGATGACTTGTACAAAACGTCCGCACATACAGTTCAAAGTTTATCAGTGTAACAAGTGAACCCGAAATTGTGTTGGTTGTTTCGTTCGGATGTTTTGTGGGGGTGTTTGAGTTTTTGCGGTGAAATCAGAAGGAAGGTGATTGGTTCCACTCAAATTTCCCGAAAGGTATCTCGCTCCCCGGAACAGACAAGGGTATATAAATCCCGCTGCCGCGTTCCCCTTGCCTTAATCCGTGACAGCTCAATGGCAGAAACTCAAAATTTGAGTTTAACCGGCGAGCCAGATGCCAACAAAAATCCCCAGGGCAAGGGTATTTCACATGTCAAAAGAGTTTCAAATTATTTCTTCTTATACGACCAAGCAAGCGATTGCTGATGGAGTGTTGGTTCCGGTTGATAGCAAAATATCAGAAGAGGCAGGGATTGTTTACCCGGTGCTCGTGACCGGAACGGTCTGGAATCGGTACATTAAGGTTCCTGAAGGAATGGAACATCAAGACTTGGATGGTCGGTTGTGGGACATGCTGTTCATGTTCGCTGTCCAAGTCCGAAAATCAAAGGGTGGTGCGTTATTGTTTTTCAAGGTGCTGTTTCTGGCTATTCTGGTTCGTTTTGTGCCACCGATTTCGGAGTGGTTTGTGCCAGTGATTTCGGTTCAAACTGTGCCACTGGGTAGCTAAAAAGCGGATATTTTTCGGTTTGTTTTGTGCCATTCCGGTTCAGGCTGGTTACTCT
>NZ_JBFHIT010000052.1:0-33234 GCF_041596335.1 Mangrovibacterium sp. | reverse complement strand
TTCGGAGCTGACAAATTCCACCGGAGCATTTTCACCTTGCTGCCGAAAATTACGGATACAAATAAAGTAATAATAATCTGTATCGCTGCTTTCAATGATCTTGTTTCTTCTTAAAATTTGTTGTTCTATGTTAATTTCATCGGGGATCAGGCTCTGAATAGTTTGCCAGCTTACCCATTCATCGTCGAAGCGGTCATAAACTTTGGCATATTGAATTCCATACTCATTTAGTTGATTCAGTTGCTGTAGGTCGTCATCGTCGCATAAGCTTTTGATGATTTCCGGGTTGGCAAGTTCCAGCGGAATTTTTAGATAGACAGCTTTCACAATGTTATCATTCAGCTTGTAACGACTTAGATGTAAGTTGTAATAGGCCAATACATCAGAGTCAATGATGACTGTGTCCATTTTCTGAGCCATTAGCTCTTTTTTATACCGATAAGTAATCAATGAGTTTCGGTATTCTTTCAACTCCTGGGTGACGTTTTTTTGCTCGTCGCTCAGGTTTTGCTCGGCATTTAGAATAACCAATTCGTTTTGAATCCATTTGCGGATAAAATCATCGACCCACAAGGTACTGTCGGCATTTTTTAGGTTGGGTGGAATGATTTGGGATAAATCTTCCAGATACAGGTAACTTTCTCCAACTTTTGCAACAGGTGTTTTTTTGTCTGCTTTAGGTTCGCAGGCACTGAGGGTTATACTTACCAAAAGCAAGTAAAACAGTTTGTTTATCATTTTACAGGTTCAATTGTTTTCAATACTTTTTTATTAACACGGACCGGATATTTTTTCCGAAGGTCAAGAATCCATTGTTTCTCCAGTTCATCCTGGTAGGCCGAAAGATACTGACCACGAGCCTCTTCGAGCTTTTTCGGTGTCGGTGGAATAAGGTTGCCCCGCACAAAATGTAGGCTGTCGTTGAAGTTTTGCGGTTTTGGTGCATGCCAGACTAAATAGTCAACAATGTTGTTATCGCCACGAGCAAAAATACCTTTTTGAATAAACGCTTGATTTGCATCGTTTAATTTCAGAAGATCGGTTAATTCGCCTTTTGCGATGTTGGCATCCTCCGCGAATATGCCCTCAATATAATCTCGAACATCTTGATTGTTACATTGAATAACCCATCCGTCGAAGCGGGAATCCCATTTAAATAGATCCTTGTTTTTTTCGTAAAATGCCAGAAGGCCAACTGAATCCTGGCCGGCTGTATTCCATATCGTTTCTTCCGAAAGGTTGAAAAGCAAGATCCCGTCGTGATATTCCTGAATGAGATAGCGGAACTCCGGGTATTTTGTCTCCAGATTTCTGTTTTCTGTTTCAAGCAACATGTCGGATACAAACTCTGCGTATAATTGCTCCGAGCTTGCCGATTTCTTTCGGTTCCCGGCATATTTCATAAAATCGGTCGGTTGATAGGTTTGAGAACCAATTTGCATCAGATTTTCATTTTGCCAAGAACCATAAGAGGTATCTTGCGCCTCAACATGTTTTAAAAGTTGGTTGCGTAAGCTCGTATCTTCTTTGAAATTGTATTCCGCTTTTAAGTGCTCAATAAATTCAGCTTGCTTCTTTTTTGTAACTATTGGGTTACTCTTTAGCTTTTCGGTTATAAAAGGCTTTAGTTCGTCAAAATCGGGCACAGGCTTTTTGCCGATAAGTTGAATCAGATGAAAACCATAAGGTGTGCGGATTACCGGAGATATATCGCCGATTTGTTGCAATGCAAAAGCCGGATCAGCGAATTCAGGCATCATACTTGAATTTGAAAACCAAGGAAGAACGCCGCCATTTGCAGCACTCTGTTTGTCATCGGAAAAACGTCTGGCCAAAGCGGCAAAATCAGTTCCTGTATCTAAAAGTTTTTTTAAACTGTCGATTTCATTTTTTGCTGATTCAACATCTTTATCTACAGCTACTTTGGGCAGGCGTTTCATAATGTGGGCTACTTGTAGCTGTCCTGTGTTGTCGCGTTTATCATGCACTAAAATGAGGTGAAAGCCAAAATCAGAACGCACAGGCATCGAAATTTCTCCTGTTTTCAGATTGAAGGCAGCTTCTTCGAACTCGGGAACCATTTGGAATGCTGAAAAATAGCCTAGTAATCCGCCATTTTTTGCTGCCGAAGGGTCTTCGGAATACTGACGGGCCAATTGAGCGAAATCGACGCCTTTAATTGCTTGATCTCTGATTTTTAGGCATTGGTCATAGGCTGCATCTTGTGCCTGCTGATTGGCGTCCGGTGCAAGTCGGATTAAAATATGGCTGGCTTTCACTTCCGATTTCATTCGTCTGTAGGCTTCCATCAACGCTTCGTCAGTTATAGTCGAATTACTCAGATAGGGCTTGGCCAGCTGGTTTCTGTATTCCAGAAATTCATTTTGAAAGCTTTTGAGCGTATCCAGGCCCAGATCTTCGGCTTGCTTTACTTTCAGTTTATAGTTAATGAAAAGATCTATATACTCGGTGGGCGATTTGCGTAACGAATCGTCAAGCAAATTTTGATTGTTTTTTTTGTACAGACGAACAAATTCTTCCTTCGAGATTGATTCGTTTCCGATCGTTAATAGCGCTTGGTTTTTGGACTGGCCAAACGCAGCTACAGAACTGGCCATGACAACAGACCAGAGACACAGATTTATAATGTACTTTTTCAACTTAACACGCTTAAATGTAATGAACTTAAAACCGCGAACTGTAGTTCGGAGACTCGCGGGTGATGGCTACATCGTGCGGATGACTTTCCTGAACTCCGTTATTGGTAATGCGAGTGAATTTGGCCTGTTTCAGTTCTTCCAGATTACGAGCTCCGCAATACCCCATACCTGAACGAAGTCCGCCAATAAGTTGGTGCATTACCTCATATAACGAGCCTTTGAATGGCACACGTGCTGCAATACCCTCGGGCACCAATTTGGTCATATCTTCCTCAGCATCCTGAAAATAACGGTCTTTCGATCCGGCTTGCATGGCTTCGAGAGAGCCCATTCCCCGGTATGCCTTAAATTTTCTACCTTGAAAAATTATGGTCTCTCCGGGCGATTCGTCTACACCGGCGAATAACGATCCGGCCATGATTGAACTTGCCCCGGCGGCAAGGGCTTTAACAATGTCGCCCGAATAGCGGATTCCACCATCGGCGATGACTGGTATTTTGCTGTGTTTTAAAGCTTTTGAAACGTTGTAAATGGCCGATAGTTGTGGTATGCCTACACCCGCAACAACCCGGGTTGTGCAGATTGATCCGGGCCCGATTCCAACTTTTACAGCATCAGCTCCGGCTAATACCAGATCGGTTGCTGCTTCTGCAGTCGCAATATTTCCGGCAACAAACTCCATTTCCGGATATTTGCTTTTAGCCCGGCGCAAAATATCGAGCACTCCTTTCGAATGGCCGTGAGCTGTATCGATAACAATGGCATCGACCTGTGCTTTCACTAATTCATCAATTCGGTCGAATGTGTCGGCAGTAATTCCAACACCGGCAGCAACCCGCAGTCTCCCTTTGGCATCTTTGCAGGCTAGTGGTTTATCTTTCGCTTTGGTAATATCTTTATAGGTGACTAATCCGATGAGCTGATTATGCTTATCGACGACTGGTAATTTTTCAATTTTATGCTTTTGAAGAATTTCCGCCGCCTTTAATAAGTCTGTTGATTCGGTTGTGTATATCAGGTTTTTTGAAGTCATTACCTCGGCGATTGGCTTTGCCATATCCGACTCGAAACGAAGATCCCGGTTGGTCACAATGCCAACTAGTTTTCGCTCATGGTCAACCACTGGTATTCCTCCAATTTTATAAATCCTCATTAAATCCAGCGCGTCCTGAACTTTCTTTTCTTTTTCAATGGTAATCGGATCATAAATCATCCCGTTTTCAGCTCGTTTTACGGAGATAACTTGCCTGGCTTGCTCCTCAATACTCATGTTTTTATGAATGACACCGATCCCTCCTTCGCGCGCAATGGCAATCGCCATAGGGGCTTCGGTAACTGTATCCATCGCAGCAGTAACTATCGGTGTGTTTAATTTGATTGATCGGGTAAACCAGGAACTGAGGTTCACTTCACGTGGAAGAACCTCTGAATACGCCGGGATTATGAGAACATCATCGAATGTCAATCCCTCAGAAATTACTTTGTCCGCAAAAAATGGCATTGTCATTATTTTTAGATGTGTGAAGATCTCAAAACTACAAAAAATAAACGGATATTAACTTTATTTGCAATTTGCAGTAGCGGGATAAAAAACATAAATTTCCTCGAATTTATCTCGGCCTTAGTAATCATTCAGGAAATCAAATTTATAGGGTGACAACATTTCGGAACATACTTCTAAAACATTGGGGCTATGCCAATTTCAGGCCGCTACAGGAGGAAATTATTGACTCGGTTGCCGCCGGAAAAGACACCTTAGGGCTGATGCCGACAGGAGGCGGGAAATCGGTTACATTTCAGGTGTTTAGTTTGTCGAAGCCTGGTATTTGCTTGGTAATTACGCCTTTGATCTCGTTGATGAAAGACCAGGTGGAAAACCTGAATCAGCGGGGAATCAAAGCACTGGCGATTCATTCGGGTATGAGCCCTCAGGAGGTGAGGATGGCATTTGACAGTGCTGCCTGGGGCGATTACAAATTCTTATACCTTTCTCCTGAACGGGTTGCTACAGATCGTTTCAAGGAGCGTTTGCCACAAATGCAAATCAATTTGATCGCGGTGGATGAAGCGCATTGTATTTCGCAATGGGGCTACGATTTTCGTCCATCTTATTTGCGGATAAAAGAATTGCGGGCTTTGATTCCGGATGTGCCTCTGTTGGCTCTTACAGCTACAGCCACTCCTAAGGTTGTGAAAGATATTCAGCAACAACTTCAATTTAAGGAAGAAAACGTTCTTCAGAAAAGTTTCTTTCGCGATAATCTGACTTATCTGGTTCGCTCGCGTGAAGATAAAATGCAATACTTGTTGCAATCTGTTCAACGGGCAAAAGGTACCGGAATAGTATATGTGCGGAGCCGGAAACTGACACGTGAGATAGCCGATTATTTGCGGCAAAATAGGGTTTCAGTTGATTTTTATCACGCGGGATTAACCGCTGCCAGCCGGGCACAGAAGCAGGAAGACTGGAAAAGTGGAAAAACCCGGGTTATTGTGGCAACCAATGCCTTCGGAATGGGGATTGATAAACCCGATGTTCGATTCGTGATCCACATGGGGCCACCCGATTCACCCGAAGCTTATTTTCAGGAAGCAGGTCGAGCAGGGCGCGATGAAAAAAGGGCATTCGCTGTTTTAATTGCAGCAAAATCGGATCAGCTGGCATTGAAAAAGCAGGTTGAAAAATCGTTTCCTCCAGTCGATGTAATTCGACGGGTTTATCAGGCTCTGGGCAATTATTTTCAATTGGCCATTGGCTTTGGAAAGGATCGGATTTTGGATTTTAAAATCGGAGACTTTGCCAGTCGTTACAATATGCAAATTCAAGTGGTTTTAAGTAGTCTGAAAATTTTGCAGCGCGAAGGCTACCTGGAGCTGACCGAAGAACTCGATAATCCGTCTCGTGTTCATTTTATTGTAGGACGAGATGAATTGTATCGGTTTCAGGTAGCCAATGCCAATATGGATGGTTTTGTAAAACTGTTGCTTCGTTCGTATTCTGCTTTATTCACAAATTATGTTGGAATTGACGAAGATTTGCTGGCTAAACGGGCGAACATCCCAGTTGAGGCTGTTTCTCGCTTTTTAATCCATTTGAGTTCGAACAAAATCATTCACTACATTCCCCGAAAAAAAACGCCCTATATCATTTTTAACCGGGAGCGATTAGAAGCCGAGCGACTGAAGATTTCGAAAGAGAATTACGAGGATCGCCGAAAGGACTATAAGGAACGTATTGATGCAATGTTGAATTATTCTTTCGGGAAGCTGAAATGCCGGAGCCAGATTCTGTTGGAGTATTTTGGTGAGAAAACCTCGGTGAGATGTGGTAAGTGCGACATTTGTACCGAACAAAACCAGTTTGGATTGAGTCAATTAGAGCTGGAACAGATTAGTTCGAAGTTGCAGGAATTATTGGAGGAGCCTTGCCTTTTTGAGGATTTAATTTTCAAATTGGATAAAAATGAAGATGAGTTGATTCGGGTGATTCGTTGGTTGATTGAGAACGGTAAAATTGTCCACCGAATAGACAATTGTCTGGAATGGGTGAAGTAGTTAAATGCTGGTTGATAGAATTATTGGAAGTTGGTTAAACAAAAAGTGTTTACAGGAGTTCTTTTAGTATCGTTTTTGTTCAAAAAAATCATCATCAAAATTGCTTTTAAAATATGAAGAATCCTATTGCCACAACAGCCCTCGTATTTGCACTTTTAGTGGTTTCAAACACAGCATCTGCCGGTTTTGGCGCCGACGATGAGAAGATTGCCTATCCGATGCCTGCACCGGTGAAGAAAGCTTTTGTCAGTAAGTGTTTTGACTGTCATAACGATGCTGCCAAAAGTGATAAAGCCAAGCGGGGATTCAATTTTAGTACGTTTAGCAGCTTAAGCGATATTCAGAAAATTGCCGCGCTGAACGAGGTGAAAAAGGAGATTATTGAAGAAAATATGCCTCCTCAAAAATTGATTGTGAAACATCCCGAAGCTGCTCTGTCAAAAGAAGAGTCGTCGCTTTTGATTGATTGGGTCAAAACAGAATCGAAGGCTTTGTTGCAGAAATAAACGAATCAGCATTTTCAGGTATAACTCTAGCTCCGATTTTACTATGAAACGATTTTTGAAACCAGTATCGATTTTTGCTGTTGTTGTGCTTGTTGCAATACAGTTTGTACAGCCTGCCAAAAATTTAGGAGAGCCTACCGAAAATCACCTGTTTCGGCAATCGGAGATACCAATAAATGTGCAGACGGTTTTGCAAAATGCCTGTTTGGATTGCCACTCTGATTATACAAACTACAAGTGGTACCATCAGGCAGCGCCTGTTTCCTGGTTCGTTGCCAATCATATTCGGGAAGGAAAACGCGAGTTAAACTTTTCGACCTGGGAATCGATCTCTGCAATCGATCAGGTTAGCTTATTGGAAGATATGAAGAAGGAGGTTGAAGAAGGCGAGATGCCGTTAAAATCGTATACGTTGGTTCATCATGAAGCTCGTCTAAGCGCCGCTCAAAAAGACTCGCTGTATGATTGGATTGTAGCCTATCAGGAATTGTTGTTGCTAAAGGCGTTTGAGTAAGGGCTTCCTAACCGTGATACATTTGAGAGATTTTTAAAATTGTCGCCCTGGAAAATGCCTGTTTGCAGGGCTGGTATCCCAATTCACTTTTATTGTATCCCAAATTCCGGGCATCTTCTGACATCCTAACAGAAGCAATGGATTAAAATCGCATTGTTAAGCTAAAACTTATTACTTTTGCGGGATATATCTTAAAACAATGTCAGAAGAGCAATTTAATCAGTTGGTGTACTCAAAGCAAGTTGTCGAATTCGTTACTGTTGCAAATGAATACTGTAAGTTTATTGAAACAGCCGGAGTGTTGGACCCTAAAGAGATGCTCGGAAAAGCGCAGAAAATTTTGCCTTTAGTGTATTTGAAAACGACTTTGTTGCCTGAGTTTGAAAGTTCGGAAGAATTAGTTCTGGAAAAATTCGTCAGTGAAGTAGATTACAATTACCTACAGCAGCGAATCATGAATCGATTGGGTGGACATGATGATTACCAGGAAGTTTTTGATCAGGATATGCAGTTTAGCGAAGCTCCGCTGACCTCGAGTATTTCAGAAAACCTGATCGATATTTATCAGGATTTGAAGGATTTTGTACTCTCGTATCGCACAGGCGACGAAATGGTTATGCAAGAAGCGCTATGGGAGTGTATCGAGAATTTTAAGAATTATTGGGGACAAAAATTAGTTAATGGTTTGCGTGCGATCCATACGTTGGTTTACAGTGATGTCGATTTCGACGAGAAACTAAAACTGCCTTCAGACGAGGAAGAAGGAAATAGCAAGCCGTCTTGGCTGAATAACTTATTTAACGATCCGATTGCCTGATCGTTTTAGGATAAAAGCGATGAACGGAGTTTCCATCGAATAGATGAGTTTAATAAATTACGAGCAAGAATAGATGTTTCAGGAGAGTATAACAAAAGAGGAGTTGGATGACCTACCTTCAAAATCATTTGAAGGTGAGATACTTGTCGTCAACAGGCACGAACAATTAGAGGAAGTGGTTGAATATTTGAGAAAGGCAGAAGTTTTGGGATTCGACACCGAAACAAAGCCTTCCTTTAAACGAGGTCAGATCAATAAAGTGGCGCTGTTGCAGTTGTCAACAGCCGACCGTGCGTTTCTATTTCAACTGCACAAAATAGGCCTTCCGGACGAAGTGAAAAGTGTTCTGTCCGACCCGAACATTCTTAAAGTAGGAGTGGCCATCCGCGATGACGTGAAAGCTCTTCAACGTTTAAGTCATTTCAAAGCTGGTGGATTTGTTGAATTGCAGGATAAGGTGAAGGGATACGGCATCCAGGATTTTAGTTTGAAAAAGATCGCGGGTATTGTTTTAGGTGTTCGTATTTCAAAATCGCAACGGCTGACGAATTGGGAATCAGATGTTCTTACCGAAGGTCAGCAAACATATGCGGCAACCGATGCCTGGATCGGCCACGAAATTTTCCAATCATTAATAGAAGCTCAATCATGACAAATATAAGCGCAACCATTGTTCTAAATAAAGGAAAAGAACAATCTCTGAAACGATTTCATCCGTGGGTATTTTCGGGTGCGATTAAGAAAATATCAGACGAAGTGAAAGAGGGTGATCTGGTAAGGGTGGTTTCAAACAACAATGAATTCCTTGGGATTGGTCACTTTCAAATTGGATCGATCGCCGTGCGCATTCTCAGTTTTACCGATCAATTGATTGATCGGAATTTTTGGTTGGGCCGATTACAGGAAGCGCTAAACCTGCGCTCTTCGCTGGGATTATTGAACAACGAGCATACGAATGTATTTCGGTTGGTTCACGGTGAGGGAGATGGATTGCCCGGTCTAATCGTCGACTTCTACAATGGTACGGCTGTTTATCAGGCACATACTGTCGGAATGTATTTAATACGACATGAACTGTCGGTTTTGTTGAAGGAACTGATGGGAGAGCAACTCGTTGCTGTTTACGACAAAAGCGAAAAGACCCTTCCGTTTAAAGCGGATATTGAGCCGGTTAATGGGTATTTGCTGGGAGAATCAGCTCCTACAATCGTTGCTGAATATGGTAATCGATTTCAGGTTGATTGGGTCGACGGGCAGAAAACCGGATTTTTCGTCGATCAGCGAGAGAACCGTCATTTGGTGAAGGAATACTCAAAAGGGCGAGATGTATTGAATATGTTTTGCTACAGCGGAGGGTTTTCTTTCTGTGCCCTGCAGGGTGGAGCTCAAACAGTTCACTCGGTTGATGCCTCGGCAAAAGCAATCGAATTGACCCGAACAAATGTGGAACTGAATTATCCCAACGATGCCCGCCACGAAGCTTTTGTGGCAGATGCATTTGATTTTATGCGTGATATCAAAGATAAATATGATCTGATCATTCTCGATCCACCGGCATTTGCCAAACACCGAAATGCCTTGCATCAAGCATTACAAGCATACAAACGACTAAATGCCAGGGCATTTGAGCAAGTTCGGTCAGGAGGAATCGTTTTTACATTCAGTTGTTCACAAGTAGTTTCAAAAGATAAATTCCGCGAAGCTGTATTTTCCGGAGCAGCAATTTCAGGACGTAAAGTGCGGATACTACATCAGTTGACCCAGCCTGCCGATCATCCGGTTAATATCTATCATCCTGAGGGTGAATATTTAAAAGGCTTAGTATTGTATGTCGATTAATAAATTATTTCATCAGCAAATAATTTGGTTTTTAATTGTCTGATGGCACTCACATGTTGCTGAAAGCTGTTTTCTAATCGAGTTGGTGATTGGAACAGCATGTTTGTTTTATCTTGTTTAATTCTGGTTAATAACAACAAAAAATACAATCCTGCTGCTTGTCAATCCAAAACTATCTGTAAATTTGTATTCAGCTATGGTGTAATGACTTGTAATCATTGAGCGGGAAGGTATCCTACCTTCGATGTTAAAAGTTACTTTCATGACCAGTTTCTTTGAACCAATGTATTATTGAGGTAGGGTCATCGCTTTTAGGTTTTAGTGATTTTATTTTGCTATAAAAAAACAATCTCCGCTCCGAAAATTCCATGAACTTACCTAATGTGTTTTTTAGTTATTTTAATTTTATTTTCTCAGATTATGAACATTTACGTAGGTAATTTAAGCTACAATCTTTCAGAAGAAGAAATTTCAGAATTGTTTGGTCAATTCGGAGAAGTTGTTTCAGTAAAACTAGTAAAAGACCGTGAAACCGGCCGTGCAAAAGGATTTGGTTTCGTTGAAATGGCGGATGACCAAGAAGGTACAGCAGCCATTGAAAAATTAGATGGAGCGGACGTTCAAGGTAGAAATATCAAAGTGAATGAGGCTAAACCTCGCGAGAACACAGGATTTAATTCTCGTCGTGAAGGCGGCGGTGGTGGTTACAACCGGAATTTCGGTGGTGGCGATCGTTTCCCAAGAAACCAAGGAGGCGGTGGCGATCGCTTCAACAGAGATCGTGATGGTGGCCGTCCACAAAGACGCGACCGTTACTAGGATGTAAAAAAAATACTATTGTTAGCCGGGATTTCCCGGCTAACTTTTTTTTGTTAAAACTCTTCGGTAAGTAAGTGGCATACTTGTTCCAGAAACAGCTGGTCGTCGTTGGTGAATGGAGCCGGCGAATGGCTGTCGATATCCAGCTCTGCAACAAATTTTCCGGCTTTTATCACTGGAACTACAATTTCAGACTGGACTTCCAGACCGCACGAAATATAGTTTTCAACCTGTGTCACGTCTTGCACAATCATTGTTTCACAGCGCTCCGCGACTTGACCACAAATCCCTTTTCCAACGGCGATATGCGTATGTTCAGTAGGTTTTCCGACGTATGGCCCCAAAACTAATTCACCATTTTCCAGTTTGTAAAATCCAACCCAATCGTAGTGGTAGATATCTTCTTTTAGCAGCTTGCAAACTTGAAAAAGCAAATCGTTTGGCTTTTTAGAAGTCAGAAGTTTGATCTGCTCCAGGCAGTGGGTAAATTCTTTTTTCATTCTCAATTCTCCTGTTTAAACTGTCTTTCTGTTATTTAATAACCATTTGTTGCTCGTGTGTAATTTTCTCGCAGTATCGGCATTTTAAGGCCAATGGATTTTTACCAACCACTTTAAATGAAGTGAGCACGGCTTCATTATTGGTAATACATTTCGGATTGAAGCATTTCACAATCCCAACGACTTGATCGGGTACTTCAACAACTTTTTTCTCCACGACCTCATAATCGCGAATGATATTTAGTTTTGCATTGGGCGCTATGAGAGCAATCCGGTTAATATCATCTTTGGCAAAAAACTGGTTCGACACCTTTATGATAGCCTTTGTTCCTTGTTTATCGCTGTCCAGATTTGCACCGAAAGTAATCATGTTACTGGTTTTGTCGAGTTCCAGAATTGAAATTACTTTAAAAAGGTTTTCTGAAGGGATATGATCGATTACGGTGCCTTCACTGATGGCACTTACTTTCAGTTTCAGTTTCTTTTTTATTTTGTCGGTCATGGCTGCTTATTTTAAATTTAACGAGTGGGCGATAATCGCTTCACGAGCATATACTCCATTTCGGGCTTGCTCAAAATAGTAGGCTTTTTCGTTTTTGTCGACATCGGTATGGATCTCATTCACCCGTGGAAGCGGATGTAAGATACGCATATTGGGTTTTGTGTTTGCCAGCATGCTATTGCGCAGAATGTACACATTTTTAACCTGTTCGTATTCAATTGGATCGGAAAAACGCTCTTTCTGAACTCGTGTCATATACACAATGTCGGCTTCGGAAATGATATCGGTGAATTCGCTATGTTCGAAAAAACGGATTCCTTTTTCGCGGAGATAAATTTTATACTCTTCAGGTATCTGTAATTCGTCGGGCGCGATGAAGTTAAAGATTGGGTTGTTGAATTGCGACATGGCCATCAATAACGAGTGCACTGTTCGCCCGTACTTTAAGTCACCGACCATGAAAATATTCAGGTCATCGAGTTTGCCCTGCGTTTTGATGATTGAATACATATCCAACAGTGTTTGTGTTGGATGCTGGTTTGCACCATCGCCGGCATTAATAATGGGCACAGACGATAATTCAGCAGCATAACGTGCACTTCCTTCCAAAGGATGCCGCATCACAATCAAATCAGCGTAATTCGAGACCATGCGAATCGTATCGTGCAATGTTTCTCCTTTTGTTACGCTTGAAGAATTCGAATCGGAAAATCCGATGATACGTCCGCCCAAACGGTTGATGGCGGTCTCGAAACTCAGTCGGGTACGTGTTGATGGCTCAAAAAACAAGGACGCAACAACTTTCCCTTCCAAAAGTTTTTGATTGGGATTTCGCTCGAAATCTGCAGCCAGTTCCATGATCCGAAGGTATTCCTCCTTCGAGTAGTCCATAATGGAGATTAAATCTTTCTTCATATATCGTGTTTATTTTATTATTTGACACGCGGCCATAAAAAAACCAACAGGAATAAATGTCGCTGTTGGCTTTCTAAAAGATGTTGAATTTCTTGATGATCTAAGTTGCTTTAAATAAGTGCTTAATCTGTTGTTATAGAATGGGAAAAATGAAAAATGAATGGAAAAAAGGATACCATTCAAGGGAAAATCATATCGATTAAGCAGGCTTCTCATTAAAACACAAATTTAAAGAGCTAGAGGCAATCTAATCATGATTTTGGGCATGATTTATCAAGGACTTACTAACATTTATTTAATCGGTTATACGAGTGCTATTCGAACTCCTTCAATTTTTTTTAGGAGCTCGAAAATACGCTGTGATTCACTTTCGCGGATGGACGATTTGATTCGGCATCTTAAGTCAAAATCTGTTTTCTTTTGGGGAAGGTTCTCATCCTTGAATATTTTCATCACTGAATTCATGTTCAAATAATCGAATTCGACCCAGAACTGAGTTTCCACCAGTTGCTCCACAATTTCCGCCTGTTCAAGCGCTGCAATTGCTGCTTCTCGATAGGCATTGATTAGCCCGCTGACTCCAAGTAATGTTCCTCCAAAATAACGAACGACCACGATCAGTACGTTTGTCAAATCGAGCCGTTGTATTTGACCCAGAATAGGCTTGCCGGCGGTGGAGGAAGGTTCGCCATCGTCGTTTGCCCGGAATGCGAGTTTGTCGGCTCCCAATCGCCAGGCGTAACAGTGATGACGCGCCGAATAGTGTTCTTTTTTTAAGTTTTGAATGTGTTCTTTGATTTCTTCCTCTGTTTCAACAGGATAGGCGAAAGCGATAAATTTGCTTCCTTTATCCTTAAACAGGCCTTCTGCCGGGGAGGCTATGGTCAAATATGAATCGCTCATCTTTAAGCTTAAAAAAAAGGCAGATCACAATGATCTGCCGGAATAATTACATTTTCAATTTTTTCTCTATTTCATCGACAAAACTGCGGAAGTTTTTGTCGGTTTCGATTAAGTTGTTGACCGTTTTGCAAGCATGAAGTACCGTCGCGTGATCTTTATTTCCGATTTGTGATCCTATCGATGCAAGCGATGATTTAGTCATGCTTTTCGAAAAGTACATGGCTAACTGCCGGGCTTGTACGATTTCGCGTTTTCGGGTCTTGGTTTGTAAATGGTCGACCGGTAAGTTGAAATAGTCACAGACTACTTTTGATATATAGTCGATAGACAGTTCACGTTTCGAACTTTTCACCAGTTTGTTTACCATATCACTTGCCAGCTCAATGGTTACTTCCTTTTTATTGAGTGTAGATTGCGCCAGCAGTGAAACCAGAGCACCTTCTAATTCGCGAACATTATTGCTAATATGTGAGGCAATGTATTCCAGTACTTCATCATTGATTTCAATGCCGTCTTTATAGGTTTTCCGCTTTAGGATTTCCATCCGGGTTTCGAAATCGGGTACCGATAATTCGGCTGTTAAACCCCACTTAAAGCGCGAAAGCAATCGTTGTTCCATTCCTTTCAGCTCGATAGGCGGTTTGTCTGACGTGAGAATAAGCTGCTTACCACTTTGATGTAAGTGGTTGAAGATATGGAAGAATGTTTCCTGCGTTTTTTCTTTGCCTGCAAATTCCTGTACGTCGTCAAGAATCAGCACGTCAATCATTTGGTAAAAATGCAGGAAATCGTTTCGGTTGTTGTTGCGAGTGGCTTCTGTATATTGAGTTTGAAATTTATTCGCATTCACATAAAGCACCACTTTGTCAGGGAATTGCTCTTTAACCTGAATGCCGATGGCGTGAGCCAGGTGTGTTTTCCCTAAGCCGGAATTACCGAAAATCATCAATGGATTGAACGCTGTTCCACCTGGATTTTGAGCCACCGCAAATCCCGCGGCACGAGCCAGACTGTTACATTCTCCTTCAACGTAATTATCGAAAGTATTATCCGATTTCAATTGTGGATCAACGTGTAGTTTTTGGATCCCCGGTATAATGAACGGATTTTTAATAGAAGGCTTCCCTTCTGACTTCAATGGTACATTGAGAGGTTTATTCTGAATTTTTGGATTGTTATTGGTTGGATACTTTACGGTGTAGGGTTGAGCATTTCCTTGATTCCCCATTACCACGACATACTCCAGTTTTGCTTCGTGGCCAACCTCTTTGCGCAAAGTCTTGCGCAACAAATCAATGTATTGTTCTTCCAGGTATTCGTAAAAAAACGGACTCGGTACCTGAATGGTCAATACCTGTTTGTCAATATGCAGAGGCACTATTGGCTCAAACCAGGTTTTAAAACTTATAGCCGGAACATTGTCACGTATCACACTAAGACAACGCCCCCATACACCAAGATGATCATTAGTCATTTTGAATAGCACGATTAATAGAATTCAACAAAAAATTTCCCTTTATTTTTTTCCCGAGAACAAAAGTGTTTAAAAAAAAAGTATAAAAAAAATGGAAATCCGCTTGACTTTTTATGAATAATTATAAAGGGCGTAAAACTCAATTACTTAAAAAAATGATTTTTTTTTATGCTGTGCAACTGTCTCTCAGTCAAGTAGATACGAGAGTGGTCGTCTGTAAGTGGCGAGAACAAAGGGGATTAGCCTGAATTCGAATAATAAACATTATGATTCAAATTAGTTGTTGATTTTACGTAAAGCATTATCCAGCTTGACTTGTCGGCCGTTTTTAAAGGCAATAATGCTCGCATCCGGAAATGTCTTCTTTGCTTGTTCAAAAATCGGATACAATTCATGGATGTCTGATGTATTTCCGATCGAGTAGTTATAAACACCCGAAACTTTCGTTTCTTCAACTTTTGAAAAACCGGTGAATAAGGAATTATTTACATTAAGTCGCTCCGGACTGGAAATAAGATGAACCTTGAAAATAAATGCAGAGTTGGTTTTATTTGAGTTTTTGTCCGGATTAATATAAATACTTTTCCCCAGGTCGAGCGCAGAGAAATGGACGTAACGTTTCGGGTTATTCCGCAAATCCTTCAACAGGTAATCCATACTTAAGCTAAGCTGAGTGAGATTGTGGTATAATTCCGGATCATTGACTAAAAGACCCGCTGACCCTTCTTTTGAATTAATTTTACCAATTATTTGGTTGATTCCTGTCGACGATTCGGCCAGATTCGTCATCAACATTTTCAGATCGACAGATGAAATACTGTCGGTAATATTAGCCAGATTCCCAGCTATGGAAGCGAAATCGTCCGAGCTTTCTGCAAGAGATGAACTCAACTTGTTTAGACTGCCTAGTATCCCCTCTATGTTTCCGCTTTCAGATTGAAGAAGTGAGTTTAACTCGGCCGACGCGTTTTCCAAATTAAAAATGGTTTGGTTAATATGGGCGAAACTTTCAGATAGGTTTTTTCGTGCCTCAGGATTGAAAACATAGGTAATAACCGTAATGGCTGAGTCGAGTGAAGCCAAAAGTTGTTCCGCTTTGTTTTTCAGTGGCAATACCTGCATGCTTACTTGCTCTTTCAGATCACCTTCAATACTCGACGGAATTGTATCGTATTCCTGATGAAAGCTATTTGTTGGATTAATCTCCAGTTTAATGGAACGGGTTCCCATGATGTCGCTCGAGATGATCCGCGCTTCTGATCCGATCGGGATCCTAAAATCACCTTCCAATGAGAACGCTACGACTAGTGAACCATCATTTTTATCCGAAAAGCGAATGTCTTTCACCTGGCCCACCTGATATCCGTTCAAGGTAACTGAGCTCGATTTCATTAGTCCGTCCACCCGGTCGTAAACAGCGTAATATGTGGTGTTGGTATTGAAAAAGTCTGTTCCTTTCAAGTAATTTATTCCCCATATAAAAATGGCAATACTGCAAATGACTAATAGACCGAGTTTGGTGTATTTTGAAATTTTCATCTCAATATTTTTAAGTTTATTACATTCTATTTCTATCGCGAAGATCCCATTCGAACGAGGTTTTTCGAGAAATCTGTCGTACAATATTACTAAGCATCGAAGTAGAAAACAACTACAGAACTACTTACTTGTTCTTTTGCATTTCCATAGCCTCTTTCAAGCTAATTTGCGTATCGTTCAGAAAAGCGATCACGAATGCATCTCTGAAATGCGCTTTCGCTTCCTTTTTTCGCTCTAAGATCCTCTCATAATCGGTTTCTCTGCCGTAATAATACTTATATATTCCTTTTTGTTCCTTTACGAAAACGGAATTCAACCCTTTGAAGTTAGTTGACTTCGTGTCGATTTTTTTATTGGTCACCGCTATTTGAATACAATAGTAGAGGGATTTGTTTAGTTCGTTCTTTCGTTCCTGCTTTTCAATGCCGTTTTGTGTTTCAGCCACAACTTCCGTTACTTTGATATCATTTCGGGTTTCAAAACCGGTTTTGTACGATTTAAGCGCATCACAAATTGCTTTCGCCAATTCATCTTGTCCCTTGTCTGAGTTTAAGTAATCAGCTTCGGTGGCATTGCTTAAATACCCGGCTTCTATTAATACACTTGGCATACTGGTTTGTCGCAGTACCAAAAACCCGGCCTGTTTCACCCCTCGGTCATTCCGGCCGGCCTGATTTTTGAACTTGTTCTGTACCAATGCTGCCACACTTACACTTTGATTAAAATACTCTTCCTGTACCAGGTCGAACATGATGTAGGACTCTGACAGGTTCGGGTCGAAACCTTCATACCGGGTTGAATAATCGTCTTCGATTAAAATCACTGAGTTCTCCTTTTTGGCAACTTCAAGGTTTTCTTCAGTTCTGTGCATTCCCAAGACATAAGATTCTGTTCCGCTAACTGACGGAGTAGCGCAGGAGTTGACATGCAGCGATAAAAACAAATCAGCTTTGCTATTGATCGCCTTCGCTGCCCGTTGGTAGAGAGGAATAAAAACATCGTTTTCCCGGGTGAAGACGATTTCGACATCGGGCATTTCCTGATTGATGTAATGTCCTAACTTCAACGCGAGCTTCAACACAATATCTTTTTCTTTTATTTTTCTGACAATAGCTCCGGGATCGTTACCACCGTGTCCCGGATCGATGACAACTGTGAATTTTTTGCCGGTTATAGGCTCTGCATGTAAATCAGCGGGAATTCCCCAAAGCAGGATCAATGAAAAGAAGAGTATACTCAGTGTGTTACGCATGAACAAACAAATTTTGCTTCGTTAAAAATAGAAATATTAGAATTATTTTTCTCTTGTTAACCTTATTGTCGGCTGCGAATTTATATTTTTGCACACCAATAAGCGAATGAAGACAATTTTTAAGGGCATTTTGAGACGTAAAATAATCCTATATCTACTGGTTGTAATTAGCCTCAGTGCTTATGCGCAGGAGCAACCCAAGCTGGTAATCGAACAACTTGATTTTCCAGATTCGTTAATCAGCATCGATCCCGATACGACCTTGGTTAAGGCATTGCCGGATAGCCTGTCGTTATCGACGGATACACTTTCCACCGATTCATTGAACCGAAAGACGGCACCAAAGAAACCCGTCCTGGAGGCCACTATAAATTACAATGCATCCGATTCAATCATTGTGTCGCTTGACGGACAAAAAGTGTACATGTACAAGGAGGGAGTGGTAACATATCAAAACATTGAGCTTACCGCTGACTTTATTATCCTCGATTTAAATACCAAAGAAGTTTATGCTGAAGGACTCCCGGACAGCGTTGGTGTAATGCAGGGAACTCCGGTTTTTAAAGATGGTGATGAAGAGTTTGAATGCCAGACACTTCGATATAATTTCAAATCTCAGAAGGGGATTATCGAGGATGTAAAAACGGAGCAGGGCGAAGGTTACGTTCATAGCGAACGGACTAAAAAAATGAGCAAAGACGAGTTCATTCTGAAAAATGGAAAATACACGACCTGCGATGCCGATCATCCGCATTTTTACCTGAAAATGACCAAGGCGAAAGTAATATCGAATAAAAAAATTATTACGGGACCAGCCTATATGGTTCTGGAAGATTTCCCCATTTACTTTCCGATTCTTCCTTTTGGTTTCTTTCCGAATTCATCGACTTATTCATCCGGGATTATTATTCCTTCGTATGGTGAAGAAACAACGCGAGGGTTCTTTTTGAAAGATGGTGGTTACTATTGGGCCGCGAATGAATTTTTCGATCTGACAGTAAAAGGAGATATTTATTCGAAAGGGTCGTGGGCAACGAATATCAGTAGCAATTATAAAAAACGCTATAAATTTTCGGGTAATTTCAATCTGGCGTACAATCTAAACAAATACGGCGAAGAGGATCTATCTGACTATTATGAGACAAAAGGTTTTAGTGTGAAGTGGTCTCACTCTCAGGATAGCAAGGCAAATCCGAACCAAAGTTTTTCAGCCAGCGTGAACTTATCGACAAGCAGCTACGATAAAGAGAATGCTACAGACGTGGCATCTTATTTAAGTACAACAAAGTCGTCTAGTATTTCATATTCAAAGAAGTGGGAAAACAGTCCGTTTAGTATGTCGACGAACTTTACGCACAGTCAGAATTCAAGCGATTCAACGATGTCGTTAAGTTTACCGGTAGTTACTTTCAATATGTCGAAAATTTACCCATTTAAAAATAAGGATCGGGTAGGGAAGACGAGGTTTTGGGAGAAGATAAGTGTCGGTTATACCGGGAATATGAAGAACTCAATAACTGCAGACGAAAGCGAAATTCTGAATCAGTCGCTTACGAAGGATTGGAAGAACGGGATTCAACATTCGATTCCAATTACACTGCCTAGCTTTAATTTGATGAAATACATCAATATGAGTCCTTCGTTCAGCTATAAAGAACGCTGGTATAGCAGCGAGCTGCAATCGCGCTACGTTTATAACCATGCAACACAGCAAGAGATTCTGCAAGTTGATACGCTCTATGGTTTTAAACGGAACTATGAATATTCGTATTCGCTTAGTGCCTCGACTAATATTTATGGGATGTACATCATGAAAAATCCCAATTCGCGATTGAAAGCTATTCGCCATAAAATGACACCAACCCTGAGTTTTAGCTATCGTCCGGATTTTGGTGACCCGAAATATGGTTTTTGGGACACTTATTATGACGAAAACGGAGATGTGAAGTACTACAACCGATTTCAGAACGGTGTTTACGGTTCAACGAGCAGAGGCGAAAGCGGAGCCATCAGTTTTGGACTTTCGAACAACATTGAGGCGAAAATGGCAGCGAAAAACGACACAATCAGCAAAGGCGGAGAAGGTGACGATGATAAGTTTACAAAGGTGAAGATTCTGGATAACCTGAGCTTTAGCGGATCTTATAATTTGATCGCCGACTCGTTGAACCTCAGTACTATTTCTATCCGAGGACGTACAACCGTAAAAGGAGTCAGCGTTAACTTTGGCGGTACATTAGATCCGTATCTAACCGATACCACCGGTTCTGTAAGGATTAATGATTTTGCATGGAATAATCGCACCGGTTTGGCCCGTTTGGGCCGGTTGACCTCGGCAAACATGTCGTTTGGCATGTCTTTTAAATCAAAAGATAAAAACAAAGGAAATAATTCTGGTGGTCCCGGAGGTCAGCCCGGAAGTTCGAATGAGCCCAAGCCCGAGAGTGGATTTGACGAGTTCGGAGAACCAATGATGCCAGTCGTTTCAATGGGAGGCATCCAGTATTACGATTTTAGCATTCCCTGGGAGTTTCGATTCGATTACACAATGAGTTACAGTAAATCAAATCCATACAGTGATGCGGTCATCAACCAAAGTATGAATTTTAGCGGACGCATGAGCTTAACTGATAAATGGAATATGTCGATGACGACAAACTTCGATATTGAAGCCGGAGAATTCTCATTTACAACGTTTAATGTATCCCGTGCACTCCATTGCTGGAATATGAGTTTTAACTTTGTACCATTTGGCGATCGTCGCAGTTATAGTTTTTCGCTAAATGCTTCCTCTTCGATGTTGCAGGACTTAAAAATCGACAAACGGAAAAGTTGGTACGACAATTAATCAAACATTGTTTGATGCTATTTGTCAGTCATAAACCGATGGTCGGTTCTTCATTCATCAGCCAGCCAGGGGCAACAAGCGCGACGTTTGAGAGCAAATATTTGTTAAAGCTACCAAATACATTCTGTTGGAAATAAACTAATGTTGGTTTATGATGTTATCTTTAAATAAAATATATAAGAACAGAGTGTCTTTTTTTATCTGCTTGAATTTTATTTCTTTGCAGTTTAATTATTAAAAATCAATCTAAATAATTTGATATGACGATTTCAAAAAACAAAATGGTTTCTCTGACCTACGATCTGAGAATCGGTGGTGCAGAGGGTGAATTGATTGAGCAGGCTACAGCTGAGAGACCATTGAACTTTTTATATGGAGCAGGTATGATGCTTCCTAAGTTTGAAGCTCTTCTGGAAGGTTTGGAACAAGGAAAAGCATTTGAAATTAACCTGGAAAGTGCCGACGCTTACGGAGAGGTTGACGAAAACGCTGTTGTTGATTTACCAAAGTCAATCTTTATCATGGAAGGTAAATTTGACGATGAAATGATCAAAGTTGGCAATACCGTTCCAATGATGAGTACAAATGGTCAGCGTATGAATGGCTTGGTTTTAGAAGTTACCGACGAAACAGTTAAAATGGACTTTAATCACCCGTTGGCTGGTGAAGATTTGCATTTTAAAGGAGATATTCTTGAAGTACGCGAGGCAACCGACGAAGAAATAGCAGCTACTGTTAGTGGTGGTTGTGGAAGTGGTTGCGGTTGTGGCGATGGTGAATCGAGCTGTGGCGATGGAGGTTGTGGATGTGATGACGAATCATGTTCGACTGAAAGTGCTCATGGCGGATGTGGCTGTGGTCACTAATTAACTGGAAAACGAATTTATTCTCTCATATCTTGCCACTGCAAATCAGTGGCAAGATAATAATAGCATCTAATGAATAGCTTTGGACAAATCTTTAGACTAACTTCTTTTGGCGAATCACACGGACGAGGTATTGGCGGTATAATTGATGGATGCCCTGCCGGGTTGGAAATCGACATGGATTTCATTCAGAATGAATTGAATCGTCGTAAACCTGGCCAGTCAAAAATTACCACTCAGCGGGCTGAGTCGGATCAGGTTGAATTCCTGTCGGGTATTTTTGAGGGAAAAACACAGGGGACTCCAATCGGTTTTATTGTTTGGAACAAGGATCAGCATTCAAATGATTACAACAATCTGAAAGATGTTTATCGTCCTTCACATGCCGACTATACCTATATTCAAAAATACGGAAGCCGCGATCATCGTGGTGGAGGTCGATCATCAGCACGAGAGACAATTGCTCGTGTGGTTGCCGGAGCAATTGCTAAGTTGTTACTGAAGACACAAGGAATCCAAATTGACGCATTTGTAAAACGTGTTGGCGATATTGAGCTTACCCAAAGTTACAAGGACGTTGATTTGACAAAAATTGATTCAAATATTGTCCGTTGTCCGGATGCAGGAATTGCAGATAAAATGATTGCCCGGATTGAAGAAGCCGGAAAAAACCACGATACAATAGGTGGCGTTATTCAAGGTGTTATTCAAGGTGTGCCTTCAGGCTTTGGCGAACCTGTTTTCAATAAATTGCATGCCGATTTGGGTCATGCAATGTTGGGAATTAATGCCGTTAAAGGATTTGAGTACGGTTCCGGATTTGAAGGAACCAGATTGTCGGGTTCGGATCACAACGATATTTTTGTGAAAACCGAATCAGGAATACGAACTAAAACGAATCATTCCGGAGGAGTGCAGGGAGGAATTAGCAACGGAGAAGACATCTATTTCAATGTTGCTTTTAAGCCGATTGCTACGCTGTTGAAAGAACAGCAAACGGTTGATAAAGATGAAAATGAGACGACGATCAATCCGAAGGGAAGACATGATCCATGTGTTTTGCCAAGGGCTGTTCCGATTGTGGAAGCTATGGCAGCATTGGTTATAGCTGATCATTATCTACTTAATAAAATAAATAAAATATAATGCCCCGGAAAAAAAGAGACCGCCGACTATTGGCTCCTCCTTCGATCAAAGGACTATCTGTTTACGGCCCGAAAAGCCGCTCAGCTCAGGTTGTTCTGTATTTCGAGGAGTACGAAGCCATTAAATTGTTAGATTACGAAAACATGACCCAGGAGGAAGCTGCAGTTTGTATGGAAGTTTCGCGACCAACTCTGACCAGGATCTATGAGTCGGCAAGGAACAAAGTAGCGCAATCTATGGTAGAGGGCAAAGACTTGATTATTAGAGGAGGTAACTTTCAGTTTGATGAAAACTGGTATTACTGTAATAATTGTCAGGCAAAGTTTAATCGTCTGGATGAAACAGAAAAAACGTGTCCGGTATGTAATTCACTGGAAATAATAACACTGAATGATTTTTACACTGACGAGGAGTAACGTTCGGTTTAAATTTATACACCCCCGATTGAATTCCCCAATTTGTTTGGATTGACTCCGGCAGATTAGGGAATTTTTTTTGTTGATAAGCCGATCGTCCACCGAAGGACAAATTTCCTTATTGATCCGAAAAACCTCCCTCGATAGCGGTCAGGCACTCAGACAAGTGTTTTTTCGCCTTCGCTTTTAGCAATAATCACCGCACCACAGCTATCGCTCCAAACGTTTACAGACGTACGACACATATCCAGAATCCGGTCGACTGCAAGTATTAATCCCACACCTTCGAGCGGAAGGTTTACCGCTGAGAGAATGATGGTAATCATGACTAACCCGGCCATTGGGATTCCGGCAGCTCCGATTGAGGCCAGCAAGGCAGTTACAACAACCAGCATTTGCTGTCCAAAACTTAGATCAATACCATAAACCTGAGCTATAAATAGCGCCGCGACACATTCGTATAGAGCTGTGCCGTCCATATTAATGGTCGCTCCAAGGGGGAGGGTGAAGCTTGTAATTTTATTCGAAACTCCACTTCTGTTTTCAACAGCGTCAATCGTCAGTGGGAGTGTTGCACTTGATGAAGAGGTTGAAAAGGCTGTTAAAAGCGGGGTAATCATGTTGTTCAGATGTCGGTAAGGATGAGCTTTGCCTACAACCCTTACGACTAACGGAAGGGTAATAAAGGCATGTATACTTAAAGCGATTATTACTGTTAGCATATAAATAGCCATGCTACCTGCAATTGAGGATAGTTGTTCGGCATTTCGGGCGACTTCAGTGGCTACAATGCCTAAAATACCAAGCGGCGTGAAGCGAATGATAAACATGGTCATCTTCATCATCACATCGAAAAAACTATCGAAAAAGGTCGTCAGTGTTTGTTGGTATTTGCTTTTGGCTGAATTAATAAAAAAACCAAACAGTACAGCGAAGAAGATGATGGATAAAATATCACCGTTCATCAGTGCCTCAAAAACGTTCTCCGGTATCATTCGAATAAATATTTCCGAAAGTTTACCTTCGTGAGCATCAAACGTACCAGCGTTTGAATTAAATCCCATATCAACGCCAACCCCCGGCTGAATGAGGTTGACCAACAGTAAACCCGTTAAAATGGCGAATAGCGATGTCATTAGGTAGTAAGAGAGTGTTTTAATACCCAATCTCCCCAAATTTTTCCCACTTCCCATACTGGTAACCCCACTTACGATTGAACTGAAAATTAGGGGAATAATGATCATTTTTAAGAGCCGAAGGAAAATATCGCCCATCCAGCTAATGTAGCTTACCTGATTGCCAAAGAAATAACCGACAGCGACTGCCAGAACGAGGGCAATCAAGATTTGCCAGTGAAGTTTCATTTTCAACAGAGACATAGAGGTGTTTTGTTTATTTATATGCCGAGTTATTACCAGGTCGTTTTAATGGTTACTCTTGCCGAATTCTGGTTAAAAAGCGAAACAATTTTATCTTAAAGTACCAAATAAAGCGCCTAATTGTCACAAATCTAGCGATAAAAATCATTTATTGCCATGAATGTGGATAAAAGTAGTAGAACGGGAAATGAACATGAAGTATTTCGGTCATCCATAAAATTCGGCCTGGTTCGGAAAATACTCGATAGGTCGTTTACCAAGGTTCAGAAGATGGAGCCGACATAAATCTTACATGAATTTGATTGCATGATTCGAATTAAGAATTTTATCTTTAACAGATATTTTATTCGTTTTGGTTTACCGAAACAGGAATCGTTTTCTTAATCGCAATTAATTAGAATTTATGTCATTTAAAAAAGGACAATACGGATATGACTTGGAAAGCCTTCAGAAAAAACAAACGGCCATAGAGTTGGTCGGAGGCGAGTCGCGTGTTTTAGTAGCTCCGGAATTACAGGGTCGGGTAATGACCAGTACAACCTCAGGCAAGGAGGGTTATTCTTTCGGTTGGGTAAATCACGAGCTGATCGCTTCAGACGAACGTTCGGAGCAGTTCAATGCTTTTGGTGGAGAAGAACGTTTCTGGTTTGGTCCGGAAGGAGGGCAGTTTTCTTTCTATTTTGAAAAAGGAAAACCCATGACGATTGAAAACTGGAAAGTTCCGCAGGCGATTGATACCATGAGTTGGGATGTTCAGGAAGTAATGCCGGAGATGGCAACTTTCTACCGGCAATTTAGCTTGAAAAACTATTCCGGAACCAAATTCGATATTGCGGTCACTCGTCGTGTTGGGATTATTTTACCTGATGAAATTGCCTACGTACTGAATTATCAACCTGCAACATCGATAAAAGTTGTCGCTTACGAATCGTTGAATCAGGTGCAGAATGCCGGAGATATTCCATGGACCAAAGCAGGTGGTCTCCCGTCGATTTGGATGCTGTCGATGTATAATCCGTCACCTGATGTCGTAATCATTGTACCGTACGAGCCGGCTGCAGATGGAGCGGTGGTTAAATCAGATTATTTTGGAGCTATTCCGGAAGATCGGATTCGAATTTGCGAAAATTGTGTTTTACTGCGAGCAGATGGGCAATTCCGAAGTAAAATTGGGATTTCGCCAGCACGGGCCAAGCGCTTTATAGGAAGCTACGATTATACGAATCAGCGGTTGACAATTTTGGAAACGACTATAAATCCACAGGCTCGTGACTATGTCAATTCGTCGTGGGAAGAAACCCAGGCAGAACCTTTCAGTGGCGATTTAATAAATGCCTACAATGATGGACCATTGGACAATGGATCGCAACTTGGGCCATTCTACGAATTGGAATCTTCTTCGGAGGCACTTTTTTTAAAGCCGGGAGAAAGCCATGTGCATATTCAGCGAACGTATCATTTCGAAGGAATTGAATCGGATTTAAATGCCTTGGCAGAGTCGGTTCTAGGCGTATCCCTTCAGGCTTTACGCGACTTTTTGTAGTCGAACGTTCAATGCAGAAAAATTAAAACTAAATCGACCGCGATACCCAAAGAACGGGTTACCCAGCCGAGTAAATTTACCCGTTTGGTTTAAGAAACATTTGTATTGCTCAATAGGTTTTTGTCAACGACAATATAAACTGAATTGTCGAAGCTCCTCCCCACATAGCTAGTTCGGTGCAACCGGACTAGCTATGTCGATTGTGTGTGTTACCTTCCTGCAATAATCCTGATTTGCGCCTTCGACCAGTGAATAATTTCAGGTATGCCTGTATTGGATACCTGCAACTCATTTTTAACTTGTTTGATTCGTATTATGCTGCTTGTTAGGGGATCAAACATTTACGATTGACGACTATTCCGTATGGAATAATTCCAGAGCTAATGCAATATAATATCCGGCTATGGAGTGGTAAACGTTAAAAACTTTAATGTAGATGCTTCGGATGGTTTCCTGTTTTATTTTTAGCTGATCGATATTAACCTTAATTTGAAAGGGCATCAATCGTGTATTTGGGAGCGATTCATAGGCACTGGTTCCTAGTTGTTTGTCGCGAAAATCATAAACTCGTCCATTTATCAACCTGTATCCGCCTTGCTAGTAAGCACGAAAAGGGAGCCAAATCATGAATTATATCAGTATAAATTGATATTTCTGTCCCTAAAGCCTGTTTTTTGTAGTAACGTATTGAAAATAATTTTTTAAATTGTGTAACTGTTGTTTGGAAATAACAATAAAGTGAAGTTGCATCTCTTTCGATTAACTGAAAGGCAAGTGAGGAGGTCGAAATATCGTTCCAAAACAGTCGGTTTAATTTATAGTAAATATGTTATTTAGTTGAATTGTTAACTCCGAAATAAGCTGACGAATGACACACCCCCTCTTGTTCTTTCTGCTTTTTGCGTTCGCTTTTTGCCCGGTTCATGGGCATATGAAGACTCCCTCAGTACTTTACGATACAATTACAATTGGCTGCGAACCCGATTATCCGCCCTACTGTATTTTAAATTCACGTGGGGAACCAGATGGTTTCGCCGTCGATTTGTTTCTTCGCTCGGCTGAGCATGTCGGTCTTAACGTGAAAGTTGAGATCGGTCCGTGGACTTCAATTCGGCAACGATTGTCCGATGGAAAGATTGACGCATTGCCAATTGTAGCTGATACTCGTGAACGAAAAGGACTTTATGACTTTACGGTCCCGTATTTGTCTCTTCAAGGAAGTGTATTTACAAAGACTGACAGGCATAAAATTAGCCAGCTTTCCGATTTGCAGAATCTGAAAATCTATGTGATGAAAGGCGACAATGCGGAAGAGTATGTTCGCAGAAACAAGCTGTCTAGATATATTGTTGCAACAACCACATTTGATGAGGCATTTCGGCATCTAATAAACGATGAGGCCGACGTTGTGATTACTCAACGAATTGTCGGCATGGAAATAATAAAACGTTTGAATCTGAGAAACGTAAGCCCGAATGATTGCTATTTGCCTGATTTTAGCACCGATTTTTGCTTTGCTGTAAAAAAAGGAGATGACGAACTACTTGCGCTCTTAAATGAAGGCCTTTCGATCGTCATGGCTAATGGGGAATATACTGAAATCCATAAAAAATGGTTTGGTCCTCTGATTGAAGAAAAGCTTTCATTGGCACAGATTCTTAAGTTCGTTCTGATTATTCTGATCCCGATTGTCGTTCTTTTCTCATTCATTGGACTTGTTCTTCTCCGGAAACAAGTCAAAAAGAGAACAAGACATCTAAATGAAGAAATTCAATTGCACGAACGCACACTTCGTGAATTAAGTGAGCAGACTCTTTTGTTGAAAAAAAGTGAGTCTCAGATTCGATTGCTTCTCAATTCAACTGCCGAAGGTATTTTCGGAATTGATTTAGAGGGAAATTGTACCATGATCAATCGGGCTGCACTTAATGTTTTAAGATATCCGGACGAAGATCGCTTGATTGGCAAAAACATGCATGAGTTGATTCATCACAGTCGATCTGATGGTTCACATCGTCCGAAATGGGAGTGTGGTATGTCGTTGTCATTCCGGTCAGGACAAACAACTCATGAAGCCAATGACGTATTTTGGAGATCGGATGGCACCAGCTTCGACGTAGAGTACTTTTCTTATCCAATTCGGGAGGACGAGATTTTGAAAGGTGCAGTTGTTAGCTTTAGGGACGTCAGTAAACGAAAAAAGCAAGAAAGGAAATTAATGGAGAGTGAGGCAAAGTTTCGCGCAATATTCAACAGTCATACTGCGGCAAAAGTGATGATTGATCCGGAAAGTTTGGTGATCGTTGAAGCGAATTCTACAGCTGCTAATCTCTTCAAAATGCATTTCGATAAGACTCTTAGAGTGAGATTGTATGATTTACTGCCCATGCCGACAACTGAAATAGATGCAAAAATCAAAGAGTTATTGGCCCGAAACAATCTGAATTTCGAATTAACATTGAAGAAACGAGATGGTAGTTTTCTGGATTTGGAAAGCTATAATCATGTAATTTCTATCGCGAATAAAAACTATATCCTTTCAGTTGTTTTAGATGTCACCGGAAAACGAATAATAGAGCGGCAACTGAGATTGTTAAATCGGGCAGTCGAGCATAATCCAGTAATGATGATGATTACAGACCGGGAGGGCAAAATTGAATACGTCAATCCATCATTCAGCAAAATTACCGGTTACTCGAACGATGATATTGTTGGTAAAACACCACAGATTCTAAAATCCGGATTTCAAAGTCATAGTTTCTATAAAAATCTCTGGACTACAATTTTATCCGGTCAGGAATGGACTGCTGAGATGCGAAATAAGAAGAAGGACGGTTCATATTACTGGGAGAATTGTATCATTTCGCCTATTTATAATAACAAATTCGAGATCACACATTTTGTTGCCGTGAAGGAAGATATTACTCAAAAGAAAGATCTGATTCGCGATTTGGTGGTCGCTAAGGAAAAAGCAGAAGAAAGTGATCGGCTAAAAACAGCGTTCCTGGCAAACATGAGTCACGAAATCCGTACCCCTATGAACAGCATCTTGGGCTTTCTCGAACTTCTGCAGGAACCCGACTTCAAAAAGGACATTCATGCCGATTTTCTTTCAGTTGTGCAGCAGAGCAGCGACCGATTGCTGAACACCATTAATGATATAATTGAAACATCAGAGCTTGAGGCCAGGCAGGTTAAGGTTGTTCTTCAGGATATCGTTTTGAATGACCTGATGAGTTATCTGGAGAAAATATTTTTACCTGACGCAGAAAAGAAAAAAATTGCATTCCGGGTAGTTAACCGATTCCTGGCTGATTTTATATTTAGGTCGGACAAAGAGAGATTGGAGTCTATCCTGATCAATTTACTGAAAAATGCATTTAAGTTTACAAAGAGTGGCTATGTCGAAATCGGCTGGTATGGAGAGCATGGTAGGATTGTTTGCTATATAAGAGATACCGGTCTTGGAATTCATAAAGATAAACTTGATGTTATTTTTGATCGATTCACTCAGGCAGAAGTAAATGAGACCAGATCGTATGAAGGGGCCGGGCTTGGGCTATCTATCGCAAAACTGAATGCAGAACTACTAAATGGATCGGTTTGGGCTGAATCTGAACCAGGAAAAGGGAGTACCTTCTATTTGCAGATCCCCATTGTGACTGATCGGAGCAGTGTTATGGCACTTTGAGTTCGGAGATGTAGAGTTTACAAGAATAAATAAAATATCAGCCGGGGCAGCGGGGGCTTACACCAGCAAATGTCAGTTCTGGTGTTTTGGGATTCGAAATCTAAAATTAAGACTAATACTAGATACGATACAGCACAATGAAAATGGAATGAGAAAAGGAAGTTCAAAATACGATGGCAAATAGTCAATAAATTAGCTTGGGTCGTTTCTGCAAAAAACCGGGAAAGCTTCTTTTTTCATCGAAATACGCCCCGCTATCGGAAGAGCACTGGACTTGGCGGCAAACACAACGGCTACTTGAACTCCTTGCTATTTGGGGGGCATAAAGCCGTCATTGCCGATGTTCTAACTCGTGGCGAATTGCTGTCGTAAACTGGTAGATGAAATGCTGTACATTGCGATCGAGCAAGCGATAGCCAAACGATGATAACTCGTAAATGACCGGGTAATATTTCAATAGAATGCAGTTAAGCGTATACTTGAGTTGCATTATTTCGCTGGCGTGTTCTGCAGAAGTGATTTGTTTCCCAACCAATGCATCAAGAACCTGTAGCTCAATCTCTTTTCGGTATTCAGGATAGCACTGGTCTTTTTCGATTATCGATTCCATTAAACTGTATGCCTGGTCTGCCATTAACTCAATGAAAGCTACAAGTTGCTCTGTTTCTTGTATTTGATATGTTTTAAGCAGCGCAGCTCGATATTCGTCCGTGAAATCACGTTTGAAATGATTTCGAAAGATATCAATCCGTTCAAATTCTTCGAATAATTCGCGCATTGCTCTTTGCGTATTTAAATCCATAATTGAAGTTTTAATTTATAACATTCAGAGCGGATAAAAAGATTAATGCAGCATATTTAAAAACAGTATTTTTTTTGAAAAAAGTGAATGGGAGCAGCTGTTTTAGGTTGTTTGTTCGTTCTTTGAGTTATAAAATGCCTTTTGATTATTTGTTGAAAAAATGGAGAATTCGCTCCGGTTTTTCACGATTTTGAATTACTTTTTTAAGAATATATCGAATTGATAATCAAGTTCTTGTTCGGGAGTGGGATATTTTTGGTTGAATTAGTCTAGTAAATTATTTCCTTCATAAAATACCAGCACATCATTCCCGAGACAATCAGCTTTACGATCGTTCCGGCCAAAAAGCCTAAAAGCGAACCAATTCCAGATCGAAGAGCCTGAGGCGAACGTTTCCCTGCGATCAATTCTCCGGCAACAGCACCGAGAAACGGGCCAATCAGGATTCCCAGGGGGCCTAAAAAAATCAGGCCAATCAGTAATCCAATGAGGCTGCCCCATACGCCAAACTTGCTTCCCCCAAATTGTTTAGTTCCCCAAACCGGAATAACTTGGTCGAGGAGGAATACGGCTATGGCGATAGTGCCCCAAAGGATTAAAAAAGAGGTATTAAACTGATAGTTTGCGGTGAAGTGTAACAAAAGTAATCCGAGAAAGCTTATTGGTGGACCCGGCAAAACAGGTAGCACCGCACCTGCAATTCCTATAATCATCAAAATTGCTCCGAGGATAATCATCACATAATCCATCAGTCTAAAATTTTTCGGTTGAAAGTTGCAAACAGGCCAATCAGAATTATACTTAGCGCAGCGGTGAGGTAACTCAGATGCAATTGTTCTTTTCGTTCAAGGAGGAAGAAGGAGAATTCTGATATTTCAATGTAATACTCAATACTTAGCAAAACCAAGAGGTTGTTTATTGCATGGCCAAGTATGCAAGCCCAAATGTTCCGGGTGATAATCATGATCCACCCTAGCAAACAGCCTAAAATGAATGTAGCCGGAAACTGCCAAGGATTCAGATGGAATAGTCCGAACAATAAGCCCGAGAAAAATATAGCAACTATGTTGGAATAGTTTCGCATTAGTCCGTGCATGATAATACCTCGAAAGATTAGCTCTTCGATGATCGGTGCAACGACGACGACTTTCAAAAAAGCCCCCCATAGCCCAAAATCATTATCGAATATTTTATCGAACAGCTCCCAGAACCAAGGCGGTGCAGGCAATAGTTTGTCGACCCAACGGTTCACATCTTCAAGAAAAATATGAGCACTCATCAAGAACAAAATGATTGGAGCAAACACTAAAGGGTTAAACCATTTCATGGGAAAGAGTTTATTGAGCGATGTTCCTGCTTTGCGATACCCAAAATAGAGTATAAAGCTAATCGACCCCACGCTGAGAATAATCTTCTTTAGCGGGTTGTATAAAAACTCGGTTCCATGGTAATAATCCCAGATTGCCAGAGGAAAGTCTACAATCGTCTGAATAAATAAGTATAAAACAACCAGATGGGCTGCACCTAAAAAAGTGGGATAAAAGCGCTTTTGCTCGTTATTCATAGTTGCAATTTACATGACCGAAGATAGTCTGTTTTTGACAAAAAATAAAAAAGGAGACAAATGAATTTCGCCTCCTTTGGTATTAACAACAATAATTTGTTACAAATCTTTTTTTGCCAGATAGAAATCCATCATCTCATAATTGGATTTTTCACGGTCCTCCATTTCAGCCACAGTTTTTGGTGGCGGAACAATGACCTTTTCACCCGGCACCCAGTTTAACGGAAGGGCTACTCCATGTTTGTCAGAGGTTTGTAATGCTTTAAGCGTACGCACTATTTCATCCATGTTACGGCCTACATTCAGCGGGTAGTACATAATCAGGCGAACTTTTCCGGTTGGATCAATTATGAAAACTGCCCGGACGGCTGCCGTTTGACTTTCGTTCGGTTGAAGCATCCCATAAAGTTTCGATACCCCCATATCGATGTCAGCGACGATCGGAAAGTTGAATAGTACTCCCGAATTCTTTTTGACATTGTTTACCCAAGCGATATGCGAATGAATGCTGTCGATACTCAAGCCAATTAGTTTTGTGTTCAGAGCTTTAAATTCATCACTTCTGATTGCGAATCCGCTCATTTCAGTAGTACATACAGGAGTAAAGTCAGCGGGGTGCGAAAATAGAATGACCCAACTGCCTTTATTATATTCCGAAAATTTTAACGGACCATAGGTGGTGGTAGCTTCAAAATCGGGAGCCATATCACCAATACGCGGCATTTGATTGATTTGTTCTTCCATAGCAATTAAAAATTAGTTTATTTATCGAATTTGTCGTTTCGTCTTTTTCAAATAACTATTTAGCTTTTAAAATGTTCACGTACAATATACGAAAATCATATCTAACTTATGTTCTTTATGCTTTGTCCATTTACTGAAAATATACGATGGTTTTAGGTTGTAATTGCTCTGATCGGAAAAACTTTTTGATTTTTAAACAATTACTTGTTGAAAAAAGTAGAAAAAACTTTGCTTACGATTTGATTATTTAAAGAAAATACGCTTATTTTGCGAACTGTTTGAAAAACGTGTGATTCTGTAAAAAATAAAGACAATGTCAAGAATTTGTCAAATAACCGGTAAAAAAGCGATGGTGGGAAATAATGTTTCTCACTCGAAAAGAAGAACCAAACGTCGGTTCAGTCCGAACTTGTTCAATAAAAAATTCTATCTTCCAGAAG
>NZ_JBFHIT010000051.1:0-34773 GCF_041596335.1 Mangrovibacterium sp. | reverse complement strand
TATATCTTTAACAGATAAAACTCACCTTAGAGACCTATTCGACAGAACTAAATTTCAAAATGACAAAGAACGTTTTAGGCTTAATGAGCCAAATTTGTTTAATTTTTAATAACGTCCCGATTTTAATGGGACACTAGTGATTTTCGTACTTTTACAATCAAGATAATACGTTCTTTAAATGTGAACAAAACGGTGAACCAAAGAATTCACGACCGCATAAACACTTGATATATAGACAGATTTCTGATCGGGTTCAAATCTTGTCATCCCGACGGATATTAAAATAAAGGTTAGACTGAAGTAGTCTAACCTTTATTTTTTCTTACTGATCACTTGAGGATCATTCTATCCGGCGCTTCAACTTGCCGGTACCTGACTAGGATTGGTCATCAAATACAGACAAGCAAATCTCCGGCTTACTTCGACTCCGTTGCTAATGGAATAACCATATTCCATGTTTTATCAAAGCTCCAGGCTTTATCACCGTTTCCGGTAGCTGCAAAGAAATGGGTCGGCACACCGTCTTCGATAAGCAGGAACGGCCTTTCGAAATGGTTTTGATATGTGGTTGTACCATCATCCCATAGCACTTTTCGGCTGTACGCTTTTACATCGTCGCACAAATTCCACTGTATGCCATCGTTCGACCACACATGGATTCCGCCACCTTCTTCGCCGCAAATTTCACCGGAGCGGTCTTTCAATACAGCCTCGTATCGGGTGCCGGTCCACCATACATAGGGGTCTTCCACATCGACATGCTCTTTACCTGGCGTTTCAAACCTAAAAATCGGCTCTTCACTTAACCGCTCATATGGGCCTTCCGGACTGGTAGCTTTTGCAACCCCAAGCAGCAACGGTGGTTTGGAACCTTCAGCTGAGGATTTGTACATGAGCAAAATTTCACCGGTTTTTTCGTTCACCACAGGTGCCGGATTCGAGGTAATGGAGGCATCCCAATGGCCGGAACGCGGCTCAATCACGGGCTTGTCAAGTCTTTTCCACGGACCGTAAACACTGTTACTGATGGCTACACCTATCCGCTTGTTCATCCAGGCTTTCTCCCAGTTTTCGCCCGGAAGCGCCTTATTTTCGGGCGTTGGCTGATCAAAGTCGTAGGTGGTTCCAAAATAGTATAGTAAATATTGATCTCCGTATTTTACCACTCGCGGGTTGTGGGTACACATCCCATCCCAGTATTCATTTCCTCGTACCGGCAAAACCACATCCAACATTTTGTAAGGGCCAACTGGTGTGTCAGCTATGGCATGCACTACTTCCGAGTTGGTGACCCACTTTCCGAAGCCAACCGCTTTAGGCCAGCGGCTGGCAAACATATGATACTTACCATCCTCACCTTTAATAACAGAAGATCCCCAGATCCAGTAGTTCGGATCTTGAAAGCCACCGTCCTTCGGCGCGGGCAAAAACCGATCGATAAAAGGTGTGTCAACTTTTTTTTCGGCACAGGATCCTAGGGTGAGTAACGCAAGAACTCCTGTAATTAAATAAACTGAATTTCTGAAAAATGTTCGTCTCTTCATCATTTTGCTATTTGGCTGCTGTTTATGTATTTATTCCGACTTTCTTCGCTAAAATCATATCAATTTCTGAAAATAAAAAGGGCCGTTGGGATGTTCAAATTGAAATGAATGCTTGTCATTGTACTAATAATACACTCAAAAGAGTCTTCCCCCAAAAAAAGACAGCCACTGTTTTAAAGAGGAGCATTTGTATAAAAAGGGACATTTCCCTTTTCGAAAATAGGTGAACAACCCTGGATTTTTTGTCCTTGCGTGACAAGCCTAAACCCTCAAGTAAACAAAAACTAATCGGCTAATAATTCCCAGTTGCCGCCAAAGTAAGCTTGGTCGATTTTCTCCAGTTCCTCCTCCTTGTCAGCTCGTCTGGCCTGGTCAATTAAATCCATGTAGATGTAAAATTGCAACCAGTATCCGTAGTTGTATTTTTGAGACTCGGATTTGGGACTTTTCATAAAAGCATACCAGGAGGTATTCAGGCCTTTCTTTTCGGCTACCCGAACCGCAAGTTGAGCATTCTGCCAGATTTCTTCAGACATGGATGTATGCAGTTTCCGGTAGTCTTCGTAGTCCATCCCGGCTGAATGGATAATTTCACAACGATCGTCAATTCCCAAATCCTTCAGCAAAACCGTTTTTTCGAAAATGGTATCCCCATTCAAGTCCATTTCAATCTGATCGATAAACCCGTTCTTGTCGGTGTCTTCGTACCGAAACGTGCTGAACGGCTCGAACTCATTCTGTGCCCGGGTCCATTTGGTCTGGTACGTATCGTACAGTCCGCCCCATGATTGGTATGAAAAAGCCAGCTGATCCACTCGCCAGCAGCCCCATTCGGCTCCGTAGAGGTGCAGCCGCCCGTCAAATTTCGAACGATACAAGTTCGCATTTCCGCTGTTGTCCTGGTCCCATTCGCCCCGATCGCCAATAGCATCGGCCTGCGGGTTATTGTCGAGGCCACCGTTTCGCAAGCCAGTCTTGAAGGGGTTCAAAGGTTCGTAAAACTCCACCCGCTCCCATCGTTCACAGTCGTCATCCTCGTCATACACAAACCAGATGCTCTCCCAGTCACCCTTTTGGTAAGTCAAACTAACCGCTGAATCGTGGTCGGGATAAATAAGCTCAGTGGTTTGGCGCCACCGCGGATCCAGGAAAAAGGTGTCGGTCGCCTCAACCCTCGGGTTGTTAAACGGGTGCACCTGATCCAGATAGTCGAAACCTTTCCCGGTAAACCGGATCGACATATCAAAATCCAGTTCATTGCCGGGATTGTTGTCATTGTCCAAATCGTAGGTCATGGCAACGTAGCTGATTTTTCCCTCCGTGAACTGTTTTTCAATATCAACCGGTCTGTCCAGCGCCCTCAAAGCCATTTCGCTATTTCCGTCGTTATCGGGATCGAAAAACAGAAACGGGTTTTCCCAGTTGCAACGCACATCGTTCATATGGTAAGTTGAGGTGTGCGCCTTCAAGAAAGTACTTTTCCCGTTGTAGTCCTCCAGAAAGTTTGACGTGCCTTCGTGCAACCAGGCCCGCAAATGAAAGGTATCCCAATCAATGTAGTTGAATACGTTATCCTTGTCCGAATCAATCACCCACATGTAATGCCCCGGCCCCCACTTTTTAAGGTTATCGGCTTCGGCATTTTCAACAAACACCTGCAAATCGGCAATCCCGTCGTTGTCAGTATCAACCCAGTCGACTGCCACATCTCCCTGATCGCAGTACTTTCCATCCCTATTGACATCAATCAACAGACAATCGCTATCGGTATCGCCTTCGATGGCATCGTCCGTCAAATCGTCGTCATCATCAATCCATAAAATGGGTGTGTTGTTTACTGTTACCGAATAAATGAGATCCGGATCACCATCGTTATCCAAATCCACCAATTTTGGTTTATAGTCGGGTGGCGGCGGGGGCAATCGATACGATACCAACGGAATGTTACTATTCCAGTATTCGTTTTTTGTTGAATTGTTCGAAGGTTGGCCTGTTGCAACAATAATAATTGCCTGCATCAGCATCATCAGGATTAAAAGTCTGGACATCGTTATTCGGGTTAGGTTTATTTCAGTGGTTTAGTTTGAAGAATTTCATCATAAAGCACCCTGCACCTCAAATACGGCAGCATATTGGCTTTGCCGGTCAGCAGGCACCTTAAATATCAGCTTGTCATCGGTTTGAGTAAATTTAATGTCTTCAATACCGCCAATCATCTTAATCGATTGGATTTGTTTTGGCTGATAGTCCGATTTAAATCCTAGTGACGGGAGTTCAATTTCCCCTTCGGCAGGATTCATCACAAACAGGTATAACAAGTCACCTTTGGTTGTAAAACGAACCTCATCGTGCCCGTAAGGCTGGCTATCTTTTGTTCTATTGTTGAACTGTTTGCTTTTCTTCTCTTTAAGCTCCAACTGATCGGTGTTGGCTAAATTGGAACCATTGGTAGTCTCATCAGCAAGCCCGGAGAAGAAATTGTCGCCGTGCACTTTCCAAGGTTTACTGGCGTAAATGGCCTCTCCGTTTGATTTCAACCACGCTCCAAACTCGTCTAAAATGGCTTTATGCTCAGCCGGAATAGTTCCATCAGGAAGCAATTCAACATTCAGCATAAAGTTGCCGTTCTTGCTCACGACATCAATCAACAATTCAATGGTACTTCTGGCATCGTGCCGCGAGGGATCATCTTTTTTATAAAACCAATGGGTAAACGAACAGATGCTTTGCCAGGGCTCGGGATAAATTTCAAGTTCTACTCCCTGTTCAATATCGTTGACAACACCCGGGTCACCCCCGGGTATTTTCCCGGCAATAACAGCATTTATTTTGCCATTTTTCTTCAAATTATCATTGTAAAATGCCTGAAAAGCTTCCTTCCCATAGTCCCCGTAAGGATAACCACGGCCATCGAACCACATGAAATCCACATCATACTTGGTAAGTACATCCTTCATTCGAAGTACCCAGTTTTTTTTCCACGATTCTTCCCATTCGGAAGTTCTTTTTTCGGGAGGCAAGCCATATAAAATTGCTGGATCCAAACCTTCCCACCAGGTGCCGGTGCCGTCTTCTTTTGTCAGACGGCCATCGTAAGGAACGCCTTTATAATCGCCCGACGTATCAGCGCCAAAAGCCGGCAGCCCCCAGTCGAAAAAACGTTCATCGTGGGTACTCACACCAAAGGGGACACCATATTTTTTTGACGACTCGCAAAATTCGCCAATGATATCGCGCTTAGGCCCCACGTTCACCGAATTCCATTCATGATAAGTCGAATTCCAATTATCGAAATTATCGTGATGATGAGCCAGCGCCATGAAATATTTCGCGCCCAGATCCTCAGTAAAATACCGTAATAGGCTGTCGGTATCCAGGAGCTCAGCTTTCCAGGCATTCGCCACATCTTTATAACCGACCTCCGACGGATGCCCAAAGGCTTCCAAGTGATACGGATAGGCATTTTTCCCAAAGGTTTCCCGGCCCACATCCTGCATGTACATATGCCGGGCATACCAGCCACCACCATATTCAGGTACAGCCTGCGGTCCCCAATGTACCCAAACGCCAAACCGGGCTTCCGCAAACCATTCCGGTATCTCGTATTGCTCGCCCAACTCGTCCCACGAAAGTTCCTTTTCCCGGGAGCACCCCGTTAAAAACAGGATGATTGCAAGAAATAGAATCTGATTAGTTTTCATTTATATCTATTTTATAAATTTTTCTTTTTACAATTCCGACCAAACCTTAGTTTCGCCACTTTTAAGAGTTATTTGTTTTATCTCCCTGCCTTGTGAAACGAGGCTGAAAGTTACATCCCTTTCGGCACGGATGGAGGCATCTACGAGTTGTCCGTCTTTCCATTCCATATCCAATTCCAGTCCGCCGCGGGCACGCAATCCTTTTACTGAACCGGTAGGCCAGGCTTTGGGGAGTGCCGACAACAAATGAAGCACATTACTATGACTTTGCAGAAGCATTTCGGCCATCCCGGCTGTAGCCCCAAAGTTGGCATCAATCTGGTAGACTCGCCTGCCATTAAAGAGGTTTGCAGTCAAGCCATTCATTACATGATCGCTCAGGGCCGTATGCGCCTGATCGGGATTCGATGCAACTATTTTTCTGGTAAATGTTGTTGTTTCAATGCTGTAAGAAACAGTACTTACAGCCTTTTGCAAATCGAGTTCACGTCGATAATTGATTGGTTTTGATCCCTGAGGAAACAGGATGAAAAGATCGCCAAAAGGCTGATAGGCCACCTGATATTTGGGAATTCCCATCATTTTCCCGGCCAAATCCTCTGCTTCAATATAATTTTCATCGTTGAGCAATTCGCGGACTTTTGCCAAATGACTGTACGCATCGGGATTGTCGTAACTATGCGGCCCGCCGATCCACAAGGTGTCTTCGTTCAGTTGCAAATGTTCGAGGCGTGCACCTCCATGCACCATGGCTCCCAGTCGCCCATTACCAATCGGCAGGGCTTCCGACCAATCGCAAGCCTGCTGGTTGTACCAAAGCACCAGCCCCTTGTCGATCAGAGACTCTTCTGCTGCATTTTTGTTATTCCGGGCACTACAGATTTGCTGTTCTGAAAGTAAAAAGAAGGATGCCAGTACTAGTGCAATCCAAGTACTTATTCTTTTTTTCATTGGGTTTCGTTTTTGGATCGGTTTTCATGTTCAGTTTTTACAATCGCTATAAATCAGTCTGCAATACTCACCCGAGAGAAGAAAACGTTTCGGTTTTCCAGCAATAGATCCTCCCCCCGAAGTTCGATTATTCCGCTTAGCGGTAAATCCAAACAGGAAGCTCCGATTTTAAATTCGTATTTCCCGGCTTCAACGATCCAACGATCCCCCAAGTACTGCATCAATTGTTGAGGAGAAACCTCAAATTCAATCGTTTTCTTTTCGCCTGCTTTTAAGTCGACCCGTTTGAATCCTTTTAATTGGATTGCATCCATGGTAGATGCCGAGTCAACAGGTGAAACGTACAACTGAACAATCTCGGCACCATCCACCGAACCGGTATTCTCTACAGTACACGAAATGCTGAAATACAAATCGGTTACGCCAGCTTTTGATGGCATATTGAAATCGGAATACGCATAGGTGGTGTACGACAAGCCATAGCCAAACGGATATTGAGGCTTTACCTCTTGATAACCATGTTGGTAGTTCAATTCCGCTTCAGACTCATCCATTGGATAACTCACACATAATTTGGCCGTTGGATTAACCTTACCAATCAAGATGTCAGCCAGTGCATTACCAGCTTCCTCGCCCGGAAACCAAGCCTGAATAATAGCGGCACATCTGTCTTCAAATTTGTCAACCAACTGTTGTCGTCCTCCTGTAATCACCAGAACCACCGGCTTACCGGTTTCGATGAGTTTCTCAACAAATAGTTCTTGCTCGCCGGGCAGGCGAATTCCTTCTCGTTCGCGGTTTTCACCACACAAGTAGGTATTCTCCCCCATTGCGGCAATAATCACATCACTTTTCGAAGCCATTTCAAGCGCTTTTTCAAGATTAGGCTGAGCTACTCTGCTCAGAATATTCTTTTTAGCGGTGCCCAGTTCGCCATCTCCATAACTATTCGGGTCGATTGTGGTTCCCAACGGTTCAGTCCAGTCGCAACCACGTTCATTGTGAATGTTCACTTTATCGCCCAACTTATTTCTCAAACCTTCAATAATACTCACAATTTTGGGTGAAGTCGGGTCGAATGTTTGTCCCCAGAAATAGGTAATCATCGACTGGTAGGTGTAGTCGCCCAACAAACAGAACACATTATCGGAGTTTGGCCCAAGCAAGGCGATATCTTTTAACTCATCAACTTTCAGAGGAAGGATTCCGTTGTTCTTCAGCAAAACGATTGATTGACAGGCGGCTTCGTACGCCAGTTCTCGGTTAGCTGGCGGATCGAAATCCAAATCACCATCAAGCCCAAAAACAGGGTCATCCAATAACCCAAGTTTGACTTTCATGATTAAAGAACGCTTTACAGCCGTATCAATCACATCCATGGTAATCAGACCTTCCTTTAGCGCTTCGGGCAAAAATTCATAGGTTTTCGGAAGCGGAAACTCCAAATCGTTGCCAGCTTTCAAGGCCAATACAGCTGCTTCTTTTAAAGAACTTGCCTGCCCGTATTTACCAAATACATGATCGATGGCATGGTAGTCGCTGACGGCTAGTCCATCGAAACCCAGTTTACCTCTCAGAATTCCGTTAAGCAACTCAGGGTTAGCTACATCAGCCACTCCGTTATAAGCCGCATACGAAGGCATTACGCTTTTAACATTGGCAGCTTTAATCAGTGCCTCATGCGGCATGAGGTAGTCCTCGAAAAAATCTTTTTCATTGGTTGTTTTAGCTCCATAGCCTGCAAAGTGCTTGGTTGTAACTGCAATACCGGTTTTAAAATCATCGCCCTGCAATCCGTTTGCAAACGCCACGCCCATGGTAGATGTGAGGTAAGGGTCCTCGCCATAGCTTTCTTCGATCCGGGGCCAATGAGCTGTGCGAATGACATCCATCATAGGTGACAAAGCGTAATTGGCACCGGCAGCTTTCATGTTATTGCGGGTTGACAAAGCATTTCTGTTTACCATTTCGGGGTTCCACGAACAGGCCACACCAATTTGCTGCGGAAAGGTTGTCGCCCCTTTGGAAGAAAAACCGGTAATAGCTTCTTCGTGGAAAACAGCCGGTATTTTCAGCCTTGTTTCTGTCATGAGGTAGTGCTGGACTTCACGCACAAAATCGCGAAGTTCTTCCGGTTCCATCGTAAACGAAGAAGAAAACTGACACATGTGTCCAATTCCATTAGGAATTTTTTCACGACACTTTTCAATCGAAAGATTTCCATCTTCCAATAGCTCGGTTGGCCGGATCCCTTGTATTTGAGCAATCTTTTCGTCCAGTGTCATGTTGGCCATAATAGCCTCAACGCGAGCATCGATCTCAGGGGAGGAAAAGGGCTCAGGTGTAACGAAAGGAGTTTCTGAATTTCGGGTTTTGCTACAGGCAAATAACAATAGAGCCAGCGCGGCAATCAGTAGTTTCTTCATTTGATCGGGTTTATTTCAATTTAAGTTTTAGCAATTAACGTATTGTTGTGAATATAACCCACATACTTCAGCAACAAATTTAACCCGCCCAAATAGCTAATTCCCTATTTGTGAGTTTTAACTCTTCCTATTCGGTTCATCCTATTTTTCACAACAACACCCTATATCGTTACACTTCAACCATGAACATAGTGATTATTCACATTAATTACTAGTCAAAAAGAGGCTGTCCAAAAAGTAAAATTGGACAGCCTCTTTTAAACTATTGATCTGAATTTTACCACCCTGGATTCTGTAATAATTCCGGAGCTATAATAATTTCGTCAACAGGAATTGAATACAAATAGTGCTGTCTGGCAAAAGGTCTTTCATTAGACGGATCAATAATGACAGTCCTTTTAGTGGTACCATCTCCAACTACGATCGACTCCTCTCCATCAGGAAACAATGCTGGATCATATAGCGTTGAATTTGTTTCATATACAGTACCTTCAATCACAGGACCATGAATTGTGGCACCAAGTGCTTCTTCGGCTATCCCCCACCGTTTCAGGTCAATAAATCGGCTATTTTCACCAAACAACTCAATAGCTCGCTCCCGTCTGATTTCTTCCCTGATGTCCAATCCATTGGTAGTAGCGAACGAATTGGTTAAGGGAGCTATACCAGCCCTAGCACGGACCAAATTGAGCGACTTGTTAAGATCCGCGTCGCTGATTGCACCATCTCTCTCATACAAAGCCTCGGCATAATTCAGATATACTTCAGCCAATCTCAAATAAGGGAAGTTCTGCGATTCTTGGCCCTGTACCCTATAATCAGTCTCTTCATATAAATACGCTTTATGTTTTGAATTACGCAGACCAACACCTGAGTTAATATCTGTTTCCCCTGTCAAGACCGGAGATGAGTTTTCTTCGATCATCTCGTGATAATAAGCCCACATCCGATAATCCCGATTCCGGGTCTCATCCCATAAGGTACTATATCCTTTGAAAAGAGGAGACTTATCAATAGGCAACCCGTCTGTACACAAAAACAAGTCTAAAAATTTTCGTGACGGATCTAGCCGCCCGCGCACAGTATGGCTAATGTTAGTGCTGCTTTGCCGTTCAATGAAATCATAAATTCCCTGAACAATAAATTCATGATTTGATGATTTGTCCAACCCTGCCGGATTTGAACCGCTACCATCTATATTGAACAAATGAAACGATGTCATATTATTTAACACATCATTATAATTCCATAATTCAAAAGTACCGCTAGTCATTACTGCATTGCACAACGAAATTGCTTCCGTCAACATGGCATCAGTGCTCGGGTAATCTGCTGGCTTATTGCTACCTGCCCCCACTGTCACTCCGTCTCCATCAGTAGTTGTTCCAACATAAGTATCCCAAGTTGCGGCTAACAATAAGACTCTGGCTTTCATGGCTTGAGCACCTTCCTTACTAATTTTACCTTTATCAGATGAAGCTATAGCCGATTCTTGCGGGCAGCCAGCAATTGCGACATCTAAGTCAGATAATATCTGAGAAACGACTTCATAACGACTATTTCTTTTTGACCCAATCAACAATTCATCAGTAACATCTAGACGCGAAGTCACAATTGGAACCCCACCGAACCTGGTTAATAGTTCGTAATAATGATAAGCCCTAAACCAATGGGCTGTAGCCACATATGACTCGATATCCGTTGCATTTCCTTCATATTCCAACGCCTTTTCAATTAGTGTGTTAGCGTCCAATAAAAAGTAGTAATGATTTGTCCAGTATACATCTACATTCGATACGGTATTGGTTCCTCTACCATAATCTTGAGCCAAGGCTGTCAAATCGGTACCAAAATTCATCCAATCGCCATACCCTGTATTGTACGAAGTCCCCAATCCAGAACCTCTAACTGCCTGCCACCCGACCAAATTAGTATACAACTCATTGGCTGCAAAACTAAATTGCTCTGGTGTTTTATAATAAATTTCTTCAGTATAGCTATCTAACGGATCTAGGTCGATAAAATCATCCTGACAACCGGCAAAAAATAACACCAGCAGTACAAATAGTATTTTCTTAATATTTTTCATAAATTCTTAATTTACTTATCAATAATATTACTTTTACTAAAACTTCGCACTAATACCAAATGCGTAAGATCTCATGAAAGGATATGCTGATTGTGTTGAAGCACCATTTTCAGGATCATAACCATCGTCAAGGCTAGTCCACTCCCATAAATCATTTCCTGAAAAATACACTCTCAAATTTTTCATTTTCATTTTTCTGGTCAAAGCCGCAGGGAAAGTATACCCCACAATCAATGTCTTCAGACGAACATACCGGCTATTCTGTAATCTAAAATCATTATTGGCCCAGTTATATGCGGCTCTTGTGGCCGATGAAGTAGCCCGGGGGTTGGTATTTTCCGGATTTTGCTCAGTCCACTGAGTCCCAATGAATGCTGGCGTCAGGTTGGCCCAATGCCTGTAGAATGGATAGGACAATAAGCCAGTCCGCTCAACATTTTGCTCTAAATGCCCTTGAAAACTACAAGAGAAATCAATGTTTTTCCAGGAAAGATCAGTATTAATTCCAAATACGTAGTGAGGGTCAGAGTCGCCCATGTATTTCAGGTCACCTCCATCTGCTGATACACCCAGTATTTGATCGTTATCATCCCGGTCGACTTTGATTATATCACCTGGTCGCAGCGCATTGGCGCTGGATTGCTTGGGAACAGAACCTCCGTTGTCTCCAATCTCGGTATACCATGCATCTACTTGCTCCTGTGTTTGAAACAAGCCGTTAGTTTCGTACATCCAATATGAACCGATTGGGTAGTCTTCTCTAAATTCATTATCGTCCGGATCATTATATCCGGCTACCCATGACGCAGCACTTGTCAACGACAATAGCTTATTTTTACTATTACCCATATTTACAGCGACTCCATAGGTAAAATCGTTTCCTACTTTACCCCTGATTCCAAGCATAATTTCCCAGCCCTTGGTTCTTAGATGACCGATGTTCTCTGCTGGAGCCTCGCCACCTAACAAAGCAGTGAATTGCTGGCTTGCAAGCATATTGGGATTGTCCTTTTTGAAATAATCAAACGATCCGTAAATTTTTTGATCCAGAAACCCAAACTCGGTTCCAATGTTTGTCATTTGAACACGTTCCCATGTTCTGTTATCCGATACAATGCCATTTACTCTGGCTGTAGCCTGTGGGCTTGGAGTAACGCCAAATACTGTTGTACTAAAATTCATTTCTGAAGCATAGCTATGATTTGAGATCACAGAAGAACCTGGTAGATTACCCATTTCAGCCCAACTGCCTTTCAATTTCAAAAAGCTTAAAAACGAAATATCCTTCAAAAAACTTTCCTCTGACAAAATCCATCCGGCAGAAGCGCCAAAGTATGCCTGCCACTTGTTACCTTCTGAGAATTTGGATGTTCCGTCGCTTCTTCCCAGAAGTTCGACCATATATCTATTTTTATAATCATAATTGAACCTTCCGAAGTATGAGTAGAAGCCATAATTCGATTTAGCAGCATCATTCGTTTGCACTCCAGTCCCTAAGTTAACAGTAAAGACACCTAAATCCGAGATACCATCCCGACTAGCTTCTATCCATGAAGATTCATTAAGCTCGGCCGTTACCCCCCCCATCGCTTTAAAATTATGATCTTTTTTGAATGTTTTTGTATAAGTAAGATACCCAGTGTACAACTGCTGTACAGCCTCATTGTATCTTGATTTGATCGATGAATTGGGATTCACACTCTGTTGTGGGTCATTGTCATCCCAACCGTAGAGCAGCACACTTAGCGTCGTTGCATCATAGGTTCGATTTGATTCCATATACGAAGCAATCCCTCTAAATTCCAAATCTCCTGTAATCTGCGCAGTAACTCCAAGATTAATTTTAGTGATTCTATTGTCCACATATGATTTACCCCCTTCTGTCGTTTGTGCGATTGAATTTTTATTTCCAATTCCAAAGTTTGCATACCAATCTCCATAAGGATTCTTTGCAGGAAAAACCGGCGGGTCATTATTCACAGCATCTGCCTGAAAACCGGTCGTTGGCCGCTCCGTTTTTATCGATTGGTGGGACAATCCAATATCCGTCGATAACCAATCCGTTAGCTTCTGATCAAGATTTACCCTAAACGTATATTGCTTTTGACCATCATACACTTTTGATGCACCAACATCTTCGGCAAAATTTCCTGATATCCGGTACTTTGTAACATCAGTTGATCCGGAGACTGCCACATTGTGCTGCTGTGAATGAGCATCTCCATACATATCATCAAATCTATTAGAGGCCTCCATATACATTAGACCATTAACTCCCCATCCAGATACCGCTGTTTGATACCATCCTGCCTTTTCATCAATCATGTCGAGCAGGTTCTGCTCAGAAGCCCATTGCTTGTAGTTTCCGTCACCCTCTTGCTGAACCCCTTCCAGAAACACCTGTGCGTACTCGCTCATTGTGGGAACAGCTGGCATTCGGCCGATTTTTTTGAAAGAATAATTGCCCCCGTATTCAACAGTCATCTTTCCTGATCCTTTTTTAGTTGTGATCATAAGCACCCCATTTGCAGCTCTGGAACCGTAGATAGCGGCAGCTCCGTCTTTCAGCACTGAAATTGAAGCAATATCACTCTGATTCATGTTGTTAAACTCCGTCTTTTCAGAAATTATACCGTCAATCACATACAAAACATCCGAATTGTTAATTGAAGTCATACCTCGAATTGTCACATCATTCTCGTCTGAAGCACCAGTAGTTGTATTAATGTTCCCCGGACGTGAACTTGTTCGTGTAACCACAACACCTGGAGTTTGCCCTTGCAATGATTGTATTGGATTGGCTACTGCTCTGCTAAGAAACACTTTCTCATCTACCGTTTCAACGGCTCCTGACAGCGTCGCTTTTTTCTGCGAACCATAGCCCACAGCCACTACCTCTTCAATCCCTATGGCATCTTCAGCAAAGGCAATGTTTATGTTGGTTTGATTTCCAACAGCGACCTCTTGACTAATCATTCCTACAAAAGAAAAATATAAAATGTCGTTTTCGGAAACATTCGTTATGCTGTATTTACCATCGATATCTGTAATTGTTCCAATGGTTGTACCTTTGACAATTACAGTTACTCCGGGCAAAACCTCTCCTTTATTATCGACCACCTTCCCAGTGACCGTTTTGACTTGTTGCTGAACTTCAACAGCTTTCCCTTCCGAGTCAGACAGTAGTATAAAGCGGTCTTTTACCTTGTAGCTCACCGAGGTTCCGGCAAACAAATCATCCAGTACCTCTAAAATTTTTTTATTGTCCGCTGTCACCGAAACCTTTCGCTGAACATCAACAATTTCCTCACTATACATAAAATGAAAATCGCTCTGTTCCTCAATTTCTTGCAATACTCTCTTTACAGTAGAGCTTTCCAAATTCAGATTTATTGCTTTCGATTGCGAATAGGAATTTGTTGCAAATAAACTTGCAACGGAAAGGAGCATAAAAAAACCAGTTAACTTCATAAGTCTAAATAGTTTTAGCAACCTGGGAATATACCATTCCCAGCTACTACAGTCATTTTTTTTCATACTTTTGTAGTTGTTATAGTTAGAAATTACCCTATAAGTTCCTTTAGGGTGTTTTTAGAAATTTGCAGGGGAATGTTGGCGCATTTCCCTGTTCTTTTTAATGCAGATTGAGCAAATAGACTTGTTTAATTCATTAGCAGTTTTGTTTGAGTTTATTTATCGGATTATTTTCGTTTTTCAATTTTTATCAGCTTTCTGGCATACGTTCCGTCGGATTGTTTTTCTCGTGGAATGATTGAATAGCTAACCGGTGTAATTTCGGTCATCAGATCAAGAATCAGGAAGAGTGATTCGTCCTTAAAAGTAACCGTATAGGTGTACGATTTCACTTCATCGTCCAGCTCAAAATCAACATTGAACGTCCGGCCAAGTTCTTCGGCTACCAAACTTAAAGGCTCTTTGTCGAACACAAACTTACCGTCAATCCATGAAGTGTATTTTTCGGTGCTTCCGACAGTAGAACTAATTTCCTGTGACATTCGATTATACTCAACATGTTGTCCCGGTATCATGGAGCCTATCGATTGAACCGATTGACCATCCACATCTTTTTCCAGAACCACCTTACCTTCAACTAAAGTTGTTGCAATTATATTTTCGTCGGGATAAGCACTCAGGTTGAACTTGGTGCCCAGTACTTTTACATTCAAAATACCGGTTTTAACAATAAATGGCCGATCAGGATTGTGAGCAACTTCGAAATATCCTTCACCAACCAATTCAACTTCTCTTATATCGTTCTTAAAGTTGGAAGGGTATTTAATGCGGCTGCCGTGATTTAGATTAACTACCGTTCCGTCAGCCAGATGAACCACCGTCCGTGAGCCTATTGGAGCAATTATTTCAAGCGATTCGAGGGTATTATCAACTGCTGTTTTCGGGTAAAAACCATCGGACACCATCATGTAAAACAAAACCCCTAACAAGGGCAAAAACAAAACTGCGGCCACCCTACTCAGCCATCCTATTCTATTGTTCCATAAACTTCTATTGCCTGGAGATGGTCGTTCCTGTAGATTTATCTGATGGTGGATTTTATCGAGCAGGATATTGTATTTGGAGGCATTTTTAGGAGCCTGACTTAGGTTAAAGGTGCGCCAGTCTTCAAATCCAATAGCCTTCCCATCCTCGCTTAGCGCTTCAGAATTCACCCATTCGGCAAATTCGTCGAACTCGCTAGCCGTGCAACTATTGGTTAAATACTTATTTAGTAGTTCTTTCTTCATTGTTCAAAAAATGAGGCATCCCAACAAGTCATGGGACGCACGTGGTGAAACATGAACTTCGGTTTCAATTTTTTGTATGCGTTCAGAAAGTAATACGCACATGTCGGCGATGGGGACTATAAGAATTGCCCTATTTTTTACCTAAACAAACAAAGTAAGAAACAAGGCATTAATTATCAAGCCATTGTCGATATTCGATTTGAGAAACTTAAGGGTAGAAACCAAGTGATTTTTTACGGTATTTTCAGAAATATTCAAGTGCTCAGCAATTTCGCGATGCGTTAGGCCTTCCTCACGGCTCAAGTCATAGATCTCACGTTGGCGGGGAGTTAACTTATCGAGCAACAATCTTACCTGTTGATTCAGTTCCTTAAACTGGATTTCATCGACCACACTAACTGTATCAAAAACCTCCTGAACTGATTTTAGATACTGAAGTGATTTCGTTTCAGTAATCCGTTTTCGCAGTAAACTAATTGTTGTATTATAAGCAATGGTAAACAAAAACGATTCAAAGGAGGAATAAACATCTATCTTTTCCCTCGATTGCCAGATCTTGACAAACACTTCCTGCACAATTTCCTCTGTATCTTCGTCTTGTTTCAGATACCGGAAAACAAACTGGTAAACCCGATGGCAATATTTATGATAGATGGCATCAAAAGCAGTGATATCTCCTTTTCGAAGTAGAATGATCAAGTTATTATTTGAAAGAGATTTCAAGAGTTTGCCCTTATTTTTGGTTGATAAATATAAGTTTTATTGTGGGAATAAGCAGTACTCCCCGAATAAGCAATACCGGACAACATAAAAAATTCGTCGGAAACCTAAATTGACGAGTTCGCTTTTACAATTAGTTGTTCGTGAGAGTCGAAAAGTTTTTGGGCATTGCACGCACGCTATTGGCCCGATGCCAATTTGCTCCCGAACCTGCCCGATGCCCCTTCGAGCCTCCAGACTTCTTTGTTTTTTATTGGGCTGTACGAGAGCGTAATGACTGAACAGGTTTGTGTTTCCGGTTTTATTCAGACGCCGGTTTTCGCCGCAAAGTGATCCGGACGGCTGCTCAACGCTGAGTTTGTAACCCACTTCCATCCTAATCACGATCTTTTGCAACGCTATTTCAGGACGCGACAGACACCGCAAAAAAAGGGTCGACCAAAACAATGGGCAACCCTTTTCTACTGAAAAACCCGATTTACTTAACAGTAGCTGTAGCCGAGTAACTACAACCACCGAAACCGGGTTTTTCTTCTTCTGTCAGTTTTAAAACCGACCAGTTGCCTTTTTGTACGGGCAACTGGTCAGACAAGCTTAAATAGTTAAACCACACCTTCCATCGATTTTTCAAGTTCCCGTGCTTGTTCCAGGAACTCTTCCACATTCATTTCTTTGAAAAAGATTAGACCATGGCTGGCGCGTATTCTGGCATCATCATTCGCATAGAAATAATCTTTCCCTAAAAGGTATTGAACGGCGCTAAGTTGCTCCACCCAAATTTTTTGAGCCAGGTCGCTAAATTTACCATCATGATCATGACTCGGGAATGAGGCATTCACCTGACTGAGGTAACAATCCGTAAAGGATTTGTCGAGTACGTCGAGAGAATTGATGCTAACAGGGACAATAACATTTGCATCGGCCGGGTGGAATTTAAACCACACATTCCGATAGCCCCAAATTCTCAGCTTACTTAAATCCTCTTCTTTCCCCCATAAACGAACAGCATCGGCAATAGCCTGAAGCACTTTATAGTGTGTGTCGGGACCGCTTCCTTCGGGGTCGAGAGCCAAACTAATAACACTCGGTTTAATTGCTCTAAACTCCTCAAGGATTGGCTGTACGTCGCGGTCGCGATTAGGTTGTTCGGTGAAAATATCGCCGGTATAGAAACCAAGTCGCAAATGGTGAATATTTTTAACCTGAACGCCTGAATGTGCCCAAACCAATTCTTCTTCAAACTCCCGGATCATCCCTTTTAGTTTCTGGATTTTAGGCGGATTCTTCTGACCATCGTAGCTCTCTCTGATGTTCGCAAGGATTGCATTGATGGTATCGCGCAATTGATCGACATCTTTAACTCCCCAAATGCTAACAATAGCTCTGACGACACGGTGACACAATCCACGAACTCTTTCCATTGGTTCCCCGGACGCGACTTTAATCAGGAAATGATAAACATCTTTATCCCATTTATATTTGTAGCCAACTTCAAAGAAGTCAGGAAAATTCACCATCTGAATTTCATCGCTGTCCAGCAACTTCTTGGTATTCATCAGAGTTTCAGTCAAAAACAAGTTTGTAACTGCTGTAAAACCTGAGGTTAACACCGAAAAATACGATTCATTCGATTTAATTTCCAACAATGAATTTACATGTGGCTGAATGCCCAGCTGAATATCATCGTGGTGCGGACCTGTGTGATAAAACACCTGATCGGTTTCGGGCTTAAGTCCGTTGAATATTTTCTGCTTAATTGATTCGATGACTTCCTGAACCGTATCAAGCGAAAGATTTGGAATTAGCCGGCAGTATGGATCTGATTTTAAGTCTTCAAGCTCTAACTTAGGGCCATACTTATCAATTCTTTTACACAGGTCAAGAATAGCTCTTTCGGTTTTTTCATGGGTCCATTCACCCGTTTTATAATACTCGTCGATGCTATCTTTTAATTTTACGCCAGCACTTTTTGTAATGAAGAACCGACTATTAGGCAATTTTTGAAGAACGGTAGCCGGATACAACACCGTTGGTTCGCTTTCCATCGCATTTTTAATAACGGTTGCTTTAGCCTCGCCAGCCGCAAAAATTACTGCTACAGCGTCTTTGTTGTAAGTAATTGTTTCAAGTCCGATTGTTATAACCAACCGATTTTTCGAGATCTCAATCCCGCCAAGATCACCGGCTGCCTGAGCTTGTGTTTCGAAATTGGTTTTTGTTAACCGGGCTGTTGAGTAATGATCGGATCCCTTTGTGTTAAAAGCGATATGGCCGTCGGGGCCAACTCCGCCAAGGAAGAAACCGATACCGCCTTTTTCTCTGATTCTGCGCTCGTAACTAACACACCAGTCATCGATGAGAAAGATTGAGCGTTGTTGTTCTTGCTCTTTCTTTGTTTTGGCTTCGCGATACCGAAGTGAAAGGTCGACAATACTATCCGGAAAAACTTCCGAGAAATGCTTTCCATCGGCCAATGGAATCGCGTCAGAATTAATCAATAACGCACGATTGGGATCTAAGCCAAATCCTTTGATATAATATTCATTTACATAGTGGTAAAAGCTATTATGCTGCTTGGAACTAATGGGGTAAAACTCATCAATCTGAACGAAGTGTAACTTGCTTAGATCTGGTTTCTTTTCAACTTTATTAAGTCCATTCTCCAGCCGTATTTTCTTTCCTTTGGCGTTCTCCCAGTTTTCCAACAAAAATTGAGTCCAGCGAATAAAATACTCCGGAGTTTTTCCAGTTGGTAAACTGATTACTCCTTCCGGGTTTTCAGATACCCACTCTAAAAACCGAAGAGCTGTGAATAGTCCCAATTTAGGGAAGTTGTCAACAGGAATGTAAGGCACTTTCGTTGTAGTCTCTTTAATTCCCGACTTTTGTAAGAAGCATTTCTCTACTTCTGAAAAATTTATTTTTGCCATAATTGTATATAATTGAAAATTGTTATTCGATAAATTTTAATACGTTGATCGATCGGCATCTTCATACTGAACCTGTAACTCAGCTAACTTCATTTTTAGCGAGTCAATCAATTCAGAATTTTCACGCTGGTCGTAAATATTATTCATTTCGTCCGGATCATTCTCCAAATCATACAACTCCCACTGGTCGATATCGTTGTAAAAATGGATCAGCTTGTAGCGTTCGGTCCGAATTCCATAGTGACGCTTCACCATGTGTTCAGCCGGGTAATCGTAATAGTGATAGTAAATAGCTTCGCGCCACTCAGTTTGTTTATCCTCAAGCAAAGGCTTCAACGAAATTCCTTGTATTTCTGCCGGAATTTTTACGCCTGCGTAATCGAGAAATGTAGGCGCATAATCAATGTTTTGAACCAGTTGTCCGACTTTTGTCCCTGCTTTTATCTTTTGCGGATACCGAACCAGCAACGGCGTTCGGAGCGATTGTTCGTACATAAATCGTTTATCGAAAAAGCCATGCTCTCCCATATAAAATCCCTGATCGGAGGTATAAACCACAATCGTGTTCTTAGCAAGCTCATTATCATCCAAATACTTCAGAATTCGCCCAATATTCAGGTCGACTGAAGCGACACAACGGACATAGTCGTGCATGTAACGCTGGAATTTCCATTTCGACAGTTCGTCTCCTTCCAATCCCTGCTTTTTAAAGTCGGCTATAATCGGATCGTATTCTTCATCCCAACGCCTGCGTTGTTCCGGAGTGAATCGGTCGATCATTCGCTGAAATTCTTTTCTGTATTTGGTCTGAATCTCCCCTTCTTTGTCTAACAACTTCAGGTCGTAAACCAAATCCAGATCTGTTGCAATACTTAGTTGCTGCTCACCGGCTGCCTGCCGCCCCTGGTAGGTATCGAAAAAATTCTCCGGAAGCTCAAATTCAATGTCATTATAAAGATTTAGAAGAGCCGTATCGGGTTGCCAGTCGCGGTGTGTTGCCTTGTGGTGTAGTAAAAGGCAAAAAGGCTTGGTTTTGTCTCGCTCTCCAAGCCAGGCTAATGCTTTTTCGGTAATAATATTGGTAATATATCCTTCGTGGTGTGTCAGAACACCATTCGTTGTAAAATTCGGATTATAATAGGTTCCCTGGCCGATCAGTATGTCCCAGTGGTTGAATCCGGTTGGTTCACTTTTAAGATGCCATTTTCCGATTAACGAAGTTTCGTACCCTGCATCCTGTAATAGTTTGGGAAAAGTTAGCTGATTGCCGTCGAAAGTAGCCGCGTTGTTCGTTTGCCCGTTGATATGACTAAATTTTCCGGTAAGCATCGTTGCCCGGCTTGGCGCACAAATAGAATTGGTAACAAAGCTATTTTCAAAAATTGCTCCTTCCTGAGCGATGCGGTCTAAATTGGGGGTCGGCTGTGCTTTTTTATTGTATGCGCTAAGTGTTTGATAGGAATGATCATCGGTCATTATAAACAAAATATTCGGACGCCCCGTACCATCTCCCAGTTTGTCTCTTACGCCGCAGGAAGCTAGTCCTGAAGCGAGTGCAATCCCGCTTAAAAAAATCCCTAATCTATTCATCTGCAAGAAAATTGACAATTTATTTCAATCCTGAAATCACTTGTACGTTCATCATTCGAAACCCGGTTCGGCATTTTCAATTACTGAGCTGCCCGCCACAGAAACTACTTGTTCAGCTAATCCAAAAAAAGTAAAGCGGATTTGGGCTCCCGACTGGGCTAGTCCGGAAAAACGTCCATCATTGTTTGACATGCTACTATTAGCAGTACCCGGCACGACAACAGCGCCACTTTTTAGCGCCTGCCCCAACTCTTCTGTTACGTGCTCAGTGATTGTTTTAAGCCGGGCAAATCCCTGTGCAAACAGGAATACGTGCGATTGAACCAATAAAAGCGAGTGTACAACATTTTCCGTCTTCACCAGACTTCGTTTTTTTGTTTCGAATAATCAGGCCATATCCCGACTCGATTATTTACTTGTAAAGTTGCTGACAAATGCTAAAACCGGCATTTGAGTTTATCCATATTGCGTTTGATTTTGTACAAAAACGGGGTTTATTTGAATTTATACGGGAATATTTAAATATGTGCATCGAAAAAATGGCAGGCAATGAAGGACAAAAGAAGAAGAAGAAGAAGAAGAAGAAGAAGAAGACAAAAAAAAGCGGCCAAAACCGGACTAACGATCGTCTGCTCTTCTAACTAAAAGATTAAAAGATCGATAACGATCTACCTATTTCGTATTCGTTACCAATTAACCGATCTAACAATCGCATGAACAGATGTAAGAAAACGGAATAAATGGTATTCTGTTTTCGGGAAAGAGCCTCGCCAATGAATTGTTTGTTTTTGGAGCTTTTGAAGCTGCCGTCTGCTTCCAGATTATTTCATATTTCGGTATTCAGTAGGGGTAATGTTATAGTACCTTTTAAATACCGTGCTGAAATAGGTTGGATCAGAAAAACCACAGTCGAAAGCGATTTCAGTAATCGTCAACCCGGATTGTTTCAACTGTTCTGCCGCTTTCCTCAGTCGGATATGCAAAATGAAGTCTTTCACAGGCTTTCCGGTAATTGCCTTAGTTTTCGAATAAACCAAGGTTCTGCTCATTCCCATTTCATTTACAAATTCGGCCACATTAAACTGCGAGTTGGCAAGGTTCATCTCAACCACGCTAATGGCTTTCTGCAAGTATTTATCATCCGCTGAACTTTGCGGCAACTCATCCGGACTTAGATCTAAATCATGACTAAAACGGTCCTTTAAAATTGTCCGGTTGCGAAGTATCGCTTCGATTTGGGAAACCAGCAACTGATTATCGAATGGTTTTGGAATATAGGCATCGGCACCCGACTTGTAACCTTCAATTTGGTCTTCAATTTCTGCTTTGGCAGTAAGCAACACAACCGGAATATGGCTGACACGTAAATCACTTTTAAGCTTCTGGCATAGTTCAAACCCATCCATTTCCGGCATCATCATGTCCGTCAAAATCATATCCGGTGAATATTGAAGTGCCTTTTCAAATGCTTCGGCTCCGTTTTTAGTCGCAATCACTTTAAACTTCGAGAGAAACAATTGTTCCAGATATTTTCGTAATTCCCATTCATCTTCTGCAATCAACATCACCGGTCGTGCCGTCGATTTCGGTTCCGGGTCTGTTGGAGTTTCTGTTGTTTCAAGCTCCAGCAATTCGGGTTCGTATGTTACTTTTGGGTGAATTTCTTCATCAGAAACAACTTCGTTATTGAATGGCAATCTAATCGTAAATGTACTCCCCTTGCCATGAGTACTTTCCACGCTTATTTCACCTTTGTGGAGCTCGACAAGATGCTTTGTAAAAGCCAGTCCGATACCGGTTCCTGCTTCCTTATGATCAACCTGATAGTATCGATCGAATATTTTCGTGCGTTGCTCTTCCGGAATTCCAACACCCGAATCAATTACTTCAATAATTGCCTCCTGACAGTCTCCTTTTTCCAGGTGAAGTTCAATTGTTTCACCTTCACCGGTATGCTTCATCGCATTACTTAAAAGATTGGAAATCATCTTAAATAATTTGTCTTTATCGCAGACAAACCGAAACTGATCCAGCTCGGTATTGAAGGAGATCTTAATCCCTTCAAATTCTGCCTGATGAGTGAAATAGTCCAGAATTTCTCGACATTCAACAACCAGATCCGCTTTTTCCAATTTTAAATGCAAGGCGTCCATTTCCGCTTTTCTGAATTCAAGCAGCTGAGAAATAAGTTGATTCATTCGCTTGGCGTTGCGGAACAGAAACGGAAGTAATTTCTTCAGATCTTCGGGCTTGCTGTGTTGGCGGACCATTTGTTCCAATGGGGCATAAATAAGCGTGAGTGGAGTCTTTAACTCATGGGAGATATTGGTGAAAAACCGCAGTTTCATCTGGTTTATCTCCTTTAATTTATCCTGCTCAAGTATCTCCAGTTTTAACTGGTTACGAAGTTTCGCCGTTTTCAAACTTTCGAGCCAGATATAAATACTTGTTCCTACAACGATAATAATGAGCAACAACTTAAACCAGATGGTTTGCCACCATAGTGGCTGAATTGTCAGAAATAGCCTGGTCGTCTTTTCATTCCACAGACCACTTCCATTTGCCGCTCTAACCATAAACACATATTCACCTGCCGGCAGCGAGGTGTAAATCGCTTTTCTCGACTTACCATCATGCCAAACTTCTTCGAAATTTTCAAGCCGGTATTCATACTGCACCTGATCTTTCTCAGCATAGTCAAACGCATTAAACTCAAACTCGTACGACGATGTGGTATACAACAGGGTCACCGCAGCCGAATCGGTAACAGAGGGAACGATCAATGAATCTTTCGGGGTATTTTTTTCAGTCCCCCTCAACCGGAATGATGTAATAACCGGATTAACCAGTGTTGAATCACATTTAATGGTTTCGGGCCGTAGCCGCAAAAAACCTTCATTACCTCCAAAATAAACGTAACCATCAACCGATTTCAAGATCGATCCAAATCGGTATTCAAAATTACCCGAGCTTTTGTGATGCAAGGGCTGGTAACTTCCGTTGGAGTCTCTTTTAAATTGAATTAAACCCTCATTGGTTGCTGCCCAAAGCTGATCATCGGTTGAAGTATATAGAGTATAGTAGATTCTCGATTCATATTCATTATTCAGAAGAATATTTGAAATAATGCGGGTTTGCGGATTGTAGAGATACAAACCACGATCAGTTCCAAAAATAATATCTCCTTGCTGATTTGAAGTGATACTGAAAACCACCCTCCCGTATGAGCTTTTTAGATTTCCCAGGCTAACCGGATTTTCCATTTCTTCAGTATCGAAACTGAAACTAAATATTCCGCCTTCGGACGAGAACCAAATATTCCCCTTATTGTCCTCAACAACCGAATAGAAAAGTGGATTTATTCCGGAAAAAATATCCGGATCCGTATTTTTTGAGAACTCTCTTATCGCATTTTTACCCTTGTTAATTTTCCAAATAGATGAACCTGAAATCCAAATATCATCATTCCGGTCCCGATACAACTTGATTCGCGTATTCGAGTAAACCTGATTTAACAACGGATCATTTGCAACCGGACTAAATTTTCGGGTTCGCTTATCAAAGAAGAATAAGCCTTGCCGGTACGATGCGACTAAAAGCCGATTTTCGTCGTACCCAACGATCGAGGTTATCTTTTGGGTCTGATCCGTGACAAAGTGTTCGAACAGGTTTGCTTTTTTATCGAATTTACTGATACCGCCACCGTCGGTTCCCATCCAGATGTCGCCGGTGCTATCTTCAAATAACGCTAACACCGATTTCTCCGATGGACCAAAAGGTGTCCCGTTAGCGGGAGCAAAATGCTCAAAATTTGAAGGATGAAGGTACAACAATCCCGATCTAACCGTGCCGAGCCAAATATCTTCAGAATCAAAAAAGAGTTTAAAAACGGTATTGTCAGGAAGTATATTCATAACTCCCGGCCCAGTCAGCAAATGCTCTTTGATGCGAAAACCCTGGTCAATAATAAACACTCCGGCTCCGTCAGTCGTTATCCAAAAATCCTTGGTTACCGGGTTTTGGTCGAAGCTGGTAATTAACGAAAAAGGCAGAGACAACTTCCGATGACTAATTTCTAAGCTTTGGCGGTCGATTTGAATAATTCCACTATCCTGATCGACTAAAAATATGCTCTCATCGGTGGTAAACAAATTGCTATAGGCATTCCCATCTAACGGCAGCAGGAGCTCACATTTACCTGAATGAACATTAATCAGATAGAATCCCTTGTGCCTTATAAAAGCCAGAAAGCGTTCGCCGTCCCATTCAGCATAGTCGGCTACGTCTAAAACCTGCTGAGCATCCTCTTCTGAACCGTTCAATTCCAGGAAACTGAAGTCTCCGGACTTTTCGTCATAGACGATTAGTTCGCGCGATCCGGTGAAGAAAACAATACGCCCATCCACTTCGAGGCAGGAATTAAAAGCCCTGGAAACGTTGTCGATATTCACGCGAGTGAATTTATCGGCTATTGGATCGTACTTATTCAGTCCTTTGATCGTTCCAACCCAAATGTTCTGCTGTTGATCTTCATATACAAAACGAACAAAATTATCCCACAAGGTGGATGAGGAGTGAATATCAGCAAAGTATTTTTTTATCGCGAAACCATCATACCTGTTCAAACCATGTTCGGTTCCAATCCAGATGTAGCCTAAATGATCGCGTTCAATGGTGTTGACCCTATTTTGTGACAAACCTAACTGATTGGATATCCTTTCAGTATCGAAATAATATCCATCAGTACCATAAGTACTTAGGCAACAAAAAAGAGTAAAAACAAATATGAAAGTTAATCTTTGCACAAAAAATCATTTTTTTAATCGCATCCAATCACACGGTCAATGCAGCTTTTTACGGCAAGGAGACTAATCCAATCCGAATGAACAAGTCTGCCAAATTCGAAAGAAAGCAAATATAACGATTTGGACACGGATTCTGTCTGTAAATCTGACCTACGAAACGCTCCTGCTCGAAACAGCGCTATCGATCAACAAATTACAGACTGCCACAATCTTTTTTTAATTGCTTTTCTTTTTATTTTCTCACCCATTTCAACTCACGAAGTAAGCGGTCGCCGATGCCAATCTTATAGCCCGACGAAAGGAAAAAAACATCCTCGTTAGCGGCCAATCCTGCCAGTACAGGCAACTGATTGCTGAAGTCCTCCCCCACAGAATCGGCGAGACGATTGAGCAGCTGATCGTCGACCACAAAAAACGAATTAGCCGGGAGTTTGTAGCCGAGTTGCCTGAAAATGCCGAACTGCTCTGCATTTGGAAGCAAAAACACAAAGGCAACATCCAGTGCATCAAACGAATCTTTTAAATCTTCAAAATCCTTCAATACATGTTTACTTGGTTCTTTGTCCGGATCGAGCCAAACCAATATTACGTCTCTATTTATTGAACATTGATCAAGTTTCAGTTTTTCACCGTCTGGAAGCATTAAGTTATCAGGGAGCTCAAATGTTGCAATTGGTTCGGTTGTTTTCACTTCGTTTCGCACACTCACCTGCAGCTCTTTATGCTCACCTTTTTCTAACGGAAAAAACGACAATCGCGAAAGCACCGTTCCGTCACTTTGTCTGTCGCAAGTATAAAGCAGATAATTTCCGGCCTGCAACGTCAACTTCTCCGGAAACCGACTCAAGTCTTTATTGAACTCAAAATCCAAGGTTTTAAAACGTCCATGCTCAAATTTTGCGATCGAAAATTCCTTGCTATACCGGATCGCCTGCCCGGAAGGACTGGCGTTAACTAAACGGATGCTTCCAAAATCCACCTCTGTTTCCGGTTGTTTGTCTTCCAGATTCACATTCATCCATTGGTCGTCCTTGCGATATTGAGCGACACCGGTTGCCGGTTCGAGGCGCGACAAAATTCCGGCGGTACGGCACATGGCCACAAAAAATATTTTTGCACTGTAGCGATCCGCTATTTTCATCTCGAAAACGCCTTTTGGTGTTGCCGGAACCCAAATGTAGTTTTCACTCCCGGTCAGGCTTATATTCTCAACAATCCATTTTTCAATGGTCGCGGGATTTTTGATGGCCTGTTGCCAGAAAGCGTCATCAAACTGCGCTTTCAAATATGTTTTATAGGCCGACAATTGTTCCTGCCCGATTCTTGGGTTGACAACGTAGCGCATGTAGTCTTCCGTTGTAACCCGATTGTCGTAGGCCGGAGAATTCGTCAAGTGACTCAGCAATATTTCGTTGGGCGCATCTCGCAAATCTTTATCCGATATTTCGGACAAAAGCGGTAGAACCCATTTTTTATAGTCCGATGGAGCCTGACGAATAAAGTCGGAAATATCGGTCCAGTTTCCTCTCGATTTTTTCAGAAACTGCCATACCATGGTGGTGTCGAGCTTTTCAATTTTAGCCAATTCAAAAGCTCGTTCTTTGGTCATAAAAGTCTGCTCATAGGCATTGCGGATAGAATCTTCAAAAGCCAGTCTTTTTCTGTTTTCCTCAACTCCTGTTTCCGAAACTGTTAGCGGTTCCTTCTGCACCGGCGGAACCAAATCAAACTCAACCGACCGTTCGGAGAAATCAGTTCCGCCAAGAACCATTCTTACCGTGTCGGTTTCGGCAACCGTTACCTTCGTGAAACCAAAATGATTGTTCATCGAAGCCCAAACAACAACATCGCCCAATCCGAGTTTCAAACGACACAAACCGTCACTGTTGGTTTTTAAGGATGCCAGCTCGTAAAGCTCGGCGTAATTGCTGATTAAAAAGCCAACATCAGCATGCTGGATACCGACATTTGTTGAATCGACCACCTTCACAACCAAATCTTTGGCATTCGTGTAGTTTTCAATCAAATTCAAACGGGTATAATTTTCGTTACTTGAAATGATATCCGGGAACGCATAATTTCCGGGTGTTTGGGCAGCAGTGAGCATAGCCCGGCGCGAGGGTTCCACAAACCAGCCCTGATTTACATCGGCCTGAGGCTCGCAGGCTCCGTAGAAATACCATTTCCCATCGACCCAAAACTCCACCCAGGCATGGTTATCGTCCTGATGAGCCCAACGTGGCGTGTAAATCTGGCGGGCCGGAATTCCGACCGATCGTAAGGCGGTAACAGTAAAAACAGACTCCTCGCCGCAACGCCCTTTGGCATTTTTCATTGTCGCCAATGGCGCTGATGTTCTCGAATCGCTCCCAACATAAGTAACTTTCTCGTGGCACCAGTGGTTTACTTCAAGCGCAGCCTCCTTCATGCTCAATCCCTTCACACGGTCTTTTAAGGCGTAAAACATTACTGCACGCGCCGAATCCAGATTCTCAGTCCCGGCTCGCGGGGGAAGCACAAAGTGAAGAAAATCCTCTTCGCTCACCTTGTTTCCCCATGGAAATGTCTGCTTTGCCTTCAGAGCATATCTGACCTGCTTGATATAAAAATCTGAATTGTAATTACAGAGATCGCTCAGCGTTTCGTAGGCATACAAAAACTGAAGCGCCTCTTCTTCCTGAAGGGTCAACCCGGATTGAAATATATCCAAAAGCTGAGCCTGCCGGTTCTTCAAAAAGGAGCTTTCCCGTTGTTCAAATTTTGTTCGGATCTCATCGCGCTTTTTGCTGTCGCTTACAAGATGCTGATTGCTGCAAGCGGTACCAAGAAGAAAGCAAATGATAAGAAAAATGGCTATCGAGTGTTGTTTCATCCGTGAATAATTTGTTTTTCAATTGTATGATGGATCTCACATATTGCTGAAACCTGCTTCTTTTGGCATTTGCAGGCAGGGCAACATCTTCGTTTCATGCGAATTAATTTTTTTCAAACCAGACTTTCCCGTCCTCCCGAATATACCAGTTACCTTTTTCGGTGAGCGAAGGATAACTGGCGATAAATCCGGTTGGGTAGCATGTAATTTCAGGCTGGAAAGCTTTTTCGTTCAGCTTCACCTCAGCCATTCGCAAAGCCGAAAGATTGTCGGTGAATTCGTTGTTTTCTGCCTGATAGGCTTTTTGCCGGTAGTACAATTGTCGCAAGGCCCATTTCACGTCTTCATCGGCCTGCTGCACAAAAGCGGCATCATTCGTTTTTGCCGAAAACTGCACATATCCCCAGGTTTCGGGTTGGTGCATGGCAATTACTCCCTGGGGCGACCAAACCCAGTTACTTTCCGGAAGATTTTTCCCGTTTGCCCCTTTCTTTTTGACGTATTTGCCATCAATAATTTCGGTCTGCCATTCCACTCTCGAGAAACCTAGTCGCCACTGGCTTCCGTCCTCTGGTATCTTCTGGCCCGGATTACATTCTCTCAACACCTTCCACGGAAAAGCCAGTTCAATGGTCCATTTCTCATCCTGATCGGTAGGGTCATTCAACGTTCCGTAAATTTTCACAGCGGATTGCAAGCCGGGAATCTCCCAGCTGTCAACCACCAACGCGCCGTCGCGGTAGGGTTTTGTCAACAGCAAATCCCAGGTTGCGTTTAGCGCGTTCATCTCAAATTCGTAGTAGTTGTGGGTATCGCCATCGGGATCGATAAAAACCTCGAAGTCGTTGTCGTAAAACATCACTTCATCGTGCTCAGTAATGTTGGCCCAAATATGAGGTTCCTCTAACTCGGCAGCAATGTAAAAATAGTCTGAATCCCAAAGCATTTTTACACGGGTAGCGAAGGTCGGTTTTGGTTGCAGCGAACCTTCAATGTCGACAAATTCGTTGCTCCACGGAGCCTGTTCCCACGATTTATCGTCCAAAACTCCATCAACTACAATGTGTGTCTCTGTTCGAAAGCACACATATTGCTCGGGGTTGTACGGAATTTTTGGACTGGTATCAGCTTTCAAAACCGGCTGACTCGATAGTTGCGTACATCCCAGGGTGGCCACAAGCATCAGCAGGAAAACCATTTTCAAACCTTCTATTTTTTTCATGATTCAGATTTGTTCGTTTAACGAAAAACAGCTGTCGTTTTTCGAATTTAATATGAATTGACTCACCCCAGCCCCGAAATGGAGGTGGGGTGAGTTTCGGTTTAAAACCGACTATAACTTGAAATACTTAGTTGCTGGCTGTGCCAAGCATTTTATTTGGTTCACTACCCAGAACAAAAAGAAGCTCGCCACCGGCCATAATCTGCTGGTGAGTGATCGATAGCTCATGGTATAAAGAACCATTCAGGTAGATCGCCTGTATGTAATTATTCTGTTCCGACTGGTTTTCGGCCCGAACGACAAATTGTTTTCCCCCGCCCAAATCGACTTTGGCTTCCTCAACCCAGGGCGATGTCAGGCTATACACGCCATCAGCCGGATTTACCGGATACATGCCCATTGCCGAAAACACGAGCCATGCCGACATTTGTCCGCAATCTTCGTTTCCGCAGTAGCCATCGGGTTTTGTACTGTACTGACTATTGATGATTCGACGAACCATCTCCTGCGTTTTCCATGGTTGCCCAATGTAATTGTACAGGTAGGCTACATGGTGACTTGGCTCGTTACCATGGGCATACTGACCAATCATTCCGGTACTGAAGATGGGCAGTTCATCGTCGGGTTCGGGATAATAGCTGAACATTGAATCCAACTTCGCGGTGAACGCTTCTTTTCCCAGAATATCAATCAAGCCCGGTATGTTTTGCGGTACAAACCAAAAGTATTGCCAGGCATTGCTTTCGCAGTATTGTGGCCCGTAGTTTTTCGCAATGAATGGTGAAAGGAATTTTCCGTCCTTGGATTTTGGGCGAAAAAAGGTTGAAGACGGATCATACAGATTCCGCCAGTAGTTTGCCCTTTCGGCAAAGGTTTGGTTAATTTCTTCGTTCCCCAGCGCTTTTGCCAACTGTGCGATGCACCAATCATCATAGGCATATTCCAATGTTTTCGACACCGACCACGACTCGCCATGCGAACCGGCAGAAACGTAGCCCAATTCCATGTATTCATCAATTTGTCGTCCCTGTTCTGTGGCCGAAGCGACACAAGCTTTCAACGCTTTCTCCGCGTCCATCGGGATCCCTTTGAAATACGCGTCAACAATGACCGGAACAGCGTGATACCCAATCATCATGTTGGTTTCGTTCCCGGCTAGTGACCAAACCGGAAGCAAACCGGTTTCGTCGTAGTGCGACATAAACGATTTAATCATGTCTTCCGTTTCCTTCGGACAAATAATGGTGTACAGCGGATGAGCAGCCCTGAAGGTGTCCCACAGCGAAAATGTGTCGTACTTGTTGTAGCCCGTTGCAACATGAGTGTTGCCGTCGGCTCCTTTGTATGCTCCGTCGATATCGCTATGCAGCGAAGGCGTTAAAAAGCAATGGTATAGGTTGGTATAAAACAATTCCTTCATGTACTCCGAACCTTTCACTTCTATTTTCGACAAATAGCCGTTCCACAAATCGGTGGCTTGTTGCACCGATTGGTCGAAATCCCAATCCGGAAGTTCAGCTTCCATATTTTGTCGTGCTCCTTCAATGCTAGCTGAAGAAAGAGCCACTTTCACATGGATTTTCTCCCCGTCCTGAGTCCGGTAGTTCACGACCAAACGGGTTTTCGTTCCCTCCACGCTTTGCTCCAACTTTTCGGTTGAGTTTTCAAACAGCTCGGCCTGATCAAACGCTTTGGAGAATTTGGCCACAAAATACACCCGTTGGTCGGCAGCCCAGCCTTTTGATTTTCGGTACCCTGAAATGGTCTGATTGTCTTCAACGGTAATTTTGGTATCGACAGGCGCGTCCCAGTTCAGGCTATATCCTAAATCAAGAATCAGCTGACTTTTTTCATCTTCGGGAAAAGTGTACCGATGAAAACCGACACGAGCAGTGGTCGTTAGTTCGGCCCGGATTCCGGAGCTTAGCAAATCAACAGCATAGTAGCCCGGATGAGCTTCCTCCCGGTCATGCGAGAATTTCGAATATGGCCGGTAATCGCCTTGGGGTGTGAGGCTTTCGGTAAACCGGCTATTCAAGGGCATCAGCAATAGATCGTACATATCGCCGGCTCCGGTTCCCGACAGGTGTGTATGGCTAAAACCGGCAATCGTTGAGTCGGGCCAAAAATAACCGGCAATGCGATCCCAGCCCGGCAGTCCGTTGTCGGGACTAAGTTGAACCATCCCCAAAGGCACCACCGCCCCCGGATAAGTATTGCCAGGGCCGTCGGTTCCAACAAACGGATTGACATAGGCCGCAGCGCTGTCAATTGCCGTTGACGGTTCTTTTGGTGTGCATGCGGCTAAAAAAATAGCCCCTATCAATAGTAATTGTATGAAACCTTTCATTATTTCACCGTTTGATATTTCGTTCCCAGCTCGTTAAGGATCATTAATTCCTCATCAGTAATCTTATCTTCATCGAAAACAGCGACTCCGCTTGCACCACCTTTAAATGCCTTTTTAACAGCAATCGGGAACTTCCCTTCGGGTATCTGCGGCAAATACAAACCTGTTATAATCGGTTTTTCATTGTTAAGATCGCGAACTCCTTTTTGGGTTGAGGTTTTTATCCAGTGCATATTTTCATCGTAGAAATTCTGGTAAACCATTGGAAAAACCGCATCGAGATCCCACTCGTCCCAGCTCTGCCGGCAAATGGTTCGGGCCAGTTCGGGATATGGAAACACAGCGGCAGAAATCAGTTTATTGTTCTGATGCGCCACTTTTACCAAGCGGTTCACCAGGTCGGTCACACTTTGATAGCGATACTGACGCCATTCCTCGCTTTGGGTAGGATCTTCGAGTTTTGAAACATCAATTCCGCTCTGCTCCTTAAATTTTGCCTGGCATGTTTCGCAGTAGCAGAAGTCAAATTCGGGATATTCCTTATCCTGAACCAAGTTGTATTTTGGTTGCAAAGCTTTAGCCAATATCACATCCGAGTACCGCACATAATCCAGATGAACTCCTTTAAGTCCTTCAACCGCACACAATTCTTTCACCTGCTTTTCAATGTGCTTGTACACTTCTTCCTTCGAAGGGCAAACCCACTGGTAGTAATCAACATACGGATGCACATCGAAGCACGACTCCCCTTTCCGGCTCACGGTATACCAATCGGGATGTTGCTTGGCTTCCTTATCGCCGGGACGGTTTAGTGTCCACATCCAGGCATGCACATCGATACCAACCTGATCGGCCAACGGAATTATTTTTTCGAGCATAGGAACACCACCGCCAATTAAAATACCACTGATTCCATTCTCCTTATAACGCTCCAGTTTCGCTGTCCAATCCGCGTCACTTTTCTTCAAATCGGCATACACCCACATCCAGTTTTTATCCCACCGGTAGTCATCGGTTTTGGCTTGCGCCTGAACGAGTCCGGCATTGACCATTATTGTTACAGCGACAACGATGAAGCTAACTATTGTTTTAAATTTTACTCTATTCATGGTGTTTATAATTTTAAGCCCCCTACGAACCTCCCCCGAGGGGGGAGGCTTTAAAAAGGCAAAGTCTTCATTTAAGGTTTTATAATCATTCTCCACCCGATCAATATTCGGGACAAATTGCGAGTCAAAATTTTGACTTCGAGAGTTCACAGCGTTTGATTTTCAATAAAATATTCTTTCACTATTCAGCCATTTGGGTACCGGTAAAACTTCTGTTCGCAAGTTCCGGCTAACTACAATGAATTATGCTTTAAAAAATCAATAATCTCATCGAGATATCCGAAGGCCACTCCCACTACGGTATCGGCAGCGCCATAATAAATTGCCACTTTCTCATCATCGTTGAGGGCAGCACAAGGGAAAACCACATTCGGAACATCGCCGGCAAGTTCGTAAGGTGTTGCCGGAGCCAACAGGTAAGGCTGCGAACGATATTTCACTTTCGAAGGATTTTCGAGGTCGAGAAGAGCCGCGCCCATGGAATACCGGAATCCGTTACAAGTGTTGATTACTCCATGATAGAAAAGCAACCACCCTTCTTTTGTTTTAATGGGAACCGACCCCGCACCTATTTTGGTACACTGCCAGGCGCTTTGTTCGAAAGGAGAAACTTTCATTACGCAACGATGCTCTCCCCAATATTTCATATCCGGACTGTAGCTAATGTAGATATCGCCAAACGGCGTATGGCCATTGTCGCTCGGACGGCTCAACATGGCATATTTTCCGTCAATTTTATCAGGAAACAGAACGCCATTCCGGTTGAACGGAAGAAACGCGTTTTCGCATTGGTGAAATGTTTTAAAGTCGAAAGTATAGGCAATACCGATCGTTGGTCCATGATAACCATTGCACCAGGTTACCCAGTAGCGGTCTTCGATAAACGTTACGCGCGGGTCGTATTTATAATCCGATTCAATCATTTCGGTATTCCCGGCCACCATCTCAATTGGCTTTTCATTGATGTCCCAGTTAATACCATCGGTGCTGAAGCCGGCAAAAATGTTCATCTGAACCGCTTTGTTGTCGCAACGGAAAACACCGGCAAACCCATCGCCGAATGGCACAACAGCACTATTGAAAATACTGTTTGAGCTTGGGATCTGGTAACGTCCGATGACCGGATTTTGCGAATATCTCCACACAACATCGGTTGAACCTGCCGGTCTCTCTTCCCAAGGAATCGTAATTTTATTTTTCATGATCTTGTTTTATAATTATTGAATTTATTTCCTTTTTTCACTTTTTGCCGAACTGTTTTTCGGACACTCTCTCCATGAGGTTTTAGAATCAATCTGTCAGGTGAAACAGGAAGATTTTCACGGCGACTGCTCTCAAACCAGATTACGTAGAAATGCTCATCTTCCTGCTACGCACAGGCTATTATTCAGCCGCTTCGTCAGATTCAGGTTGATTAAACGGCACAAACCATGCGACTAAAAATGACGGAATGGTTGCCACCAACACCCAGAAGAAGAAAATTTTGTAGCCTAGAAAATCGCTGATATAGCCGCTAGCCATCGATGGAATCATAAAACCAAGGTTCATAATTCCGCTGGCAAAGGCGTAATGCGCCATTTTGTATTTCCCGGGTGCCACTTGTTGCATCATAAACAGCATGAGGCCAACAAAACCGAAACCATACCCGAAATACTCAAGAACAACCGCAGTACCGATAAAATAAAGACTTTCAGGTTGCAT
>NZ_JBFHIT010000050.1:0-34936 GCF_041596335.1 Mangrovibacterium sp. | reverse complement strand
TATCTTCGTCATCTTAAATTCGATGATGACAGCTGACAATTATTTTCATCTTGAACCAATCGGTGCGATTCACATCCACAAAAACACTCGCTCTCGTCGCATACGCCTTCGGGTAAAGCCCGACGGAAAGGTTCAGGTATCTATGCCTACTCTGGTTTCTGAACAAAAGGCCATTGATTTTGTCAAAACTAAAGTCGACTGGATACTAAGACAACAACAAGATATTAAAGCTGGTTTAACTATTTTTAGTCCTGACAACTGTTTTAAAACAAAATTCCACCGATTGAAGGTGGTTTTTGTTGATCAAAATAAAGTCTCGGGTCTTGTTGGAAACGGTATCATCCAGATAAACATACCAACGAAACAAGACCACCAACGAGCCGAAATTCAACTGTTTATACGACGGGCCATAGTGCAGGTGATGCGGCAGGAAGCGAAAGTATATCTGCCCTCCCGACTTCGAGAGCTGGCGCAAGTTCACGGTTTAAAAGTTGAGAACGTGTATGTAAAACATGTAAAAAGCAGATGGGGAAGTTGCTCGTCAGTTAACAACATCAATCTTAATTTACACCTGATGCGACTCCCCGATCGGTTAATTGATTATGTAATTTTGCACGAACTGGCTCATACCATTGAAAAGAACCATGGCCCGGGATTTTGGAAATTGCTCGAAAGAATTTGTCCGGGATCGAAGAAACTGGATAAGGAATTAAACCAATTTCATGTCGATATTTATTAATCGACTGGAAAAAGAAATTAAAACATGAACTGGAATCAACTCATATCAACCCGACGACTGGGATCATTACCGACAACAGACGGAAATGATCTGTATAGCCGAACACAATTTCAGCGCGATTATGACCGGATTATTTTCTCGTCGCCCTTTCGGCGTATGCAGAATAAAACACAAGTGTTTCCGCTACCGGGAAGTATCTTCGTACACAATCGCTTAACCCACTCTCTGGAAGTAGCCAGCGTTGGTCGCACCCTTGGAAGCATGCTCGCCGAAAAGTTAAGCAGAAGCGGAGAACAACACCCACTGCTTGCCGAACTGGGAGCCGTAGTATCGGCCGGCTGTTTGGCCCACGATATGGGAAACCCTCCCTTTGGACATGCCGGAGAGGAAGCCATCTCGAATTATTTTACCTCGGGAAATGGTAAGGATTTAAAAAATCTGGTGAGCCCTGCCGAATGGACCGACTTTGTTTTTTTCGATGGAAATGCGAACGCGCTCCGTCTGCTGAGTCACCAGTTTAAAGGTCGCCGCGACGGGGGGTTTGCCCTCACCTACACCACCCTGGCATCAATCGTTAAGTACCCCTATGAGTCGGTTGGAGTAACCAAACCAAAATTTGGTTTCTTTCAAACGGAGAAAAAACTATACCAAGGTATCGCAAGTGAATTGGGATTAAATCAAACAGGAACAGACCCGATGAAATTTGTTCGCCACCCGCTTGTTTATCTGGTAGAGGCAGCCGATGATATTTGCTACCAAATTATGGATATGGAGGATGCACACAAACTGAAGATTGTGCCCTACAACCAGGTGATTGATCTGTTTCGGAATTTTTACGATCCGGTAGCCGACAAAGACATCCTCTCGAAAATTGACCGGAATTTCAAAATTGTGACCGATCGCAATGAACAGGTGAGCTACCTGCGGGCTTCGGTCATCAACAAGCTGGTAAATGAATGTCTGGAAGTATTTGAGCAGAATCGCACGGATATCATGGCCGGCACCTTTCAGGGTGCGTTGATAAAGAAAGTTGAGGGCTCGTCGAAAACAGCCATGGAAGCCATTGTGCCCCTGTCGGTTGAAAAAATCTACAACGACCGATCGGTTGTAGAGATTGAAATGGCCGGTTACAAAATTCTGGGGACACTGCTCGACGAGTTTATTCAGGCCGTACTGGAACCCAAAGCAGGTTTGTCGCGCCGATTGCTTTCACTGATTCCACAACAGTATCGGGGCGAACATCAGTCCGACTACGAGAAAATTCAATCGGTTATCGACTTTGTATCGGGCATGACCGACTTATTTGCCCTCGATTTATACCGGAAAATTAAAGGAATCAACCTGCCTGGAATTGGATAGAAAACCGATATTTTAAACTAAAAAGACTTCAGATTTTAGAAATCCCCGAGGGTTTATCTTTCTATCATCTGAAGTCCTTTTTTAAGGTGCCAAGGCGCTATTTCCCAATCTGGCTTTTCAGCAGATTGACATTATTTTTCAACCGCTCAATTGTTTCGTCCTTTTCTTTCGCCTCAACCTTCAACTTCTGAATATCAGCCTTCAAGGAAGAAACCTGTTGCACCTGAGCTTCATAAAGTCCACTTTTCTGCTCCAGCTGCTTGCCCATTCGCTCAATCGATTCCTGCTGGCGGCTGAAACTAAATTTCAAGTCCGACAATTCGTTCTTTGTGGTCGACAGCTCATTCGAAAGATTTGCATTTTCCGCCTTCATCTCAGCAGCAACACTGTTGCTTTTCTCCAATGCTTCTTTCATCTGTCGTTTTTCAAACTCAAAGGCATAGAGCTTTTCGTCGATTGTCGCATCTTTTTCCTGTACGTTCGATTTTAACGAATTTATCTGCCCGCTCAGATCGCCGATGAGTTGATCTTTCTTGGAATTGTTCGCCATCAGGTCCTTTTTCATGGCTTCATAATCGGCAATCATTTGGCCAATACGGCTATCTTTCGCCTCATTTTCATCAGTCAAATCGCGCACGCGCTGTTCGGCACGCATTTTGGACGACTCCATGTCGAGGAATTTCTTTTTAGAAACGCAAGCGGATAAGCTAATTGTAACAATTGTTGCTAAAAGCAGAATTCTGTTTGTTTTCATTTTTTCAATTTTTCAATTTCACCAATCCTATTTTTGAATTGGTCATATTTTTATCAAATTAGACTCTCGGTAACTAGAACTCGCCAATAAACATCGTTCGGTATTCCAAAACAGATGTTTTCACGGCTTGTTTCATGTAGCTAAGATTTTTCCGGGTTTCGGATGACAAATGAAGAACGCTTCGCAGACATAGATGTTATCCGATTAATAATTTTTAACGAACTTAAGCGTTCTTCAAGAGTTAACTAAAGTACGAATTATACAACAAATTTAAAGCCAAAGCAATAAATCGGACGAAAGAGATCTACCACTCATCGTCCAAAGAATTGAATTTCAGAAAACAAAAACAGCAGAACCATGAAAAATTTACTCCTTATCTTATTTCTTTCGTTCACCATCGGGCTGCAAGCCCAAAACCAGCTATTGAAAGGGAGGATTGTAGATGCCGACAACCAATCGGGCATTGCCTATACAAATATTGGAATTGAAGGGACCTTTTACGGAACAGCCAGCGACGCGAATGGGTTTTTCGAGTTGAAAATTCCGGCTGAATTTGCGAACAAAACGCTTTTTGTATCGGCCGTTGGATACGAAAATAAAAATTATCCGGTAGCCGAATTGTTAACGACCGAATTTGCACGCCTTTCGCTAACCGAACAAACCTACAACATTGAAGGAATTGATGTGGCTGCGCGTTCTCAGGTTTTATTCAGGATTATAAAAACTGCTGCTGCGAAAGTTCCGGATAACTTTCACACCGGACCAATCGGATTGAAATTCCATTATCTGGCAAAAGAAACCAGAAATGATTCGACCAGCCTGGTTCGAGAAGCGATTGCTGAGATGACCGACCAAAGTGGATATAGTCGTCCATCTATTCAGGACGCCTTCGACAACCGTAATTTTCGTTTTACCGAAGTCAATAAAAATTTCCGTTCGTATTCGTTTCCCGATGCGCAAACCGGTTTCGACGAGTTAATTGAACTTGACCTGGCGCGCCTTTCGAATACCATTTTCAGCGAGGAATTAATTCGTGACTACGATTTACAACTCGACGGCATCAGGCCTTACGAAGGCGATTCGGTTTGGGTAATTGCCTACAAAACCGACAAAACCGATTTGGCGCACACCGGCGATTACTACGCCACTAAAATGGACGGCAAGCTATTTATCCTGAAAAGTAATTATGCGCTGGTTCGAAACGAGTGCATGATTGAAGCCAGTAAGAACAACCCCCAAAACCGCAGTTTATTTACTGAAGGCAGCGATGAACAGCAGGTTCGTTACCACCTGACAGCACTTTATCGGGAACAAGGCGGCAAATACCTGATCAGCTATTTCGATCAGGATAAAAGCTTTACGAATCAGTCCGGAGAGCTTGTGAAAATCTCCCGAAAAGCAGCTTTGCTCGACTTCGAGAAATCGCCCCAATCAATTTCCGGACGAACCTATTTTGAAGACTCCACCTACGATGAAAAGTTCTGGAACGCTTTTCATAGCGGCAAAAAACTTTAAATCATCTTTACTCACTCATGATGAAAGGCTATCCGGGATGGATAGCCTTTCATTTTTCTCACCCTCTTCATTTAAAACAAAGCCGTAGCAACATTCGCGCTTCACTTAATCGTTTCTACCAATTTCACTAAAAAGCCCTTCAGTTACGACTGAAAAACAAACAACGTCCGATTATTTCATTTTCTTTTGTTAAAGCATTCCTTCGCAAACTATTTTTCGATAACTTTGTTTTGATTTTTAAGCTTACTTAAATATGGATTCAAGCACTGACTTAAAGGTTTCTATCGCTACCGAGAACTTTATTAAGACGATTTATAAGTTTGATCAGGGGAGAGCAAAGGACACCAGGCCCGGGAGCATTGCCAAAGAACTTGGCATCACCAATGCTGCTGCAACCGATATGGCCCGTAAACTGGCATTAAAAAAACTTATTGATTATCAGAAATATAAAGAGCTTAAACTGACTCAACACGGTGAAAAGATTGCCTTGAATGTTCTGCGCAAACACCGGTTGTGGGAAACATTCCTGCACCAGGTTTTAGGGCTGTCCATGCACGAAATACATCGGGAAGCAGAGTTACTGGAACACTTGACATCCGATTTTCTATCCGAAAAAATAAGCAAATACCTTGGCAATCCGACCTTTGACCCTCATGGAGATCCGATTCCAACAAGTACGGGCGAAATTTTAGGGGATATGGAGAGTATTCCCCTGTCGCTGGCTGAACCTGGACAAAGCTACCAAATCAGCCGTCTTTCGGGTTCCGATAAAGAGTTCTTCGATTTCTGCCACAACAACCAACTCGAGATCGGGACGACGATCAACGTCAAGAAACAATACATCAAATCCCGGATGATGGAAATTGAAGTGCAGAACACAAAACTCTTACTAAACACCGAACTCGCGAACTTGATTTACATTGTAAAAACTCGATGAAGAAATTAGATAACTTTTTAAATCACAACCAATGAATATGACAGTCATTTTAGCCGCCCAAACGGGATTTACACTACTGATCGGACTGGTCTTTCTGATTCTGCTTATATGGGTATTCTGGCCCAAAAAAGGAGGATTGGCGATACTTACCCGAATGCGGGAAAACAGCCAAAAGGCGATGTTGGAGGATTCACTAAAATTTATGTTCGATTGCGAATACCGCCACACAAGCTGCGATATGCTCAGCATTGCGGGCAACCTCGACATTTCTGCCGACAAGGCCAGTGAAGTAACAGAGCGTCTGCTATCGATGGGACTAATCAACATGGATGGTCAAATTGTTAGCCTGACAGACATTGGCAGATCGTATGCGCTGCGGGTTATCCGTGTTCACCGTATTTGGGAGCGCTATTTTGCCGATGAAACCAGCATCAATCAGGCCGATTGGCACAACGCAGCCTGCCGCATTGAACACCATGTAACGGTGGAAGATACCGAAAAGCTCGCGGCACAAATGGGCCATCCGGTTTTCGATCCGCATGGTGATCCAATTCCTACACCAACAGGTGAACTGCCCGCCCCAACGGGATTGCCTTTAAACCACATGGAAGAAGGTCAGATTGGCCGGATCATTCACATTGAGGATGAGCCTCGTAGCGTATACGAACAGTTGGTTGTACTAGGGCTGTATCCCGGTATGCAGGTTTACATCACCGATGTCGCTGAAAATAAGATCACATTCGCGGCCGATGGCGATGAGTGCTCGCTAACGCCATTGTTTGCCAACCATATTACGGTTGAACCGGTGACCGAAAAAGAAGCTATAGCCGAGAAATACGAGTTGCTGTCATCACTCCAAATTGGAGAAAATGCCGAAGTGATTGGCATATCGCCCAACTGTCGCGGCCAGCAACGACGCCGGTTGATGGATATGGGTATTGTGCCCGGGAGTTTCGTCTCGGCGGTTATAAAAAGTGCCTCGGGCGACCCGGTTGGCTATCGGGTATTAGGAACCACAGTAGGCATCCGTGTTCGGGAAGCCGACCTGATTTTTATTAATCGAAAAAATTAATCTCATGAATACACAAGCAAATTGTGAAAGCTGTGCCCTGCACAATAAAGCAAATCTGGTAAAACTAGGCATCGACCTGGATCAGGTTGATTATGTGATTGCGATGGCTGGAAATCCAAATACCGGAAAAAGTACCGTTTTTAACAACCTCACCGGTTTGCGCCAACACACCGGCAACTGGCCCGGAAAAACAGTTGCACGCGCCGAAGGAGGATTCAGTTTCAACGAAAAACGCTACAAAATGGTTGACCTTCCGGGAACCTACTCGCTACTGTCAACCAGCACCGACGAGGAAGTCGCCCGCAACTTCATCCTGTTTGGTCAACCCGATGTTACAGTGATTGTAGTCGATGCCACCCGATTGGAACGAAACCTAAACCTGGTGATGCAGGTACTTGAAATAACCGATCGGGCGGTACTTTGCCTCAACCTTATGGACGAAGCGAAACGTAACAACCTCGAAATAGATGTCCGCACCCTGTCAAAAGAACTTGGCATTCCGGTAATTCCGGCAGCTGCACGTCGCCGTCAGGGGATGAATGAACTGCTTCAGGCGATTGAGGATGTAGCAACCGGTAAATATGTTTGCCGGCCATACAAGATCAAAAGTCGCTCAACAAAACTGAACCACGCGATCGCTGAACTATCGGCTAAACTTACCAAACAGTTCCCCAACTTGCCCAATACCAAATGGGTTGCTCTGCGCTTACTCGAAGGAGACAACAGTATTATTGAAGCCGTTCGCAATGGCGAGCTCGGAAGTATTAGTGCCGGTGAGTCCGGTATTCAAGCGTAATTTGAAACAAAATGGACAAAACAACAAACAACAAAAGAGAAGAAATACTGGCTGCTGCAAATGCCGCACGCTGGGAACTTGGCCTTGATTTTCACGACACGGTAATTGAATCGATCTATGCCGATGCCGCTCAAATCGCGCGAAAAACGGTCAAACAGAAAGGTGAAAAAGAAGCCTATGCCATCGACTTAAAGATTGATAAGATAGTGACCAGCCGCTTGTTCGGCTTTCCGCTGATGTTTCTGCTGCTGGCATTGGTTTTTTGGCTAACCATTGCCGGAGCCAATTACCCTTCAGGGCTGCTAGCCGAATTACTGGTCGATTATATGCAACCCATCTTAAAGCAAGGTGCCGAAGCCATCAACCTTCCATGGTGGCTCAGTGGGGTACTGATCGATGGCGCGTATCTGGCTGCTGCGTGGGTCATTGCAGTGATGTTGCCTCCCATGGCGATCTTCTTTCCGCTCTTCACCCTGCTCGAAGATTTGGGCTATCTGCCGCGTGTTGCCTTCAATATGGACAACCTGTTTCGTAAGGCGGGTGCCCATGGCAAACAAGCGTTAACGATGAGCATGGGCTTTGGCTGTAATGCTGCCGGTGTAGTTGCCGCCCGGGTAATCGACAGTCCACGCGAACGACTGATAGCGATCATCACCAATAATTTTTCGTTGTGCAATGGCCGCTGGCCCACCCAAATACTCATCGCCACCATCTTTATTGGCAGCATGGTATCGCCTCATCTGGCGGGTTTTGTCTCTGCGGGAGCAGTGGTCAGCATCGCTGTTCTGGGCATTCTTTTTAGCCTGATCGTATCGTGGGGTTTAAGTAAAACAGTTTTGAAAGGCGAAGCATCAGCCTTCACGCTGGAACTGCCTCCCTACCGTCCGCCACGCCTAATGCAGACGCTTTATACTTCACTGATCGACCGCACCATCTTCGTTCTTTGGCGTGCAATCGTCTTTGCTATTCCGGCGGGGATTGTGATCTGGCTTGTAGCCAATGTGAAGATTGGTGATCTTAGCCTAGCCGAGCAATTTATCAACTGGTCCGATCCATTTGCTCTTTTCTTTGGGTTGAATGGAGTAATTCTGCTGGCCTATATCATTGCCATTCCGGCGAACGAAATTGTGATCCCGACGATCCTTATGCTGACGGTGCTGAGCGGCAAACTGGCAGGAGTAGGCGCCGGCTCGGGCGTTATGTTCGAACTGGATTCAGCGGAAGATATTGCCATCCTGCTAGAGGCCGGCGGATGGACCCTGCTGACCGGAATTAACCTCATGCTGTTTAGCTTGCTGCACAACCCCTGTTCAACAACAATCTACACCATTTACAAAGAAACCAAAAGTGTGAAGTGGACGGTCGTTTCAACCCTAATTCCTATTGTGATGGGGTTCGGCATTTGCTTTCTGACCACTCAACTTTGGCTCTATTTTAGCTAGCTGATTATTCACCATAAATGTAAAGCCGGGCAAACTATTCGCCCGGCTTTTTTTATGCTTTTCAACGGGCAACTTTTGCCGTAAAAAAACAGCAATCACGAACTGCCAGTTGAAATAAAAAAGCCGTCGGGCAAACTCCCCGACGGCTGAATATCATCATTTTTGTACGCTATTCCTTCTTACCAAACAATTCCTTTTCATCAACCCGCTTGACAGCCATGCTGTCTTTCAAAGTTCGATTTACCGCACTGAACGGGCCAATAATAATTTCGTCACCAACTCCGATTCCTTTTAAAATTTCAATATTCATGTTGTCCTGAATCCCGGTTTCAACCGGCTGAGCTATCGCTTTTCCATCGCGCAGCACAAAAATAACTTCTTGCTTTTCGTCCGTCTGCCCCTTTTCGGCACCTCCATTTGCCGAAACCTCAGCATCAGGAACGCGCGTTGTAACCGCCTGAATCGGGACCGAAATAACGTCGTATCGGGTATCGGTTTGCACATCAACGGTAGCCGACATACCTGGCCGAAAGGGATAACGCTTCAAGCCGGCACTTTCAACTAAATCGGCATAAGACGACTTGAGCAACAACACTTTAACATCGAAATTGGTTACCTGATCGCCCGAAGTACCGACCGTATTAGCCGAATTCGCGATTTCGGTGACAATCCCCTTAAATTTGCGTTTCAAATAGGCATCAACCTCAACCAAAGCGGTATCGTTTTTCGAGACTTTAACAATGTCGTTTTCATTCACTTCTACTTCCACCTCCATTTGTTCGAGGTCGGAAATGACCATCATTTCTGTTCCGGCGTACATATTTGTACCAACAACACGCTCGCCCCGTTCAACATTCAGTTTCGAAACGGTTCCGTCCATGGGCGCATAAATTTTGGTTTTCACCAACTGTTCTTTCGCTTCAGCCACCGAAGCCTCGCTCGATTTAATGGCAAATTCAGCCGACCGAACTTCGGCCTGTGCTATTTTACTTGCTGCCTCCGCCGACTCAAAATCCGACTGCGCGATTGCCTGTTGATCAAACAAGGTTTTCGCTCGCTTATAAGCTAGTTCACTCTCCATAAGTCGGGCCTGCGACTGAGCCAACATCGCTTTAGCCGAGTTCAATCCGGCTTCGGCTCTGTTCAACGTTTGAATGTAAATGTCGGGTTTAATGATAACCAGCAGTTGGCCTTTTTTTACATCGTCGCCTTCTTGTACATTCAATTCAATAATCTCGCCCGACACATCGGGGCTGATCTTAACCTCGGTTTTGGGTTGAACTTTCCCATTCGCGGTAATCAGTTCGGTAATGGTACGGCTTTCCACTTTTTGACTGAGCACACTAAGCTGGAAATCGCTCCCAAACCAACCTTTCTTCTTTCCAACAACTAACACGACAACCAGAACCGCTGCCAAAACCAGCAAATACGGAAGGAACTTATTTTTCTTTTTTTTGCGTTGTTGCATAACGTAAGAATCAAGTTTTCAATGGATTTTATCGACATCCTTAAATGTACAATTTTAAGCGGAAGATTCATTCACGATCGGCAGATTATACCATTTTACAAATTAATTCCCACCTCTTTCTCTGCTGGCGTAAAGCCGATAGATCGTTGAAAAACAACAATGAATGAGTTGAATTCCGGGTATCGTTCAACCATCTATCCGCATTAGATTGAAACTTCGGGCAACAAGCTATTTCAGAACCATCCGGACAGTCCGACGGCTTTTTTGTTCCATCAGAATCTCACGGCCGCGACCCATTTTCGCTAACGATTCGTCGTTATAAAAACGAATAGTCGCCAAAACCAGTCCCGTGTTATATCGGACATCAAATTGCTTGCGCAGCTCCATAACCACCGACTCCAGTCCAACCTCGGGTTCGTCGACACAAAGTGACAAATCGATTGCCGACTGTTGAATTAGGTTCACCTTGATTCGATTCGACTTAAAAAACGAGAACACTTCGGACAGCAGATCGATACCGACGAATGAAAAATCGTCGGGCGACAAAGTGATCAACGCTTGCTTTTTCTTTAAGATGTAGACGGGAACCAGATCGAGCTGATAGTCAATCTCTTTGATTACTGTTCCGGCCTGCTCCGGGAAATCGAACGGACGAACAAACAAGGGAATATTTTTATTTCGGAGGGGCTTAATCGTTTTGGGGTGAATGACTTTTGCCCCGGAATAGGCCAATTCAATCGCTTCTTTATACGACAGTTCTTCCAGCTTTTCGGTATCGGCAAAATCGGTCGGATCGGCGTTCAACACTCCGGGTACATTTTTCCAAATGGTCACACTTTCGGCGTTGAGCAGATTCGCTAAAATGGCAGCGGTAAAATCCGATCCTTCGCGTCCGAGCGTGGTCGTTTGGTTCGTGGTCGTCGATCCGATAAAGCCCTGAGTCACGTACAAATCAACCCCATTAAATGTAAAGCTGTTATTCACCAACATGGCCGACCATTTCCAGTCGACCGTTGCTTCGCGATAGGTGTCGTCGGTGCGCAGGCTATCGCGCACATCAATCCACTTATTTTTTGTACCGGTTTGGTTGAGATAGGCCGAAACGATTGCGGTTGACAGCAACTCGCCAAAACAAACCAGTTGGTCGTATTCATAATCAAAATGAAGCGAAGGCATCTTTTTAAGCCGTTCATCCAATATCGAAAACAAGTGATTGACCTGGGTCAGATTTCCTGCTTCAACGCCAAGTTCTTCAATCACCCTGGAATGATAGTCTTTAATTCGTTGCAAGATACCGTCGGTCTTGTGATCTTTCTTGTAATAACTTCGAGCAAGCAGCTCCAGCTCGTTAGTGGTACTACCCATGGCAGAAATAACCATGACCTTCTTCCCCGGATACATTTCGAGGATTGCCGCAACATTTTTAATCGCCGGAGCCGAACTAACCGATGCTCCCCCGAACTTAAAGATTTTCATACCTGAATTATTTGGTTGTCTATTTCTATTCAAATTTGCCCGCCCCCATTCTATGGCTTGCTTGCTTCCGCCTTTTTGCGTGGCTTCACCAGACCGATTTGTCCAGTCAAAATCATTTCAATCCGCCTTGCAAAAGGACCAAAAAACCGGCTCCAAATGTAGTGATTTCAACTATCCGACAATGACGGATTGGAGCGAAATATCGGGATTTTGATGACAGATTCCGAATTTACGAATCTGCGCCGTTTTATCAAAAACTAAGCCCTAAAAGCAACAAAAAAACAATCGGGCGCCCCGGTTACTCACAACACAACCACTTCAATCACAGTAAATTTACGCCTCAAAAATCAGAATCATCCGGCCGTTGTCAAGCCTGACGCTCAGACAAAGCACAAAAACGATCCCACGCTATCTTCCTGTGAATGTGATAAATACACCACCTTGCCTTATCAGACGAAACGGCATGTTATGCCGGCTTTAAATAAGCGGTGGAAAAAAATAAAACCCGGCAGCTTCGAACTTGCGCACTCATTTAATTTATAAATTCGTGCCCGAAAAATCACGACTTAGCCACTCCCTCAGACCACAAGCCAACCGCAAAGCCGAAATAAACCACTGATCGACAGGAAGTAACAGGCGCGATTCGTTCGAATTTTGATTTCAAAATTGCAGTCGTTATGATAAAAAGGAAAATAAATATCCTCATTGTCACCCACATCATCTCGATCATTATCATGTTCGAAGGGCTATTTATGATCCCGGCACTTCTGGTGTCGTTGTATTACAAAGAATCGATTAGCGCCGATCTGATTCGGGCAATCCTGCTGACCTTGTGCATCGGTGCAGTCCTGAACATTACGACCCGAAAGTATCGCCAGGCCGAACCCGGAGTTCGCGAAAGCCTTGTAATCGCATCGGCTGGCTGGGTAATTCTGGCCCTCATCGGCAGTTTTCCATACCTGGTATCGGGTACCATTCCACATTTTGTCGATGCTTTCTTCGAATCGATGTCGGGATTTACCACTACCGGATCGTCGATATTAGCTGATATTGAAGTGATGCCGAAAAGTATTTTGTTTTGGCGAAGTTTGACTCACTGGATTGGTGGAATGGGGATTATCGTTTTGGTAATTGCCATTATGCCCTTTCTGAAAATTACCGGAATGCAACTTTTCAGCTCCGAGGCGTCGGTTGTTGTAGAGGAAAAAGTATCGACCAAAGTGCGCTATGTCGCCCGAAACATCTGGATGATTTATGTGGGACTTACCGTTCTGGAAATTCTGTTTTTGCTGTTTGGCGGAATGCCCTTGTTTGATAGTATTTGTCACTCGTTTGCCACGATCGCGACCGGAGGATTTTCGACAAAAAACACGAGTATCACTGATTATTCGCCTTACATCCAGTATGTCATCACCGTTTTCATGACCTTGGCAGGAATCAATTTCACCTTGCATGTTTTGGGACTTCGCGGACGAATTAAACAGGCATTGAGGAATCAGGAACTCCATCTGTATCTCGAAGTAATTGTCGCTGTTGGCCTGCTATTGACGATGATTTTATATACCAGCCAGCAAATTACCTTCGAAAAAGCCTTTCGTGACTCGTTCTTTCAGGTGGTTTCAATCATTACCGCTACCGGGTTTGCCACAGCCGATTATCTGCTCTGGCCCATCCAGGGAATCATCCTAATCGCACTGTTGATGTTGATCGGAGCCTGTGCGGGATCAACCGGAGGAGGCGTGAAAGTAATCCGGCACGTCATCAATTTCCAATATTTACGAAACAGCATCAGGCGTATTATTCACCCCAACGCCATTTTCAATGTTCGCTACAACAATAAAATATTGAAAAATTCGCAGGTATCCAGCGTGATGAACTTCATTATTATCTATTACGGAGTTGTGATTGCCGGTACATTTATAATGATGCTGCTTGGAAACAGCTGGGCTACTTCTTTTGGATCAGTCCTTACTTCGATGGGCGGAATTGGCCCGGGATTCGGGCTTGTGGGGCCGGCGTCTAATTTCTCGATGCTCACCGACGGATCGAAATATCTCCTGTCCTTTTTCATGTTGCTGGGACGTTTGGAGATTTTCCCGGTACTTTCGCTGTTCACCAACTGGTTTTGGCGCACCTGATTCTGACAACCCGAAAGCGGCTGCCAAACCTGTTCTTTCGAGTACGGTTGAATAAGAACGAAAAAAGGCTCTGCCGTCCGACAGAGCCTCAACACATTCCAGAATATACCTCAAAAATCTTTCTAGAATGAGAAACCGAATTCCACTTCAAGCTGATTCATTTCCAATTTTATCGTTTGTCCTGGATCCAATGGGTTTGAACCAGTAACATCTTCATTCATCGCGTAATTAATCGCAAAGTGCAACTGTTTGCCCTTTTCGCCCAAGTCTCTAGTGAACCCGAAACCCAGTTGATTTGTGATTACACCCGGAGCTAAAATATTAAACAGCACTTCCGATTCCTGAACCGGGTTTTCACCAATCGAATAACCGGCACGCAGAGTCCATTTATCCATCCCGGCATACGATACACCCATTTTCACAACGGTAATATCTTCCCATCCGAAACCGGGTCCTTCATCCATCCCCAACTGGGCAGTCATCATATTCATCATCGGATTGGCAACTGATTTCACATCGCCGTAAAAAATCTGTTTTACATCGGCCATCACAGTAAAGTCATCATTAATATCCCACGAAAAACCCGCTGTCCAACTGGCCGGGATATCAAAATCGCCTTGCTCGGCAAACAACCCTGCATATTCGTCAAACTCGCTCATCAGCACCTTGCTCTGATACATGGCACCTATGGTCAACCCGTTGGCAATTTTGCCCATGTAGCCCAATTTAAAGCCAACGCCTGTACTATTTGCTTTACCATTGCCTGTCAAGTTTGAAGGATCGGCTGACATGCCCATATCTCCAAACATTTTCAGCCCTTCTGCTTCAAAATATTGGTAAGCCAACACGCCGGTAACACCCACGCTGTGCCCCTCACCCAGCTTGAGCGCATAAGTCACATTACCGAACATTTGCCCCAGATTTACGCCTGTGCTTTCCGAGCTGGGATCATAGAATACTGCTGTGGGGTAATCCGTGTTCATACCGCCATTGCCAAAAACCGAAACCGACAGGCTCGCTTGCTCACCCAACATCCAGTTAGCTCCGAGCGTTGGCATTAAAAAATATTTGCTGTCGCTTTCTACCGTTCCGGGAGTTAAACCAAAACTACCGTCTGCTCCCGATGGATTCCCAGTTACTGTAAACTGGCGATTTGGATTGAAAAGCTCCAGTGAAGCCTGGTATTGTTTACCCAGAAAAACAACTCCCGCGGGGTTTCCATTGATAAGTGACCCTTGATAGTAGGCTATACCGGCACCGGCAAGCCCTTTATTGATCGTTCCATAACCTACTCCAAAATAACCGTCGGTGGCCTGCCCGGCCATTGTGGCAAGACAAAGCGCTCCGGCAATAATCCCTTTTTTAAACGCAAAAATCTTCATAGCTAGATATGTTTAGTTTTTGGAAAAGTAATCAACATAATTGATATCGGCAACAAATAAATATTGACAAATATCAACTTTGGTTCAGATTCCGGAAAGCATAATCCCGGTGACCATCCGGCCGGTTTGCAGTCCATCGCGCCGGGCAGAGTAGAATTCGTGATCTCCCGCGAACGAACAGAAACCCGTAATTTCGATTTGATTCTCCGGCACTCCGGAGTCCATCAGCAAGCTTTTGTTGGCTGCCCACAAATCCAGACAAGCGCGACCGGTGTTCGCTGAGGGATGAAGCAGATTAGCTTGATTGGGGAAGTTTCGTTCAATTTGTTGAATGACATCGGCGCTCACCTCGTAGTTTTTACTACTGATAGAAGGTCCAATACCGGCCAGAATGTTTTCGGGTTTCGACTGAAATTCGGTCTGCATCCGCTCAAGTGTCTTTGCTGCAATCTTGCTCACCGTGCCGCGCCAACCGGAATGAATAGCCGCAACCACCCGCTGAAACGGATCGAAAAGTAAGATCGGCACACAATCGGCGGTTTGCACACAAATACACAAACCCGTCACATCTGTGATCAATGCATCGGTGTCGGGCACTTCAACTCCACTCATTGGTTCATGTACCACCTGAATATGGTCGGAATGTGTTTGCCGCGGAAACACAAACTGCTCTCCGTTCAAGCCTAAACTTGCTGCCAGTTCGGCTCGGTAACCGGCAAATGATTCCGGAGAATCGCCGGTAAACCTGCTTTTGCCATCGCCTGCCCAACCCCTTTTAGTTGATGTAAAATGCAACAGGCCATTTTGCAAAAGCTGCTCGAATTGGTAGAACGTTTTATTTCCTGCTTGTTGTTTTTTCATCGTTGTCGGTTTTCAGTCGTCCCAATTACACGAAATACGGTGCGGAACATTGCTAGCCTTTCAGCAAGTCGTTCATTTTTTGTTTATCGAGAATACGAATGGTGCGACGTTGAACTTCCATCAGTCCTTCGTCGGCCATTTCGCCAATAGCCCGGGCCAATGCCGGTCGGGTAACACCAAAGAATTCGGCTAGTTGCGCCTGTGAAAGCGGAATTTCAACCACAGCGAGGCGGTCGCCGGCCAGATCGAGCAGGTAGTGTGCCACTTTTTGACGAATGGTTTTAAACGACAAGAACTTTATACGCGACGACAGAAACTGAGCCCGCGACGAAATCGAGTTCAGGTAATTGGTCAGGATGCGCTGGTCTTTTTGCAGGATCTTCAGGAATTCGGGCCGTGAAATGCACAGCAAGCTCACATCTTCGTTGGCAATTACATTCACCGGAAACCGGTTGTTCTGTCCAAAAAGGAAAGCCGCGGCCAACGGACGGGGCGCCTCAATATCTTCAATCTTGATGGTTTTGCCGGTGTAGTCGGCCATCTCCCCTTTCACGCTGCCCTGGAGTACAATCAGCAATTCATGGCAGGGATCTCCGGAATGAACCACTTGTTCATTTTTATCGTACTTCCTGATTTGGAAGTGAATACCATCGAAGATTTGCTTAAGGTGCAAAGCATTCAACCCCATAAAAACCGGTGATTTCACTAATAATTCAAAATTAAGCATAGAAAAAATGGCGTTTGTAACATTTGATACAGTTTCGCTAACAGCAACAAGCTACATTTGTTGTGTAATCGATTCGCAAGTAACAAAGAATTAGCGAAGAAGAAAAGATTGATTACCATTTCAAGAACTGTAAAAAACGACCTAAGATGATACGTGAGATTGTTAAAATAGACGAAGATTTGTGTAATGGATGTGGCGACTGCATTCCAAACTGCCACGAAGGAGCACTACAAATTATCGATGGAAAAGCCAGGCTCATAAGTGAGTTGATGTGTGATGGGTTGGGAGCCTGCCTTGGCCATTGTCCGCAGGGAGCACTTGAAATTGAAAAGCGCGAAGCGGATGAATACGATGAGACAATTGTCATTCAGCAAATGGTTCCCAAAGGTGCCAACACGGTTGTAGCACACCTGAAACATTTGAAAGATCACAACGAAATCGGCTTCCTGAAAGAAGCTGTGAGCTACCTGAAAGCGCACGAAGATGAAATTGAGCTGGACGTTCCGGCCATCATCAGCGCGGTGCACAACAGCAAACCGGAGGCTAAAAACGAAAGCGCCGGATGTGGTGGCGGCTGCCCGGGTTCGGCTCCGGTGAGCTTCGAAAAGCCGGCTTTTGTAATGGCTCCACAGTCAGCACCAACAGCTCCGGCCGGCGAAAGTCAACTACAACAATGGCCGGTACAAATGCACCTGATCAACCCTTCAGCCGGTTATTTCCATGGCAGCGATTTACTAATTGCAGCCGACTGCGCCGCTTTTGCGCACGGCGATTTCCACAACACCTTTATCAAAGGGAAAAAACTGGTGATTGCCTGCCCAAAACTCGACCAGGGCAAAGAAATTTATGTTGAAAAAATGATCCGTCTCATCGACGAGTCGAAAGTGAATACCATAACAGTTGCCATTATGGAAGTCCCCTGCTGCGGCGGGTTGAGCCAACTGGTTCAGATGGCAACATCAAGAGCACGCCGAAAAGTTCCGGTAAAAGAAATAATCATCGGTATTCGAGGCGACATTTTATCGGAAGAATGGGTGTAGCGAGTTCTGGCTCAATCAACCAGTAAACCCTAAGTCGGAATCGAATTCGGGAACATCGAATCAATTAAATCGTAGAAAAAATTAAAAATAGAATCAAATGGAAAACATGTTTTGTTATCAGTGTCAGGAAGCATCCAAAGGAATTGGTTGCACCATCAAAGGAGTTTGTGGAAAAACAAGCGACGTTGCTAATCTTCAGGATACCCTGCTATTTGTTTTGAAAGGTATTTCAATTTTGAATGGCCAACTGAAAGCGGCTGGTCAGGCCGATAAAAAAGCCAACAAAGTGATTTTCGACGGCTTGTTCAGCACCATTACCAATGCCAATTTCGATCACACGGCTTTTGTGATTCGTATTAAAAAGGCCTTGAAATTCCGCGACGAACTGAAAGCAAAAGTTGTTGCCGCCGGACTGACAGTTGGTGCGCACGACTCGCTGCACTGGACTGCTGCCAGCGGTGAAGAATTTGAAGCAAAAGCTGCTGAAGTAGGCGTACTGAGCGAAGCAAACGAAGATGTTCGCTCGTTGAAAGAACTGGTTATTTATGGCTTGAAAGGATTGGCCGCTTATGCCGAGCACGCTTACAATCTGGCTCACGAAAAACAAGAAATTTTCGACTTCCTGCAAGAAGCTCTTGATAAAACAACCCAGGATTTAAGTGTTGACGAATTGGTTGGCTTAGTATTGGAAACCGGTAAATTTGGTGTGGATGTAATGGCGCTTTTAGATGCTGCCAACACCTCGGCCTACGGAAATCCGGAAGTCAGCAAAGTAAATATTGGCACACGCAGCAATCCGGCAATCCTGATCTCGGGTCACGATTTGCGCGACATGGAAGACCTGCTGAAACAAACCGAAGGAACCGGTGTGGATGTGTACACGCACAGCGAAATGTTGCCTGCCAACTATTATCCTGAATTCAAGAAATACGAGCACCTGGTAGGAAACTACGGAAACGCGTGGTGGAAACAAAAAGAAGAATTTGAGTCGTTTAACGGACCAATTCTGTTCACAACCAACTGTATTGTTCCACCTCTGGAAAAAGCGAACTACAAAGACCGTATCTACACCACAGGTGCGAGCGGATTGGCAGGTTCAATCCACATTCCGGATCGCAAGCCGGGCGAAATGAAAGACTTCTCGATGGTGATTGAACACGCGAAACGTTGCGCTGCTCCAACTCAAATTGAAGAAGGTGAAATCGTAGGTGGATTTGCACACAACCAGGTTTTCGCGTTGGCCGAACCAATTGTTGAAGCTGTGAAAACAGGCGCTATTCGCAAATTCTTTGTGATGGCTGGTTGCGACGGACGTATGATGAGCCGCGACTACTACACCGAGTTTGCCGAAAAACTGCCGAAAGACACCGTGATTCTGACTGCAGGATGTGCTAAATATCGTTACAACAAATTGCCTTTGGGCGACATCAACGGTATTCCTCGTGTTATCGACGCCGGACAATGTAACGACTCATACTCGTTGGCAGTAGTAGCCTTGAAACTGAAAGAGATTTTTGAGCTGGAAGATGTGAACGACCTGCCAATTGCCTACAACATTGCCTGGTACGAACAAAAAGCGGTGATTGTATTGTTGGCTCTGCTTTACCTGGGTGTGAAAAACATTCACCTCGGACCTACACTGCCAGCCTTCCTGTCGCCAAACGTTGCCAACGTACTGGTTCAAAACTTCGGCATTGCCGGAATTACAACAGTCGACGAAGACATGAAAATCTTCCTGGAAGATTCAGTCGCATAATATATGTTTAGGGGGGAAACTAACTTTAGATAAAAGTGAGAGAGTGAAGGGCATCCGGTTGGGTGCCCTTTTTCGTGTTATGAGTCAGTACCGCTAAATGCACCGAACCGGTCAGAGCTAATCCGGACGGGCTTTTGCTAGGTTCGTAAAATCTTTTCCATTGCCTTGCCTCTTGCCAACTCGTCGATCAACTTATCTAAATATCGAATCTTTTGCATCAGTTTATCTTCGATTTCTTCCACTCGATACCCGCAAATTACACCTTTAATTTTCGAAACATTGGGATTTAGATCCGGTGCCTCGGCAAAAAAAGTTTCAAAGTCGGTTTTATTGTCCAGAATTTGCTCTAATGTTTCCGGGGTGTAGCCCGTTAACCAATAAATAATCGTGTCGACCTCCTCTTTGGTCCGTCCTTTTTTCTCGGCCTTGGTGATGTAATGCGGATAAACACTCGCAAACGGCATTTTAAATACTTTTGAGTTTTCCATCGTTTTAAACTTTTACCATTATCCCCCAATCAGCGAAACTCATCGACACTGCCTCACGTGAGAGGCCGGCTATCGATCTCCGCTCCAGCTCGTCTTGTCGTTTTTCAACCTTTTCCTAAATTCCATTTCCTAGTTTCGGCTATCAGTTTCGGTTTACGTCGACACCCGGTTCAGTCAATTTGCTGCATGCCGTCCGAATGGTTAATTGTTGGGGGCTGGGTTTTATTGTATTATAAATCTAACTGGACTGGCAATAGATGCCTTTACTTTTTCGCCTTCAGAGTTCGTCCCAGGAAACCAGAAGTTCTCTGAAGCTACCTTTTTTACGACCCTTAATGCTTCGTTATTAAGTAATATATTGCCAGCTCCGATCTCAAGTCTAAAATCACTAGCTGTACCATCTTCATTTACGTCAAAGGAAATATATACGCAACCAGAGGCACCAGCCTCCAAAGCTTCAACCGGGTACTCTGTATACTTTGCTTTTAAAATATTAAAATATTCCCAGCCTTCAGAATATAACGGTGGCCTTTCTGTAACAGCGGTATCAGTAATAATCTTATTAGAATCATAATCGAAAGCGTACTCTACTGTCTGGTCATGTCTGTAGTATTTCCAAACACCTGATTTTTCATTATTTCTAAAATAACCACTTTGAATTGTATCATTGAATAATACTAATGTATAAGGTCCATGCTTTACATCCTTGTTGCTTTTTAACACAAAATAGGTTTCCTTTAGATTTGGATGTGAATAATTGCTTCTTTTTTTTAAATCCTGTGAGTTGCAATTACAAAAATATGTTAGCGCAATAGTGAATAAAAGGCAATATTTCATTTGTTTTATTTTTTGTTATAAGTTCTCATTTTAGCAAAATTAAGCCTAACACCGACTATAAACATAGTAGCCAACTTCGTGGCGCTTTCCCGTCAGCTTTCGTGATATTTGAAATGGGCTACAAACCTTGAATTTATTACTGAACCGCCTGTTATTTTAATACATCGTTGAACGAAATCTAAAGAATACAAAACTACTCAGGCTCCGCCACCTTTAGTGTACATCAATAAAATTTGCTGATCATGACAAAAGCGCCAATTTAATTCAGCAGGCTTGTTTTTCAATTGCTGAATTTATGAAAGTTTATGAAAAACTGCAACGGCGTATGGCACTTTTAGGCAAAAGTGAGAGCACCGTTAAAAACTATGCCCTTTGCCTGGCTTCAATGGCCCTTCACGTTAAATGGAATCAACTCACCAACAAATTCGCTAACCTACAATACTGAATTAATAGCTTTGGTTGTTATTTTCAAGTTTTAAATACTTAGTTAATCTTTTAGCTGTAGGGAAATACAAAATAAATAATGAATAAAATCCAATTGCCTCAATCACAAAATATATTTTCCCAAACATTACAAATCCGACCATAAATAAAACAGGGCTTATCTCCATTGCTGAATACCTATACATTGTAGCTTGTAGAAAATTCCCAAGTCTTGTTTTAACATCCCCATTGCAATATGTATCCTTTCGCTTATTTGCAAATCTAAAAGTCACGATAAAAGAAATTGCAACGGTAATATTTGCGAATATTAGAAACACAAGCAAAAATGATTCGTCGTCATAATATGAGTCTGCAATCAGTGTTTTTATCGTCCAAAACAATGTAATACCAACAGTAATGCATAATCTCAGTAATAAACTATTCTTTATGTTTTTGTAAAAATCTAGTTGTTTCAAATCCGACATACCATCTGTAATTTAAAGGTTAGTGAGTTTCTCTGCTTGCGCCCAGCGTACGTGTATATACCTACAATATCATTTTCTCGCCTACATCCTCCCACATAAGAATCCATGTTTTACCAGACTTTCCTGAGTTCAACACCCGTATTTAAATTGTTTTCAGTTGCAAAATTACAACGTGGATTCAAGGGGTTTGATGCTAGCTTACTGTTCATTGTTTTATTCACTAAATTACTGATATACGTAATTTATTTTACAAAAACATTCATCTAGTTTTCAACATTTGTTAAACTACGATCAGCCACCGTTAAATGACAAAAGTACGCTTCACAGGCAATGGATATTCCTAAACGTATTCCGATTTTATCAGTCGTCGTTTTACGAAACCGTACAAAATAAATTCACCGGCCAGTAGCAATTATTTTCATTTTATTCTGTTGTTTTAGGCCAGTTCTGTTTGTGATGAACAGGCAAAAACACTAATTTTAACGTTCACCAAAACAACGAATATGACTAAGCTCCTTCTTCTAACCGCAACGCTGTTCTTCACGACACTTTTTAACGCCACGGCCCAGGAAGTTCCATTTCTAAACATTAAATCGTTTGGCGCAAAAGGCGATGGACAAACCGACGACACAGCAGCTTTGCAAAAGGCAATGGAAGCCGCGACTGAATCGGAAGGAACCATCTATTTTCCCCATGGCAATTATTGCATTCATCCGGTAAAAGTACCAAGCCATATTACCTTGCTGGGCTATTCGGCCTGGGCCTACGCAAATAAAGACAATGCCGACCCGGATTTTGAAGGCAAAACAATATTAACCGCACTTTCGGGCGATGACCGAGCATTGCTCGACCTGGGGAACAACCGGGGCGTCCGCATTCTGGGACTCACAATCGATGGTAAAAACCTCGGCCAACGCATGCATGGTATTTATGCCCGTCATTCGGGTTGCGAACAATACAACTGTATTGAAGACTGTCGAATTCAGCACTTTACCGGCTCAGGAATCCGTCTGGAACGCTCCTAGGTGTTTTCGGTGCGCCGTTGTCTGATCATGTTCAATGGCGAACATGGTGTCGACCTGACCGGCGGCTACGATGGTTGGATTATCGATTGCCAGTTAACCGCCAATAAAGGAGCCGGGTTGTTTGCAAGTGGTGTGCCTCGCGACGGAATGACTGAAGCCGAAATAAAAGACCTTAAGTTTTTTGGAACAGCATCGGTAATGGTTACGGCCAACCGGATTGAATGGAACAAAGAAGGCGGAATACTTTTGAATGGATCCAACTCGATGCAAATTACGGGCTGTTCGATCGATCACAATTTTGGCCCCGGAATTAAGCTTGCCAACGGAACGGCTCACTCGGTTACCGGAAACACCATTCGAAGCAATGGCGCACAAAAACAAGGCGACCTGTGCAGTCAGCTATGGATTGAAAACTGTAACGGTGTTAGCGTTACCGGAAACTCACTTTGGGGATGGTTTAACCGAAAAGAAGGTAAATTCGACTATCCGTTTCCCTATTATGGCATCATTGTGAAAAACCTGAATGGCTGCATTATCTCGCAAAACGCAATGTATCACAGCTCGAGCAAAGAAGGAATAAGCGACCGTGGAGGAAACGAAAATTCCATTATTAATCAGAATACCTACGTTCAACCTAAAATTGAAGAGTTTGAAGGCGGATTCAGGCTTCTTGAATAAGCTCGACACTCAAAATTTATAACTTGGGTTGAAGGACATTTGTGCTTTTAAATTCTGTTTCCACAATCGTCAGCTCTCAGACTGTAAATAAAACTAAAGACCAGCTAAGACCATGAATCCATAGGCATTCTGAAAGAATCTCCCCTTCGGAAGGTAAGTTGCGGAGCGGGAACCCAAAAACCCTCGATCGACGCCAAGGGGAAACTGAACGGCAGGTTAATATTCAATTGCAGACATATTCGAGTGCGGAGCCATCCCGAAACAGGATGGACTCGTTTACTGAATCGTTGTCTGACAACAGATATGTTAGCCACCCGCTGACATCGTTGATTTATTTATTCGTATTACCACGAAAAAGTATGCAGCACCTTTTCAGTCACTACCGGATGGGTGTTTATAGCGTGATTAACGTGCACCAAAAATTGCTCCTTCCGATCCGGAAATTTACCTTTCAACGATACTATGTTGTTGCCATGATCTCCCCAATAGAAGGTTTCGAAATTCATATTCTCCAACAGGTACTTTTCCTCTTCCAAAATCTGCAACGGAGTAGCCTGGATAAACTCGCCATTGTTTACTTGCGCTTCCAGTTCAGTTTCCGGCTGTATCGCTAAGGCCATTGGCGCCAGCTCTTCGGGCTGAAGTATATTCAATAACTTTGTGGTTTCTATAGCATGCTCCATCGAGCGTTCTTTTCCACCCAATCCGAATATTATTGAAGCCAAGACCTTAATTCCCGCTTCTTTTGCCTTTGCTGCCCCCTCAATGGCCTGCTCGGGTGTCATTGCTTTTTTTACATCGTTCAATAGCTGGGCGTCGCCCGACTCCAAGCCCACGTAGGCCATGGTTAAACCGGCTGCTTTTATAAGCTTTAGATCTTCAATCGATTTACGCCTGAAATCGTTGTACTGGCTGTACAGCGAAATTTTCCGGGTATCCGGGAATAGCTCTTTTATTTTTGTAAGAATGCTGACAATAAAATCGGTTTTCATCACCATCACATTCCCATCAATCAAAAAGAACTCAACAGCATGCGGATAAAGCTTTGCGGCTTCTTCTATGTCCTTAAAAATATCATCCAGTTTCCTGGCTCTAAATTTCTTTTCGCGAAACATGTCGCAGAATGTACATTTGTTATGCGAACATCCGATTGTGGTCTGAATCAGCAAGCTGTTAGCTTCCGGCCACGGGCGGTATATTTTTCCTTCGTATTCCATTTTAACTTTTTTCTTTTGTAAATGAACAGTGCAAAATTAGCCTGAACAACACGTTTGATTGATGTAAAAAATGAGGTAGTTTTAGTAAAAATCGACGTTACTCTTTTGTGCCGGATTACCGCGAAGTTTTGGTTGCCTATCGGTTATTGAAAAGAACGGGAGTACTTTAAACAAAAAGCACTCCCGGATTACAGGAACCAGATGAAAGCAAGCATCCCCCAAAACGCCTTTCATCTATTCAGGATAAATTGTTTGGCGTACTAGTTCTCAACCACCACTTTTCCGATGGCCTGTCCGCTTTCCAAACGAGCGTATGCTTTCCCAATTTCGTCAAGCGAAAAATGTTCTTCGTCGAGTACAGGTTTCAAATTACCCGACTCAATTATTTGAGCCAGATTTTTCAGGATCTCACCATGTAGTTCGCGCTTAAAATTATGCAACATCGGAATCAACATAAACACAACGTTTAACGTAGCTCCCTTGAAATGAGCCATCGTTAAATCGAGCTCGCACAGTGACACGGTTGTTGAAATCTGACCGTTTAACGCCACCGCATTAAACGAATTGATCAGGTTGGGTCCTCCAACGGTATCGAACACCACATCAAAACCGGCTCCGTTGGTATACTTTGCGACATAATTCTCAACCGTTTCAGTTTTATAGTCAATGGCCGTGGCTCCTAGATTCCCGATTAATGTCATTCGCTTTTCCCCGCTATCGGTGGCATACACTTCGGCTCCAAAATATTTCGCCAGCTGAATGACAACATGGCCAACACCTCCGGAACCACCATGCACCAACACTTTCTGACCCTTTTGGACGCCTGCTCGTGTTAAACCTTCAAAAGCGGTAATTGCAACCAACGGTAGCGCAGCCGCTTCTTTCATCGACAGGTTCGCGGGTTTGAGTGCAATCAGTTTGCTGTCGGCAACAATGTAGTCGGCCAAAGTACCGGGCAACTCAGCCAGTCCTCCGGCGCAGCCATAAACTTCGTCTCCTACAGCATATCCCTCTGCTCCTTCGCCCACCGCCTCAACAGTTCCCGCGAAATCCATCCCAAGTAGAGCCGGTGTTTGTGGCGACAAGGGTAAGTCTTTCCCCATGTTTCGGATCATGGTATCGATTGTGTTTACGCTCGAAGCGGCAATCTTCACCAAAACATGTCCCCGCTTCAATTGGGGCTTTTCAAGCTCAGCGCTTTCGAATACGGCATCGGCGCCATATTTATTTAAAATCATTGCTTTCATCTGTATCTTTCTTTATGGATTTTTGAACTTTACTATCCTTGGTTATTATTGATTCGAATGAATCGAGAACGAACCGTTTGTACGTACATAAATAACCGTTTCCTCTGCTGTATTGCCGACCAGCAAATGCGTGCCCGCTCCTTGAGAAGCAAAGTAGCTTCCGGGATCCAACGACTTTGAATCTTCGCTACCCGGTATTTGATGTTTCGCTTGCCCCTGAATGACCACCGCGCGAAAACTTGAACCATTGCTTTGAATTGCTCCGGCGAATCCGGCCGGAAGTTTAATCAGATTTCCACGCAACTCGCTATCTTCCTGGCTTCCCCAAAGAAAGGCCACCTTTGGCGCATCGGCTCCGGTAGTTGTAGCAGCCTGGTCGACCCAGGTAATATCTGATGCACCAACCCACACAATATTCGACTGTTCGAGATTCAATGGTCGCTCTCCATTATCAAAAGCCTCCTCTTCAGGAAGCACCAAATAGGGTCCTTCTTCAATCTCGATATACGCCAGGCTATTGGTCCCTTTGGCAGCTGTAATGTGCACTTCGCCTTTGGGCTGAGTCCAGAATGAACCGGTCGGCATCCACATATTCGCGGCCGTAGGATCGTCATTGTGAATCAATCCGCGAATCACAACTCCACGATACGAGACGTTGTGGATATGAGGTGGTGATGAGAAACCATCGGAAGGTTTCAGCAAAAATCCGGTTGGTTCCGTACCATTCCGATCACCCCAAAGTGTTCCGGCCATCGGTGCTTTGTCGCCTCGTTTTGGGTTCAGAAAACTCCATTCGACTTCGGAATTCGAAACAACTTCGTAAGTAGCTTCAGAATCTGATGCATCGTTCGGGTTGCCGGTTTTTGAGTGCGAACCGGTGCAGGCAACAAGTAAACTAATGACTGACAGGAATAAGAAGGCGCTTATTCTGCTTATTTTTGCCGGTGTGTTTTTGACTTTGGCTTCAACTGTTTTTAGAGCTGTTATTTCCATCGTAATAGACTGTTTATAAATTTACGATGCAAAGTTACGGCAGCCCTTGCGACAAGTCCGGTAAAAAAAGAAGTGGTTTTAGTAAAAAATGAAGTTTGTGCCTTTACTGCACTCGTTTTTGTTGGGCACGATAGGCTCCGGCAGCGATTCCTTTGTAGGAAACAAAGGTTTTATCCAAATGACTGCTATCGGTAAAGCCCAATTCGGCGGCAATCTCGGAAAGGGTTAAGTCGGTATATTTCAGCCGGGTTTCAGCAAGTTTTACTTTATGGCTCAGAATGTACTTTTTTAGGCTGATTCCCATCTGTTTTTTAAAATATTGCCCAATGTAGTTTTCGGCAATATGAAATTCGCCGGCAATTGTTTTATTCGAGATCCGCTCAGCATCGTAAATATGATAGTGAATGTAATTCACCATTTCCTGAATTTGTGACGAAGCCTCTACTGACGAGCTGTGCCCGGCATTTCGGGCAATAATATGCAAAATGGAGTGCAGGGTGTTTTTTATAATCAGCTCACTCTGTAAATCACTGTCGTTGTATTCCTTGCAAATCACATTAAATAACGACAGCAGGGTGTTTTGTTCGGTTGGCGAACGAAATTCTATATTCGACGTTCGTGCTGTGCTGTGTAAAATGATTTCGATCTTTTTGAACCATTCATTTACTTCCGCGCGATCGCTACCGACTGTAGGCTGAATAAATAAATTATTGAGAAATTTTATGGTTGACAGGCTCGTTGGCGTATCAACATAAAAGGTGTACATATCATTGGGGACGAAGATAAACAGCTGATTGCCGGCATAGGGAACACGATGGCCATTGATCGTCAATGAGCCACTCCCTTCTTCAATAAGTAAAATCTCAAAAAAACGAATGGTTGTGTACTGGCAATATTCAAATGAACTTGATTTCGCGTAATGTTGAATGACGATATTCTCAAAAATAGTTCGTGGCATTGGCTGTTTTGACTTGTTTATGGCTAACCGAAACGTCTCCCGACGATGAATCTCGTTACCTACCAACGATACGGATTACTATAGACGGGTGGTTCAAATATAGCATTTTCCGGCCGATGTTCTTCAGGCCGAACACCATTCCGTTGGCAATGCAGGCTACCAACAGTGCATGGGCAAAAGCAATCAACCCAAACAAAGGAGCTCAGCGCGGATGTCCTTTGTTTGGGTGAGGCTCTGATTGGTGAAAAAAGCCGATTCACCAATCGCAGTCGGCAGCATGAGCCTAGTTCTTAGGACGACTAAGCCATTTTTTCCATTGTTCTTTCGATACCGCTTCTTTTAGCTTCAGGTTATACTTTTTACCTAGAGCCTGATAAGCCTCTTTTCTTTCAGCCGATCCTTTTTCAGTTGTTTTCTGAATCTTGTTTCCTTCAACTGCCTGTTCCATTTTAATTTCAAGCACTTTCGCTTTTTCGCTTTTCGAGAGCTCCATCACTTGGCTCATCTGTTCAACCTCAGCGGTTACTTTTTCCTTTTGTTTCGGATTCAAATCTTGCGCGAATACACTCACCGATGCCATTAAAAGAAGGCCCAGTACTAAACTTTTTACGATTCTCATTCGGTTCTTTTTTTCTGCAAAAAATACGATTTGCCTTTTCAGGAACAGTCGGTATCTTTTACACGGATTAATAAAATTGTAATTCGAAAAAAGCATGCGACGACTACCGCATACTTAGTTGCACACACACGAAGATAGCCGCAAAAGCGAAATTCAGGACGCACAAAAAATCATGAAACAGGGGGTGCTTTTAGTTCGGCGAACTTCCACCCCGAGAAAAAGGCTGTTGAAGTTCAATCCCCCCGCGTTCTTCAAAAATTTGCTCAGATTAAAGTTTAAATCAACGCCCCATCAAACGATCTCCGGGTGGCAGCTGAAACTGTGGTTGCGAAACGGAATTTTCTCATTGGTTAAATCTTTATTTAAGTAACGATGGTACAATTGCTTTATCGCTGCCAGCATGGCTAATCCCGAATCTCGGATTGTTTCATCTACGCCTCAACTTCCCGCACAAATCCCATTTTCGCCGGATGGCCCGACACATAGCTGTTGTTGTCAAATTTACGCAACATAAAAAGTGCGATCATGTCTCCGCTGCCTGAGGTAAAAAAAATCCCAATGTCAAAACTCATTAATCCCCCAATTCCCAGGCAACCAATCGATGGAAACAAACCTGAATAATTAGTGGCAATGCTCCTCCAATTTTATAGTGTCCCACTTTTAAAGGCTCTTTACAATGGCAATAAAGGTTGATTATTCTCCATTTTATGCCAAATTTATTTGAACTATCTGGTTAGCGGGATGCAATTTTGTTCGCAAGTCGTTCAGCCAAATTTTCAATGTCATCTTTTCGTGCTATTTGCTTGATCCAATTTTTAGGTATGCTATTAAGTCCGTAAAGCAAAGCTGCCAGTCCACCTGTTACTGCTCCTGTTGTGTCTGTGTCCTCCCCTAAATTAACGGCTTTCAAAACTGCCTCTTTGTAACTGTCCGTCGTCAATAAGCACCAAATACTTGCTTCAAGCGTATGCAACACATAACCGCTACTTTTAATTTTGTCTTCGGTCAATTTGTAAATCTCATCTTTTAGAAGCCTGTCAAATACTGCAATTTCTGTTGGACTGACCGAACGGCTTGTTAAGAAGCTTGTGATTTCGGTTTGCAAATCTGTGTAAGCACTAAACTTATCTTTACCTGAAACAAGTAGTCGGGCAAACTCAAGATAATAGAAACAAGCGATTACAGAACGAATGTGTCCGTGAGTAATTGATGAAACCTGTTTCGTGATTTCGAAGCGTTCATTGATTGGCCTATCCTGGAGGTAAAACAAAAGAGGTAAAATCCGCATCAATGAACCATTTCCGTTAGACGATGCATCAGAACCGCCGGCCAATTCTGGTTTTACTCCCGTTGCAATTCGTGAAATGGCTTGTTTTGTCGCCATTCCAATATCAAATACATTTCCTCTTGGTGTCCAATAATTTTCGTCAACCCACTTCACAAAATATTGTCCTATCAGCTTTAAATCAAAGTCTTGGGTTAGTGCTTCGGCAAGGCAAAATGTTAGTGAGCTGTCGTCAGACCAAGTTCCTGCCGGCAGATTATATGTTCCGTAACCAACCATATTGGTTACCGGATTATTACGAATTGTTTGTCTGCTTCTGAACTCAACAGGTACCCCCAGGGCGTCGGCAACTGCAACTCCAAAAAGCACCGATTTTATTTGATTTAAAACGGGGGCGTTTTTGTTGGTTTCGTTCAGTTTTAACGCTTTGATGATTCCGGGAACAGCGCCATTTTCAAAATTCGAAACTAAAAATCCATCATTGAATCTGTCTGCTCTAACGATTGTTGTCAGAAGCTTACACAAGGTAATTGAATCAAGAGTTGCGTAGTCAAAGTTTTGATTCTCGAGAATGGATTGTCCTTCTTCCCAACTTGACCAATCAAAAACAGGAATCAGTTTTAACTCATGAATGATATGATGTACCCGATCAACTATTTCATAGGTGTACCAATATGGAAAAGTATAGGAGCCGTCTTCTTGTCTCTCGCATCCTTTTAATTCTCCAAACTTTTTCGTTGACTCAATCTCTGGCAATAAAACAAAAAGTTTATTCCAGTCATCTTTTTTTAAAGACTGAATGTGTTCCTGAAGTTTTTCTAATTTAATCATTGATCAATCATTTACACCTTGTTAGTATCGTTTGCGGCTGCCGGAAAATTCGTCAGAAGGGCATCTGTGAGTATCATCCCAAGCCCTTCACAGAACTTTAGGTGACAGAAACTCCCGACCTCCGGCTTCGTCTATACAAAACTAAACCAATCTTCCAATTACGCTACAAAAAATAAGTGTATTTATCGATAAGTTATGCTACAGACTCAGTTGCAATTCAACTAATAATTTGAACCATGTGTGTCAACATAGCCGCATCCCGATCATTCGCCGGAAAAAATTTTTGCGAATGATCGGGATGCTTATGAGAAGGGGGCGGGAATTAATTCATTGATGCGTTTTCAATATATTCTTTCGGACTAATCCCTGTTTTCTTTTTAAATAGCCGAGAGAAATATTGCGGATACTCAAACCCAAGTCTGTAGGCTGTTTCGGTGATTGAAGCATTCGGTGCAAGCAACAAATTCTTTGCTTCTTCAATCAAATACAAATTAATTTGGTCGACAGCTGTTTTTCCTGTTTCAGCCTTAATGGTGTCGCTCATATACCGATGACTCACGCCTAACTGCCCGGCCAACCATTCCACCGTTGGGATTCCCTTTCGCATTTGCTGTTCACTTTCAAAATAAGCATCCAAAACCTCTCTAAATCTGGTCATCAAACTCTTGTTGATTTCTTTCCGGTTCAGGAACTGACGCTTGTAAAAGCGGTCTGAATATTTTAAAAGCGTTTCCAGATGGGAAATGATAATTTCTTTGCTAAACTCATCCTGATTGTTCTGGTACTCTGTTTCTATATTTCGGAAAATCGTTTTTATGGTTTGCTCTTCTTTTGGAGAAAGGTGTAGAGCTTCGTTGACGTTGTAATTGAAGAAATTAGAGTTTTTGATCAGTTTCCGAATATCCAGGCCCTGAATAAAATCTTCGTGAAAAGCTATAAACCAGGACTCTGAGCTTATCACGATATCTTTGACGATATAGGTCTGGGTGGGTGCAGAAAACAACAAGGTTCCGGTGCTGCAGTCGTACTTTGTGCGGCCATAAATGATTTCGCCCGAAACAATGTTCTTCAAACTAATGAGGTAAAATTGGTTGGTGTAGCTAACTTCTTCCTTTGAAGAGATACAATCTTGAACTTCATCAGCATTTAACTTTTTATGTCCGATACTAAAGAGTGGATTCTCCGGTTCAGGTAAATTCTGAGCCTGGTTGAATTCTGTTATGGTTTTGAAATTTATAGTCTCCATCAATGCAAATTTATGATATTGAACGCAATAGCCATACTCCTGGTTATTAGCCTCAACAATTGGGTTACTCTCTTACTTGTTTCTCAGCTTCAATCAACTCTTTATTGTAATTGTCTATTCGGGCAGAGGCAGTACCGTCAATCAACAGAATAAACACCAGCATGGCAATAGTTGTAATCATACTTGCGCGCCAAATCGGTGTATTCATGAATATAATAACCAGAGCACAGGCGGCAATAATTAAAGGGATGGCTGTGAAAACGACGTTTCTATATTCTTTTAAAGTACTTTCGGCCCGTGCAAGTTCCGATTCTACAAAAGCCGGGGCATCAGCGTTGTACGCTTCTTCAAATTGTGAAATTCGCGACAGGTTGGTGAAAAATAATCCAAGCCCGATGGTCAGAAGTAAAGCACCGGCTACCAGAGTGGGGATGATGTATGCCTTTGCCATGTCTGTTTTTCCTAACTGCCAGAAACCTATGCTTACCGCCACAAAACCGATTCCGAAGAGGATAAAGAACGTGGTTGAAAAAAGTTCGGCTTTCGCCCAATCTTGCGCTGTTTTTAGTATGTCCATTGCTTTGTGTTTTAGATATTTTTGTATTCTTCTGTGATTGCTATTTCCAGGAATGAATGGGGCTGATACCCTTCAAGTAACGATCTTTTGCCCCCAATCTCATCATTCCATTGAGCCTAATTTGGTAACAATATTTGCAGGACCTTGAGGGAACCAGGCTTTAATTAAAAAATTAGGAACAGACCCCACCGGTATGTAATCTGCCGTAATCGTAATTTTTGTTGTTTCGTCGCTAACTTTTTCAAATTCATACATGAATTTATAGCTTGTCACTCTGTCCAGATCCGTTTTTTTATAATCGTTCGATATCGCGTTGGCAGTAAAAACAAGCTTGTTATCCTTCTTTGTACGATTAATTTTTGCCACAACATCACTGTCGGCCATTGGCCATGGTGCATTAAAATAATAGTAGGTGATCCATTCGTCGTCCGATAGCTTTTTAACTTCCTCGCTTTGAGGTGTGGCTTCCAAAAAGCGTTTATGATTGGCTGAGCTCGAAAAATAAGCATCTAATTCAGTTAAAGATGCATTGGTAGTGGTTTGGGCGATGTAATAAAAATGGGTCCCTTGCTTCTCTTTTACCAGTTCGTACTTCACGGTGGTTTTACCGTCCTTCGCGGTTTCAATTGTCCAGTTTCTGCCTTGCGAAAATGCGCTAAAAGTAGTTAGCAGAAATACGATTAGGCTGATGTGTTTCATTCCGTTCATTTTGTTATCTATCTGTGTTTTTTTTGATGATCGTAACTTTAGATATTCCACTTTACACCCGTTTCTTTTTCTGCTAAATCCCACAATTTTTTGGCTACCGCTTTATCTTTCGCGTGTGGCTCAATATGGTGTGCACCAACCGGGCCAACCCAATTGCTACGTCCTGTGGGTCCATAAAAAGCTGTCTGGTCTAAGTTTTCCTCTGTAGCGCACATTAATTCAGGATAGGCGCCATTTTCAGCAGGTTGGGTCAATGGAGACAACTTCATCAGACCAAAAATAACCTTCATCATAAAACTTCCACTTGTTGATATTAGGGATGTTCTGGAAGAACCCGGATGGCAGGCATAGGCTTTCACATCCGTTTTTCCGGCTGCTGCCAATCTATCCTGCAACTCATAAATAGTCATAATCTGGGCCAGTTTACTTTGACTATAAGCATCATTTGCTGTATAATCTTTTTCCCAGTTCAGGTCGTCAAATTTGATGGTTTTGAGCCCCATGTTGTAGCCCATGCTGCCTACTGTTACAATGCGTCCTTTCGATTTTTCAATCAATGGAAATAGCAAAGCTTGCAGTGTAAAATGCCCAAAGAAATTTACACCCATTTGGCTTTCCCAGCCCTCTGCGGTTGTTACACGTTTTGGCACTTGTGCGATAGCTCCGTTACACATGAGTGCATCGATGCGCGAAACGGTTTTTAGGACTTCTTCAGCAGCTTTCTCTACAGAAGCCTGTTTTCCTAAGTCAACGGTTATAAAGGAAACGTCGACCTTATTGCCCAACTCTTTTTTATAGGCTGCAACAACATCCTCAGATTTTTTAGGATTACGGTTTAGCATCACCACTTTAGCTCCTTTCGATAAAAGGATCTTTGCAGCTTCGTACCCTGTTCCACTCGTTGTGCCTGTAATAAGGAATGTTTTACCCTTTTGAGATTTCATGATCTCCGGGGTCCATCCTTTTTTTCCGAATTGATTTTTTGTATTCATAATTCTCTATTTTTAAATTGTTGCTTTTCTGTTGAAACTTTTACGATACAAATAAACAACAGAAACAGTGAGTGTTAGTTAAACTTTTTGGTAGATGAAGTATCCATTTTGGTAGAAGTCGACTTTCTGCCGTTATAGTGCTATATACCTGTTTGTAAATGGTAAGTTGCGGATAGCCTATTTGTTTTATTACTGTTTCCCATAATTTTGTAACATCATCAGAAACATCTTATCAAACGATTTATCGCTCAAAAGTTTTCGGGCCAGTAGTGTCTGTTTTGCCATTTTGCCGGCTGCATACCGTGTCTTCGGTTTTTTAGAACGGATGGCTTTAGAAATGGTATGGGCTATTACCGAAGGTTCGCTGTACTTTCCCGGCTTGGTTGTATTTTTCATCATGTTGGCAATAATTTGCTTCAACTCTTTGTAAGGGCCGCTGCTATCGTCGGTTAGCTTTTGATCCATTGCCTCGGCAAAACCGGTATTGATAACTCCGGGTTGAATTACAACGACATTTATCCCGAATTGACTGACTTCCAGGCGGAGACAATCGCTCCATCCTTCAAGCGCGTGTTTGGTTGCATGATACCAGGCCCCAAGTGGCCCATACACTTTTCCGCCAATGGACGATACATTGACAATCGTTCCGCTTCCTTGCTTGCGCATGGTTGGCAATACCGCTTTTGTCGCTTCTGCCAACCCAAACAAATTGACATCAAACTGCTTGGCTATTCTGGTTCGTTTTGTGCCACCGATTTCGGAGTGGTTTGTGCCAGTGATTTCGGTTCAAACTGTGCCACTGGGTAGCTAAAAAGCGGATATTTTTCGGTTTGTTTTGTGCCATTCCGGTTCAGGCTGGTTACTC
>NZ_JBFHIT010000049.1:0-35374 GCF_041596335.1 Mangrovibacterium sp. | reverse complement strand
ATAATTGCTTTTACTTTAGATGCAATGTCAGACATAGTTCTAATTTTAAGTTAATATTCAATTTTGTTTTTAAAAAATCGGTGCAAAGTAATAAATTTACCCAAAATATTTCAAAGAAAAATTGAAATAAATAGTTGATTTGGCCGGCATTGTTCTGATTGGGTAACCTATAATTGAACAATGTGGTCTAAAGTTCAAAAATTAAGTTTTAACCTGTTTTTTTATGAAAAGAATTGCCATTTTTGCTTCAGGATCAGGCACTAATGCACAGAATATTATTGAATATTTTAAGAATAGCAGAGACGTGACTGTTGATTCTCTATGGTCGAATAATGAGGATGCCTACGCTTTGATTCGTGCTGAACGCTTGGGAGTTGAGACATTTACTTTCGGTCGGGATGAGCTATATCAAAGTGTTGATATCCTGGAGAGCTTGAGTGACCGAAAAGTGGATATGATCGTTTTAGCCGGTTTTTTATGGTTGTTACCTAATTATTTAACCGAGGAGTTTGTGACAATTAATATACATCCAGCTCTTCTTCCTAAGTATGGAGGAAAGGGAATGTATGGAAAATATGTGCACGAAGCGGTTATTAGTAATAAAGACAAGGAGAGTGGAATCACGATCCATTACGTCAACAGCAGATACGATTCAGGAAGTATTATTTTTCAGGCGAAATGTGATGTTTTATCCGGAGATAGTCCGGAGTCGCTGGCAGAACGCATTCATAAATTGGAATACGAACACTATCCTCGCATAATCGAGGATGTTCTGTTGAGGGAAGAGCCGGAGGTTGAATAATTGAAAGGTAAATTCCCTCCTATTAATATAGTATGCGTTTTAAACTTATAATTGAAGTATTATGGAAGATCTGGCAGTTGGCACAAGGGTAAAGCACCCGGTTTATGGTGAAGGAATTGTGAGTCGGTCGCACCTGACTATTTATGAGATTTTTTTCGAGCGGGGTGGCAAGATGGAGCTGACAAAGTACAATGCGGATATCGAAATTATCAGTTCCCCGGAAGAAAAACCGAGAACCGGATTAACGTTGTCGGAGGTGGAAAACGCATTGACCTATGTTTTGGATAAGTATCAGGGATTAAACTACGCGGTTAAAATGGCCGACAAATGGAGCGGGGGCATCCTGGAAATGAAGCCAGCAAATCCGGATCTTCAATCCAAAGAAGTTCCAATGGAAACTTTCTTTCATAAAATCGTCATGTTGCGTGACCGCCTAAGGGTATTAGAGCAAAACATTAACAGCCATCCCAAACTCAGTGACGATGATAAAGTGCAACTGCAGCAATATATCACTCGTGCATACGGAAGCCTAACGACATTCAATGTCTTATTTGCAGACAAAGAAGATCAGTTCAGGGGGCAATCGAAATGATTTCGAGCCCGAAAAATGACTTGTGACAGCAGAAAACAGATGAAAAAAGCCAGTGCTACTGTTCGCGCAGACAATAAATAATCGCACTGGTTTCCGGGATTGTGTAAAATTCCTGACTTTTGTCGTCTTTATAAACGCGAAAGAATAGTGAACTTTGCCGAAAATATTTGAATCATGGCGGAAACAAACATAGCCGAATTTATTCAAGGTTTACCCAAAGCCGAACTACATGTACATATAGAAGGAACACTTGAGCCGGAGCTACTTTTTGAGTTGGCAGAAAGGAATCGAATTAGTTTGAAATACCCAACTGTTGAAGCCCTCAGGAAGGCCTACTCCTTCTCTAAATTGCAGGATTTTCTGGATATCTATTACGAGGGAGCCAATGTCCTTCAAACTGAGCAGGATTTTTATGATCTGACTTGGGCATACCTGAATAGGGCAAAGGCTCAGGGGGTCGTTCATACCGAGGTTTTTTTCGACCCTCAAACGCATACAGCAAGAGGAATTGAATTTGCGACTGTGATTACCGGAATCAGTCGGGCGTTGCAGGACGGGCAGGAGAAACTAGGGGTTACAAGTCGATTAATCATGTGTTTTCTTCGGCATCTGGTAGAGCTTTCGGCTTTTAAAACGCTCGAAGACGCGTTACCTTTCAAACATCTCATCGTTGGCGTAGGACTTGACTCTTCTGAGCGTGGAAACCCACCTTCTAAATTTGAATCTGTTTTTGCACAGGCTCGCCGGCTTGGTTTCAAGGTTGTAGCGCATGCCGGCGAAGAAGGAACAGAAGACTACATTCGCGAAGCGATTGACCTATTGAAGGTCGACCGTATTGATCACGGAAACGCATCGGTACAATGCGACTATTTGCTGGAGGAACTAAAAGATCGGAGAATCCCGTTGACCGTTTGTCCGCTTTCTAACAAAGCTCTGAAAGTTGTTGGAAACATGGAAGAACATCCCTTAAAACGGATGTTGCATAAAGGATTGATTGTCACTGTAAACTCTGACGATCCGGCCTATTTTGGCGGCTATGTGAATGAAAATTATCAGGCCGTAGCAGATGCTCTGTTGTTGAATAAAAAGGAACTGGCACAACTTGCTATGAATTCAATTGTCGGGAGTTTTTTATCGGATACCGACAAGCAAAAGTACGTGCTGGCGATTGATGAATATTGCAAAACGTTTTAAGCAAGTTGGCATAAAATATTTGAAAGGGATCTCCAAATGGAGACCCCTTTTTTGTTCGATCCGCATACAGGACACCAAAGGATAGCTTTCTGTGTTTGATTTTCTTACTTTGGAATACAAACCAAATTGAAGATCAAAACTTATGACGAATTCTGTATTTTCGAAGTACCCCAAGCCAGAGCAAATGCTGGCCTCTGTGGGTGACTATAATTCGGAAATCCTGCAGGTAAACGGGCATTTCCATACTCCCTATTCGTTCAGCGCTTTTAACAACATCAGTCAGCCATTCGATATGGCAAAACAGGAAAATGTGAAGGTGCTGGGGATTAACGATTTCTACACCACCGATGGCTTCGAGCAATTCAATGCGTTAGCCAAAAGCTCAGGTGTTTTCCCTTTGTTTAATATTGAGTTTATGAGCTTGCAAAAAGATTTGCAGGCAGCCGGCATTCGGGTGAACGACCCGAATAATCCGGGACGAACTTACTTTAGCGGTAAAGGACTGCGATTTCCAGTTCATTTGAATGTGGCGATGGTTGATCGTTTGTTCCAGATTCAGGAAGAAAGCAATCGCCAAACTGCCCAAATGATTGGTAAGCTGAATGAATTATTGGCTGAAATTGGTGCCGGATTTTCATTCACTTTTGAAGGGGTAAAGGAGCGATATGCCAAAAACTTGGTTCGCGAACGGCATATTGCCAAAGCCTTACGTGAGGCGATCGTTGATGCTTATCCGGTAGAAGCCGATCAAAAAACTTGTTTCACCAAAGTATTTTCAGGCAAAGAACCCAAATCGGCTATGAACGATTTTGCCGCCCTGGAAAACGAGATTCGTGGCAACTTGCTTAAATCAGGTGGACGCGCTTTTGTTCCCGAGGACGACAAAGCGTTTCTGAGTCTGGAGCAAGTGATCGAACTGATTATTCACGCAGGAGGAATTCCTTGCTATCCGGTTTTGCTGGACAATCCGAAAGGCGAGTTCACTGATTTTGAAGGCGACTACGAGAAACTATATCAAAGTTTAGTGGCGAAAAACGTTTACATGCTCGAGTTGATTCCCGGGCGGAACAAACCGGAGATCATGGAAGAGTTTGTACATTTCTTTAATGATCGTGGTTTTGTCATCACTTTCGGAACTGAGCATAATACCCCTCAACTTGATCCGATTGAAATTTTTGGCGGCGATGGCAAGGAATTGAGTCCGGCGATGAAAAAAATTGGATACCAGGGTGCCTGTGTCATTGCGGCACACCAGTACCTGAAATCCAAAGGCAAAGTTGGTTACTTGCAAAAGTCGGGGAAAGCGAAGGTGGATAAGCGTGATGAGTTTATTGCTCTTGGAAATGCCGTCATCAAACATTTTTTAGCCCAATAACAAATCAATAAATAAACCGGATTCCGGTGTGAACTTTTGGAATTTGGAAATTCAAACGTGGATTTTAATATAATTATGAAACAAGGAATAAAAGATTTAATCGAGATTTCGCAGTATTACGGCGGGCAGAAGGATTATGTGTTGGCCGGTGGTGGAAACACATCCTATAAGAATGGCGATCATCTTTGGATCAAAGCAAGCGGATTTAGCCTGGCAACCATCGGCGAGGGCGGATTTGCAAAACTTGACCGCGCACAACTGAATGAAATTAACGTAAAGACCTACTCGACTGATGTGTTGCAGCGTGAGGAGGAGATTAAAAATGACCTGATGAAGAGTCGGGTCGAACCGGCGAAAGGACAGCGTCCTTCGGTGGAAACATCGCTGCACAATCTGATCGATTTTGCCTTTGTTGTGCATACGCACTCGACTAAAGTGAACGGCCTGATGTGCAGCAATCAGGCAGCTGAGAGAACCGCCGAATTGTTTGGCGGCGAGGTGCTGTACATCCCTTACGATGATCCGGGATATATTCTGTTCAAGGTGGTTGAAAAAGCTGTTTTGACATACCGGGCAGACAAGGGGAAAGAGCCGGCTGTGATTTTTTTGCAAAACCATGGCGTATTTGTGGGTGCAAACACAATTGATGAAGTTAAAGCGATTTACACCGATATTGAAGCAAAACTGGATGCTGCCTACGGATCTGAGGAAGTTGTGGAAGAGCTTCCGGTTGCCGCAGAGGCCGCTCAAATTGTACCGGCCATCCGCATGATGGTTTCAGCAGAAGGATTGAAATCAGTCCGGCTGGCGAATAACAGTTTACTCAACTTTTACATCGATTCTGAAAATTACCAGGCCGTTGCCAATCCATTCACACCCGACGGTATTGTTTACGCCAACTCGGCCTTTATTTATGCTCAGTTTAGCGGTGATGTTGAAGGCTTCTTAAACGACATTCAAGCTAAAATCGCAAACTACGAAAGCGAAAAAGGAAAATTGCCAAAAGTGATTTTCGTTGGCGGACTGGGTGTTCTGTTTATTGCCGATCATGCGCAGGGAGCAGATATTCTCTACGATGTGGTGACTGACGTATGCCGCATTGCAAAACTGGCCGAAAAGTTTGGCGGCGAACACCCGATGACAGCGAGTCAAATTCAGTTTATCGAAAACTGGGAAGTGGAGCAATATCGTTCTAAAATTTCGCTGGGAGCTACTGCCGGCCGTGTTGATCGCAAAATAATTATTGTAACCGGCGGAGCTCAGGGTTTCGGTGCAGGTATTGTGGTGGAACTCATGAAACATGGAGCGAATGTCGTAATTGCTGACCTGAATGCTGAAAAGGGAAGGGAGTTTGCGGACGAACTGAATGTCGCAAATCGCAAAAACAAGGCGTTGTTTGTGAAAGCTGATGTGTCGAATGCTGAATCGGTGGAACAATTGGTATATCAAACCGTTGTGAATTTTGGTGGACTGGACACATTTATCAGTAATGCCGGTATTCTGCGTGCTGGTGGATTAGACGAAATGACTCCAGAGACCTTTGAATTGATGACCAAAGTGAATTATTCGGCTTACTTTCTGTGCTCGAAATATGCTTCGGCTGTTATGAAATTGCAGAACAAATATAAACACGATCACTTCACCGATATCATTCAAATCAATTCGAAGTCGGGTTTAAAGGGGAGCAATAAAAACTTTGCCTATGCCGGTGGGAAATTTGGTGGGATCGGGCTCACCCAATCGTTTGCACTGGAGCTGATGCCTTCCCGCATCAAAGTGAATTCGATTTGTCCGGGAAACTTTTTCGACGGTCCGTTGTGGGCCGATCCCGAGAAAGGCTTATTTGTTCAATACCTGAACGCGGGAAAAGTGCCCGGCGCAAAAACGATTGACGATGTGAAAGCTTTTTACGAAGCACAGGTTCCGGCAGGTCGGGGGTGTACGCCGATCGATGTAATGCGTGCCATTTTTTATGTCATCGAACAGGAATATGAAACAGGACAAGCCGTTCCGGTAACCGGCGGTCAAAATATGTTGAATTAATAGCGTCAGAATAAGTCATCCCGGACTTTTTTCGGGATCTCAAAAGAAAAACAGATCCTGAAATAAATTCAGGATGACCTAAAATGAATTTAAGCAAAAAGGATAAAATGAAAACAAAAGGTATTCGATTATACGGCAAGAAAGACTTGCGACTGGAAGAATTTGAACTTCCTAAAATTGGGGCTGATGAGATTTTGGCCAAAGTGATTTCCGACAGTATTTGTATGTCGTCATACAAGGCAGCTACACAGGGAAGCGATCACAAACGCATTCCGAATGATGTTGCAGAAAAACCGATTTTGATTGGTCATGAGTTTGCAGGCGAGTTAGTTGAAATTGGTGCTAATTGGCAGCACAAGTTTAAAGCCGGGCAAAAATTCTCCATTCAACCGGCAATATACTACGAGGAAGGTCCGGTTGGGGTGTTAAGCGCTCCGGGTTACTCTTACCAATACATTGGCGGAAATGCCACTTATGTGATTATTCCGAAAGATGTGCTGGTGCAAGATTGTTTGCTGGCATACGATGGTCCGGGTTATTATCCAGCATCGCTGGCCGAACCGCTTAGTTGTGTTATTGGTGCCATGCATGCGAACTACCACACCAAGCCTGGCTCGTATGTTCATCAGATGGAAATTGTCGACGGAGGGAAAATGGCTATTCTGGCGGGCGTAGGACCGATGGGACTGGCAGCGATCAATTATGTGATTATGCGCGAAGATCGAAAACCATCGCTGATGGTTGTAACTGACATCGATCAGGCGCGATTGGATCGGGCGGCTTCAATCTATTCCCCCGAATGGGCCAAAACGAAAGGAATTGAATTGATTTATCTCAATACCAGTGGCGATAATCCGGTTGGGAAATTACGCGATTTAACCGGAGACGAAGGATACAATGATGTTTTTGTGTTTGCACCGGTTCCTCCGGTTATTGAGCAGGGTGATGCCATCCTGTCAAATGATGGTTGCCTGAACTTCTTCGCAGGCCCGGGGAATACAGACTTTACCGCGAAAATGAATTTTTACAATGTGCATTACGCTTCGACCCATATCGTAGGTACATCGGGCGGAAATAATGATGACATGGTTGAGTCACTCGAGATGTTTGGCAAGGGACTGGATCCGGCCGGGTTGGTTACGCATATTGGCGGACTAAACGCGGTGATTGATACAACATTACATTTGCCGGAAATACCGGGCGGTAAAAAATTGATTTATACGCATAAAGATATTCCGTTAACGGCCATTTCTGAATTTAAAGAAAAAGGTAAATCTGACCCCCTGTTTGCCGGACTACACGATATTTGTGAGCGAAATAACGAACTTTGGTCGGTCGAGGCTGAAGAGTTTTTGCTGGCAAACGCGAAGGATATCTAATAGGAAGTTCGATAAAGTTGTGAGCCGCTCTTTGGTTGTTGGCATATGTAACGACAAATAAATTTTGATGATATGATTTACATGGCAGACACCGCGGACCTCGCGGCTTTGAAAGAGCTCTATGATTTTTTCCCTTTGGAGGGAGTAACAACGAATCCAACAATTCTGAAACAGTCTGGCGAAAAGTTATCCGTGGCGATTGACGGAATCCTAAAAATTATCGGTCACGGGATGATTCATGTCCAGGTAATGAGCGAGACCGCTGAGGATATTGTTCATGAGGCCAAAACGTATAAGAATTATTTCGACGTAGGCGATAACTATTATGCGAAAATTCCGGTCACTCCGCAGGGATACAAGGCGATGGCAATCCTGAAAGATTCAGGTATTAATATCACCGCAACGGCTATTTTCACCCAGCAACAAGCATTGGTAGCGGCAAAAGCAGGTGCCGACTTTGTTGCTCCCTATGTCAGTCGGTTAGATAATATTTCCTCCCATGGGATTGAAGTTGTTCGCGATATTGTGAAAAATATGGTCGACTTTAAATTGCCATGCAAGGTTTTGGCAGCTAGTTTCAAAACCGTGGATCAAATTCATCGGGTAAGTATGAATGGTTCACACTCAGCAACTGTAGGGCCTGAACTTTTAATGCAGTTGATCAAGCATCCGATGACGGACATAAGCGTTAAAACGTTTCTGGAAGACGGAAAAGATCTGTACGATATTTCTTTCTAAAGATTGAACGATATCATAACAATGACAAAAAGAGCTTTCGGGCTCTTTTTTTTGCTTCTTTCAAATCGGAATCAACTAACTTTATAAATTAGCAGAAAGTTGAATACTCCTTCAAACCTGTTAGCCGTTGAGTTGTTCTGAATTGGTAATCTATGATTTCTGTTGAACACGAAACTGCAACATGGTTTCATATCTATATTTGGAACTAATATTGACTTGCTTGAAGGCCATAAACTCATTAAAGATTGACAGCCGAATTATGCTATTTCGAATCCAACAAATTGCTCTTGCTAAGTTTCCGATAATTTTGTTCGGATGTATGCTTTTGATTTCCACGACAATTCGCGGTGTTGCTCAAATTGCAGACAACAGTTTGCCGGCTTCTTTTCAACTAAATCTTAAAGCAGCGGTCTTGATTCCCGAATCTGAATTGAAGGCTGTAAATGCCGACGAACAAATTGCACGAGACAGGGCTGAAGGAGTTGAAAATCGCTACGGTGTTCTGGATTCGTTGACTGTTGATATTCGAACAGCCGGAGTTTATTCCGAATTTGGGGAATACAAAATCTGGCGATATGCGCTGAAATGCTCCGATGCACAATCCTTGGGGATTTGGTTCAAAACCTTCGATATTCCGGAAGGAGCGTCTCTATATGTCTATTCTGTCGATAAGGTTACCGTTCGCGGCGGATTTACGGTCAATAACATGAAAGAAGATGGTCAGTTAACTTTAGCCGATTTTAAAGGAAGTAGCCTGATTGTTGAGTACAACGAGCCGATGTCGGCTGTTTTTGAAGGTGGTGTTGTTATTGGAGGAGTCGTGAAAGCCTATCAGGATTTAGCTGCTGTCGCTGCTGAACGAATCCAGATAAATTGCCCGGAAGGAGACGACTGGCAAAATGAAAAAAAAGCCGTTGCCATGTTTACATTTCGGGATGGAGACTTCAGTTACTATTGTACGGGTGGGTTGGTGAATAATGTCAGGGAAGATGCAATCGCTTATTTCCTAACTGCCAATCATTGTGTAAGTCAGGAGTCGGAAGCGCAGAGTAGTGTATTTTACTTTAATTTCGAGAATTCAACTTGTGAATCTTCCGACGGGAGCATGACTCAGTCTGTTTCCGGAGCAACATTCGTTGCCGGGAATAGTTATTCCGACTTTTCGTTACTTAAGTTATCTGAATATCCACCAAGGGATTTTGAGCCCTATTTTGCGGGGTGGGATGCCAGTGGAGATATCGCTCAGAATGGAACTTGTATTCATCACCCGCAAGGGAGCACAAAGTGTATTGCTCTGGATTACAGTTCGCCCGAGAGTGTTCGCTATTCTGTTTCGTGGAGCGATGGGTCTGTTTCCCAGGCTTTTACTCACTGGGAGGCGAGCTATGACGATGGGACTGACGAAGGTGGATCTTCCGGTGGGCCGTTATTCGACCAGGACAAACGAATTATCGGACAGTTGCATGGAGGGGACGATAATTCATCGTTGTTCGGAAAATTTTCGCTGTCGTGGAATTATCGATCCGAGACCACCAGACAGCTAAAACATTGGCTCGATCCGGATAACACCGGCATTTTAGTTTTGGACGGATTAGATGGATATACCAAACCGGTTGCTGAATTTACTCCTGACGTTTCAATCGTTTGCTTAAGTGAATCGATTCAATTAAATGACGAGTCGAAGTATGACCCTGATCGTTGGTATTGGGAAATTACACCTAATACATTCAGTTTTATTAATGGTACAACGTCGTCTTCCCAGAACCCACAGGTGCAGTTTTCTCAGGAAGGAACCTATACCGTTAGCCTTTTGGTTGAAAATGAGAACGGTGATGACCTGAGTCTGCAACAGGATTTGATATCCGTTTACACCGAGCTTCCCGTTCAGTTTTTGGGAGTTTCCGATGAAATGACCCTTTGTGGCTGGGAACTAGATGAGTTTGCTCTGGTAGCAGAAGGAGCTCCCGAGTTTGAATTTGATTTGACTGTGTCAGAGAATTTCACCTTTTCTCAATCCGGAGATTCCATTATTTTATCGTTGACTGCCGATGCGAAGACCAACGGATCTTTTGATACCTACGTGAAGGTAACTGGTTCGCATGGCGTTTGCAGTGCCTCCGATAGCGTGTTGTTGCATGTTGTTATTCCGGATAACGACAATGTTGCGCAGGCATTTCCTTTAAAACTGGGTAATAACGGCACTTTCAGCAATGAGTGTGCAACTGTCGAGCAAAACGAGCCTGCCCCCGATACCGAAGGTTGTTCGGTAGAGAATAACTGGTGTCCGCCCGAAAGTGATGAAGTGCTTGATAATTCAATCTGGTTTTATTTTGAAGGCCCGTCGAGCGGACGTATTTCAATCCGCGCCGAGGGGATCAATGCCCAGATCGCAGTTTACCGGGCAGCAAATTCTGATTATTTGTTAACCGGAAGCGATGCTTCGTATTCGTTGATTGCTGCCGCTGACGAGGGACTGAAAAGTGCAAATGAAGCAAGTATCGTTGATTTGAAAGTGACTCCGGGAGCGAACTATTGGTTGCAGCTTGATGGCAACGATGCGGATTCTGGTGATATCAAGCTGGAGTTACTTACTAATTCAATTGAAGTGTACCCCAATCCATCGTCGGGAACCTACCATTTAACCATCGCCAGCGAGGAAGCCGGAGATGCTGAGTTGTCGGTTTTCTCGCATACAGGGCAACTCATTTATTCGGGTCTCGAGTCATTTAGTCCGGACAACAATACAATCGATTTTAATTTAAGCGGCAACCCAGCGGGAATCTATTATTTCCGCGCGATCATTAATGGTGAAATTATGTCGAAGAAATTAATTTTGCTGCGTTAGTGATCGCTTTAGCGTTCATTTCTGTTGGCAGATAGATGGATACGGTTGTGCCTCCGCTTTTTACCGTGTCAATCTCAATTCGGCCTCCTTGTTTATCAATGAACTCTTTGCATAGACTTAGTCCAAGTCCGCTGCCGCTTTCGTTGTTGGTTCCAACGGTCGACTCGCTCAGTTTCAGTTTGAATATCGATTCTAGTTGATCTTCAGACATGCCTACTCCGGAGTCTTGTACAGATATTTTATCGTATAATTTGTCACCGGTTTCCACTTTTGAGGTACTCATTTTCACAACACCATTGTTGGGCGTAAATTTTATGGCATTCGAAAGCAGGTTGCGCAAAATGGTAAGAGTTACATATTGGTCGCAGAAAACAATCTGATCTTCCGGTATTTCATTAATAATTTGAATGTGTTTGAGATCAGCATGAACTTTTTGCGAATCAATCGCATCGTCACACAAATGAAACAGCTCAATTTTTGTCTTCGAAATAACAATTGAATCCCGTTGCGCATGAGACCAATTGAGCAAATTGTCTAGCAAGTCGTATAGATTGGCGCTGGCCAGATGAATGGACGAAAGCATGCGTTTGGTTTTTTCCGGATCACCTTTCCCGAATTCGCTCAGCATTATGCTGGTTAACATCTTAAAACTGCCCACCGGGCCGCGCAAATCGTGCGCTAAAATCGATAGGAATTTGTCCTTAACGCCATTCAGGCTCTTAAAACGTTGTTCCGACTCGCGTAAATTCGATTCAATATTTTTTTGCTCCGTAATTTCGTAGGCGTTTAGAATAACCCTGTCGGTTGATTTATAGGAGATTCTGGCCGAAAACCACCGTTCTGTACCCTGTATTTCCAACGGGTATTCAACGATTACCAATTCTTGTGTTTCGAGGCACTGCTGGAACGCAATCATTAGTTTTTCGGCCAATTCGGGCTCAAAAACATCCTGTACTGTTTTGCCGATTAGTTCGGTTTCGTTTCTAAAAAGTAAAGCTTTATTTGTCGGCGGAATCTTAATGTACTCTCCCTGGTCGCTGTACTCCACAATCAAAGTGTGCATCGAATTTAGAATGGCTTTCAGTTCTTTTTCATTGGCATTCACTTTAAGCTGAGCTTTAAGAAGAAGCCAGAAAAGCAGGCTGATTAACAATGAACTGAGTAGAAGCGCGAAATAAAGAGTTTTGTCCTGATCCAAAAGATTTGCCCACCCATTTAGCGGGGTTGCAGCCAAAACCCAGTTTCCATCCGGGAGGTTAATTTTAATTTTAACCGGGTTGTTGGCAAATATTGATTCGGAACCCCAAAATGTGGAGCCGTTTTCTCCTGTTCCGTCAGTGCCTTTTAGAGCGAACTGAAATCTATTGTCAGCAGTGGTTAGGCCTGCCTCTTCGAATAGCTGATTTTTGTCGATGACAATATCTGTCATCCCCCAAAAATGATTTTCCCCCGGTGTCTCTTTTTTAAAAATGGGCGTATAGCTGATAAATCCAATGCCTCCTTCTACCAATATCAACGGACCTGCAACGAATGTTTTTCCGGTTTTTATTGTTTTTTCAACAATCTCCCTACGCTCAGGATGTTCCATTAGGTTCAACCCAATGGCGGCTTCATGACCTTCAAGCGGATAAATAGCATTTATAATTCCATCCTTTGATAAGGACATGGTCGAGATTATCGAGTCGCTACGTTGCAGTTGCCTGGCAAGCTCATAAAACTCATCGTTACTAATTTCAGGGTGAATAGAAACAAAGGCGGCAACTCCTTTGGTGTAGTATATTCGGGAAGAAAGTGCTTTTTCAAGTTTCGATTTTTTGCCGATTAAAACTTCTAATAAATCACCTCTTACGTCTTTTTCCCATATCCCTCGCTTGTAGGAACTGTAATAAAAAGAAATGCTCATCAGGAACGCAAAAAATACGAGCGCATAAATTGCAGGTTTGAAGTCTTTATATTGGAGTTTCTTTTGTTTCGATTTCATCTGTTTGTGCCACGGATTTAGTGATTCAATAAATATAAAAAAATAAGTTGATTTGAATAGTTTAACTATTTCAAATCAACTTATAATATGGTTCGCACAAATCCAGATCGACTTGTGATGATCGGGAACAACTATTTTACCAACTTGGAGATGGCTTTGAACTCGGCGGCTGAGGCCGAACGGGTCAATTCGAATAGAATGGATTCGTATGAAGTCATCATAATGCCCTCGAAACGAAAACGTTCAGCAGCCAAATCAACATTGTCGTATGAACGTGATGAAACACAATCCAGGACAACGATCGGATTCAAGCCAGCTTCTTTCAAATCAATTGCTGTTTGTAAAACACAAACATGACTTTCGATGCCACAAATTATCACATTCTTTGCATTGGTCTTTTCCAGTTCCGATGCAAAAAGCGTTTCGTCACAACAACTAAAGTCTTTCTTTTCAATCGCTTTAAAATCTTTGATGATGCTTCGGATCGGCTCAACGGTTTCTCCTAGTCCTTTACTGTATTGTTGTGTCACCAGAAGAGGCAAGCCTAATTCCTGAAGACCATTGATCAGAATCTGACAATTGTGTAACAAGGTTTCCTGATCTTCCATTGCCGGAAGCAGACGTTCCTGAATATCGATAACTAACCCAACAGTATTTTCTCTTGTGATACGCATGATGTTTGTTTTGTTTCGGGCAAAAATACCCTATTATTTCAGTATTTAGGGTGCCTTAGGTTGAAAAACGGTAGCCGACTTGCAGGTTTTAAATTTGCTTAACATGCTGCAGCCACCATTCATTGGCGTTTATTACTATTCCTGTTGGCGTGCCTGGCGCCGTGATTTGTCGCCTAAATATCCGCCATGATGACGTTTCGCGTAATCGGCGTTTGAAAAGCCAATTTTCTTCATCATCAAAACAACCAGAATGTCACCAATGACAGTCATCGTCGTTGTGGAAGTGCTCGGAGTGAGCCCAAGAGTGCAAACCTCAGCCGGATTTCCGGTGAAGAGTGTCGCGTCAGCCGTTTTGCACAGCTCTCCTTCTGGATTGCCTGTGATCACGATGATTGGCAGATTCGGATAAAGATTGTCGGCCAGATCAACTAGTTCGAGGATTTCGCGCGTTTTTCCCGAGTTTGAAATCAATAAAAGGACGTCGTTGGGTTGAATGACTCCCAGGTCGCCATGCTGAGCATCGCTTGGATGTAAAAATACCGCGGGAGTACCGGTCGAACTGAATGTTGTTGCAATATTTAATGCTATTTGCCCGGCTTTTCCCATGCCGCTGGCAACTAATTTCCCATTTTTCTGGTGAACCTGTGTTTCAATTAACCGGATCGCTTTCTCATATTGATCACTTACCGGAATATTCTGAATCGCGTCAGCTTCGTGCTTAATTAGTCTGATAATTTCGTTGATCATGGTTTTGTTTGAATTGAAATTGCTACAAAGCTAATTCAAATTTTAGCTAAAACAAGTCTCCAAAATCAGTTGATTTTATCTGCTTCCGAACCCGAAAATACAGACGTAACCCGAAATCAGAGAATTCAAAAAAAATGTCCAAACAATTCGCATAATTGACTGTTCTTATGTTTTAAAATAGAGCAATAACGATCTTTTTGTTCTTATTTTTTCAGATGTATATTGATAAATTTAGCAAACTTAGATACTAACCGATTAATTAATTATTTAAAACTATGAAGATACATGAATACCAAGCCAGAGACATCTTCAAAAAATATGGCATTCCTGTTCCGAATCACGTTCTTTGCCATTCGGTTGAGGAAGTAAAACAAGCGATGGCAAATATTGATCACCTGGTGGTCGTTAAAGCGCAGGTGTTAGTTGGCGGAAGAGGTAAGGCCGGTGGCGTAAAACTGGCAAAAACAAAAGCCGATGCCGTAAAGGCAGCGGAACAAATCCTCGGAATGGATATCAAAGGCTGTACCGTTGAGAAAATAATTATTGCCGATGCCGCCGATATTGAAAAGGAATACTACGTTGGCCTAATTAGTGATCGGAATTCCAAATCGGTAACACTAATGGTGAGTGCCGAGGGTGGAGTTGAAATTGAAGAAGTAGCAAAAACAAATCCGGAGTTGATCTATAAGTTCAACATCGATTCTCAAACCGGATTGTTGGATTTTCAGGCTCGTAACATTGCCATGAAATTATTTAAGGATGTTAAACAGGCTCGTCAGGCCGCCGATATCTTTCAAAAGTTGTATCAAATCTATTTAGATACTGATTCAACCTTGGCCGAAATAAATCCGTTGGTTTTAACCCCGGATAAAAAAGTTCTGGCGATTGACGGTAAAATGAATTTTGACGACAATGCCCTGTTCCGTCAGCCCGAATTGCTGGCCATTCGTGAAGCAGATGAGGATGAACTAAAGGAAATTGACGCCAAGGAAAAAGGCCTTTCGTACATTAAACTGGATGGAAACATCGGTTGTATGGTGAATGGAGCCGGATTGGCGATGGCAACGATGGATATGATTAAGCTGTATGGTGGAAACCCGGCAAATTTTCTGGATATTGGTGGTAGCTCAAACCCACAAAAAGTGGTCGATGCCATGAATATTCTCCTCTCCGATAAAAACGTTGAAGCAGTGATGATTAATATTTTCGGCGGAATTACCCGTTGTGACGATGTAGCTCGTGGTTTAATTACCGCGCTGGATGTCATAAAAACGAAAATCCCCATTGTTGTGCGTTTGTCCGGAACCAATGCCGAAGAAGGCTTAGCGCTTTTGAAACAAACGGGTTTGCCAACAGTAGGTACCATGAGCGAGGCAGCGAAGAAAGCCATCGAGTTGAGCAAGAGCTAGTCAATCAATCATCAAACTTTAAAAAGGAAATTCAAATGAGTATACTCGTTAATAAAAATACAAGACTGTTGGTTCAGGGAATCACCGGACGCGATGGTCAATTTCACGCCGGGCGGATGAAAGAGTATGGGACACAAGTTGTTGCAGGGACTTCGCCAGGTAAGGGCGGTACTATTATCGATGGTATTCCTGTTTTCGACACCGTAGAGGAGGCTGTTCAGGCAACTGGAGCAAATGCTTCAATTATTTTTGTTCCCGCGCCATTTGCGGCCGATGCAGTCTTGGAGGCTTCCTATGCAGGAGTCGATCTGGTGATTGCTATTTCTGAAGGAGTTCCTATTTTGGACATGATCCGCATTACCCCAATTCTAAAGAAAAACGGAACAAAATTAATTGGACCGAACTGTCCGGGCTTAATCACGCCCGACGAGGCTTTGCTGGGTATTTTACCGGGAATGATCTTCAAAAAGGGAAACATTGGGTTGATGTCCAGAAGTGGAACGTTGACCTATGAGGTTGTAAATATGTTGACCCAAAAAAATATGGGGCAGAGCACAGTAGTTGGTATTGGTGGCGACCCGGTTGCTGGTTTATACTATATCGAGCTATTGGAAATGTATGAAAAGGATCCGGAAACAGAGGCCATTGTGTTGATTGGTGAGATTGGTGGCGATGCTGAAGAGCAAGCTGCTGAATACATCTCGAAGCATGTCACGAAACCGGTGGTGGCCTTTATCGCGGGGCAGACTGCTCCTCCTGGAAAACGAATGGGACATGCCGGAGCCATCATCTCAAGTGGTTCAGGAACAGCCGAAGAAAAAATTAAATCGTTTGCAAAAGCAGGCGTTCCCGTAGCGAAAGAACCTTCCGAAATTCCCGGATTGTTGAAGGAAAAAATGGCGAAAAGCTCCGTGTAATCATTCTTTACCGGGTTACGATATTAAAAAATCCTGCTTTTTGGAGCAGGATTTTTTGCGTTTAGCCTTCTCGTGTTGAAAGGATAAATTATAAGGATTCGTTCAATTTGCAACAGCAGTCAGCTAATCGGTTGTCACTTGCAATGGAATGCGACAATTCTGAAATTGAATTCCGTGCCCTTCAATTGAAAATGCTCACTTAAATCAGGCGAGTTTTCGGCTTCTTCGATACATGTAGTAGGTAAGCACCAGCTCAAGTGCACGTTTGATGGCGTCGTTTATTTGCATTTGCTCATTCGCCAGATTGAAATCAATGGCAGCCAACTTGGTGTAGTATTCACTCATTATTGGCGCTTTTTTCATCTGAGCCGGCTTAATTTCTGAGAACGTAGTCGATTCTTTGATCGTTTTGCATGTAACCAAGCGGCTTTGCCCTTGCTTGTCGCGGTTGGCAGCATAGCCAAACAGTCTGCAAATAAGGCCTCGATCGGGGTACTGACTGCAGCCCCCGGCATGGTCTCCTATGGCTGAAAATAGGATGCACAATTCGTTTTTCGGTAAAATCTCCAAACGATCGTAAAAAGCATCGGCCTGACCATTTTTAACCAGATGATAAGCCAAAGGCAGAAACTCGAGTGGACTTGCACTGATATCTTTCTTCAGACAACATAAGTGACATTTTGACGCGCAAGCTATACCTGATGTCTTGCTAAACTTTTCGGTGTGCAAAGCAGCTTCTTTTAGAACTTTTTGCACGCGTTGAACTTTCCGGTACATCGAAATAAATACAACAATAGATTTAGACTGTGAAAATAGTAACCGTGACCGATCGATTAGATCAACCTGAATTTCGGGTCAAATCTAGCAATTATCTTACATCGGGGAGGATGTCGCCTGATAATTTTTTTCCGATTCGGTTGCATTAAAAGCGGAAATAAATAAATGGTTGAATCTCAGAGCTGGAGACAGCCTGAATCAACAAAATCAATAGAACAGTGATAGTCACTTGCACCAGGATATGCTGACGAATAAACAGCCCCCTAATTTTTTCTTTGGCATCGAACGGAAACCAGATCAATGCAAAACCGAGCAATAATACCAGCAAAGTTGGCAAGTAGGCACTAAGTCCGTCGTGGGTTAGTTGGGGAATGAAGTGATGTTCCATCTGATAAAACAGCCGATAAATGGATTCGGTACTCGGTGCTCTGAAAAATATCCACGCCAAGCTGACTAGCTGGAAGGTAAAGAATATCTGAAAGCCACTGATGATGCGGTTTTTCCTTGGGGACTTCCTGCTTACCTTGGTGAAAAGTTTTTCCAGCGACAGGACTGCACCGTGAATCCCGCCCCATATAATGAAGCGCCAACTAGCACCGTGCCAAAGGCCTCCGAGTAACATGGTGATCATCAAATTCAAGTGAGTACGGATCTTCCCTTTTCTGTTACCTCCCAACGGGATGTACAAATAGTCGCGCAGCCATAGTGATAGTGAAATGTGCCAACGATGCCAAAACTCAGTCAGGCTGGTTGACTGGTACGGGGCATTGAAATTGACCGGGATTTTGTAGCCCAAAATGAGAGCTAAGCCAATGGCAATATCCGTGTAGCCTGAAAAATCGCAATAAATCTGTATCGAATAGCCATAAACACCGAGTAGGTTTTCCAGACCCGAGTATGAACCAGGCGATTCGAAAATCCGGTCAACAAAGTTTAGGGCTAGAAAATCAGCTATCACCATTTTCTTAAAAAGTCCTTTCAAAATGAGAAAAATAGCATGGCTCAGCTCCTCCGAGCTCAACCGGTATTTTTGATAGAGCTGTGGAATGAAGGCAGCGGCCCGAACAATTGGTCCGGCAACCAGTTGCGGGAAGAAGCTCAGATAGAAACTAAAATCAATCGGGTTGCGAACAACTTCAACGCTTCTTTTTCTGACATCAGACAGGTAGCTAATGGCCTGGAAGGTATAAAAAGAGATTCCGATGGGAAGTACAATACTGTGAATGTCAGCCACTCCATCAACGATTTGGTTTAGGACCCACCCCAGCCAGTTGAGTACAGCGTAGTTTGTGTTGAATATTGAGTTGAGGCTGTCGGTGATGAAATAGGTGTATTTAAAATAGATCAACAAAAGCAAGTTGAAGCTCACAGCGAAGATGAGCCAAAAACGGGTTTTCCGATAGCGGTCGATTAAACGGCCAAAAGTAAAGTTGAGCAGGCAGGAGATAACTAGAAGTGAGAGGAAGGCGCCATTCATCTGATAATAGATGTACCAGCTGGCAATTAAAAGATAGCTGTTGCGAAGGATACTTTTTCGGTACACCAGCGAATAAAAAGCGACGATTGCTGTAAATGCGAGCCAAAATGCCATGCCTGTATAAAACAGCGGCCTGTTTGCATCGTAGTGTATTAACTGGCCGAAGATGTTTCTTAATTGCTCTTCCATGCCGTTTGCTGTTGCGGATCGAATTGCTCAATTAGTAATTTGGCTAATTCCTCTCCAATTTTGGTTGCGCCTGCTGCTGCAAAATGGATGTAATCTTTTCGACCCAGTGGTGGATTCGATTCCACCCAGCGGATCATACTACCCGGTCCACCCATGAAGCTTTCGAGATCCCAAAAAAGGCAACCGTTTTCCATCGCCAGTGAATATTGGATTTGCTTAATTTGGTGGATGTTGGCGTAGGATTCCATATTCCCGTTAACGCGGTGCGACATGTCTGATACACCGATAATTAGGATTGGTGCCTGTGGGCTTAATTCACGAATTCGTTTAATTTGTCGGGCAAATTGATGGCGGAAAGCAGTGTAGCTTTCTGAAAAATAGGGAACCACGTTGACACCAAAGTGGATGATAAACATTGCCGGTTGTAACTCGTTAATCATCTCTTTCAGATTAGCCGTTCCGGAACTGCTGAAAGGTGGATAGGAGAGGCCTCGCAGGGCGATGTTGTCAACAAAAATGCCACTCTCACTTTCTAACGATAATCCACTAACCCAAAGACTGTCTCTGCAAGTGTAAGTGATTTTTAAGTCTTCGGGAGTTTGGTCGAATTTTAGTTTCATATTTTGTGTCCGGTCTCCTGTCATCACCTGTGCGCGATAAATCGGCTCTGCAGATTGAAAACACTCGATTAGTACACTATCCGAACTTTCAAAAAATACTTGAATTTGGTTGTAATCTTCCTGAGGATCGAGAAAACGAAGCCTGTTGATGCGAAACCAGGCTGTTTCAGCGGTGTCGATTGCCAACGCATTGTGAAAAAGGATGCTCTTGTTTTGACCACTCATTTCCTTTAAGGTTGGGAATTGCCAGTTGTCAGATCGGGTCATCATCAGCTGGTGCGGCGGATTGTAAAATTGATCGGGGACAATTAACCCAGGGCCTCTGCCTCCATATCGTTCCTGCAATTTTTTGCGCATTGCGGAGGTAATTTGGTCTCCTTCAATTTGTGAATCGCCGTAGTAAAATATGCGCAACTGCGACTTGTTGAATGAGGCGGTCTGAAGTTGCAGGGCAAGGTTGCGAAGGCCAATCGTGTCGTTTGGAGCGAATAGTAGCCGGCTATCGGTATTGCCTTCCGGCAAAATTGTGGTTTCGGCTAGCAGAACAGTATCTGGAGTAAATTTTCTGACGGTGTCTTCCTGGGGAAGAGAGTCGTGGTCAGATTCGGATAATCCGGAGAGATTCTCCAGGGGTATTGCTAGCTCCCGAGGTTTTGTTTGTTCGGGTATTGGAGGATTTGGCGCATGTAAATATTCCTGGTTTCTTTTTGAACGGTAAAAAGAAACCAGGAATAAAATGCTTAAAACACTTAAAAGGAATAGAAAAGCCCGAACAGGTTTCATACACACAATTTCGTCTTCGCTAAATGTAGTACGAAAATTGGGTCTATGCAAATGAATTGCTTAACAATAAGCTTTTTAGCTTTTCGGTTGAATTTTCAGCTTTTGTCCAGGTTTTATGTTGCTGCTGGACATGTTGTTCAGATTTAAAATATCCTGATTGGATACTCCGGGAAAACGCCGGGCAATAGACCACAACGAGTCGCCGCTGCGAACAGTGTAATAAACGTATTTGCCGTCGGTACTTACTTGTTCCGATCCGCTGGCTTGGCTAGATAGTTTTACATCCGATCCGGACGCATATTTCTCGCCAGTTCCGGCTGCGACATAAACGACAATTTTTTGCCCTACGCGAATCAGGTTGCGTTGAATATTATTCCAATAGCGAAGGTCGTTAATCCGGACATGAAACCGGTTGGCGATATACCCCAGATTGTCACCCGATTTAACGGTGTATACCAGTCGGTCTTTGCCACTTACTTCAGCACCTGCAACGTATGTTCCTCGTTCTTTGGGAACCAACACCTCATTATTCGGGAAGAATTCGTCACGTCGAAGGGCATAAACATCTTCTTCCATGTCGATAAATTCAGCGATCTTTTCCAACGGCAAGCGTAAAGAATATGGTTTTTCAGCCTTAGCCGGAATGATGTTTAACCGGTACTGAGGATTCAAGCTTTGCAATTCCTCCATCGGGACATTCAGCGATTCCGAAATCTGATTTAAATGCACGTAGTTTCTCACCTGAATGGTATCTGTTACGATTGGGAAATCGGGAAACCGCGGTTGAAGATTATGCTGTTGATAATAATTCATGACGTACGCCGCGGCGATAAACGCGGGCACATATCCACGGGTTTCGCGAGGCAGGTAGTAGTAGATTGCCCAATAGTCGCGGGCGCCTCCGGCCCGGCGGATCGCCTTATTCACGTTTCCGGGGCCACAGTTGTAGGCGGCAATCACTAAATGCCAGTTTTTATAAATTTGGTAGAGGTCGTTGAGGTACTTGGCTGCAGCCTCCGATGCTTTCTCCGGATCGCGACGTTCATCAACAAACGTTCCGATATCCAGTTTGTACATTTTCCCGGTTCCATACATGAATTGCCACAGTCCCACAGCATTGGCTCGTGAGCGCGCTATTGGGTTTAAAGCCGATTCAATAATGGGCATGTATTTCAACTCCATTGGCAGGTTATATTGATCCAGCTTTTCCTCAATCATTGGAAAGTAGTAGGTCGACAGACCCAGGATCACTTCCGTGAGTTGTGCTTTTCGTTGGGCATATAAATCGATGAAGTTTTTCACCGTTTTGTTGTAGGAAAGATCAACAAACGAATCGATGGCTTGTAATCTCTGAATATAAACGGAGTCCGGTAGAGAAGTCAATTCCGAAACTTCAGTTTCACGCTGAAAGAAGTCTGTGTCATAAGAGTTTTGAACGTACCAGGAATGGTAAAGGCTATCCATTTGTTCACCAAATAAATCGTTCAGATTCTCGTCCGGATAGGCGAACACTGATTCATAGCCATTGATTGTATCCAATGAGAGGATTTCAATGCGCTTGACTTGTTTTAAACTGTTTTTATCGGTCCGCTCGGCCTTTATATATAGGCTGCAGATGGTGCTCAATAGAACTAATACAATCGTTTTCTTCATTCTTCCCTCTTAAAATCTAAATTGAACATGAACTCCCGGGAATGTTTTTCCCGCGCAATACATCGGCCCGGGCGACCAGTTTAAAGTTAGGTCGTCCCCGATATCGAAGTCGAAAAAGTGCGCATCAACGGTCGCATCAATAATATTGATTGCGTAGAATGCGGCTGATAATATGATCATGAAGTCCCGGTTTCGACGTGCCGAGTTCTTCGCGCTATTCAACAAGGTTGTAAACTGAGTGACGTTATCATCATCAGACCAATCCCAATTACCTTCAATATCTAATTCTTCAAACGAATTTGTATTTGGGTCGCTGTCAACAATGTCGGAATAAGCCTGCTTATATAAAACGTAATAATCGTTGTTCCAGTTTATAGCGTACCCAAAACCAATAAACCCACCGTAAATTAGCGGAACTTTCCAGTATTTTTTGTTGTAAATCTGTCCCAAGCCAGGCAATACTGCCGAATAAATAGTCGCCTTACGAGGCGAATGGTTATTCCGAGCTTTAGCAACACCTACCGTATCTGCTTCAAACTCTGCCTGTGCAAAGGAAGAAAATCCAGTTATTGCCAACAGGATTGTAAGTGTGAATATTCTTAACTGCCTCAATTGTATCTAGTTTGAAATCGTTTAGCGGCCCAGTTTGTCGAGAATACCCATAATTCGCTCCAAGTCTTTTGTCGATCCGAATGGGATAACGATTTTACCTTTCCCTTTATTGTTGAGAGTGAAGTCGACCTTCGAATTAAAAAACTGACTTAGGTGTTCTTTAAGTTCACCGTATTCTTGCGGATGTTTTTCTTTTTTTTCTTCGGTCGGTTGTTCAACAGGTGCAGTTGCACGCGAACCGAGGTTGCGGACAATTTCTTCCACCTTTCGAACCGAAAGATCTTCATCCATAATCAATTCATAGATTGATAGCTGATCTTCCGGATTCGGAATATTTACCAGAGCCCGTGCGTGCCCCATCGAAATGGTTTTGTCTATGATTCCTTTTTGAATCAGAGTGGGCAACTTCAGCAAGCGAAGGTAGTTTGAAATCGTTGATCTTTTTTTGCCAACCCGGTCGCTTAGAACCTCCTGCGTGAGTTTGCATTCTTCAATCAGTCGCTGGTATGACAGGGCTACTTCAATCGCGTCTAGGTCTTCGCGTTGAATGTTTTCAACAAGCGCCATTTCGAGCATGCCATCATCTTCGGCCAAACGGACATAGGCCGGAACCGTTTTCAGTCCAGCCAGCTTTGAGGCCCGAAATCGTCGTTCACCAGCAATAATCTGGTATTTATCATCAGCTACTTTCCGCAGCGTGATGGGCTGAATGATACCAAGTTCCTTAATTGAGGCCGACAACTCCTGCAAAGCCGTTTCGTCGAACTTTGTCCGAGGTTGAAAGGGGTTCGCTTCAATGTTTTCAATCGGAATTTCATTGATGGATGGGGATGAGTGACTATCATTTTGCTTGTCAGCATCATCAATTAGTGCGCCTAATCCTCTTCCCAATGCACTTCTTTTTGCCATAGTATTTTGAGCTTCTTTTTATTCAATTATTTTTTCCGAATTCTTGATCTTCGTCAGATCGTTCTTTTGCAATATTTCGCGTGCAAGATCCATATAGCTCACAGCACCTTTCGAGCTGGCATCATACAAAACTGCCGGGATTCCGAAGCTGGGTGCTTCGCTGAGTTTGATGTTCCGGTTAATGAGCGTTTCAAAAACCATATCACTAAAATGGGTGCGCACTTCTTCCAAAACCTGGTTGGCCAAATTGAGCCGGGAATCGTACATGGTCAGCAGGAATCCTTCAATTTCCAGTTCCGGATTCAGGCGGGTTTGAATAATTTTGATCGTATTCAGCAGTTTTCCCAAGCCTTCCAATGCAAAGTACTCACATTGAACCGGGATTATGATTGAATCGGCGGCTGTGAGTGCATTTACGGTTATTAACCCCAGCGACGGCGAACAGTCGATTAAAATGAAATCGTATTCATCGCGAACTTGCGCGATAACGGTTGCCAGAACTTTTTCCCGGTTCGGCAAATTTAACATTTCAATTTCGGCACCAACCAAATCGATGTGCGAAGGAATCAAATCTAACCCGTTAATTTCGGAGTGAAGAATGATTTTGTGCGGGTCAAGATCTTCGACGACACACTCGTAAATACTGGTTTTTACATTGCGCACATCAAACCCGATTCCGGATGTAGCATTTGCTTGTGGATCAGCGTCAATGATTAATACTTTTTTCTCCAAAACAGCCAAGCTGGCAGCCAGATTAATGGCTGTCGTAGTCTTTCCGACACCACCTTTTTGATTTGCTAAAGCGATAACTTTTCCCATAGGTAATTTTTCTGTTTTTGCAGAGTTTCAAAGTTAATATTTTATGCGAAAATGCTTCTTAAGTTATAAAATTAATCGTGTGAAACCGGAAGAGCCGGACGGACTTCTCCTGAGGAGATTTGGCGTTTTCTGGCTTTTTCGGTGGGTGCAAAAATAACATTTTTTGAATCCCTATTTCAGATTTACATTTTATTAACGTCCGATTGATTTTGTCTTACATGGGGTCAACATCTGCATAAATGAGTAGGTTTCCGTTGTTCGGCTGGCCTTTTAAAGCTTTTATTTCCTCCATGATTTTTTTCTTCGATTGAGGTAATTTCTGATCTCGTTCGAGTTTGACCCAAATTTCTTTTTGGTACCAGCTTTGGATTCGGCCAACCAGAGGGTATTCAGGTCCTAAGATGTTAAATCCGAATAGCTTGCGCAGTTTTGTGGCCATTTGGTTGGCTGCCACATTTAAGCGGTCTTTGTTTTTGTGTTTGAGCACAATTTTTACCAGTCGGTAGTAGGGCGGGTATTTAAACAGCTGACGTTCGGCCATCTGGCGATTGAATAACTGCGTGAAGTTGTGCTCGGTTACCTCTTGTAGTACCGGGTGCGAAGGCTGGCTGGTTTGGATGATTACTTTCCCTTGCTTGTTTTTCCGGCCGGCCCGACCGCTAACCTGAGTGATTAGTTGGTAAGAACGTTCAAAAGAGCGAAAGTCGGGGTAGTTTAATAATTGATCGGCATTTAGGATACCAACGACACTGACGTGGTCGAAATCGAGTCCTTTGGTAACCATTTGTGTGCCAACCAAAATATCAATCTGCTTGCTCTCGAATTGGTAGATGAGCCGTTCGTACGCTTTTTTCGCTCGGGTACTGTCCATGTCCATTCGGGCAATTCTGGCCTCTGGGAAAAGGATGCTCAATTCTTCTTCAATTTTTTCGGTGCCGAAACCTCTGGTTTTAATGTCGTCCGAGTGGCATTCGTCGCAGTTTCCAAAGAGCGATTGCGTGTGTCCGCAGTAGTGGCAAATAAGTGCCGACAAATGTTTGTGATAGGTGAGGCTCACATCGCAATGCTTGCATTTCGGGATCCAGCCACAGGTGCCACATTGAATATAAGGGGCAAAACCCCGCCGGTTTTGAAACAGAATAACCTGCTCTTCTTGCTTTAGAGCTGTTTCAACTGCCTCGTATAAATGAGGTGTAAGCAGCGATTTCATCTGTTTACGCCGGGTGGCTTCGCGAACATCGCTAATGAGCATTTCGGGCAAGCGAATATTTTGATAGCGCTCATTGAGTTCGACTAAGGCATATTTCTGTGTTTTAACATTGAAATAGCTTTCGAATGAGGGAGTCGCTGTTCCTAAGATAACCTGAGCCCGATGGATCTGTGCCAATACAATGGCCACATCGCGGGCGTTGTAACGTGGCGATGGGTCGAATTGTTTGTAGCTGTTCTCGTGTTCCTCGTCAACAATAATTAAGCCCAGGTTGCGGAATGGCAACAGGGCAGCCGACCGGGCTCCAATAATAATCTGGAACGACTGCTCTTTCTCGTGTAGTGTGTTGAACCAGATTTCAACGCGCTCCGAGTCGTTGAAACGAGAATGATAAATACCGGCTTTATCGCCAAATGCACGTTTTAGTCGGGCTATCAACTGGGTCGTAAGGCCAATCTCAGGCACCAGGTATAAAATCTGTTTTCCCAGCGCAAGCTGCTCTTCAATCAGTTTTATGTAGACTTCTGTTTTTCCGCTCGAAGTTACGCCATGCAATAAAACCGGTTTGCCGCTTCGGGCTTGTTCTTTTAGTTGGGCCAGGGCTTTGTTTTGGGCGTCATTCAGGTCGAAGATGATTTGTTCACCATCGCCGCTAAAGTCCAACCGACCAACTTCAATCTCCTGCAAGTGTAGGAAATCTTTTGCGAGCAACGATCGCAGGTTTCCTTCGCCAATGCCACTTCGTTCGAGTAGCTCTTTTTTCGAAATATTCGCTTTTTTGTCTGTGTGGTAAATGGTTTCTGCCAGGAAAAATTCCAGCAATTCGAGCTGTTTCTTCGCTTTTTTAAGCGAATTCAATGCCTCCGAAATGGCTGTTTCGTTGGCAAGTTTTGGATGAAGAAAAATGAATGGTTGCTTTTTGGCGGAAAACGAATCTTCGAGTTTCTCTTCAATTAAAACGGCATTCTTCTCCAATAGAATTTTCAGGGTTGAAAGTGCTGATTTTTTACCCAGAAATTTGTTTATGCTTTGAATGTTGGTGTGTCCGTGCCCTTGAAGCATTAGCAACAACGCTTCTTCCTCTCCGGGTAAGTCAACCGGCATTTTGTAGTTCGGGTTAAAGCTCACTTTGGTTTGACTTTCAAGCTTAAGAGCCGACGGCAAAGCGGCTTTGTAAACTTCACCCAGGGTGCAACAATAGTACCCGACCATCCATTCCCACAAAATAACCTGAGCAGGAGTGATAACCGGTTCCTGATCAAGAATTGCGTCAATGTCCTTGATGTCGAACCCTTCAGGTCTGTTCGTATGGATTTTGTAAACAAGTGCGGAGAAGAATTTACGGGCGCCGAATTGCACAATTACCCGAACCCCAACCTTAATATTCACTTGGAAAGCTGGTGGTACCCGATAGGTGAACTGGTCACCCAGAGGAAGAGGTAATATAACGTCGGCGAAGAGTTGTTCTGTCATTCTGCTGCAAACTTCGCAAATTTTATCCAGTTAAGCGGAGTCGGGGGGCGAACTGTTAATAACTTCCGCTGTTCGAAAATTGCAGGAAGAGCAAAAGAAAGTCCACATTAGGAGGGCGAATATGTTCAGTTTTAAATCTATGCTGTATTCTCAAGGTGTTGATAGCTAGCTTGCTTTGTCCATAAATCAAACTAAACGACATAGCAATGATCGATATTCTTTAAAAACGATCCGAGCTTTTATGCGTTGGGAGAAATAAGCAGATTGCGTGAATGTGTTCCTTGAGTGGATGTACTTGGGAGAACCTTGTTTTTGCGTAAGCTCAATGTAGGCTTAACCAAGTAAGCTATCAGCAATCGATTGTAGTTGCCATTTTGGTGTTGATGTGGCGCCGGTGATACCGATGGATTGGCAATTGATAAACCAATCCAGGCGAATTTCGTCTTTGTTTGAGATGAAATAGCTGTTTGGATTTACACTCTTACAAGTCTCGAATAGTGCTTTCCCGTTGGAACTTTTTTTGCCACTAACAAAAACAATGACATCGTGTTGCGCGGCAAACTCTTTCATATGTGGAGCCCGGTGAGCCACTTGTCGGCAAATGGTATCTTTAATCGTGACTTCGCCCCGGTTTTGTTGCTTTATTTTCTCCGAGAGAAGGTGGAAATCTTCAAGTGATTTGGTTGTTTGAGAGAACACGAGCACTGGTTTGTTGGGATCTATTTGTGGTAAATCATTTTCATTTTCAACAATAATGGCTCGGTTATCGGTTTGTCCGTTCAATCCATTTATTTCAGCATGTCCTTTTTTACCCAATAAAACAAGTTGTCCTTCTTGTTCCTGAATATCTTCAAATCCTTTCCGAACACGTTGTTGTAATTTCAGAACCACCGGGCAGGTACCATCAATCAGTTCAATGTTGTTTTTACGTGCGTAGCTGTAGGTTGAAGGTGGCTCGCCGTGTGCCCGCAGCAATACTTTGCAGTTTTTAAGTTTGCTGAAATCATCATGATTGATGGTTTTTAGCCCCATGCGCTCAAGTCGTTCTACTTCCGTTTGGTTGTGGACAATATCTCCCAAACAATAAATTGTTTCGCCGGTGCGGAGCAATTCTTCTGCTTTTTGAATGGCGCCAACCACGCCAAAACAAAATCCGGATTTATCGTCAATCACTACTTTCATCGGTCAAATTACTAAAGGGTAAATTCGAAATTCGCTACTCGGGCACTAGGCGTTGGTCGTTTGCTGAACTTGCTGAAGTACCCAGTCCAGCTGCTCTTCGCGGTTGATGTCGCTATTGTCCAGAATGAGCGCATCGTCAGCTTGTTTTAGCGGGCTAACTTCACGGCTGGAGTCAATTCTGTCGCGTTCAACTACATTGGCTAAAATTTCCTCGAAACTCACTTGCTGGCCTTTGGCAGTCAGTTCGTCGTATCGGCGTTGTGCTCTCACTTCAGGTCGGGCAGTCATGAAAATTTTTAGTTCGGCTTGTGGAAATACAACCGTGCCAATGTCGCGGCCATCCATTACAATGCCCTTGTTTTTGCCCATTTCCTGTTGAAGCGCTACCATTCTTTCGCGGACTTCGCTAATGGTTGCTACCGGACTTACATGTTGCGAAACCGGCAATTGACGGATTTCTTCTTCAACATTGTCACCGTTTAGGTAGGTTTCGTTGCGTGACGTTACCGGATTGAAGCGGAATTCTATTGTAATATCGTCTAAACAGGCGACTAAGGCCTTTACGTCAACTTGTTCATTCTTCGCTATTTTATTGCGTAAGGCAAACAGGGTGACAGCCCGATACATGGCTCCGCTGTCGATGTAAATATAGTTGAGCTTTTTAGCAATCTCTTTGGCAACTGTACTTTTTCCACAGGAGGAGTGGCCATCGATGGCGATGATAATTTTGGCTTGATTCGGTTGTTCCATGGGCGCAAAGATATTGTTTTTAGGTCGAAATGAAGGTAGAAAATTATTCACAGCTAGTATTGCTGTGATCAGATTTGAGTCGGTGGGTTTTAGATTTTTGAGTTGAAACGTTGCGCTATCTCAAACTGTTATTCAGTTGAAAAGCGATTGAAAAATGGTTGCTGGATGAGGACAGATGATAGCGAGTTGATCCGTAATCAAAACGGAATCGCTTGATTCTGAATCCAAAACCCCAGGAAAAGCCAACAGTTGATTTCTTGTCTTCGAACATGAGTTCCTGACGACGTTGAAAGTTGTATCCGGCACGAACGTTGAAGTTCTCGCTTGGAAGTAATTCAACCCCTAAAACGACATGGCGCATAAACGCTTTGGTGAAACTGTCTTTTTCGATGGTTGTTTCGAAGCCATCGTCGACCTCTTCATCCTGAGCTAATTGCCACCGTTGCAGGTGTTGTAGCGTGGCCGAAATCCGGAACGGAGCATGGGCGAGTCGTTGCGAAAAGCCAAGTTGAAGATCGGTTGGGGTGCTTTCGCGATCACCATTCTCGTAGTAAGTGGTGATTTGTGTCCCGATGTTTCTGACAACGAGCCCTAGTGTCATCAGTCCGTCGGTGCTTGTGTATGCCGCACCCAAATCGACGGCGATTCCAACGGATTGATAGGACTCGAAGGCAGAGAGGATGGGTTTTACGGTAGCACCTACTCTGACTGATTTAATTCGTTTCGACCAGCTTGCCAGCAGGGCGTACTCAGCAGCCTGAAACGTTCCTTCTTTTTGTCCGGTTTCGTCGGCTTTAATAAAATCGCCGTAGTTGATGTAGTGAATGCCAAAACTTATGGGGCCAATCTTTTTTGTATTCAGGGCATAGGCTGCATAGCCGTAATTCACATCGGCAATGTAATTTACGTAGTTCATCAGCACAGAGCCCGTCATTTCTGTATTTAATAGTGCCGGATTATGATAGGCCATGTTTAAATCGGTCGAATCGTTCAGAGCGATTTGGTTGCCTCCCAATGCTGCCATGCGAGCCGAATTGGTGAGATTCAGAAATTCGTAGGTCGACTCCCCTCCAATCTGTGCCCATAAAGGCATCGAAAAAAGAAGGATCGGTAATAGAAGTGATTTTCTGAGATTCATGCGGTTGTCTCTGTTTCTGTCCAAAGTTATTTGTTTATTCCGGATGTCAAAAAGAATGTGGAACGGGGCTTCAGTTGTTTCGTGATTCTATTGTTGTCGGTTCAACTTTCGGACGTTTACCAATCTTGTTTCGCAAGTTCTTTAGTAATGGCGAAGACAATCGGACAAATTTCAGCGTTTTTTTGAGTCAGGTTGAGGATTTGGTAGAAGCGGTTACGGTCGGTATGTGGGTATTCCCGACAGGCACGAGGCCGGTTTTCGTACACGCAGCAGTAGTTGTCGCTCATCAAAAAAGGGCAGGGCGTTTGCTGGAAAACGAAATCGTTGTCTTCATCGGTATATAAATATTGAGCGATGAAATCTACGGGTTTCATTTTCTGTGCTTTCGCCAATCGATCTGCATCTTTGTCGGTTACAATGGGGCTGATGCCCGAACAGCAGTTGGCGCAATCCAAACAATCGAACTGTTCAAAAGCTTCGTTGTGTAATTGCTGAACCACCGCATCCAAATTTTTGGGCTTTTTGCGTTTTAGCTTCACAAACAAGGCCGAAAACAGTTGCCTGTTGCGATGCACTAATTCTTTTAGTTGCGCAGGTGTATAGTAATCGATTTTATCCACAGGAATAATTTTCTGATTCGCTGGCAAAGATAAGTGCTTTAACCGAAATGGCAGAGTGAAAAGTAGTGGACGGAAGTACGAATATCAATTGAAAACTGACAGCCCGAACTGGTTTCCGGATCTTCCGAATTTGAACGGAAGATCCAGAAATAAGTTCGGGCTGACAACTATGGTCGTTGTATCTGTTTACGATCGCTACTTGATTGATCTTTTTTACCGATAGTTTCCCGAGCCGGAGAGAATCGGGATGATTAGTTTAAAACTAAAATTTCGACCCATGTTGAAGTAGCCCTCACGGCCGGTTTCTTCGTTGAGTCCGGTGTATTTCAATCGGCTCAGGTGGCTTTGGTAGGCTTTGTCGGTTAAATTGTTGCAACTAATGTAGAGCGAAAAAAGTGTTCGGTCGTTTGCTGTGAAATCGGTTCCGAAGCTGGCATTCAGCAGGGTGTAGGCCGGAGCTTCGGTTTCAGTACCATAGGCTGAAAAGATGTGATCTTGTTTCCGGTTGTGATCAATTCCGAAGCTAACCCACGCATTTTGTAACCGGTTGGTTACTTTTTTTATGTCGACCTTAATTTCCGATTGCCAGCGCATGGGAGGTATCATTGGTAAATTACGCGACGAGTCGGGTTGGTTCGCGAGCGTTCCGCGTGTATACGATAAGGTGTTTTGAAAATGAAGGAAATCGAGTGGGTGCGGGTGAATGTCAATAAAAAGTTCGCCTCCGTACAAGTTGGCTTTGCCTCCGGTATATTTAAAGACAGAAATGTCGTCAATCAGCGAGTCGGTACCGGCTGTATTGTACATCTTGTGACTGTAAATATAGTTGTCTACCTGGCTGTTATACAGGTTCAGTTCTGCCGAAACATGTTTTGTGTCGAGCCCGATTCCCCAGTCGATCTGAAAGCTGGTTTCCGGGTCCAGTTCCGGGTTCCCGATTTCGTAACGAAACGTGCCTTCATGGTTTCCGTTCGAGCCCAGTTCGGCGATATTGGGCGCTCTGAATCCCCGCGAAAGATTCAATTTAGTGTAAAGCGTTTCGCTGATTTGATAGCTTACTCCCAGACTTCCGGAAATTCCGTCGAACGATTGATCAAAATCAGAGAAGCGTTCAGTTGCCTCCGGATCATTTGCCGCTGTTACTTCCTCGTCGCTATTTAGATAGAGGGCATCGCTGTGTGTGTGGCGACGATCGTAGCGCAGTCCTCCACTAAAATCGAAAGCGCCAATTTGTTTGTGCGCGATTGCAAAAATACCAAGGTCGAAAAGCTGGTAGGCAGGCACTAAAAACTCGGTGCCTTCATTTCTCGATTGTTGCCACATTCCACCAATTCCGCAGGTCAGGGTCCAGTTATTGTTGGTCGCAAGGGCGTATTTTAAATCGTAGCTCAGCGTATTTAATTTGAAATATAATCCATATTCGTTGGCTGATTCAAACTCTTTTCGGTTGTTTTGCTGAAAGCCAAACGACGCATCTAAACGTCCTTCTCCCAGATAGAGTTTATTATCCCAAACAGCTTTGTAGTGATTGATTTCTTGAAACGGTGCTTCGGGTTGGTACGATCTTGAATCACGTTCTTCTTCCTGATCGTGATCTGTTTCTTCGTCACCATGGTCGTGTCCTCCACCTACAATACCCGGTTTTAGGTTGTAGAGGCTAAGCGTTAAGTGCGAAAATCCCCACGCACGGTTCAGTCCCAGCAGAGTGCTTGCTGCGTTTTCACGAAAAGCTGAATTGTCAACCCATCCGTCAATGTCGTTTTGGAAATCGTGTGCTCGTTTTCCGCTCAGCCGAGCATCCCATATAAACCCGTTTTGGTTTCCGCGCAGGTTGGCCGAGTAGCCAATTAAGCCGTTGTTGGTTTGGAAGTTGGTGGTCACATTTCCATTGATCGTTCCCATCGGTAATGTTGGGGCCGAAATCATATTAATTACCCCTGCCATGGCGTCCGACCCGAATGCCAAACTTGCCGGCCCTTTTAGTATTTCGACATGATTCACGCCGTATTCGTCAATCTCCACGCCATGTTCGTCGCCCCACTGCTGCCCTTCCTGACGGATGCCGTTGTTTATAACAATCACCCGGTTGTAGCTCAGTCCACGAATAACCGGTTTCGAAATTCCCGCTCCGGTGGTTATTTGCGAAACGCCCGGCTGTTTGGCCAATACATCAATTATATTGGTTGACGAACTTTGTAGCAAAGCTGTATGTGGAACGACCACAATTAGCGCAGGAGTTCGCTTTTGTTCAATTAGTCCGGGCTGGCCGGTGATGACAACTTCGCTGATTTCGGTAACCGATTCGCTTAGCGCAAAATCCATGCTTGTCATTTGCCGCAGATCTACTGATTTGGTGATAGATTGGTAGCCAATCAAACTGATTTGTATTGTAAGTTTTGATGCAGGAAGATTCTTGATTTCGAAATTGCCCTGGTCGTTGGTGAGTGCTCCCACACGAATTTCGGGGAAATAGATGGTAGCGGCAGGAAGTGGCTTGTTGGTTTCGGCATCGGTTATTCTTCCGCTGAACGCTGTTTTAATGCTGGTTTCGGTAGGCAAGGCCATTGCCGTTTGAATCGTAAAAAGTACGAGACTTATGATCGAGATTATCTGTGTTTTCATGTTTGTTTGATGTCGGATTTGTCGAGGTTGTTCATGGAATGGCGTGTTTTGTGCCCAAAAAAAAAATCGGACAGGCAGACACTCATCACAATAGCTTGTATCTTCCTCAACTCTTGTTTGTCAAATAACTATTTCAAACTGTTCCTTTGCGTATTGACACAAAAGAATAAGTCTACCTTTTTCTGTCTAGATTGAAAGAAGACTGTGTGTTTTTAATGCTAAAGTTGTTGGTGATCAGTATATTGGGGGCCCACGGAGCGAAAGGCGGAGGGCTGGTGTGGTGTGAATATTTTCGGGGAGTGAAACAACCACAACCGGATATGAAATGCGGTAGACCGATGACAAAAACTCCGGCTCGCAAATAAAATTGAGTAGTTCGTAGTCGCATATCGGACAGTCGGCAACTTTCTGGTCAACTGCAGGGCTGTTGTCACAACTGCTGCAACAATGGTGCTCCGTTTCTGCTTCGTGCACATGAAATGTTTTGCTAGCCAGTGGGTAGGCAAACATTAGCAGGTGACAAAAGACCAGCAGCGATAAGTTTATTTGCTTCAGTTTATGCATAAACGACTACAACAACAACAAAAGGTCCGTTTGGTTTTGTCCCAACGAAATTGTTAGATCTCGAATTTTGGAATCTGTGTGTTGGGTGCTTTGCGCGGCTTTCTTCGTTTTAGCTGAGCCAGAAAAATTCCGGCAATTACAACAATTATTCCGGTAATTTTCTGAGCGTTTATCTCTTCATCCAAAATGAAATAGGAGAAAATAACGACAAAAACAGGCATAACGTTGATAAACATGTTTGATTTATTGATTCCTAAATTGCGAATACTGTAGGTGAAAAAAATAAATCCCAGAATAGAGGCAAAGATGGCGAGTTTGACGATCGCTCCGAACGCTTCAGCGTGAAAGGGTGTTTGAAAGGCTTTCTGTGCCTCGAATATGGCCCAGAACGGCAAAAACATGAACGAACCAAACAGATTTTGATAACTGATAATGGTGTATCCGTTGTAGTTGTGCGTTAGCTTTTTTAGGATGATGGCATAGCCGATAGTTGATAAAACTGCCAGAAATTCGAGTGCCACACCTATCGGAGAAGCTGAAAATCCGAATGAGTTGTCGAGCACAACCAGCGATACGCCTGCAAACGATAGGCTAAGACCGGCAAAATTTGCCCAGCTCATTTTTTCTTTGTGGAAATAGAAGGCTGCCAGGGGGGTGAACAATGGTATTGTTGCGACAATGACAGCCGCTACGGTTGGCGATACGTATTTCAAGCCAAAACTTTCGCCCATAAAATAAAGGAAGGGCTCGAAAAATGATAGCGCGATCATCCATTTCCAGTCGCCTTTTGGAATGTGTTGCAGTTTGCCAATTGCTTTGGCAATAGTAAACATGATGATTGTTGCCAGTGTAAGCCGAATCAACACGACCGTCATTGGATCGTAAGCCCGGTAAGCTACTTTGAACCAAACAAAGGAGAAGCTCCAGAAGAACATGGCTAATATTGCTGCTCCGTAGTACTTGAGGTTGGTGTTTTGCATTTTTCTATTTCAGGATCGGGTGCAAAAATAGGCTTTTTATTCTGCTATAATCGGGAAAACAAAAAAGGATGCCGTTACTGACATCCTTTTTGTTTTGGGTGGAAGACCGGGTTCGAACCGGCGACCTCCGGAACCACAATCCGGCGCTCTAACCAACTGAGCTACAACCACCATTTTTCTTTCGGGTGCAAATATAATATTTTATTTCTGATCTCCGCAAGTACTTTTTTGCGCTTGTAGTAAAAAAAAATGCTCGTTTTTTCAAAGCTTTTCTTTTTCAGCTACTTCACCATCCTGATT
>NZ_JBFHIT010000048.1:0-36302 GCF_041596335.1 Mangrovibacterium sp. | reverse complement strand
TGATACACTTCGTGTTTCAGGACGACACATTTCAGTAGATGCTCCTTTTGTGGAAGGTGAAGACAACAGCCTCCTCGACGTACTCGTCAACAACGATTCCCCTAATGCCGACCGTGCATTGATAATGGAATCACTTGCACGAGAAATTGAGCGTGCTCTCGCGACCCTTACTGAAAGAGAAAGTGACATCATCAGGATGTTCTTTGGAATTGGTTGCCAGGAGATGACCCTGGAAGAAATTGGAGAACGATTCGGCTTAACCCGAGAAAGGGTACGCCAAATTAAGGAAAAAGCCATCCGCAGATTGCGGCATACATCCAGAAGCAAATTGCTAAAATCATATCTTGGATAGTAAAGAAAAAACTTTTTAACCGCCTTTATTTAGGCGGTTTTTTTTTGCTGATTTTTTTGATCCCATCCCAAATTCAGCCTGCCCCAAACACAAACTTTAAACTTACCCTTACCCTGCTTTTCAACTTCAAACAAGCTGCTGCCAGCCATCACCGCTGTTTCTTTTTGTATTATATAGAAATGGTACATTCGAATTACCGAGCCTCCAGAGTACTCGGAAAACAATGTAAAAATCCGTTTTTAGTACTCTATTCAACAACAAGCTCTAGTGATGCTCAATTCTACTTCACCGCACATAGAAACGAATCCCGGAACGGTCGAATATCAGCTGTCTCAAGAAGCGAAACATAATTTGATCTCCTCAGTTTATTGAAGCACTCAACTGATTTAAATTTAAAAAGCCGAACGTTATCTTTTTCGCCAAGAAAATGTCACTCTGAGAATTTTAGCGTAAATTACATTTCTGAATGGAATACACATCGGAACTCAAAATTTAGCATAATCATGAACAAACTGGTATTATTGACCTTTCTAATTGCATTTACTACTGTTGCAAGCGGCCAAAAAAAGAGAGACCTTGTTGTTGAAGGAAGTTTATATTGCCACGTAGCCGACACTTTGGTATCGTTTATACAGGCCTACGATTCATCTAATATTGTGATCTCTGCCGACCCATTTATACTGAAACGAATTCCCGGTAAATACAACGGCAAAGAAATAGCCAAAACACAAAAAGTTAAACCGTTAAATAGATTCGAAGATTATCTATGGATTCGGATTGATCAATTTGTACTTGACATGAACCGGGTTTTCGTTTTTGCAAAAGTTCAGCAACAAGACGACAAGCTATTTCGGAATTGGACTGAGAGTTGTACGAATTTTAAACTGACCTACCAATGCGATTACAAAGCAAACACCTATGAATTAGTTGAATTCAAATGGGGAACGTCCCACTCCAAATAGGATTTAGACATTAAACCGACACTAGCGTCAATTTAACGCTCAGAAACCATTAAAAAACAGAAACGGATACTATGCGTACGCCGCGAAAACCAAGGGTAAGCCACGGCCAGTATACGGGGTTTTATTAAATCCATCATAAAAATGCACAGAGGAAAAGCCAGACAGTAAAAGCAGTTTTTCCAGCTCATTTTTTTGAAGCGGAATAAGGTTGGTTGAATTATCCAGTTCGAGACCACTCGATTTTACAGTCAACCTGGTACGAAAATCAATCTTAGGTGAATCTTTATCCGGCAAACGGTAATGTCGGTCAAAACGCACAAACTCATTTTCGATGATTGCCAATGATGTGACCCGGTTGTCCAGCACATATCGATAATTTAAGATCTGCCCAAGAAACTTGCCTCCTGGCTTGAGAGAATCAAAACACTGTCGAAAAAAGCTGCTGACCTGGGCAATCGAGTCCAGATGAACTAAGGTATTACCAAAACAGATCACTGCATCAAAATATTGCGGTGCAAAATAAGATTGCAGCGTCAACATATCCATCTCCCGGAATGAAAGAAAAGCCGAACCATACATCTCAACCGCCCTACGAATCATATCCGGGTTTAAATCAATTGCGACACCCAGCGCGCCATGTTTACACAACTCATTGGCCAACTGCCCAATGGAGCACCCAATATCGATAAAAGATACATCTTCCAACGATTCGAATTCAGATTGAATAAAACCGACTTGCTGCTTATTTAACGGAAATATATGCTCGTAATAACTGGCAATAGAACTATAAAATTTCTCCTGACCCATCTTATTTATATTCGTACACAAATTAAACAGCCCTGCATACGAAATGTTCTTCTCCGATCACAGGCGAAATACTTAACCACGCACTTCATTTAACAATCCCTCACAGGCGTCTTCAAGGATATCCAAAACTAGTTCAAAACCATCCGAACCGCCATAATATGGATCAGGAATTGAATAATGCCCCCCCTGACTGCAGAAATCAGTCATCTTATAGATTTTATTCACATCTTCTTCCGATGAAGCCAGATCTTGTAAATCATTCACGTTATCGTCATCCATTCCAATAATATAATCGAAACGGTCAAAGTCGTCCGCGGGGTCAAATTGGCGGGCGATAGACGTCAGTCGGTATCCACGCCGAATGGCATGGCTCTGCATACGCTGATCGGCAGGCTCTCCTTCATGATAAGCTGCGGTTCCCGCCGAATCGCACTCGATCAAATTTTCCAGCCCGTTTTTCTTTATCAAACTATTAAAAACAGCTTCTGCACTCGGTGAACGACAAATATTACCAAGACAGACAAACAATACACTTTTCTTCATAATGCAAAAAATTCAAATTCCCGGGAATCCTTCTTTATTGTTTCCTCAGGTTGCAAATCATGTATTTCGATTCACTTAAAACAAAATTAGTGCTTTACTTTTAGCAAAAAACAGCCCGCTAAAAACTTAACCCAACATTAACTTTCAACCTTGATTTTGATTTTCTGAGAAATTTAGAGAGATTTGGGCTCATTAATTCAAGCTATGAAAGACTTTACGGAGGGGAGTGAGGCACGACTAATTCTACAATTCTCGGTTCCGCTGGTGCTTGGAAACATCTTCCAGAATCTATACAACATCGTCGATAGTGTTATTGTAGGAAACTTTCTTGGAAAAGAAGCACTGGGCGCTGTTGGAGCTTCCTTTCCGGTTATTTTCACTTTAATTTCAATGGTGATTGGTGTTGGCTCCGGAGCGTCGACGGTTATTTCGCAGTATTTTGGAGCGAAACAACTCGATCAGGTTCGAAAGACGATAGATACCATTTTTATTTTCTTCCTACTCTCATCCATATTGGTGACGTTTATCGGGATTATTTTTAGCCGATCAATTTTCATTTTACTTCAACTCCCCGACGAAATGCTCTCCGACGCTGTTACTTACTTGAATATTTACCTTTCGGGGATGTTTTTCTTTTTCGGATTTGCCGGAATTACCTCCATCCTCCGGGGATTGGGCGATTCAAAAACGCCATTGTATTTCATGATTCTTTCAACCGCCATTAACATCATTTTCGATTTACTTTTTGTCATCGTCTTCAAATGGGGGATCGAAGGGGTTGCTCTGGCAACGGTTGTTTCGCAGGCACTGGCATTTTTTTCGGCAACCTGGTACCTGAACAAGAAACACATGGTGATAAACCTGTCAATCCGAAAATATATTTTTGACCGGTCAATTTTTAAAAGTTGTGTGAAAATTGGATTACCCACCGGATTTCAACAATCGTTTATTGCCTTCGGAATGATGGCGATCATGGGTATCGTTAATACCTTTGGAACAAACGCAGTTGCTGCCTATACCGCGGCCATGCGTGTTGACTCGTTTGCAAAAATGCCTGCCCTAACTTTTAGTTCCGCGTTATCGTCTTTTGTCGGACAAAATTTGGGCGCTTTTCAGGAAGCCCGCGCCAGAAAAGGATTGAAAATTACCCTGGCTTTCTCGTTGGCTTATTCGCTACTAATTTCACTGGTCATCATCGTTTTTGGGAAATACATCATTCAGATCTTCACTCCTGACGAAGCGGTAATTGCCATCGGACAAGACTACCTTGTAATCGTTTCGTCCTTTTACCTTTTGCTATCGGTCATGTTTACATTCACCGGCTTTTTGCGAGGTGCCGGGGCAACACTTGTTCCCATGTTAACAACCATGACTGCTTTGTATCTGGTTCGCATCCCACTCGCCTTTTGGTTATCCAACCGGATTGGAGTGAACGGAATCTGGTGGGCCGAACCTGCTGCATGGTTCGTTGGGATGGTGATCATGATCATCTACTACTACTCCGGAAAATGGAAAGGGAAAGTCGTTGTCGAACCGTCAGATTTGAAATAATCAATCTATAACAAGCACTAAATACTCCATTTACAAACTACATGGCTGTTAAACCAAACCAATTTTCTTTAGATTGATTTCAAATTGAGACGATAAAAAAATAAACTTCCCGTCTCACTATCAAGATGTTATATTGAATACCATTTTGATCCGGATAATTAATGCTGCAAAAAAACAACCAATTACAGTGATTCAACTACATGATTATTGCTAAATTCAGCAGTATTTTCCAATAAATCAAAACAAACATCTAACCGCAACCCTAGTTGCACAAAAACAAAAACCTTATGAATGCTATTTTCTGGATTGTACCACTCTGTTCAATCGTAGCTCTGATTTTTGCATGGGTCTTTTTTAAATCCATGATGAAAAATTCGGAAGGTACCCCCCGAATGATTGAAATTGCACAATATGTGCGAGAAGGGGCGATGGCGTACCTTTATCGTCAATACAAAGTTGTTGGCATAGTTTTCCTAATTCTCTTGCTTGTTTTACTAATGTTGGCCTACATGGGCGTTCAAAACCCCTTTGTGCCGGTAGCGTTCTTAACCGGTGGTTTCTTCTCCGGGCTCTGTGGTTATCTCGGCATGAAAACAGCAACGTACGCTTCAGCACGTACCGCTCATGGCGCTTCAAAATCCCTGAACCAAGGACTAAAAGTAGCTTTCCGAAGCGGTGCCGTGATGGGAATGGTGGTAGTTGGCTTCGGCTTGCTGGATATCGCTGCCTGGTACCTTTTCCTGACGGAAGTGATTTTTACTCCGGAACACATGGCAAACGGCCTTCACCTTTTCGGGTTAAATTTTGTACATGCCGGAACCAGTGAACACCAAAAGCTGATTGAAATTACGACAACCATGTTAACCTTCGGGATGGGTGCTTCGACTCAGGCATTATTCGCCCGCGTTGGCGGAGGTATTTATACTAAAGCTGCCGATGTTGGTGCTGACCTTGTAGGGAAAGTTGAAGCCGGAATTCCGGAAGATGACCCAAGAAATCCAGCAACAATTGCCGATAATGTTGGCGATAACGTTGGTGATGTCGCAGGGATGGGCGCCGACTTGTACGAATCCTACTGCGGCTCGATCCTGGCAACCGCTGCTTTGGGAGCGGCACTTCCGGCCCTTTCGCTTGAAAACTCGGGCATGAACACCGAAATGGCAGTCATCGCACCAATGCTCGTGGCTGCAATTGGAATTATCTTCTCTATTTTGGGAATCTTTATGGTTCGCACCAAAGAATCGGCCACACAAAAAAACCTGTTAAATGCCTTATTGCTGGGTACCGGAGGTGCTTCAGTTATGATCTTGTTAGCTATGCTCGGTATGGCTTATCTTGGTTGGATTACGTATGGCGTATTTGGATCAGTCGTTATTGGCTTGGCTGCCGGAGTAATCATCGGCCAAGCAACCGAATACTATACATCCGATGAATATGGGCCAACAAAAGGTATTGCCAAGCAAGCCCTGCAAGGCCCCGCAACAACCATTATCGATGGTATTGCCGTAGGAATGTATTCAACCTGGATTCCGGTAGTTACAATCGTGATTGGCATCATAGGTTCATTCTGGGCGGCCGGTGGTGCAACCGACTTCGCCATGGGTGTTTACGGTATCGGTTTTGCCGCCGTTGGTATGCTTTCAACCCTTGGAATTACACTGGCAACTGATGCCTTTGGACCGATTGCCGATAATGCTGGCGGTAACGCTGAAATGGCTGAGCTACCGAAGGAAGTTCGCGAGCGTACAGATGCACTTGATATGCTCGGAAATACAACTGCAGCTACAGGTAAAGGCTTCGCAATCGGTTCTGCAGCACTAACTGCAATGGCATTAATTTCAGCCTATATGGAAGAAATTCGTTTGTGGTTCGGTAAAATTGCCGGCCCCGAGGGATTTGTAACTAAAGGTGATTATATCTTCTACACCTCAGTAAAACCAGCTGTTGAAGAAGGAATGAAAGCGGTTCAGATTTCAACGGCATCAGTCAAAGATTTCTCCGCAGCTTATGATATTACCTTATTCAATCCGCTGTTTTTAGGTGGAATTTTTATCGGATCCATGATGGCGTTTGTATTCTGTGCTATGACGATGAAAGCAGTAGGACGTGCAGCCGGAGCAATGGTGGAAGAAGTTCGCCGCCAGTTTCGCGAAATCAAAGGAATTATGGAAGGTAAAGCAACGCCTGAGTACGCGAAATGTGTTGAGATTTCAACGATCGGTGCCCAACGCGAGATGTTATTGCCTTCGTTAATCGCGATTATTGTACCTGTTGCGATCGGCGCGTTCATGGGTGTAGCCGGAGTGGTTGGACTGCTGGCTGGTGGATTGACTTCCGGGTTCACATTGGCCGTTATGCTAAACAACGCCGGTGGCGCCTGGGACAACGCTAAAAAGTACGTCGAAAAAGGAAACTACGGCGGCAAAGGAAGCGACACCCACAAAGCAAGTGTTGTTGGTGATACCGTAGGCGACCCCTTCAAAGATACTTCCGGCCCTTCACTGAACATCCTCATCAAACTGATGACCATGGTTTCTGTTGTTATGGCCGGATTAACTGTTACGCTGTCTCTAATGTAGACAAACCGAATAAAGGATTCTAAAAACCTGCATGCTTCGGCTTGCAGGTTTTTTTGTGCTTATTCAAAAATTAATCCTCTGCAGACCTTTACTTTCAGGCAATTTATCCCTAACTTATAGAGTCTCTACTAACTACAAGAAGTAATGAATATTATTATTCCTGATTCTTGAACAAAAGGTTCACCCACATAGTTTTATAAGACAGAAATCAAACTATAAAAGATCAATATTATGGCAGACTTATCCACCACCTACATGGGGTTAAAACTTAAAAACCCAATCATTCTTGGTGCTAGCAACTTGGTTACAAAACCCGCAGCAATGGAGCAAATTCAGGAAGCCGGAATTGGTGCTATTGTATACAAATCTCTTTTCGAAGAACAAATTCAGCTAGAATCCATTCAAATGGATGAAGATCTGCATGAGTATGAAGAACGAAATGCTGAGATGACCCGCTTATTTCCGGAGATGGAACACGCCGGCCCAAAGGAACATTTACTGAATGTAAAAACGCTGAAAAGCAAAGTGAATGTTCCACTCATTGCCAGTTTAAATGCCATTTACGAAACAACATGGGTCGACTATGCCCGCGAGCTGGAGCAAACAGGAGTAGATGCGTTGGAAATAAACTTGTATGCAACGCCCGGATATTTTGAAATTGAAGGCGATAAAATTGAAGAAAAGCAAATTCAGGTTGTCAAAAATGTAAAGAAAGCAGTAAAAATTCCGGTAAGTGTCAAGCTTAGCCCATTCTACAGTAACACGCTGAATTTCATTAAAAAGCTGGACGAAGCCGGTGCTGATGGCTATGTGCTCTTCAATCGTTTTTTCCAACCTGAAATTAATATTGATACCGAAGAGTTTTTCTATCCCTGGGAATTAACCCAAGAACGCGATCACCAATTGTCGTTACGCTACGCAGGCTTGTTACACGGCAATATCGATGCCAGCATTTGCGCAAGCCGAGGCATTTCAAATTCGACGGATGTGATTAAAATGTTACTGGCCGGTGCCGATGTAGTACAGATGGTTTCAGCATTCTACAAAAACCAACCGGCTTACGCGGCAACTCTACTCAAAGAGCTGTCGGAATGGATGGACAATAAAGGCTACAAAAAAATAAAGGACTTCCGTGGCAAATTGGCTCGTAAAAATCAGCAAGATCCTTTTACCTACCAACGAGCCCAATATGTCGATATTCTCATGAAATCAGAGGAAATCTTCAAGACACACCCAATGGTGTAAGTTCTGGAACAGTTTTTCAGACGCTATACAGGGCTTCTTCCGAAAATGGAGGAAGCCTTTTTTACACCACAGAAACTCGAACTTTCTTTGTTTTCAACTTACTCCCGTCAACCAATTGCAACAACTGATTTACTTTGGAACGGCGCACCGCTACAAATGCACATTCCTGCTTCAACTCAATCACGCCCAGGTGGTCTTTTCCCAGCTGACCTTGTTTGAACATCAGTCCAGCTATATCGCCTTTCGAAATTTTGTCTTTTCGGCCACCTGAGACCATTAGTGTTGTCCATTCGGAAGCCTGCGGAAGCGAAGCTTTGGTAAGCTCTTCAATTTCTGTATCGGGAATAAAATCTGGCAATATCTCTTCGGCCCATTTCAAAATATAGGCAGTTCCATCGCTAAACATACGAGCTGTACGGCCATTACGGTGCGTAAACTCGTGACTACGCCCCGGCAACTGATAATGCAGAATGAATCGGATTTCGGGAACGTCAATACCTCGTGCAGCCAGATCAGTAGCCAACAACAATTGGTGCGTTCCGTTGCGGAATTTAATCAGCGCCCGCTCCCGATCAACCTGCTCCATGCCTCCATGAAAACATCCATGAGCAATTTTCTTTTCCGTCAGGAAATTACTGATCCGGTCGATCGATTCCTTGTAGTTGCAAAAAATAATCCCCGGTTCATTACCGATATGACAAAGAGCTTCCACTAACGTCTCCAACTTATCCTTTTCCGGCGAAATGATTGTTTTTATGGTTAGTTGCGATTCACCTTCTTCCAAAAAGTTCAAGACTATCGGCTTTTTCAATCCCACAAAAGCAGGTATCGACGCGTGCATGGTCGCCGAAGTCAAAACTTTCTTCTTCAAACCAGGCAACATGGTGATAATCTCTTCCATTTCAGCTTCGAAACCAACTTCCAGTGATTTGTCGAACTCATCGAGCACTAACGTGCGAATATCATCCGTTGAAAAAGTATTACGACGCAAATGATCGGCAATTCGCCCCGGCGTTCCAATCAGAATCGCCGGCGGTGTCTTCAAATTCAGTTTGTCTTTCGAAAACGACTGCCCTCCATACACCGCATTGGTTTTAAAGCCAGAGCCCATATCGCGGGTTACCTGTTCAATCTGAATCGCCAATTCGCGCGTTGGTACGATCACCATCGCTTGCACTTCCGCACAATTCCGATCCAAACCGGCAATCAACGGCAACATAAAAGCGAGTGTTTTTCCCGAGCCCGTTGGCGAGAGCAAAACAACTTCAGCATTCGAATGAATGGCCAACTGCGCTTCTTCCTGCATGGGATTCAACTGCGCGATATTTAACTTGGCCAGTATATTTTTCTGATTCTTAATCGACTTTGACATGGCGCAAAGATAACTGAATTTGTTTCTGATCGATAATCGCTAAATTTGTGGCAACAAAACAGGAACTAAATGCCCGAAAAGAAAAAAACTCATCCGATTGTGAAAATGAAATTGCACCCGCGAAACAAAAACCGCGAGCGCTACAATTTCGAACAATTAGTTGCTGTTTGTCCGGAATTAAAATCGTTTGTGAAATTGAATCCGTACGGCGATGAATCGATTGACTTTGCCAACGCTCATGCTGTGAAGATGCTGAATAAGGCAATTTTAAAAGCCAACTACGGATTGAGCTACTGGGATATTCCGCGCGGATACCTTTGCCCTCCCATTCCGGGAAGAGCGGATTATATCCACTACGCAGCCGACTTATTGGCAAATTCGAACAACGGCAAAGTACCAACCGGATCAAAAATAAACGCCCTCGATATTGGGGTTGGAGCCAACTGCATTTACCCGATCATTGGCTGCATGGAATATGGGTGGTCGTTTGTTGGAGCAGAAATTGATCAAAACGCGATTGAATCGGCACAAACGATTGTTTCTTCAAACCCGGCACTTGCTGAAAAAATCATTCTCCGATTTCAACCCAACCAAAAACACAGTTTTGCGCAAATTATTCAGCCCGGTGAACGATTTGATTTGACCATCTGCAATCCGCCCTTTCATTCGTCGGCAGCCGAAGCACAAGCCGGAACCTTGCGAAAAACCAGAAATTTAAAACAGAAAAGAACCGTGAAGCCGATTCTCAATTTTGGCGGGCAAAGCAACGAATTGTGGTGCGATGGCGGAGAAGAAGCCTTTCTTCGAAATCTTATTCTGGAAAGTCGCGAGTTTGCCAAGTCGTGTTTCCGGTTCAGCAGTTTAGTATCGAAGAGTGAGCGATTGCCTGAAATTTACAAAACGCTGAAAAAAGTTGAAGCGACCGAAATCGAAACCATTTCGATGGGGCAAGGCAACAAGATAAGTCGCTTTGTAGCCTGGACATTCTTATCGAAAGAAGAACAGAAAGAATGGGCGAAAACATGGAGCTAAATTTCGGTAAGCCGACCTTTTAACCGAAAACGAACGATCGCTTTTCAGATCAGCATTTGCCGCGGGCACAAGGACTGTTTGTCAGTAGAAATCCCATGAACGCACCAAACCACATCGACTTTAACGCGTTTAACATGGTCAGGTTTTCAAGGTTGATATCACCGGAAAAATAGCTGATCGAAAAACTAAGGATCGCTCCTATGCCAACATATAAAAGCGTTTTCCTGCCGTGTTGGGTCCAAATATTCCGTTGAAACCAATTTCCTTTGGGTTGAAGTTCTAATTTTTTAAATTCCATTTGCTCATTCTTAACATGCAAATATATGCATATTTAAATTACTAGCTCAGTTCGGATTAATTTTCGCTTCCTGGAATCTCTCTACCCAATCCCCGAATTTCAAAAAACTTCTTTCAGCTCAACTTTTTGCCCATTAAAATCGAGCACATCTCCAGCCTTTTTGCCAAGCAAAAGCTGCCCAATCGGCGAAGCGAGCGACAAACAAAAATAGTTCGATCCGGCTAACTCAATTTTCCCGAAAGGGATCGACAGGAAGTAACAGCCAGAATTACAAATCACCACACTACCGAAGCCGGCTTGAGTAAACACGTTCGCGGGATTAATCCGCGCCAGATCGTTTTTAAGAGCCCGGTTTTTAGCCAGCTGTGCCGATTGCTTATCCATTTCCTGTTGAATCATCTCCCGCCCGGTTTCGTACTTGTCGCCGGCACTGCTTTTAGTATCATTATCGCGCGATTCTTTGGCCGACTGAATTGATTGCTCAGTAGCTATAATTCGTTCATCGAGCAGCTGGTTTAATTTTTCCAGCAATCGGGCTTTTATTGTTTCATCTTTCATTGGTCGATAAATAGTAGAATTATGAATTACAAATTCAAACTGACCACAAATTTAAGATTGATCCTAATGTTCGATCTAAATAAACTCAATAAAAACTTTCTTAAAAAAGCGTTCTTCCAGCAATTTAACAATGCGTTTTACCACGAATTTTCGAATTTGGACTTCGAATGGCTGCTCAGGATCCTGGTGAGCACGATTGATGCGGGTTCCGAGTAGAATATGAATAATATCGTGCTCGAGCAAAAGCTTCGCTACTTCTTCGGGAGGCGTATTTTCGAGTCGAGTGTCGTTGTTGTATTTCTCCAAAATTTCCTCAACCCTTCCCAGTGTTAAAATTCCTTCGGTCACCATTTCAAACCCCTCCATTTCAGCTGCCGGAGGAATATCGTCTCCTTCGTAATGATGTTGAATCTCAATATCCAACTGTAACTCACGGGCTATGATTTCGCCGGTTGTTCCACCGCAAATGATCTTTTTTCCCGAAAAATCCCGAACCCGATCAACGAACTCCATATCCTTTATTTTATAAAACGGAGGTCCTGTAATCAGCATAAATTCACGTGGCACCCGAAAGTTTAACACCCCACAACTAGCATCATCTTTCATTTTAAAACCATCGTTCATGGCTGCCTGATTGATAATCTTTCGTGCCAACCGGGTCGCCGTCATTTCGGGTTCGCGCTCGAGTTGATTCTGAGCAAACGACGAAATCTGACTTTCACCCCAGCCCATTTGGAATCGCTTTCCACCCAGACCGCTCTGTGTAACACCATCGGTCATGAAAATAATCCGATCGCCTTTAATTGGCGTAAACTCTCGGATGCGCAATATTTTTTCTTTGTTCTCTTCACCTCGAATGGGAATTTCCAATTCGCGCGGAACAAAAGGTTTTCCGTTCCGAAAAATCAGGCTCGTCGGATTATCGTAATTGATAATCCGCACCAATTCATCGTTATCAATTTCAATGATGGTAAAGGTGGCATAGCTCTCCTTGTTATCGCTGTTTTGCGGCAAAACGCGCATAAAAATGTTCGCTGCAATTTCGGGTCTGGTGTGAAATGAGGTGTACTTCATGGCCATCGATGCCGTTAATGTGGCCATTACATTGGCCCGGATTCCATGGCCCAATCCATCGGACAAAATTAAAATATAACGGCCTTCGCCAATAATTCGGCGTGTGTGAAAAACATCACCACAAATGATCTCGCCATTCGCATATTTTTGCTGAAAATCAACATCCACGTGTAAATCGCTCATGATTCATCGTCCTCCCCATAGCTATAGGATTCAATGATCGAATGCAGCAGCTCTTCCATTACCGACGCGTTCTCACCCAACAGGAAAGCAATCTTCTGTACGGTGTCCATATTTTGCTTATTGACGCGTTGTGCCCGGCTGATAATCTCCTCCCGCACCAATGCGGGCGCCGACAAATCGCGGATTAAAGCCCCAACAACCCGGTTTTTATAGATCGTAATTACCGATACATGCAAAAGCTTATTTTGATAGCGGAGATCGCGCTCGAGTGCACTTTCACCCGAGCTCATCAACGAGGCAAACATCCGGTAAACCGGTTCAGGCACCAATTCTTTCAGATCTGCACCGCCGAGTCCGGGAATGGTCTCATAAAGTTCCTCAACATCGCCGCCAATCAATTTTGAAAAACTCGGATTCGCATCAATCACCCGCAGGTTACTGTCGACGATAACGATACCAGCCCTGATTTTATGCAACATCGCCGAAGCCATCACCGATGATTCCTGTGCTTCTTCCATCTGACGTTCAGCTTTTCGCTGTTTAGTCAAGTCGTTCATTGCACAAAATATCCCCAACAATTCATTCCGCGAGTTATACAAAAGCGATTTTTGAAAAGAATACTCACAAAATACACCTTTACCCGACCGAACCCGCGCTTCGTAATTCTGCGTTCCCCGATCGGTAACCAAATCCTGATCATGACGATCAAACTGTCCGGCCTGATTCTCATCTAAAAAATCGGCCACTTTTTTACCTTTCACTTCGGTGTTTTCGCAGCCAAGTATACTACAAAACGAGTTGTTAGCCATCAGAATCACGCCATCAGTATTTTTTAGGTATACCGGCATGGGCAAAGCCTCGATTAATTGATTTGAGAAGCTGGAGGAATCAGGCACATCGGGCAAAAAAGAGTTTTCATCATAAATCATGAGCTGGTTTTTTATTCTGGGTGTCTGTTATTTAACTCATAAATTACGAAAAATACTTCAGACCACAGACGACCAACCAAATTAAAAAATCGGGTTTAAAGCCATCTTATCTAAATTAGCGATGAGCATTCATTTGCGCATTCCTCAACAATCGTTCATCGGCCTTGTGCTGTTTCAACCGGCCTTGTGCTTCAAACCTAGTTCCGCAAAAAATCAGTCTAACTTCCACGAAATCGGTCAGCTGAGGTACTTTATAATGAATCTAAATTTGAGTATCCACACGCTAAATGCACGTAAATCTATCGTTCTTTTTAGGCAATTAATCCATATTTGTAAGACTAATCTTAGATGAATGAAAATTTCTGAAATCTGCGAATTATTGTCGGCAGAGTTAATTTGCGGAGACAAGCAGTTAAATGGTCAAATTGAGAAAGGCTACAGTTCTGACTTGATGAGCGATGTGCTCACATTAGACACCGACCATCTGCTTTTAATAACCGGAATGTGCAACCTGCAAACTATTCGCACAGCGGAAATGGCGGATATCCGGTACATTGTATTTGTGCGGAACAAAAAAGCATCAGCCGAAATGCTGGAATTAGCCAGGGAACACAACATTTGCATCATGGAATCGCCATTCACCATGTTTCGGGCAAGTGGTACGTTGTTTATGGCAGGATTAAACCCGGTATACTAAAATGGAATTGAACTTTACAATTGAGGGAGGAGATTTTACCCAGGCCGGACAAGCGTCGAGCCGGGTAAAGAAGGTGTTGAAACAATTGGGAGTAGATACCAAGTGTATCAAAAGTATTGTTATCGCTCTGTACGAGGCTGAAGTTAATGTCGTTGCTCATGCCTACAAAGGACACATCAAGATTCAGATCGACAAAGATAAAATCAGTGTTGTGATTACCGATGAAGGCCCCGGAATTCCGGACATTGAGATGGCAATGACCGAAGGTTTTTCAACCGCCAGTAAGAAAGTACGGGAAATGGGGTTTGGCGCCGGAATGGGATTGCCAAACATCAAAAAAAATACCGATGAAATGACTATTGAGTCTGTTGTAGGACAAAGCACAACTCTGACCATGGTAAATTATTTCTAATGTCGCAGACCAATCCAACATATCACGCTCTGCAAGTTGACGCACAAAAATGCATTGGCTGTACGCACTGCATGACTTCGTGCCCGACTGAGGCGATTCGAATTCGGAACGGACTTGCAGTTATCGACCCCAAACGATGTGTCGACTGCGGACGATGTATGCGCAAATGCCCGGCAAAAGCAATCTATGTTGAGCAAGATGATATCGACAAAATCAAAGCATTTAAATATCGGGCCGTTCTGTTTCCGGCAGTCATGATTGGGCAATTTCCGGAAATCTTTACCGAAGACCAGATTTATGCCGCGCTTCTGAAAATCGGGTTCACCCATGTTTATGAGGTGGAGCAACCAATCGGGTTTCTGAAAGATTCGATCCGTGAATATTGCCGGAAAGACAAAAAAAACCGCCCTCATATATCCACATTTTGCCCATCGGTAGTCCGTTTAATTCAGATTCGCTATCCGTCGCTGGCCGACAACCTGGTTCAACGCAAAGCGCCACAGGATCTGGGAGCTCATTTTGCCTTGGAACAACTGAAAAAACAGGGTGCCAAGCGTGACGAAATCGGCCTGTTCTACGTCACTCCTTGTATTGCTAAAATGAGTTCGGTTAAAAGTCCGATCAGCGAGGAGGAATCGATTGTTGATGGGATCATCAATATGAATGAGCTGTACAACAAAGTACGAAAAATTATCAGCAACAAGGAGGTAGCCGACACCAGCGACCAGCGAACGACCCTTACTCGCGATGGCATATTGTGGAGCCTTACCCGTGGCGAAGCCAAGCATTTTGGCGAACGAAGCATGGCCATTGACGGGATACACAATGTGATTAAATTTTTGGAACGGCTGGAAAACGAGGAAGTTCCAGACATAGATTTCCTGGAACTACGCGCCTGCGACCAAAGTTGCGCGGGAGGTAACCTGCTGTCGGGCAACCGTTTTTTAACTGTTGAACGGCTGGAACATCGTGCTAAACGATACGAATCGTCTCTGAAATTTAAAGACCACCCGATTCAGGAAATGGCCTCCGTGTTGAAGCCCAAACTCATCTCGGCACCGATCAAAGCCAAACCTGCCTTCATTTTAGATGAAGATCGGGAAAAGGCGATTGAAAAGATGAGCAAAATACAACGTATAATTTGCTTCCTTCCCGGAATTGACTGCGGCGCATGTGGCGCTCCCAATTGCCAGGCACTCGCCGAAGATATGGTTTGCCAAAAAGCCAAAATGTCGGATTGTGTGTTTCTGCAGCAAACCTGGCAGGAAGAAAATAAAATATCAACGTCGAAAGCCCTGTTAAATATGGAAAAAAAATGGGGTAAAGACCGATTTAAAGCTGACTGTAATAAAAGAGGAAGACGAAATGAAGGTTTCTGAAATAATTGAACGTTTAGAATTGAAAGTTATTTCCGGCGAGCGAGGTCTCGATCGCGAAATAAGTGGAGGCTATGTCTCCGACCTGCTAAGTGATGTAATGGGAAATGCCCGTGAAGGACAAATCTGGATTACCCTTCAGGTACACCAAAATGTGATGGCGATCGCCTCGCTAAAAGATTTAGCAGCTGTTATTCTGGTAAAAGATCTCAAAGCAAATGAGAACACCATTCAGCATAGCAACGATGAACAAATCCCGATCCTGTCAAGCTCTCTGTCAACATTCGAACTCGCCGGTAGATTGTACGCTTTACTGAACGCGAGATGATTCGGCGGTTCAGAGCCGACCTCCATCTGCATACGGTGCTTTCTCCGTGTGCCGATCTGGCTATGAGCCCCGACCTGATTATTTCGACTGCCAGGCAAAAGCAGTTGGACATTATTGCCATCACCGATCACAACAGCACCAAACAATGTGCTGTTGTGCGCGAAATGGCTGCCGACACCGGAATCGTGGTTTTAAATGGCTGCGAGGTAAACAGTCGCGAAGAAGTGCATGCGCTTTGCCTTTTCGAAGACGACCATAGCCGAAATAAATTTCAGATTTTCCTCGATCAATACTTGCCACACATCCCAAACCGGCCCGACTACTTCGGGTATCAGGTTGTGGTCGATCGGAACAATCAAATCCTTGAAGAAATTCCCTGGTATCTTGGGAATGGATTACAAATAGAATTGCAGGAAATTGCCGACTATACCAGACAACTCAATGGGCTGTTCATTCCGGCACACATCGACCGGCCAATCAACAGCCTCTTCAGCCAACTAGGTTTTCTGCCTAACGAGCTACAAATTGATGGCATGCAAATCAGCAAGCGAGCTGATGAGAGCCAAATCCGACAGCTATACGATATCCCTTCAGACATTACCATAATCAAAGCTTCCGATGCTCATTATGCAACGGATATTGGAACTGCCTGCAGCATTTTCGAACTCGCTGAACCGACTTTCGAAGAAATACGCTGGGCTTTCCATCAAAAGAACGGACGATCTGTAAAAATTGAATCATGACAGAATTAGCCTTGCATATTCTTGATATCGCCCAGAACTCAATCAGGGCAAAAGCCAGCTTGCTGGAAATTCATATCCGGGAAAATGCCGACGAGGACTACTACCGGATTTGTATTACCGACAATGGAAGTGGCATGGATGCGGAAACATTGAACCGGGTAACCGATCCGTTTTACACCTCGCGCACAACCCGCAAGGTTGGGCTTGGAATTCCGATGTTGAAACAAAACGCTGAACAAACGGGCGGATCCTTTCAAATTGAATCTTCCCCGGGCAAAGGAACCAAACTTACAGCGTCCTTTGGCTTTCATCACCTCGACCGACCCATTCTGGGCGATATTGCCGGAACAATTCTCATTTTGCTGAGCAACGAAAACGAAACCGAAATTTTATACCGACACCAGACACCCCAGGGCGAATTCAATTTTGATTCGCGGGAAATAAAAAAAATTCTGGAGGGCACTCCTTTGGTTACTAAAGAGATTAGAGAATTCCTGCGAGCCATGCTGTTGGAGAATTTGGAACAAATACAAATAAGTGAATAATGTTTTTTAACCTATGAACTTATTGGAAGAATACCGACCTTAAAGAACCTAATGGCAATACCGAAAACTAAACCTATACATAAGATGACAAAGATCAAATCACTCGATGACCTGCGGAAACTAAAAGATGAGGTGCAGTCAAAAATCAAATTACGGGAAAAGGGAGACAATCCTGATCACCTGATCCAAATCAAAGTGTCGATGGCTACCTGCGGAATTGCTTCCGGCGCAAAAGAAACAATGAATTTTCTGATCGAAGAACTCGATCATCAAGGAATTGATGCGATTGTGACCCAAACAGGTTGCATGGGCTACTGCTATGCCGAACCGACTATAGAGCTACTTATTCCGGGCAAAGAAGCTGTTGTATATGGTTTTGTCGATAAGAACAAAGCTCAGGAAATTATTGAGAAGCATATTAAGCGGAATGAACTGGTTGACGGAATTATTCCGCCTACCTACAAAACCATTGATGACTAACTAAACCTACTGACATGGCAGAATTTAATACGCACATATTGGTCTGCGGAGGAACCGGATGTAAGGCGTCCCAAAGCGACCTGCTGAAAGCAAATTTAAACGCACGAATTGCCGAACACGGACTGCAGGATCAGGTTCAGGTATTGCACACCGGCTGTTTCGGTTTTTGCGAAAAAGGGCCGATCGTTAAAATTCAACCCGACAATACGTTCTACGTTTCTGTTGAACCGAAAGACGCGAATGAAATTGTAGATGAACACCTGGTTAAGGGTCGAAAAGTTGAGCGGCTACTGTACAAGGATCCCAAAACAAAGGAGAAAGTTGGAGACAGCAAACACATGGACTTCTACAAAAAACAGGTTCGTATCGCTTTGCGCAACTGCGGTTTTATCAATCCTGAAAATATTGACGAATATATCGGCCATGACGGTTACGCTGCTTTGGGCAAATGCCTCGAAATCTATCGTCCTGCCGAAGTAATCGACCTGATCAAAAAGTCGAGCCTGCGAGGCCGCGGAGGCGGTGGTTTCCCCACCGGCCTGAAATGGGAAATCACCCACAATGTTGCTGGCGACGAGAAATATGTGGTTTGTAATGCCGACGAAGGTGACCCCGGCGCATTTATGGATCGTTCCATTCTTGAGGGTGACCCACATACGGTTATTGAAGCGATGGCTATTTGCGGCTACTGCATTGGTGCGTCAAAAGGCTTGGTTTATATTCGTGCCGAATATCCACTGGCCATTAAACGCCTGAAAACAGCGCTCACCCAAGCGCGCGAATATGGCTTGCTGGGTACTGAAATATTGGGTTCCGACTTCAGTTTCGAAATTGAGATCCGCTATGGAGCCGGTGCTTTTGTTTGCGGCGAAGAAACAGCCCTTATCCACTCGATGGAGGGCAAGCGCGGCGAACCAACCTTCAAACCACCTTTCCCTTCCGAATCGGGTTATATGGGAAAACCGACCAACGTGAATAATGTTGAAACCTTCGCCAACATTCCGCCAATTATTAACAAAGGCCCTGAATGGTTCAGCAGTATTGGCACCGAAAAATCAAAAGGAACAAAAGTATTTGCCCTGGCAGGAAAAATAAATAATGTTGGCCTGATTGAAGTTCCGATGGGCACCACCCTTCGCGAAGTAATTTACGACATTGGCGGAGGAATAAAAGACGGCAAAAAATTCAAAGCCGTTCAAACCGGAGGGCCATCGGGTGGTTGCCTGACCACTGCCTTTCTGGACACTCCCATTGACTACGATAACCTAATTGCAGCCGGATCAATGATGGGTTCGGGCGGCATGATTGTTATGGACGAAGACGACTGCATGGTTTCAATCGCTAAATTCTATCTCGAATTCACCCTCGACGAATCATGCGGGAAATGCACTCCCTGCCGGATTGGCAACAAACGTCTGCATGAGATTCTGGTAAAAATAACCGAAGGAAAAGGAAACCGGGAAGACATTGACAAGCTTCGTATGCTGAGTCATGTGATTAAAGACTCGAGCCTTTGCGGGCTTGGACAAACTTCGCCCAACCCGGTTTTGTCGACCCTTGACAACTTTTTGAATGAATACGAAGCTCACGTCGACCATAAATCCTGCCCGGCCGGACAATGTAAAGCACTGATGCAATACGTGATCGATGAAGAAAAATGCACCGGCTGTACCTTGTGTTTCCGCAACTGCCCGGTAGGCGCCATCTCTGGCGAAAAACGGAGCCCACATTACATCGACCAAAAATTGTGCATCAAGTGTGGTGTGTGTTTCGAGAAATGTAAGTTTGACGCGATTTCAATCGTTTAAGAAAGAGGATCAATCATGGAAAAAATCAAATTAAATATCGATAATAAGACACTCGAAGTCCCAAAGGGGACGACGATTTTGGACGCCGCATCAGCGGTTGGTATCGACATTCCAACCCTGTGCCACATGAAGCTGCACGACATGAACATTGAAAATAAACCGGGTGGTTGCCGGGTTTGTGTGGTGGAAGTGAAAGGCCGCCGCAATCTTGCTCCGGCATGTTGCACCGAAGTTTCCGAAGGCATGGAAATCAGTACCCACTCCATTCGTGCTGTCAACGCTCGCCGCACCGTGCTCGAGCTCATTCTTTCCGACCACCCTTCCGACTGTTTGGTGTGCGCCAAATCGGGGAAATGCGATTTGCAGGATATGGCTCAAAACATGGGAATACGCCAAATTCATTTTCAAGGCGCACAGTCTCATTATCGCGAAGATACTTCTCCGGCAATCATTCGCGAACTCGACAAGTGCATTCTCTGTCGCCGTTGTATCACAATGTGTAACGAAGTTCAGTCCGTTGGTGTGCTGTCAATGATCAACCGGGGGTTCGAAGCGGTGGTTTCCCCGGCTTTCGAAATGAACCTGGACCACTCTGTTTGTACCTATTGCGGGCAATGTGTGGCTGTTTGCCCAACCGGCGCATTAACAGAGGTTGACGAAACCGGTGCTGTCATTCGTGCGCTTTCCGATCCCCAGAAAACGGTGATCGTTCAAACGGCTCCGGCTGTTCGGGCAGCTCTGGGCGAAGAATTTGAGATGGAAGCCGGCACCCTGGTAACCGGAAAAATGGTTTCAGCACTCCGTAGTTTAGGGTTCGATTATGTGTTCGACACCGACTTTGCTGCCGACCTAACCATCATGGAGGAAGGCACCGAACTTCTGAACCGTTTGGAGAAATTTCTTGCTGGCGACAAAAATGTGAAGATGCCAATCCTCACCTCCTGTTGTCCGGCTTGGGTGAAATTCTTTGAGCATCAATTCCCCGAACTAAAAGATATCCCCTCTACAGCGCGATCGCCTCAGCAAATGTTTGGCGCCATTGCCAAAACCTATTTTGCCGATAAAATTGGTGTAAAACGAGAGGATTTAGTTGTTGTTTCCATCATGCCTTGTGTGGCCAAAAAATACGAAAGCAGCCGCGACGAATTTGCAGTAAACGGCAACCCCGACGTTGACTATGCACTAACAACACGCGAGCTGGCTTCACTCATCAACATTGCCAATATCGATTTTAAATCGTTGCCGGAAGAAGATTTCGACCAGCCGTTGGGTGAATCAACCGGCGCTGGCGTTATTTTCGGAACAACCGGTGGCGTGATCGAAGCAGCTGTTCGCACGGCTTATGAAATCCAAACCGGAAAAACCCTGCCCCGCCTCGATTTTGAAGAACTTCGCGGTATGGAAGGTTTACGGAAAGCAACCATCGACTTTGACGGCATCCCCATCAACATTGGTATTGCTCACGGATTGGGTAATGCCCGCAAGCTTCTGGAGCAAATAAAAGCTGGCGAAAGTCAGTTTCATGCCATCGAAATCATGTCGTGTCCGGGTGGTTGTATTGGTGGAGGCGGACAACCGTACCATCATGGCGATGTTGAAATTCTCAAGAAACGACAAAAAGCGATCTACTCGGAAGATAAAAACAAAGCCTTACGTAAATCGCACGAAAACCCGCACATTCAAAAGCTTTACGAAGAATTTCTCGGTGCTCCGTTGAGCGAAAAAGCGCATCACCTGCTGCACACCAAGTATTTCGACCGAAGCTAACGCGAGGAGGTCATCAACAGTCATTCCGGTCACATCCATTCAATCGGCCGAAGTGCCAACCGGGAACGACCACTCTTGACAACCAAATGACTTTCAACCAAAGCGGAATAAACAATTAAAAAGTAAAACACATGACCAAAATAAAATTAGCAGATAAAGCAGTTGAGCTCATCAAAGAAATTTGCGCTCAATTCGACAACAAAGAAACGGAGCTGATTAATGTGCTGCACCAAACGCAACACAAGTTAGGCTACCTGCCTGCCGAAGTGCAGGAACTAATTGCCAAAGAGCTGAACATGTCGGTTGCTAAAGTATACGGTGTGGTGACATTCTATTCGTTCTTCACGATGCTGCCACAGGGACAGCACCCTATTTCAATTTGTATGGGAACGGCCTGCTATGTTCGTGGAGCCGAAAAAGTTCTCCACGAATTTAAGCGCCAACTGGGAATTGAAGTTGGCCAAACCTCGGTCGATGGGCGTTTTTCGTTGAGCTGCCTCCGCTGCGTAGGCGCTTGCGGACTGGCACCTGTGGTTCTGGTGGGTGAAAAAGTATACGGACGCGTTTCGCCTCAACAAGTTGGCAAAATTATTGGTGAATATCAGGAAGACTGCAACAGCGTACAAACGGCATAAACTGATCAACGCGTTCTTAGTTCGTACGAAAAAAGGCCAGGGAATGAACAGCACCCAAAATATTGTGTCCACTTTTGGGGTGCGGTTCATTTCAAAGAACGCAGGCATAATATAGCAAAAGTTTAATAGAGGCCATCCGAAAATTGACGGATAACTTGGTCTTCGCTTTACTAATTTTTAGCCCGGGTCAATTTTTCTTTCACTTACTGTCCGGTCAAATCAGATTGAACAGGCTTTGGGAGTTCTACCGTGACTAGAAAAACTGAATGGACGGGCTATGGGAATTCTCCCACATATCTAAAAATCAATTCGACTGGCTTTAGTAGTTCTCCCACGTAAAGAAAAATCAATTTGCCAGGCTTTGGGAGTTGCCCCATGCCTTCGCTGTGCGTTTGGCGAACTTTGGGAGTTCTCCCACAGTAAGAAAAATTGATTTGGCAGCCGAGAAACGAAGCACGCCAACCTTCTATTCTAAAATTCAGCTTAGCTCTTCTTGCAAAACATCTCGAATATCGAGGAAATTTCGCTCTAAGACCAGCATATTATCGATGAAAAAATTGTAGATATCAGCCCATTGGTTTTGGCGGTGTAAATCAAAACCCTCTTGTAATACAAAAATGCGGCAAACCTCTTCGCCATGTTCACGAGTGTAACAAATCTCCCACTGCAATCCGTTTTCAAACCCCTCTTCCAAAATCACCTTGTACTTTTCGAGTAATTCAAATATTTGCAGTCGCCGGTCTTCACTTTTAGCGTTCACTTCAATCATCACCCAGGCCTCAAAACGGTCTATATCAAACTTCAGGTCCAGACCCCCGATTTTGGTATCGTAAAGAATCCATTTTTTCTTCCGGTGTAGCAGTTGCGGAATAATCTCACAACGCTTCCCGAACATCATCCAGAAATTTTTTCGTAATTGCTTCGCTTCTTCTCGTGTGTACATAGGCTGAAATTGGACGGCAAAAGTAGCGAAGACCGGACAAGAAAAAAAATCCGATGTTCTGATCATGTAATTTCGTTCCGGATTGAACAAATCAACACCAATATTGTATCTTGAATTGAATCAACAGAACGATCGAAAATAAAATGCTCAAACAGCTAACAGCAACGTTTATCATTCTATCCATAGCCTGGCATATCTTGTCGGAAGCTGCTGTTTACCTATCGTTCAAAATCAATCAGGATTACATTGAAAAGTACCTGTGCGTTAACCGCGAAGATCCGGAGTCGGACTGCCATGGGTGCTGCCAGCTAAAAAAACAACTGGACGAACAGCAAAAACAAAAGCAAGAAGCACCCGATAGCAACCTGAAAAAAGTTGAAATTCAATATTTCCCGATCTCAGGATGGGAAGTGCGAAATTTTCCGATTTCGATTTGGAATCGTAAAAACGATTGTGATATCGCCGTTTATTCAATTGGCAAGAATGACATATTTCACCCTCCAAAATTTCGGTTCTTTCTTCTCACCTTAATTTAAAAAGAGGCATTCGCCTCTATTTATTCACCATAAGACAAACAAAATGAACATGAGAAACTCGCCTTTTCAGCGGAAAGGCTTGAAATACGTGCTGTTGCTAAGTTCGCTGATGCTATACTTCCTTCAGTCAGTTTGGGCTCAGCCGTCAACAATTCGTCTAATCGATCAGGAAAGTCGCGAGCCGATCCGGCAAGCCGCCTTTCAACATGGATCACAAGTCGGAATCTCCGATGACAATGGAATTATTCAGATTGAAAACGACCAATCGAGCACGCTTATCATTAGTCACCTTCAATTTGGGAAACAACAAATTGCCCCGGCTGAACTAGCGGTGGCTATACAAGCCGGAAGGCTGTTACTGAACCCGGAAACCCGGATGCTTCAACCTGTTGTGTACCTTCAACTTCACCCTAACGCGGGTGAAAAAGAAAGTATGAACTTTCAGTCGTCGGACTTACTGGAGCACGATGCCGGACATTTGCTCGACCAATTCATGTCTATTTCGAGCATTCGAAAAAGTGGGGCCTACGGTTTCGACCCGGTAGTGCGCGGGTTTAAGTACGATCAGGTTAATCTGGTCATTGACGGGGTTCAGGGTGCCACTGCCGGCTGTCCAAACCGCATGGATCCGGCTTCGAGTCAAGTGCCGATGAACATGATCAATCAGGCCGAAGTGATAAAAGGGCCCTACAGCCTGCGCTACGGAAACGCGTTTGGCGGAACGGTTAACTTTAAAAGCGCCGGATTCAACTTTACTGAAAAGGGTGCCCTTAGCGGACGCCTGAGCAGCAGCCTGGAAACGAATGGAAATATCTCGAGGACAGAGGGACTGGCAAACTACACCAACCGCATTGTTGACCTGAAGTTGTTTGGAGCCTATGCCACCGGCGATGATTATGAAGACGGTGACGGAATGACTGTCCCGGCACATTTCAACCGGCAAAACCTCGGGGGCAAATTGGGAATCAGGCTAAGTGAAAGCCAGGAAATAAGTGCCATGGTTGCCAATAACCATGCTGAAGAGGTTGATTTCCCCACCCTGCCAATGGATTTGCGGAACGATGACACCTGGCTCTTTAATCTGGGCCATTCAGCACGGTTCAATAAGGGGAAACTGGCCGACTGGAAAACCCGTTTGTACACCACAAAAGTGCACCACGTAATGGATAATTACGATAAAATGATAGACCCGCGTACGGTGGACGCCATTACGCATGCCAAGACCCAAAATTTTGGAGGAAGAACAGAACTGCGTTTCAATTTTGAAAAGTCGTGGCTGTTTGCCGGAACTGATCTGCGTGTTGAAAAAGCTGAAGGAGACCGCCAACGCACCATGCTGATGGGGGCTAATGCGGGCATGACCATGACAGACAATGTATGGCAGGACGCAATGATCAGAAAAAACGGGGTGTTTGCAGAATACCATCTGCCGGCCGACAACTACCAACTGGTTTTTTCGGCAAGAGCGGAGCTGAACCACGCTGAAGCCAGAAATCCTGATGAAGATTTTTCAACCCTGTATGAAGGTGATTTAAGCTCCGATTTGGTTAACCCGTCCTTCAGTTTGGGAGGCACCCGGCAACTTTCTGATCGTTTTTCGATTGCCTTGTGGGCGGGATTGGCTCAACGCAGCCCGGGGCTGGCCGAACGATATATCAACTATTTCCCGATCGGCATTGATCCGTATGAATTGGTTGGAAACCCAAATCTGAAAGCTGAAACCAATAAACAAATTGATTTGGTGCTCGGATGGAAATCGCCTAAGTCAGACATTAGCCTGAACATGTTTTCCGCTTTCGTTGGCAACTACATTTCGTCCGAGATTCGGGAAGACCTTAGCCCACGTATGGCAACCGCGCCGGGGGTGAGGCAATATACCAACATCGATCAGGCGCTACATGCCGGCTTTGAACTAAGCTGGAAACAAGACTATAGCGGCTACCTGCAACAAATAGCAGAACTGGCCTACACTTATGGCAAGAACGAGGATACCGGCGAAGCGCTTCCCGAGATTCCGCCGATGGAGTTCCGTTACCGGCTGCTGGGTTCATTTGTTGGGCAAAAACTGCAAACCGAAATCAGTTACCGACATTCGTTTGAGCAAGATCGGGTGGCCGCCAGCTATGGCGAAAATGAAACTCCGGCGTTCGATGTGGTCGATCTGAAAACCAGTTACCGCATCAAACAAACAATTAGTTTTAGCGCCGGTATCAACAATTTATTTGATGAAGCCTATTACGAGCATCTGAGCCGAACGATCAATGGTTCAACCCGCCCATTATATTCTCCGGGGAGAAGCTTTTATTTCAGCCTCGCATTCAACTTTCTATAACTAAAAAAGGCGAGGGGCAACTCTCGTTCCCCCTCGCCTTTCCTTGAAAAAAGACCTCTTTCAGAAGACTATATTATTCAGATCCGTTTTTAGTCTCAACAAGAACGACTCCATTGCCTCCGCGAGTTCCGTATACAGCAGTCCCCGAATCCTTAACGACATCAATACTTTTAATCGCAGCCGGAGTTAAAGCGGCAAATGTTGTTTTGTCGACAACAATTCCGTCAACAACAAACAGCGCGCAGTTGTCAGAATTCATTGAGTTCGGTCCCCGAACAACAACATCTCCGTTGTCAAACACATCAACACCCGGAAACCGACCTTCAATCAGGTCGTAAATACTTGCATACTGAGCGAAATTAGCGTCATCGTCTCTTACCTGGGATACGGCATTCAGCTTCTCGGCATCGCTTACGTGACCATAGCCAACGGCGTAAGTTCGCGCTTTTTCTCCCGGTTTCAAAAATAGATTGACCGCAACAAACTTAATTTGTTCGTCCAGTTTGACTGCCCGGGAAGAGAATCCGTGGGCTGAGATTTTCAGTTTATCTTTTGGTGCTACTTCTACTGTAAACTGCCCGAGCGAGTCGGTCTCAACAATCTGTTTTGTGCTGCTAACTCTTACCGATGCTCCGATGACTGAAATCTCATCGAAGGTTGTTACGACACCTTTAATAAGCCGGTTTTGTGCCTGTCCTAAGGAAAAAAGGCCACATGCGATGATTGCAAAAATCAGTTTCTTCATTCGTTTGTATTGTTTCGGGGTTGCTTCATAAATATAGGCAAAATATCGCCGAACATCCGTAATGCCTGATGAAAAATTACCGACAGCTTTGACTGAGAGCAGTTCTGTAAAAGATATTAAACCCAGGTTGAAAAGCCACCTTCGGGTGAACAACCGGAACTAAAAAAGCCGCTCTCCTTTCGGAAGCGGCTTTTCAATTTTATCTGTATTACAGAATTACTTCTTGTATACTTTTTTATATCCGTAGATTGCGGCTTCACCCAATTGTTCTTCGATGCGAAGTAATTGGTTGTATTTTGCCATACGGTCTGAACGGCTCAATGAACCTGTTTTAATTTGACCTGAGTTTGTTGCTACAGCGATGTCGGCAATAGTTGAATCTTCAGTTTCACCTGAACGGTGAGAAGTTACTGAAGTATAACCTGCACGGTGAGCCATTTCAATAGCATCCAATGTTTCAGTCAATGTACCAATTTGGTTTACTTTGATCAGGATTGAGTTAGCAGCTCCCAATTCAATACCTTTTTGCAGGTACTCAACGTTAGTCACGAACAAGTCGTCACCAACCAACTGGCATTTGTCGCCCAATTTAGCGTTCAAGGCAACCCATCCGTCCCAGTCACCTTCGTGCATTCCGTCTTCGATTGAGTCGATTGGGAAGTTTTCAACCAAAGAAGCCAGGAATTCTACTTGCTCTGCTGACGTACGTTTAGCGCCGTTAGCACCTTCGAATTTGCTGTAATCGTAAATTCCGTCTTTGTAGAATTCAGAAGCAGCACAGTCCAAAGCGATAGAAACATCACCGCCATCTTCTTTACGACCTGGTTTGTAACCGGCGTTTTTGATTGCTTCGATGATCGAGTTCAATGCGTCTTCAGTACCGTCCAATGCAGGAGCGAAACCACCTTCGTCACCTACAGCAGTGCTCAAACCGCGTTTGCTCAATACTTTTTTCAGGCTGTGGAAAACTTCAGCACCCATTCGCAAACCTTCGCGGAATGATGGCGCGCCGATTGGGCGAATCATAAATTCCTGAAATGCGATAGGAGCATCAGAGTGTGAACCACCGTTGATGATGTTCATCATTGGAACAGGCAACGTTTTTGCGTTTGCTCCGCCGATGTAACGATATAAAGGTAATCCGAATGCTTCGGCAGCAGCTTTAGCAACAGCTAAAGAAACACCCAACATTGCATTGGCTCCTAATTTAGATTTGGTTTTAGTTCCATCCAGAGCCAACAATTTGGCATCTAAAGCAACTTGGTCAGAGGCATCCATACCAATGATTTCTTTCGCGATCACTGTGTTTACGTTTTCAACAGCTTTCAAAACACCTTTACCTAAGTAACGGCCTTTGTCGCCATCACGCAATTCAAGTGCTTCGTTTTCACCGGTTGATGCACCAGATGGTACTGCTGCTAAACCTACAGCGCCACACTCCAAAGTGATTTCCACTTCTACAGTTGGATTTCCGCGAGAATCAAGGATTTCTCTACCAACAACGTTACTAATTAACATGATTTATGGTTTTGAATTAAACTTAATATATAACCTTTTAAGACTGATTGAAATCAGCTTTTTTTAAAGCCGCAACAAATATAGCAAATCCGCTCCACTTTCAATGTGTCGGCTTCAAGGAATAACTTTAATTTAACCCGATTTCAAGAACCAATAAATCAATTAGAAACTAGTGAACTGATTGTATTTTCGGCCTCTCCTATAATCCAATACATCAACATCTTGAACCGTAACCAACGCTCCCTTTTCGGAGGCATCAATCAGCTGCTTCACCTTTTCCCGGAACGCTTCAATACGTGGTTTCTCGTCAACAATTTCAATCGCTACCGGAACATGATTCTTGGGAAATTCCATTTTAACACTATAAATGGAATGACTTGCCCCAAAGGATAATATCCCGCGATAAACAGTTGCGCCGCCCAGACCGAAGTCACGGGCTTCCCGAACGATTTCTTCATAAAGTGGCATATTCCCGACCATATCTGTTTCGGAAATGTAAATCTTCAATAAACGAATCGCACCTTCCATATCTTCACTTTTTTACGAATTGATGATTAAGTTTCCAATAGTAATTACTGAGTTCCGATTCATTAAGTTTGATTATTTTACGTAAATAAAAATTAAAAACCACTTTATTCCACAAGAAGGTTAGCTCAACCGAGAACCGTTCCCATACTGTTCATTTTTTACTGTACAGAGACCTAAAACACAGCATCGGCAACATTACCGCGATGTTCCTTAGTTGCCTGGATTGTCGTTGCCGAAAACTCACCCCCCCTCTGCGGCCTCCTGTTTGCTACCTGCCGGGGAGCGCAAAAAAAAGAGCAAAATCCCGCCGTCCGGAACCCGAGAAATTTCCGGCAAGGCGGTCTGAGCCAGCATTCTTCGACTTTTAATATCGCTAGTATGCTTCAATCTACTATTTTTGGTTCTGAAAAACACTGATAACAATGACTCGAATCTGTCGCCAAACATTAATCCTCTGCTTTCTTTGCCTGATTTTCAGCACTACTGAAGCGCAGCAACCCAAAACAATACAGACCTTTTTCGACCAATGGACACGGCAAGAAAACTTAACTCACGCCTCGATCGGATTTTATGCGCAAGAGGTTGAAAGCGGAACTGTACTGGCAAGCTCGTCGCCACAGTTGAGTTTGGTGCCGGCGTCAACCATGAAACTGCTGACAACATCGACAGCCCTGGAGTTGCTCGGCGCTAATTATCGATTTGAAACGAAACTTGCCTATCATGGACTGCTGCGAAACGATACGCTTTTCGGCGATATCGTGGTAATTGGCGGAGGCGATCCCGCATTGGGATCGAAGTATTTCAGAGACCATCCGGATTACGTAGATTTTATTCAGAAGTGGGCCAATGCTGTACGCCAGCTAAATATCCGCCACGTTACCGGCAATATCATAATCGACTGCTCAATTTATGATGACGAGCGAATTCCTAATACCTGGATCTGGGAAGATATGGGAAACTACTATGGAGCCGGCGTGTTTGGACTGAGCGCGTACGACAATACCTACGAAATACACCTGCTTTCGCCATCGGAACCAAACCAAGCAACCAAGCTGTTGTACACAATCCCTCATCTTCCCGAAATTGAATTTGACAACCGTGTGCTTTCGTCGAATGAGAATCGCGACAAAGCCTACGTTTTTGGTAGTCCGCTCGATACAAAAAGAGTTATCCGCGGAACAATCCCGAAGGATCGCAAGGATTTTAAAGTGAAAGCCTCAATCCCGAATCCGCCGTTTTTAGTTGGGACTCAACTTCTGCAGGAACTCAGGTTAAAAGGAATAAGTTTAGCCGGCCAAATACAATGCAGTGGATGGGAGAACAAAGACTGTCTGACCCCTGTTTCTGTGATCAAGTCGCCAACTCTGGCCACCATAATATCGGTGACGAACTATGAAAGTGTGAACCTGTTTGCCGAGCACATTTTGAAACATATCGCTTACAAAGCCACCGGGTATGGAACCCGTGAAAACGGAATAAAGCTCGTTCGTGACTTTTGGGAAACTCAAGGCATGAATCTGGAATCAATGTTCATGGAAGATGGAAGTGGCCTGTCGCGCTTCAACGCACTAACGGCTGAGCAGCTGGTGTTTGTTTTAAACTACATGAAAACCCGAAGTATCAATTCCAACGCATTTTTTAGCAGTCTGCCTGCGGTACCCGACGGAACACTCTGGTATTTTAATCACTCCTTGTTTCCGCAGAAATCGTTACGCGCCAAAAGTGGTAGCATGACGCGTGTTCGTTGTTTTGCCGGTCAGCTTCGAAAATCGGACGGCAAAGAAATTCTTTTCACCGTATTTTTAAATAATTTTTCATGCAGTCAGGGACAGGCGATTAAATCGATTGAACAACTGTTGGCTGCCATCCGGAACCAGTAGCTTATTATCAAGTCTTTTTTTTGTAAAGGGAAAAGGAATGTGCACCGGCAGTCAGTTTAATCGTTCGAAAGGAAACGTTAGCAAATTTTCGGAGTTTTCAGGTGCAACCAAATACCACTTGTCAGATCCTTTTTCATGCTTCATAATGAAATACAAGTTGTTTTTGGTGCAAATTTTAAAATAGTCAGTCGCAGACCAATTCGAACTAAGATCGTATTGATACCAATGATCTGTGATTTTCTTGATTTCAAACCGAACCATGTTCCAATAAAAACATACCGGAAATTCATCGGTTGTACGACTTGGGTAACAGTCAACTTTTATTGGAACCTGAATCATGACAAATTTTTATTAGCGATTTTACACTATTCATACTCTATGTTCATTCTATTCGGTGATCCCTTTTTTGTTTGAAATCGAATAAATTCATGAACACCAAAGAACTTTCCCTGCTCTTTCCATTATTGTTTACGGAGATATTGGCAACAGAGGTTCACACTATTTCAATTGAAAATAGAAGTGAGCTGAAAAAATCAGAAAAAAATTGACTAATCGCGAGGTCCTCCGATCAGGTTAAAGGTGCCATGAAGTAGGAGCTGCAAAGCAGTCCGGCAACCGTTGGAAAAAAATCGAAAGAAAGTGAGTGAAACGAATGGTATGGAAGGACGTTCGGTAGTTTATTCGAACTGAATGTCGACCAGAAAGCGGTAACACTTCATAATCCCTTTGTTGAATTCCAATTTTCGAATCGGTGAGAGTCCGATTTGCTCCCTCACGCGATTCACATCCATCAACGTTGGCCGGTTTAAACGCCCCATTTTTAAGCCGTATGCCGTTTTCAGGGTTGAGCCTTTAAACCGAAGTACATACGAGCTGCCACGAGCGGGATGAATGTGGATGTATCGTTCATCCCCGTTTCCTTCCCGAACAATCCATCGCGAGCCATCCGACAACAAAAGCTCGAGATACCCTTTATGTATTAAAACCGACTTCCGGAAAGCTTCCGGCTCAAATCGACTCTCAGATTGAAGAATTGCTGCTATTTCCGTGCTCAGATGTGCAACCGTCAGAAGGCCGGTATACACATCGATATAATTATTGCACAGCTGTTGCAGTTGTTCATGAACAAGGCTAGCAGGAGCATTCTCCAATTGCGATAATGCATATGCACAGTGATGTTTGAAGGCATTTAACCGGAAAGGAACAGGTATATTATTGACATCTTGATGCATATCAATCAGATTTACCGATCAAATTTAACCGATTTTACAACCAACAAAAAAGGAACGATCAGCTAGCCGCTAATTTTTTACTACCACGAAATACGGCCAACGCCGTTCATCCACTCCTCTACTTCTTCAAGAGAAACCAGATTCGCATCGCCGCTAATTGTGTGTTTCAGCGAAGACGCACCAACAGCAAAATTCAAACTATGAAGGTCTTCATCCGCCCAATTGATGAGTCCAAAAATCATAGCACCGGCAAAAGCATCACCGCCACCTACCCGGTCAACTATGTGAGTGATCTTATATTCCCGGGATTCGATTAATTCTTTTCCATTGTAAACCAGCCCCACTAACGAATTGTTTGAAGCGTTGATACTTCCACGTCTTGTCGTTATAATCTTTTTAACTTTAGGGCACTTTTTCATCACAATTTGCGCCACTGTTAAAAACGATTCTTTGCTAAACTTGCCACGAAGGCTATCATCGATATCCAATCCCATCGCATGTTCCGCGTCATATTCGTTCCCGATAATAATATCACACATGGGCAACAAATCAGGCATCACTTCATTCGGTGTTTTACCGTATTTCCATAGATTACTCCGGAGATTTATGTCGCACGAAATTGTTAGTCCGCGCTTGTGAGCTTCTTTCACGCCTTCGGCAAGAACCTCGGTCGCTCCGTCAGAAATTGCCGCACTTAATCCCGACCAATGAAACCAATCAGCTCCGTCAAAGGCTTTGTCCCAGTCAATCATTCCGGGTTGCAGAGTGGCAAACGAAGAATCTTCGCGATCGTAGACCACTTTAGAGCCTCGGTTTACTGCTCCGGTCTCGAGAAAGTAGATCCCCAGGCGTTTACCGCCGAAAACGATATTTTGAGTTCCAACGCCATACTTCTTTAGCGATCGAACACATACTTCACCGATGTCGTTAGCTGGCACACGGGTAATGTATTCGGTTTGCAAACCGAAATTAGCTAAAGAAATAGCGACATTCGCCTCTCCTCCACCATAGGTCGCACAAAACTTATCGGCTTGTGCAAAACGTTCATGTTCCTCTGTCGCCAGTCTCAGCAGAATTTCTCCAAATGCAACTACTTTCTTCATGATATTAATATCTATTTATATTCCTCAAACAAAATCTTCGTATTTCAAACAAATCGGCCAAAGCGCTCTATGAACAACCGGCAGGCTTTTTTTTGAAACGGTTCACTCTGTCAGTATCTCAACTCAGTTCCGCCACTTTCCGGGTTGCCATTCAAAAACTTTTCATTCAACCAACACCGACAAACCACCGCGACAACACGTTCACTTACTCTCCCGGATAATTGTAATTGCCGATTAGTTGCCACGAATCAGGTTTCCCAAAGCAAAACGCCCGCTCCCAAAAACCAAAACTGTTGTAAAAAGCAGCAAATACAGCAAAGCCATTTCCTGTTTGGCAAATGGCTGGCCTGCGTGAATCACAAATGCTGCAACTGCCATTGTTATAACCAAAGGAATGGCCGCCAAACGCGTGGCGATTCCCAAAATCACCAATACCGAACACAGAACCTCTGCGAAAATGACTAATATTAAAGATGGCAACGCCCCTATTCCAAATGGATCAGCAAAGGATGTATCTCCTGAAATCAACTTCATAAATTTAGGAATTCCGTGCGTTAGCATAAAAGCTCCGGAACCAGCACGCAAAACCAAAAGCCATAAATTTTCCACAAACTCGTTCGACCTCGAGCCAAGCATTCTTTTTGCCATAACGTTCTCTATTGAGTTTTAATTTCTTTTTTTTAGAAACCAATCACTGCTCTTTTTATTCTAAACCAACAAAACAGGTTCCATACAAACTTCCATTTCGTATGTTTTGGGTTAGATTGAAAAAGCAAAAAACAATTTCGGGAGCCAAAAATAATCAATCTGTTAATTGATCATGGTTCTCGCAAGCAAATTTACTGTTACTTTTCATGCATGAGTAAAAAAACAACGCTTAAGCCCCGTATAACTTACTATTTCAAAGCTTACAAGGGCATTCCAAGACCATTCCAATAAAAAATCAACTCAATTACTTACAATTTAATTTTGCGTTTCGGAATTAATTCATACTTTTGCTTCATTATAAAAATAAAAGATGAAAATATCGGCTATCATATCTAACGTTGTTGTCCTTTTGGTCATTGTCATTTCCCAAGCGAAGTGAGGATGTTGCGCGTAGATATTTCAGATAGCCATTCTCACTAAAAGGGAATGGCTTTTTTCATTTTTAACAGACAAATAATGAGACACTTATCAACATATCATTTGGTGGTCACTCTAGTCGTCATTCTTAGTTGTTACTGAGAAAGGCCATCGATTGTTGAAACACAATACAATAAGCCTTTCCAGAAATGAGAAAGGCTTTTTTTTAGGACACAAAATAAGCACACAATGCAAAACAAATTAAGATCAGCGACAACGACACAAGGCAAAAGAATGGCCGGAGCACGGAGTTTATGGCGTGCTAACGGAATGAAGGAAGAGCAATTCGGAAAACCGATGATTGCGATCGTCAATTCGTTCACCCAATTTGTTCCAGGCCATGTTCACCTTCACCATATTGGCCAGTTTCTGAAAGAAGAAATCGAAAAGCAAGGTTGTTTTGCAGCCGAGTTCAACACCATTGCCGTTGATGACGGAATTGCGATGGGACATGACGGGATGCTTTACTCGCTCCCCTCGCGCGATGTGATTGCCGACAGTGTTGAATACATGTGTAATGCGCACAAGGTAGATGCAATGGTTTGCATCTCGAACTGCGATAAAATTACGCCGGGGATGATGATGGCTGCTATGCGGCTCAATATTCCGGTCATATTTGTTTCGGGTGGCCCGATGGAAGCAGGTGTTGTTGACGGGAAAAAATACGATTTGGTAGATGCCATGGTATTGGGCGCTGACCCAAATGTTGATGAAGAGCATTTGTCGCGGGTAGAACGTGACGCCTGCCCCACATGCGGAAGCTGCTCCGGCATGTTCACGGCCAACTCGATGAACTGTTTGGCCGAAGCCTTAGGAGTGGCACTCCCTGGAAACGGAACCATACTGGCGACACACGCCAACCGCAAACGCCTGTTTGAAACAGCAGCTCAGCAAATCGTAGAAATCACCTACGATTATTATATGAACGGGAATGAAAAAGTTCTTCCCCGGAATATTGCAACAAAAGCTGCGTTCGAAAATGCCATGAAATTGGATATTGCGATGGGAGGATCAACCAATACGGTTCTGCATATTCTGGCTATCGCTCACGAAGCCGGAGTCGATTTCACCATGAAGAGAATCAACGAACTATCTAAAATAACCCCAAACCTGTGTAAGGTTGCACCCAATGGACATTACCACATTCAGGATGTCAACCGTGCGGGTGGAATCCTGGGAATTCTGGCGGAACTAAGCCGCGGAGGTCTTTTGGATACGAGCGTTCCTCGTGCCGATGGGCTTACTCTGGCCGAAGCAATTGCCCGGTACGACATCATGAATGATACGGCCACTCCCGAAAACATTCAACGCTATAAATCAGCTCCGGGAGGATTCCGCAATCTGGTGATGGGATCTCAGGAGAACTACTATGAAGAGCTTGACAAAGATCGTGCGAAAGGATGTATCCGCGACCTGGAACATGCCTACAGCAAAGACGGTGGTTTGGCCATTCTTTATGGCAATATTGCCGAAGATGGATGCATTGTAAAAACAGCCGGTGTCGATCCCTCGGTCTATCAGTTTAAAGGCACTGCCAGGGTTTTCGAATCGCAGGAAGATGCCGTAAACGGTATTCTAGGCGATGCGGTTCAAGCAGGCGATGTGGTCATCATTCGCTACGAAGGTCCCAAAGGCGGTCCCGGTATGCAGGAAATGCTTTATCCAACGTCGTACTTAAAATCAATGAAACTTGACAAGCAGTGCGCTCTGCTGACCGACGGACGTTTCTCCGGAGGAACTTCAGGCTTATCAATTGGTCATGCCTCACCTGAGGCGGCTGCCGGTGGTGCCATTGCCCTCATCAAGAATGGCGACCCAATCGAGATTGATATTCCTGCACGAAAAATCAACGTCCTGATCAGTCAGGATGAACTCGATCAACGAAGAACAGAAGAAGAGGCGAAAGGGAAAGACGCGTTCAAACCCACAAACCGCCAACGAAATATTAGCAAAGCACTGAAAGCCTATGCCAGCTTGGTTTCATCGGCCGACAAAGGTGCAGTTCGATTAATCGACTAGTAATCAATAAAACATGAATTATATGGCAACGAAACGAGTTAAAGGTTCACAAGCTGTTATCCTTT
>NZ_JBFHIT010000047.1:0-36629 GCF_041596335.1 Mangrovibacterium sp. | reverse complement strand
TTTTACAGCAGTATGGCTGAATCCGGTGCTGGAAAACAATATGACCAGAACCTCCTATCATGGTTATTCAACAACCGATTTTTATAAGGTTGATCCGCGTTACGGCAGCAACGACGAATACCTGGAATTATCGAAAGACCTCAAAAAAAGGGGCATGAAATTGATCATGGATATGATTTTCAATCATTGCGGGTCGGAACACTGGTGGATGGATGATCTGCCAATGCATGACTGGATTAATAGCTACCCGAATTGGAAAGTGACCAGCCACCGCAGAACCGTTAATCAGGATCCGCATGCTTCGGAAGTCGACAAAAAAGCGATGGCCGATGGCTGGTTTGTTGAAACTATGCCTGATTTAAACCAACGTAATTCGTTTATGGCGACCTACCTCATTCAAAATAGTATTTGGTGGATCGAGTATGTTGGACTGGACGGAATCCGTCAGGACACCTGGCCGTACCCGGACAAACAAATGATGGCCGAATGGACCAAACGTGTGTTGGAAGAATATCCTCATTTTAACATTGTTGGTGAGGAATGGAGCTTAAATCCGGCGATTGTTTCGTACTGGCAAAAAGGAAAAGTAAACAGCGATGGCTACGAATGTTATTTGCCCAGCTTAATGGATTTTCCGTTGCAGAATGCTGCTGCCCGTGCTTTGAATCACGATAAGTCATTCGATCAGGGAATGGTTGAACTATACGAGGCTTTGTCAAACGATTTTCAATATCCCGATGCCGACAACCTGGTCATCTTTCCGGACAATCATGATATGTCGCGTTTTTATACGCAGGTTGGAGAAGATGTCAACAAGTTGAAATTGGGGGTAGCTTATTTTCTGACTACGCGCGGAATTCCGCAAATATATTATGGAACTGAGGTGCTGATGTCCAACACCGGCACCGAAGATCATGGGATTATCCGAACTGATTATCCGGGTGGCTGGCCAAACGATGCGGTAAACGCATTTAGCGGCGAAGGCCTGTCGGATGCTCAAAAGGATATGCAAAACTATCTTCGTACCATTCAAAACTGGCGCAAAAACAAATCGGTGATCCACAACGGGCGAATGATTCATTTTGTTCCTGACAATGAGGTTTATGTGTATTTCCGCATGAATGACGACGAGACCGTGATGGTCATTCTGAACAAAAATAGCGAAGATCAAGTGATCGCAACAGATCGTTTTAGCGAGGTGATGCATGGCTGTACAAAAGGGAAAGAGGTTATTAGTTCGAAGCAGTTAACAAATCTTTCTTCGATCTCAATTCCGGCAGAATCGGCTATGATTATTGAACTCGAATAGATTGAATAGCAGCACTACAGAATTTTAAATTCCACACCACGAATCAGGCCATTCAATGGACTGGTTCGTGGTTGAATTCACTGATGAAATGATGAAAAAATTAATGATTCCGATGATGCTCCTGCTCGCTGTTTCGTGTCAGTCTAAAAAAACTGAAACAACAGCAGAGATGGCCTCAGAACAACACGGGAAGGCAGTCGTTTATCAGGTTTTTACCCGGCTGTTTGGAAATCAGAATTCAACCAATAAACCTTGGGGAACAATCGACGAAAATGGGGTCGGGAAGTTTAATGATTTTACTGATCGGGCATTGGACTCGATCCGAGCCATGGGGGTTACCCACATTTGGTATACCGGTGTGCCTCATCATGCGGTAATAGCAGATTACACCGCCTACGGTATTGGTACTGATGACCCGGATGTTGTGAAAGGTCGCGCCGGATCGCCCTATGCCGTGAAAGATTACTACAATGTAAATCCGGATTTAGCCGTTGACCCCGCCAAACGCATGGAGGAATTTGAAGCGCTGATTGACCGAACGCACCGACATGCGATGAAGGTCATCATCGACATTGTACCCAACCATGTTGCCCGCAACTATCATTCTGTATCGAGGCCTGCCGGCGTAGCCGATTTTGGTGAAAATGACGATACAACAGTTGAGTACAAGCGCGATAATAATTTCTACTACATTCCCGGACAAGCTTTTAAGGTTCCGGTATCTCAAAATGGCTATCAGCCATTGGGAGGTGAAAAACACCCGCTGGCCGACGGCGAATTTGATGAAAACCCGGCTAAATGGACCGGCAACGGCTCGCGAAAGGCACAGCCTGATTTCAACGATTGGTACGAAACTGTAAAGATCAATTATGGCGTTCGGCCCGATGGAACTCACGATTTTGATTCTCTGCCCGAAGGATTTGAAAAGGCCGATTATTACGAACACTTCAATTTCTGGAACGATAAAAACGTTCCCGATTCGTGGAAAAAGTTTCGGGATATCGCATTGTTCTGGATTGATAAAGGCGTTGATGGATTCCGCTACGACATGGCCGAGATGGTGCCTGTGGAATTTTGGAGTTACATGAATTCGGCTATTAAAATGAAAAATCCGGATGCGTTTTTACTGGCTGAAGTGTACAATCCGCAACTGTATCGCGACTATATTCAGCTGGGTAAAATGGACTACCTGTATGATAAAGTTGAGCTTTATGATACCCTGAAGCATATTATGCAAGGTCACGGAAGTACTGATAATCTGCCGGCAATTCAGGATGGCTTAGCTGATATTGAACACCATCTGTTGCATTTTCTGGAGAACCACGATGAACAACGAATTGCTAGTGATGACTTTGCGGGTGACGCCCGAAAAGGAATGCCGGCGATGGTTGTTTCAACCTGCATCAGTACTTCGCCAACGATGCTTTATTTTGGGCAAAACGTAGGCGAGCCGGGCGATGGAAATGCCGGATTTGGAACTGAAAGCCGGACTACGATCTTCGATTATTGGGGAGTTCCGGCTCATCAGCGCTGGATGAACAACGGTGCTTTTGACGGAGGTCAGTCAACAGCAGGAGAGAAAGAATTGCACCGCTTTTATCGCACATTGCTTCACTTTTCCGCTTCGTCGACGGCCTTAATGGGCAACTATCTCGAGATTCATTCCTTCAACCGTAAACATTCCAATGGTTATTCTGATCGCTTGTTTTCTTTTGTTCGTTGGAAAGATGCCGACCGGTTGATTGTTGTTAGCAATTTTGACGCGGAACAGTCGTATCGTTTCCAATTGCAACTCGATCCCGAAATTATGACAGAATGGACATTGAACCCCGGAACCTACAAGCTGACAGATCGGCTGGGTAACGGAGAAAATTACGAGCTAAGGGTGGATGAAACTGCCGCCCGGATCGAATTGGAAATGGCTCCTTTGCAATCATTTATCTTTCAGGTCGATTCGTTGAAATAAAACATGTCGGAAAACATGAAATATAATCTGTAAATAGGCAAACAAAACCCACTGGTTTAGGTAGAAGAATGTGAGAATAAGAGTTTAATGTTTCACCAATATCATTGGGTTTAGTTAGTTGATAGATCAGATTAAAAAAGGTTGCAAGGAATTGCAGCCTTTTTTGTGTTATCCCTGAGCGATAAAGTCTTTATCAGTGCCGGAATTTCGTTTTCAGGCTGACAGGTCGGCGATTATTTTTGGCTAATTGAATGATCGGTAGCCCGCCAATGGTTGTTGTTATCGTCGATATCGGGTAATTCCAGCTCCGGATCAACATCCACCGAAACAATCCGGCTTGTCGACGCAAATTTGTAGATATACTGTCCGCCTCGTTGCCAAATTTCAACCGGTAGCTTCACTACAGTCTCCGTTCCATTTTCTTCTTTAATCTTTAGTTTTATGGGCATTACCATCTGTTGCAGGTTTGCCAGCTTAATTTCTGCTCCCTTGGTTGGTTCATTTTCAACATACGAAACATTGGTTACAGCTTGGTCGAGTGTCCAGGTTTGGCAATACCAGGCATTCCAGTACCAATTCAAATCTTCACCGGTGGCATTGTTCATTAAGCGGAAAAAGTCGTTTGGTGCCGGATGTTTAAAAGCCCACTGGCGAATAAACTCGCGGAAAGCATAATCGAACCGCTCGGCTCCAAGTATATATTCCCGAGCCATCACTAAACCGTGTGCCGACTTATAATAGCTTAAGGTGTGCGAGTATTTGGGGTGAAGGACGTCAGCCAGATTTGTCAGACTTTCAGCGTCGGGGCGCGTGAGATACGGAACAAGGTCTCTCGATGGATTTATGCCTTCGGGATCGTACTCTCCATCGCGTTTGGGGGCAAATTCACCTTTGTTGAAATCGTCCTGTGCATAAATGTCGATGAAGGTGTTGAGTCCTTCATCGATAAAGGCATAGCGGCGTTCGTTGGAGCCAACAATCATTGGAAACCAGTTGTGCCCAATTTCGTGAGCCGATACAAAGTAAGTCACTTTAGGGGTATTGAATTTCCAACTGCAAAAGCACAAACCCGGATATTCCATTCCGCCAACCGGGCCTGCAACATTAATGGCAACCGGGTAGGGGTAGGCAAACCAGCGTTCCGAAAAATGTTCGATGGAATGTTTTATGTATTCAGTCGATCGGCTCCAGGCCGAATCTCCAACACTTTCAGTTGGATAAACCGACATGGCCAGCGCTGTTTTTCCGTCGGGGAGGTTTATTTTGGCAGCATCCCAAACAAAGGCTTTTGACGCGGCCCACGCGATGTCGCGACTGTTTTGCATGGCAAATTTCCAGGTCAGCATTCCTTTGCTTTTCGGACGAGAGTGAATGCTGCCCACTTCTTCGGGTGAAATAATGAAGCTCGTTTCATCGCTTCCTGACGCTTTTTTCAAACGGATTTGTTGCTCTTTCGTAAGTACCTCAGCTGTGTTTGTCATCGCTCCCGAACCAACCACAACCAGGCTTGCAGGTACGGTAATTTCATATTCGAAGTCGCCGTACTCGCAGTAATATTCGCCAGCCCCCTGATAGGGCAAGGTATTCCATCCGCGAATATCGTCGTAAACACATACCCTGGGGTACCATTGGGCTACTTCATAAATGGTTCCGTTTTTCGTATTGGTTAAACTCGTGCGGAACTGGGTATCACTAATTTTAAAAGAATAGTCAAATTCAATGGCAATTGTTTTTCCGTTAGCACCCACCGGCCGATCCAGACGAATTTGCATCCGGGTATCATGTATCAAATATTCGGCATCGGTTACTTCCTTGTCTGTTTTAACCTTAACTGCTTTAAAATGAAAGCCACCTGCATCGGTTTTTACACCTTGGCTAAAACTACCAATTGAGCCTTCCCGAAACAGATTCTGACCTAGTTCGAACCATAAAAACGGCAGGTCATCGGGACTATTGTTCGTATAGCTTAAAGTCACTGTCGCTGTAATCGTGTTGCTTACCGTGTCCAGTTCAGCTTTAATTTGGTAGTCGGCTTTGTTTTGCCAGTAGTTGGCTGCCGGAATACCGCTGGCACTTCGGTAGGGCGATTCCGGAGGGCTTAACAAGTTCGGACTAAAAGCTTTGTGTTGGTCGAATTCGATGCTTTCCTGTGCGTTCGTGTTTGTAACCGGAAAAAGCAGCAAAAATGCAATTAAGTAATTTAGCAGTCTCATGAGCAGTGGGTTTATCGGGTGAAAAAGCTTTGGTTCGTTTTTAGCTTGCCGAATAAGTGTCGGAAAGACCGATATGATTACAAAAAAAGGAATGAATTTCGGTTGGAAATTATTCCTTCTTTGAACAGTATTGTAATTGGCTTGATTTGAAATCAATCCATTAAAATGTCCGTAGCAAGTTGTTCGTTACAATTGCCAGTCGTTTTTGTTTGTCGACTTGTTTTCTGCCTGGGCAAGTTCCAAATGTTCAGCCAGATTGCGGGCGACAACCTTAACCGACCCGTCGTCATTCAATTCGAAGCGGCTGATGCTCGTGTTTTTTGGTGCATCCCAATGGTAATACGAATCGTGGTCGAAACCGTGAAGAACGGTCCAGAATGCGCGAATCAGCCCGCCATGACTCATGGCAAAAACTTTTTGTCCTTCATGTTTGTCCTTAATCAGTTTCAGGAAAGCCTCTGCTCGTGCAATCAAATCGTCGCTGGTTTCGGCGCCTTCTGGCAGATCCATATCTTTCCAGTTTTTCGGAAATGGTTTTCCCTGCCAGGCTGCCAAATAGCGTTCGCGCAGTAACGGTTCAGCAATGATTTCTTTTTCGAGATGAAATTTAGTGACCTCTGCAGTGGTTTTCATTGTACGCAGCAAGTCGCTGGAATACACCACATCAAAAGTTTCCGATTTCAAATATTCGCCAAGCATTTCAGCCTGCATAATGCCTTCTTCGTTGAGGGTTCCGGGGGTTTGTCCCTGGCAAATGCCTTGCGCGTTTTCTACCGTTTCGCCATGTCTAATCAGCCAAAAATCTATCATCGTGTATCGTTCTTTTTTTATCGTTGCATCTGTAATTCCGTCTGGAAACAGCGCAAAGTTGTAAAATGCTTCCCTTAAATTAGAATGATCCGAATCCTGAAAGGGCGTTCTTTTCAAACATTTAATATGCAAACCTCCACATTTGAAAATCAATACCGATCGTAGTGAAAATCGTGGTTGTGAATTGGTGCGAATTTCGCCGCGAAGAAAAGCAACGGTGTCACTTCCTTTTCTTTTTCATATTTTGAATCTTGTCGCCACGCCTGATTGGTTTTTTGAATCGCTCCTTCATTAACGTCTGGTAACTTTTCCGTTCAACTTTTTCCTTGCTGTTCTTCGGCGACTTCTCATGAAAAGAAGCCCCCGCTTCAATAGCTGGTTTTTTATGGTACGATTCATCCGGATCGGCAGGTTTGTCTTTTTCCTCTGGCGTGAGTTTGGCAGATACCTCTACTGCTTCAGGCAACTCATTGAATGGAATGCTGTAATTCATCAAACTTTCAATTGCTTCTTTTAAAGCTGTTTCCTTTTCATTATAAAAAAGAATGGCTTTTCCACATTGTTCGGCTCGGCCGGTTCGCCCTATCCGGTGGATATAATTTTCGGGGTAGAAAGGTGTATCAAAACTGATTACAGTGGTGATTTTTTCGATATCAATTCCACGGGCAATCACATCAGTCGCGATCAGAATTCTACACGTGCCGTTCTCGAACATCTCGATGGCGTTTGAACGGTGGTTTTGTTCTTTACTGGAGTGAATGACAGCAGTTTCCGATTCAAAGTTTAATGTTTCAAGTAGTCTGTCGGCATTCACTTTGGTGGCGACAAAAATTAAGACTTTACGATATTCGTCTCGATCTTCCAATAAATAGTTCAATAGGTTTGCCTTGGAGTAAAAATTAGGCACTGCATAACATTCCTGACTAATATTTTCCAAGGGTGTACCGCTAACCGAGATGGTTTTCTTAACCGGGTTAACCAGAAAATCGCCTATCAATTCATCCACATAGGTTGTCATGGTGGCAGAAAAGAGGATGTTTTGCCGTTTCGAAGGAAGGTGTTCGAAGATGTTTTTCAATTGGGTTTTATAGCCAAAATCAAGCATGATATCGACTTCGTCGATCACCAGTTTTTTGATTGATTTTAGTCGCAATACGTTGCTAAGGGCAAGGTCGTATAAACGTCTCGGAGTACCGACAATGATATCTAAGCCTTCGGCGATGGCCTTTTTTTGCGCGTTTATGTTGTTTGATCCGCCATAAACACCTAGCACTCTCAAACTAACGTAGGTGGTTAGTTTCTCGATTTGTTCTACGATTTGAATGACCAGTTCTCTGGTAGGAGCCAGAATTAATACCCTGGGCTGTGGCTGATCTGAAAACTTCAGATCCTGCAAGATCGGAAGCAAATAAGCGATCGTTTTTCCGGTTCCGGTTTGCGCAATTCCCACAAAATCGGCACCACCAACAATCGGAGAATAGGACTCTTGCTGAATGGGAGTTGGCTTTGTAAACCCTAAATCGGCAATGGCATTTTGCAGTTGTTTTTTTAACTTAAAATCTTCGAATGTATTCATGCGGCAAAGTAATTGAGAAAATTTTTCAGTTGAACGCTTTTTGTAAAAAAAAAAGAAATTGAATTTGTCTGCCAATGAATACCTCCTTTGATTTAGAAATAGCAGCAACGGTTTCAAGCGGCGCAAGTTATCTGTTAAGGCGTTTCGCTTAATCGGAAGAATTGATTGGCGAATGAATCTAGCCTTTTTGTCTGCCCCGAAGCACAATCGCAAGTCTGCGCTGGCGGGTTTGCTTTCATGCCACGAAGCTGAATGTGGGAAGGCAGTACTTTTCAACTGTTTCATCTTTTATTTCAGTATTTAACTGTAATTTTTGTTTGCCATTTGTTACTAACGGAATAACACCTTCAACTCGAAATTTTTCACGTTAAAAATAAATTCCTATGATCAGAAAATGTTTTTTCTTCGTCCTAAGCTTTTGGGCATTGGCAGGAGTTTCGCGAGCAGCAGATGATGACGCGCGCTTGCTCCGCTTCCCGGCGATAATGGGGGACCAAATCGTATTTTCGTATGCCGGCGATTTGTATACAGTACCGGCTGATGGCGGAACAGCCAGAAGACTGACTGCTGATATTGGCTACGAAATGTTCGCTAAATTTTCGCATGATGGCACGAACATCGCGTTTACCGGGCAATACGACGGAAACACCGAAGTATTTACCATTCCGGCTGATGGTGGTTCGCCAAAACGGTTGACACACACGGCAACCTTAGGTCGCGACTTGGTTTCGGATCGGATGGGACCAAACAATATTGTTATGGCCTGGTCGCCCGATGGAAAGGAAATTGTTTACCGTTCGCGAAAGCAAAGTTTTAACTCGTTCAAAGGCCAGCTATTTAAGGTGTCGGCCGATGGAGGTTTGTCTGAAGAATTGCCCTTGGCTGAGGGTGGATTTTGCAGCTTCTCGCCCGATGGAAAACAGCTGGCGTTTAATCGGGTGTTCCGCGAGTTCCGCACCTGGAAATATTATAAAGGCGGAATGGCCGACGATGTTTGGATTTTCGACTTCAACACCAAAGAAGTGAAAAACATTACGAATAACGTAGCTCAGGATATTTTTCCGATGTGGGCCGGCGACGAAATTTTCTTTTGCTCGGATCGCGATCGTACCATGAATTTGTTTGTGTATAACACCAAAACCGGAACCACCGAAAAGGTGACCAATTTTACCGACTATGATGTGAAATTTCCATCGATTGGCGGCGACCAAATTGTGTTTGAAAATGGCGGTTACATCTATAAAATGAATGTAAAGGACAGGAATCCGATTAAAGTTCCGATTCGGATTAACAACGATTTTGTGTATGCACGAGACGAATGGAAAGATGCCTCGAAACTGATTTTCGATGTGGATGCTTCGCCCAACGCCGAACGTTTGCTGTTTAGTGCACGGGGCGATGTCTTCAGTGTTCCGGCAGAAAAAGGCTTGACAGAAAACCTGACTCAAACCAGTGGTGTGCACGAGCGGGAAGCATGTTGGTCGCCCGACGGGAGATACATTGCCTACCTGTCGGACGCAAACGGCGAATTTGAGATTTATATGAAAGAAGCCAAAATTGGCGAAAAAGCGGTTCAGCTGACAGATGGTTCTGATACGTATAAATTCAGCATCAGATGGTCGCCCGATAGCAAAAAGATATTATGGTCGGATCGAAAGCTCCGTTTGAAATATGTGGATGTGGAAACCAAGACAGTGACCACAGTTGCCGAATCGGAGTACGGACTGATCTATTCATATAGTTGGGCGCCCGACTCCAAATGGATTGTCTTTAGCAACCCCACCGACAACGACTTCAACACGGTGGCGGTTTACAATGTAGCCACTAAAGAAGTGAAGGAAATTACCGACAACTGGTACGACACGAATTCACCACGTTTTTCGGCTGACGGAAAATATGTTGTGTTTGTCTCCGAACGCGATTTCAACCCAACGTATAGCAGCACAGAGTGGAATCACTCGTACTCGGATATGGAACGCGTTTACCTGGCTATTTTGGCCAATGATACGCCATCGCCTTTTGCCATCGAAAACGATACTGTGAAGCTGGTGGAGGAAGAAAAACCGGCAGCAGACAAGAAAGCCTCTTCGAAGGAGGAGAAAAAAGCCACTGACGAAAAGTCGGTGAGAATTGATTTTGATGGGATTACCGATCGAATTATTTCGTTGCCAATTAAAGCATCGAACTATTTCAATGTCAATGTTGCGGATGGCAAGGTTTATTACTCTGAGTACAACGATGGGGTAACAACCAAAATGTACGACCTAAAGGAAAAGAAAGAGACTGAGCTGGGGAAATTTAGCTATGGTTTAACGGCGAATAATAAAAAAATGATTGTTCGCGAAAAGGGCAAGTACGCGGTGGTTGATCTGCCTTCGGGGCCGGTGAAAACTGAAAAAACAGTGAATACCTCGGATATGCAGGTTTGGGTTGACTACCAAGCCGAGTGGAAACAGATATACGATGAAAGCTGGCGGCAGATGCGCGACTTCTTTTATGTTGACAATATGCATGGTGTTGATTGGAACGCGATGCACGACAAGTATGCTGTGCTGGTTCCCTATGTACGCCACCGCGATGATCTAACGTATCTGATTGGCGAATTAATAGGGGAGTTGAGCGTTGGCCATGCCTATGTGCTTAGCGGTGAACGGCCCGAACCAAAACGAATTAAAACCGGTTTGCTTGGTGCTAAAATCAGTCGGGATCAGTCGGGATATTTTAAAATTGATGATTTATTGGAAGGTGCTAACTGGGACGAAAAATTGCGTTCGCCACTAACCGAAGTTGGTGTTGATGCAAAGGTTGGTGACTATATTGTTGCGGTTAACGGAATCAGTACGCAAACAACCAACGATTTGTTCTCAATGTTGGTGGGGCTGGCAGGCAAAGAGGTTGAGTTGAGTCTGAACAGTAAAGCCAGTGCCGACGGTGCCCGGAACGTTCTGGTAAAACCAATTGCCGACGAAGCTGATTTGTACTATTACAATTGGATTCAAACCAATATTGAAAAAGTGAGCAAGGCGACCAATGGCGAAGTGGGTTACATTCATATTCCCGACATGGGCCCTGATGGCTTGAATATGTTTGCGCGCCTGTTTTATCCGCAGTTGAACAAGAAAGCTCTGATTATTGACGACCGGGGAAATGGTGGCGGCAATGTTTCGCCAATGATTTTGGAACGATTGCAACGCGAAGTTCAGCGGGCTAATACTCGCCGCAACTACAAGCATCCAACACCGGTTCCCACTAAAATGATTTTGGGGCCTAAAGTGCTGCTTATCGACCGTTATTCGGCTTCCGACGGCGATTTGTTCCCCTACGGTTTTAAGCATTACCAATTGGGAACTGTAATCGGAACCCGCAGCTGGGGTGGAGTCGTGGGAATTAGTGGCTCGTTGCCATTTGTTGATGGTGCCGATTTGCGTAAACCTGAGTTCGCCTCGTTCTCGTCGGAGGAAAGTAAGTGGATTATTGAAGGGCATGGGGTCGATCCGGATATTGTTCTGGATAATGATCCGTACCAGGAATACATGGGCAATGATGCCCAATTGGAAAAAGCGATTGAACTGATTAAGGAGAAGGTGAAAACGGAATACAAACCGTTGCCGGCGATTCCGCAAGCACCGGATAAATCCAAATAGAAGTCTACATCTCTCGAATAAAACAGAAGAGGCTGCTCAGTTTAGAGTGGCCTCTTTCTTGTTATGGCGTTGTCTGCGGAACTGATGACTTGGGTATTCCTAAATCCTGTTGCAAGCGATTAAACAAGAAACCACCCGGAATATCATCGTTTGTTCCATTTACCAGCCGTTTTTCCTTCCTTTAAATTTCAGATAAGCAGCCCGGGCGGTTAATGCTTTCAGTTTGTGGTCTGTTGGAATCCTTTTCACAAACCCATATTCTCCGTGCGAAGTTTGCCTTCCCGCTTTTGCTAACGCTGCAATGATCTGATAGGGTCAATCCCGCGTTGCTGATGAAGGTTGCGATATCTGAAGTTGATACAATAACAAGTCGGTCTGTGATTTCTGCTGTCGACTCAATAATGTGTTTGATCGTATCATTGTCAGCACAGCTAAACAAATTGTATGGCAAGTCGATAATGGCGGCATCATACCTGGTTCGAATGTCTTTAATGTCGGAGCGATACACATTGGTGGTGTAGTTGAAGTGAGCGAGATTTTGCCGGGCTTGCCTGCATACCTTCCAGTTAATGTCGCAGCCTTCCATGTTATTTCCTGCAAAACAAGCTTCCAGCAATATTGTGCCAACACCGCAACAGGTATCCAACAGCCTTTTCTCTTTATTTGCCTTTGCTGCAATATTAACAAGAGCTTTGGCAATATTTATATTGATTGAATTACTGTACGAGAAGGGTTTTTGCTTGTGTTTATACCAGTCGAATTTATTTTTAACCAAAATGCCAAAAAACCACAGTCCCTCGTAACAGCATACTGCGTAGGTTATTGTGGGCTTATAATAATCGGGAGTGCCATTAATGCTGTAACCTATATCTTTTAACTTATCGAGCCGCCCGGCATATTCGGTTGTATCGCCATGTAGCACCAAATATTCAACTTTGAAACCGTCAACGCATAGGTTCTCTTTTTTTATTTTAGCTATTAGTTTGGCGTAATCGTCAGATGAGAAGATGATATCAAGTCTTTTTTTGATGAAAGCGCTGCTTGAAGGTTCAGCCTTTACATCGGAGAAAAGCACTTTATTCTTTTCCTCTTCATTGAAAATGTATTTCGATTCGAGTTTGCATAACTCACTTTCAGTTTTAGCATAACTAAAGGAGTATAGGTAGTTGGTTATCTGCATTTTTTTATCCTCGGTATTCTTCGGTTGGTCTGGTTATAACAATGAATGCCAACCTTGTTTAAAACCAACTGCATGTAGATTCGTTTTGTCGATTTTAACTCTTGTCAATCGGTTTCTGGAAATTTTCCGGTTTTCTTCGTTTTAAAACGAAGATTTTTTGTTTGGTGTTTTACCTAAAGCCTTGTAAATTATTGTAGCGAACGAATATACAACAATTCCGCACTTTACCGAGGATTTCAGTTGAAAGGGGAGGTGTTTCCTTTCCATCTACTGTGTTTTCGTTCGATGGATTGAGTTGATCATTGTCTCATTTCGGCGGTTTATTGGTTGACCGACCGGCTTGATCGTTTCAGTAAGTTGAGGGGGAAGGAGCAAGGGACGAGAGGTCGAATAAAAGAGAGGCTCTCTCCACCGGATGTTTCCGGCGAAGAGAGCCTTTGAATTATGGCGAGATGTTCTGTTAAGAGTTCTTTGCTTCGAGGAACGGGTAATCGGCATAATAAATACGACAAAAATGTCTTTTATTTGCTCTGTTTAGTGAAAATTTAACATTCGGAGGGTAGTTGACTAGTCAGGGTTGAAATTTCCGAAAGAGCATTATTGGTTCGCAAAATTCCAAAATTAGAAAGCGAGTTTCCGCGGAGCCAGTGCTGTTATCGATGGCTATTTCGTTTTCGCTTCAATCCAATCACCGATTATTTTCAAAGCCGAAGGTGAAAAGGTTTGTTCAATTTGTCCGTATTCGGCAGGAAGCCCTGTTTGGCACTCCTGAAACAAGTGATTTAATCCGGCTAGTTCCAGTATTTCAATCGATGCATTACCGCCAGATTTTGCCGCTTTTTCAATTGCTGCCAGATTTGCTTTGGCCGGAACTTGCAGATCTTTCGCTCCATTGAGTGCCAGGATCGGGCAGCTCACGTTTTCCAATACGCGAGCCGGATCAAATTTGATAAAGTTTAACATCCATGGCGCGCAAATTGACGCAATTTGCTGCTCAATTAGTTGATCTTCAGTAACCCCCTGTGGAAGGTGCTGGCCGGGATTTTCTGCTATTAATTGTTTGAACAGACCTCTTAAATTCACTTTCAGGCTGTCAGTATTTTCATGCTGTTTAATCAATTTAAAGGTGCGTTCGCTGGAGTCTAAGGAAATTTGGAGAGCAGTCGAGTCCATGCCCGACGCACGGCCAATAGCCTCTCGCTGCATCAGCAACAGGAGGTCGCTCGCGATGCCCGGGCCTGCCAGCGACACCATAAAAGCGATATCGGGGTTGTTGTTCGCAACAAGCGAAGCTACCATCGCGCCTTCACTATGACCAACCAAACCGATCCTTTCCGCATCAATTTCAGGATGTGTACTCAGAAACCGAACTGCTGCCTGAACATCAGTCGCGAAGTCGTAGCTGGTTGCATTGGCAAAATCTCCTTCCGATTGGCCAATTCCCCGATCGTCGAAACGTAAAACAGCAAACTCCCTTCGGGTCAAATAGTCGGCGATGACAAAAAATGGTTTGTGTCCGAAGACTTCCTCGTCGCGATTTTGAGGGCCGCTTCCCGTAATCAGAACCACCGCCGGAGAAGGGCCAACTCCCGATGGTTTGCTGAGTGTTCCAGCTAAACTAATTCCCGCCGATTGATTAACGAATTTGAGATCATCCGTTTGATAAGGAAAAGGAGCATGAGGCTCCTGCGGGCGTATTGGTTTAGTACTGGTAGCCGAGTTGTCGCGCCTTAGGTTCAGCGGGAATGTCAATCCCATTTGCTTGAATGTGCCTGCAATGCTGTCGGTGGTGATTTGTTTTCCTTCGAATTCAATACCTGCCATGGCAACTGCCAGTCGAAGGTTTGAGTCGTTGAAACTGATGGAACTTACCACGATGCCTCTGGCATTTTGATCCGGACTGTCCATTGTTGCCGTGTAGCTGCTGTCTTTTTTGTCAATGTGAAATACAACACGAAGCTGCATCCCCTGAACGCTAAGTTTTCCGTGCCATTGGCCGGTTATGTCTTGAGCCTGACTTGAGAGCGACAATAAAAGTGCGAGTGTAAGCAGTACGATTGATTTCATGTATTTAGAGTTGGTTTTTTCTGGTATTTGTTAATTTACAACTTTTGGCAACAATAGTATTGCAAGCTCGCAAACTATTTAGTTTATTGGCAGTGCTACATTTCATCCGGAACCATTCTGCGAAATTGTAAAATGAAATTCACCGGGTGAAATCGTGCGTTTAGTTAACTATTTTTGAACTGATTAATATAATTGGCTGTTTTCTTAGCACATAAGACATAAGACACATAAGTATGAGTACTGTATTCAATCAAGTCCGGCGGTTTTTAGGAAAACCCTATGACGATTTGCATTTCCTTTTGTCCTGCTTTAAAGAAGTTTTGGAAGAGAGTAAAAAGGAGAACCTGGTTCCGTTTATTCCTTGGTTAAGTGAGACCCGAAAACCTGATCCGGCCGATCTGATCAGCAACGATTATATCCACCTGATGTCGATGTGTTTTCAGCTGTTGAACCTGGCGGAAGTGAACGGGGCGGTGCAAAGTCGCCGTTTGAAGGAAGAGGTTGATATGGCTAAGGTGAATGGTTTGTGGGCCAATCAGTTTAAAATGCTGAAAGACAAAGGTGTCGGCGAAAAAGAAATTTTGGAAGTACTGCCAAAGGTGCTGATTGAACCGGTTTTGACTGCGCACCCGACCGAGGCTAAGCGTTCGGTCGTTTTGCAGGAATACCGAAAAATATACCTTTTAATGGTGAAGCGTGAGAATAAAATGTACACGCACATCGAGCAAGAGGAAGTCAGGGAAGAGATTAAACAAATTCTGCATCGTCTGTGGCATGTGGGGGAGATTTATATTGAAAAACCCCGTATTGAATCTGAGTTGGACAATGTGCTTCATTACCTGACCAATGTGTTTCCCGGGGTGTTAACGATTCTGGACAAACGACTGCGTCAGGCCTGGAAAGAATCTGGGTTCGATCCAACGGTGTTGAACAATGTCGACTTGTATCCGGTACTCTCGTTCGGGAACTGGGTGGGCGGCGACCGCGATGGACATCCACTGGTGACAGCCGAAATTACCCGGATGACACTGCGTAAATTGCGTATTCACGCCTTCTATATTGTAAAAAACGAGTTGGTCGATCTGGCCCAAAAGCTTAGTATTTATCGGAATCAGGATGAAGTTTCAGATTCGTTCAATCGTCGTATTGCAGAACTGGTCGCTGAACTGGGTGAGCCTGCTGAACGCGAATTGAAAGAACATGAAGAAGAAATTTTCAAAGTCTTTGTGCACTTGCTGTTGCAAAAAATTCCGGTTGAACAAAACCGGGAATTTAATCTCGAATTGGAAGATCGTCCAACAAGTTATCGCAGTTCTATTGACCTGATTGCCGATCTGAACCTCCTGTACAGCGAGCTGGAGGCTTGCGGCATTGGTGAGGTCGCTCATGTCGATGTGGGCCGGTTGAAGCGTATATTGCGGGTGTTTGGTTTCCATTTGGCCAAGCTGGATATTCGACAAAACAGCCAGTATCACGAGAAAGCGCTGAACCAGCTTGTTCGCGCGTCTCTTGGTGAGGAGCAAGCGCAGCAGATTGATGCTTCGCTGCAAGCGAAACGCGCTTTCCTTGATGCGGAATTGAAGATCAATCGGCCATTTCTTGTTAGTCATAAAAATCTGGAGATCGAAGGTCAGAATGTGATGGGAGCCATGGAGGTTGTTAGCGAGCATGTGCAACGTTACAGTCCCAATGCTTTTGGAAAACTCATTGTGAGCATGACCCGCAATACCGAAGATTTGCTCACCGTTTATCTCTTTCTGCGTGAAGTTGGGTTGATGGTGAAAAAGGAAAATAGCCTGGCAGCCATCCTTCCGGTCGTTCCATTGTTTGAAACCATTGAGGACCTGAAAGAAAGTCCGACGATTTTGGATGACTATTTGAGTCATCCGGTTGTGAAAAACAGCTTGAAAGTACAATCGTGGGAAAATGTGGGAGGCGAACTGATTCAGGATGTCATGATTGGTTACAGCGACAGTAACAAGGACGGCGGAATTTTGGCTAGCAGCTCGTTCCTGCACGAAGCCCAGAAAGAATTAACCAAAGTAGGCAAAAAACACGGAGTTGCTATTCGCTTTTTCCACGGCACCGGTGGTAGCATCAGTCGTGGCGCAGGACCAACACATTGGTTCGTAAAAACTCTGCCGAGTGGTTCCATCAACGGTAAATTTCGAATTACCGAACAGGGTGAAACCATTGAGCGCAAGTATGCTAACCTGGTGAACGCGGCTTATAACCTTGAGCTAATGCTCTCGAGTGTGACAGCACAAACGGTTCTGCATAATCACGTTCAAACAGATCGTGAAGATGTGGAAACTCTTTTTCGCCATTTGGGCGACCGGGGGCGTTTCTACTATCGTCAGCTGATTTCTGACCCCGATTTTATTCGCTTTTTCGAGCAGGCAACACCAATTGATGTCATTGAATCGAGTAAAATAGGATCGCGACCGGCAAGGCGAACCGGCAAGCGCAGCATGGACGATTTGCGTGCTATTCCATGGGTGTTCTCATGGTCGCAGTCGCGCTTCAATATAACCAGTTGGTATGGCGTGGGCTCCACATTGCTGGAGCTGAAAACGGAAAAGCCGGCCGACTATCAGCGCCTGAAAGAGCTGGTTACGTTCGATCCTTTTGTTCGCTATGTGATGACCAACCTCGATTCGAGCCTGGCTTCGTCTGATGAGAGAATCATGGCAAAATATGCCGCCATGGTGGAGGAAACGACCATTCGTGAGCGGATTATGGGCATCATTAATAAAGAATTGAATGTAACCCGGGATATGGTGGCCGATTTGCTGGAAATTCCGATTGAACAACGCCGCAAAAATCACTACTATTCAACACGTTTACGTGCCGAAGCGCTGGATTTTTTACATGATGCGCAAATAGAATTATTGCAAAAATGGAGGGAGAGTAAGAAGAATAAAACTCCCGATGAGGATGATTACCTATTTGCTTTATTGCAATGTGTGAACGCCATTGCTAATGCGCTCGGCGCAACCGGTTGATCCGGATTTTGGAACCGTAATAAACAATGAACAACCGAATTAATCCAGTTTTTGGCTTTAATTCGGTTGTTCGTTTTGTTACTCCATTTTTTTAGCTTCTTCCCAGTATTTGTCCATTTCGGCCAGAGGCATCGACTTTAGGTCAAGTCCTCGTTTTAGTGTTTTACTTTCCAGGTAGTTGAATCGTTTGATAAACTTCAGGTTTGTACGTTCCAACGCGGCTTCCGGATCAATTTTATACAACCGGGCGGCGTTCACCAGGGCAAAAAACAGATCGCCAAATTCACCCTCCATTTTGTCCTGATCTGTTGCCGATATCTCGTGTTGTAGCTCGCTGACTTCCTCCTTCACTTTCTCCCAAACCTGTTCGGGCTGCTCCCAGTCGAAACCTACGCCACTGGCCTTTTCCTGAATCCGGTTGGCTTTCACCAAGGCCGGAAGCGATGCGGGAACTCCTTCCAATACCGTATTCTTCTTCCGCCCTTTCTCTTTCAACTTTAAAGCTTCCCAGTTTTGTTCCACTTCGCGGGCACTATCCACATCCACTTTACCATAAATATGCGGATGCCGGTAAATCAGTTTTTCATTCAGTGAATTGATGACATCTTTAATGTCGAACGCTTGTTTCTCTTCACCAATTTTGGCGTAGAAAACAATGTGAAGCAACAGGTCGCCCAATTCCTTTTTAATCTCATTCATATCGGCCTGCAGAATTGCGTCGCCAAGTTCATAGGTTTCTTCAATGGTGAGTTTTCGCAACGACTCGAACGTCTGCTCCCGATCCCAAGGACATTTTTGCCGTAACTCGTCCATGATTTCCAATAGTTGGCCAAAAGCCTGTAGTTTCTCGTTCATATGTTTTTATTCCAGATAAAATGAATTTCTTACTCAATCGTCAATCCGTAATTTTGCAACAATCCAGCCAGTGAAAACCGTGAAAAGCGTGCTCCTTTCATTCGATTCCGGTTTGGATCTATCGTGAAATTTTGGGCTGAACGGAAGTCGGTTTTTTCGAAGATACAACTTTCAAACTGCGCTCCCGCCAAATCGCATCCGGCAAAGGTGGCTGCCGTGAGGTTTGTTCCGGAGAAGTCGGCTTCGCGAATGGAGCAGTTCCTGAATGGTGTTTGCCTGAGGTTCTTTTTGGTGAAAAGAGCAAAGTCGAGCTGGCAGTTTACAAATTCAACCCGAAACAAAAAATCGGTACACGAACTAAAATCCAGACCTACCAATTTGCAGTTTTCGAAGCGAACTTCCTTTAAGCCGGTTTCGTTGGTTTGTGCCATTGCAAAATTACAATCACTGAAATGGCAGTCAACAAAGTTACTTTGGTCAAGTCGACACGATTCGAACGAACACGATTTAAACCGGCATCCGTCAAACTCAACTCCTTTAACTTGTTCGGTCACAAATTTCACATTCGAAAATGTTTCGTCGTAATGGGCCATGCTTGTTTGTTTGACGCGGGAAGTTATTGAAAATTTAGGGGAGTTTGGAGGACAGGTGCCGGCAATTTTCGCAAGCTTAACAATTGAGAGGTGCAATGTGGAAGCGAAATTGCTGATCGATACCAAATTGGAATAGCTATAAATAAGTTTGAATTAAGGTGTTTATCCTGCTGGATAGGTAAAAAGAATTATTTTTAAACTCGGAATGAATGAAAGTCAGTTTTGGCGAGTTTGTTTGGAATGGAGATCGGTTGCTAACGAGCTGATTTTGATCATGAAACTCCTCTGCTTTTAGCGCACTAAATAACTTTGGCACTATTTTCGGTGTTGGCGGTTCAGTCATTCAATCCTTTTTTTACGAACGATCAAATAAACTCTATACCTATGAAACGTCTTTACTGGTTACTAGTGGTTGCTCTGTTTTTAGGAGCATGCTCTTCGGGACAAAAAGCGCTCGATCGCGGAAATTTTAGAGAGGCAATTGCCAAGGCAGTGAATCGGCTCAGTAACTCACCCGACAATAGAAAAGCGCAACAAGTTGTTGCAGAGGGATATCCAATGGCAATGCAGTATTATCAGGAAGAGATTGACCAGATCCTCTCCGGTAACGATGTTTTTAAGTGGAATAGAACGTTGGCCGTGATGAACGAAGTCAATGGAATCTCGGAAAGCATTCGTCGGATTCCGGCAGCCCGTAGAATCATTTCGTCGCCAAAAATTTACAGCTCGGAGTTAGAAGATGTTACTCGCCGTGCAGCGGATGAGCATTATACCGTTGGGCAGAACTTATTGGCGCGCCAAAATCGGGACGATGCCAAGCAAGCCTGTCGCAATTTTCGGGAATGTGATCGCTTGGTGCCCGGCTATCAGAATGTATTGCAACTGATGGATGAGGCAAAAGATATCGCCACATTGAAGGTTGTGGTTGAGCCTCTGCCTGCACCTTCCATGAATTACGAATTGACGGCCGATTTCTTTTACAACCAACTGATGGAGAGAATGAATCAGTTGTATCCGACGCAGAGTTTTGTCAACTTTTATAGTCCGCAGGAGGCTCAGGCGGCCAAGTTAGACTATCCGGATATGGTTGTGAAGCTGGCTTTTATGGATTTCTACATTGAACGCCCGAAGCATTACGAAGAGGAGCGAATTCTGGACCGCGAAATTATGGAGGAAGTACAGGTAAAGGTGTCACGGGATTCGGTTCGGACAGAACGACGACCGATTCGTGTCAAGGGAAAAATAAAGGTGCTAACCGATGAAGTTGCCTCCGGGGGGTTGATTCGAGTGCGGATTTCTGATTTTCAGGCGAATAAAACTGTTTTAGATAACACGGTTCCCGGCGAGTTTCTATGGCGAAATCAGTATGGTATTTTTATTGGCGACAATCGCGTGTTGAACAAAGACGAAGTCCGGATTCTTAACAATGCCGCTGTTCCGCCACCGGGGCCGCAGGATATGTTTTTGGAGTTTACCAAACCAATTTATTCGCGGTTAACCGAACAAATGAATAGCTTTTTTAGACGATATAATTAGTTGACCATTCGAACTTCAAAATAAGGCCGGCCTTGTCTCAATCAAGGTCGGCCTTATTTTAATCTGAAAATCGAATGCCTGAACACGATCTGTTACCTTCTAATACCTTGAAGAGTGGTAAAAACAAACCGAAAAGTTTACCGATGGTCGCTCTAAATAGTACCACTGCATATCAAAATCGCTATTTAGGGTATTGGGTTTGTTCGTGTATAGCCAGTGATTGGTTTTGAAATAGCTGTAGCCCAGTTTGAACAGGAAAAAATTATGACGCCTTTGTAATTGATGGCGGTATCCGATTCCGAGTTCATAAAGCGGCCCTTTGTGTTGTTGATCGGCCTCCGTTCGGAACGAGTACCCACCTTCAGCATAAACAAAAGGAGATTCCGCCGCTTTGCCGGTAAAGTATTTCATATTGACAGTGAGTGGCAATGTAGTCATTGCAGGAGCGGAGTATTGGTTGATTCCCAGTCCTGTGCCTACAGAAAGGTGATAGTTCAAAAAGATATTTGCAGTGGCTTTTACTCCCAGGCTGAATGGATTCGGTGAGAGCTCGTTGTAATAGTCAGTCTTCATTTCCAATCCATAACCTATAGTTCCCTCTAAGGTATAGTAGAAGCCTCGGTTTCGAATAATTCTGCTTTGGCCAAACGATAGTTGAGCCAAGAACAGAACAAGACAGGTCGCAATCAGTTTACAGGTAAAATTTGATTTCATGCGTCTCTTTTTCTTTTCGTGCGAAAGGTTTAACTCTCTGAATAAGCAGTAATTTAGGGCCTTTTTATTGAGCTTGAACGATGAAAGCCGCTTTTTAGTGTCTCGCTTAACTTAAATATAACTGGTTTTACGAATCCCGGGTATAAATTCCCTCAGTGGAGCCGAAACATAGATCGTTCAGGCTGAATACGCAAAATTTATCTATTTTTGGTAATCCATCAATAGAACAACATGAAAAAGCTACTTTCTTTACCCGAGAACCTTGTCAATCAGTTTCACGAGCTGGAACAAGTAACTAAACAAGAATATTTTTGTGCCAGTGATCCGGCCGGGTCAAAAGTAGGATCCGGTGGCGGTACAGCCTGGCTGTTTTTTCAAAATTGGTTGCAGGAGAATCCGGAGCTGAAGTTTTCGGAATGGCTGGGGAAAGATCGTCGAATTATTATTCATGCTGGTGGTCAGAGCCGGCGTTTACCCTCCTATGCCACTTGTGGCAAAATATTAACTCCGGTTCCGGTATTCCGGTACGAGCGAGGACAGCGGCTCGATCAGAACCTGCTGAATTTGCAATTGCCGCTGTACGAAAAAATTATGGCTAACGCTCCCGAGGGTGTGAATACGTTAATTGCCAGTGGTGACACATTTATCCGGACAAAGGGCGAGATTGAAAAGCTCCCGCAGGCTGATGTGATTTGCTACGGAATGTGGGTTGAACCGGAATTGGCATCGAACCACGGTGTTTATGTTTGCGAACGGGAATATCCGCACGAACTGCTGTATATGCTGCAGAAACCAAGCAGTGATACCATTCGGGAATTAGCTGTAAACAAGCTTTTTTTGATGGATATTGGAGTTTGGCTGCTTAGTGATCGTGCCGTAGAATTGTTGATGAAAAAGTCCGGATTCAATGCAAAGAATCCATCCGATGAATGGGTTCCTTCGTTTTACGATTTGTATGGTGAGTTTGGCGTTAATTTAGGATCGCAGGCAACGAATGCCGATCCGGAACTGAATGCGCTTTCGGTGGCCATTTTGCCAATGCCCGAAGGCGAATTCTACCATTACGGCACCAGTCGCGAATTAATTTCCTCGACTTTGGCAGTGCAAAATCGCGTTAAAGATCAACGAAGTATCTGGACTAAAAATGTGAAGCCTCACCCGGCGATGTTCGTACAGAATGCGCTAATCGATATTCCTTTGTCAGTCAACCATTCAGAGTTGTGGGTTGAGAACAGTCATGTGGGGAAAGACTGGGGTTTGGCTCAGCAGCATATCTTAACCGGAATTCCGGAGAATAATTGGGCACTGAAATTACCGGCAAAAACCTGCGTTGATGTTGTGCCGGTAGGGGAGCAGAATTTGGCCTTGCGCCCCTATGGCTTTTCCGATAAGTTTTCAGGCAAAGCTGGCGATCCTGCCACGCAATGGATGGGCGTTAGTTTGTCCGAGTGGGCTTCATTACGCGGTATTTCATTGAAAGAGGCAGGAATTCCGGCGGAAACGGACATTCAGGAAGCGCCGCTTTTTCCGCTGATACAGGATGTTGATTTGCTTGGAAGAATGCTTAACTGGATGATTCATCCGGAAGAGAACGAGGCAATGAAAAGCCTGTGGTTGGAGAGTGAGCGGTTGTCGGCAGCCGGAGTTTCGGCGAAAGCGAATCTGATTCGCCTCTACCGGCAACGAAAAGAATTCAGAATAAAAAATTGGCCAATATTGGCGAAAAACTACCAGCGCAGTGTTTTCTATCAAGTTAATCTGGACGAAGCTGCAAGAGATTTCGCCGAGAACAATATTCCCCTTCCAATAGCTTTGGGTGATGACGAATCAGCGATGATCCGCCTGCACGATCACATGTTCCGAAGCCGGGTAGCACAATATTCAGGAGCCGATTCGATGGTTGAAGAGCAAAAGGCATTTAGTCTGCTGCGCGAAAGTTTAATTCATTCGCTGAAAGGCGATCAGGTTCTTCCGCAACTCAATGTATATCCCGATCAGATTGTTTGGGGACGTAGCCCCGTGCGGATTGATCTGGCTGGCGGATGGAGCGACACGCCGCCCTTCTGCCTGATGTCGGGGGGCTCGGTGTTGAACATGGCCGTCGAACTCAATGGTCAACCGCCTTTGCAAGTGTATATTAAGCCCTGTGACGAGTTCAAGATAATTCTTCGCTCAATTGATTTAGGAGCCCGCGAAGATCTAACTACCTTTGAAGAACTGGCCGACTGTCAAAAGGTTGGCTCTCCGTTTTCAATCCCTAAAGCAGCCTTGAGTTTGGCCGGATTTGGTCCCGTATTTTCAAAATTAAGCAAAGGAACTCTTGTTGATCAGCTAAAATCTTTTGGAAGCGGAATTGAAATTTCGTTGTTGGCGGCAATTCCCAAAGGCTCTGGTTTGGGCACTAGTTCTATTTTGGCGGCAACCGTTCTGGGTGCATTGTCCGATTTTTGCGGCTTAAACTGGGATAAGAATGAAATCTGCAACCGCACCTTGGTGTTGGAGCAATTGCTTACTACCGGCGGAGGTTGGCAAGATCAGTATGGAGGAGTTTTTCCGGGAATAAAGCTTTTGGAAACTCCATCGGGTCTTTATCAGTCGCCATCGGTACGCTGGACTCCGGATTACCTTTTTACCCGCCCCGAATATAATAGCTGCATGTTGTTGTATTACACCGGTATTACACGCATGGCCAAAAGTATTTTGTCGGAAATCGTCCGGGGGATGTTTCTGAATTCAACCCGACATTTGGCAATTTTAAATGAAATTAAGACTCATGCACGAACGACTTTTGAAGCCTTACAAACCGGAAGTTATGAGTATTTCGCCGAGCAGGTGGCGGTAACCTGGCAGCAGAAGCAAAACCTGGATTCGGGCACCAATCCACCGGCTATTCAGGCAATCATCAGCCAAATTCAGGACTTGTGCCTGGCATACAAGTTACCCGGAGCCGGAGGTGGTGGTTACATGTTTATGCTGGCTAAAAGTCCGGAAGCAGCCGGCCGGATAAAACAAATTTTGAATGAAAACCCACCTAATGCACGGTCTCGCTTTGTCGATCTAAGCTTGTCGCAAGCAGGGTTTCAGGTTAGTCGGTCGTAAGTTTTATGAGGGCGAAAACCTACCATTGTTCAAGGCAGGTTTTCGCTCAACTTGAAAACAGTTTAAGTTTCGTGGAAAAAATTATCTTTGTTGAATGTCAAAAATGCGGTCAATTATATCGATCCTACTTATTACAACCTATTTGGTTGTGCTGGGACATGGTCTGATTCCGCACCATCATCACGAAAGATCTGTTTCGGATACCTGCAGCCAGGAGCAGACTCACGAAATAAGTTCCGTTCAAACCGAAATTTGTTCTTCCGCTGATTGTCATCATCATGACGAAGCGGCTATACCTTGCCATTTTGAGATTGATCCTGTGCCGGGAAAAATACTATTGCTGCAAACGGCTTTTTTGCTCCAGCAACTCGTTCAGGAATTTCGTGTTCCGGAGAAAGAGAACGTGGTTTGGTTGGAACATCGGATTGCAATCCCGCGATCACCTCTCCATCAGGCTCATGCTCGTCGGGGGCCTCCTTCAATCGCTTAGTTTTTTTCGTCTGTCTATAGCCAACGACGTGGTCTTGGCTGATTAAAAGTAATGGCTTGTAAGTCAACTTACATGAATTCGTTTGTGTTAGTTTTACGCACTAAGCCAATTTCAAAATACGTTCAAAAAATGAAAAATATGAAGCGAATAATTGTCATGCTATTGGTGGCCTGTTTTGCTATTTCGGCTTGTAGCAATCGTACATCTCACGATCACGATCATGATCACGATGGCGATCACGAAAGCTCACATCCGGAAGAAGGACATGCCCATCACGAAGAAATTTCTCACACGTTAATTCAATATACCGATCACTGGGAGCTATTTGCAGAGGCCGATCCTTTTGTTCAGGGTGAACCGGCGGAGATGTTGATTCATTTAACACAACTGGCCGATTTTAAGCCGTTGAATGACTCAGACATAGAAATAAGTTTAACTGTAGGGGATAAATCGTTCAATACGAACGGGAAGCGGGTTCAGGCCGGAATTTATAAATGTACGGTTGAGCCAACCAAAGCCGGCGAAGGACTATTTTCGGTGTCCATCGGGGCGGATAAAATTCATATTCCAGTTCGGGTATTTGCCGATAGTCACGAACCTTTTCATGCTTTTACAGAACCTGAAATTCCGGCAACAGCCATTCAGTTTACAAAGGAGCAATCGTGGAAAATTGATTTCGCGACCGCTATGCCTCAGTCGAAACCTTTTGGGCAGCTTATTAAAGCAACAGCGCGGGTGGAGGCACTTCCCGCCAAAACGAAAACGCTCACAGCTAATGCCAACGGTCTGGTTCAGTTTGCATCGAACGGCCTGGTGGCCGGATGCAGCGTTTCGGCCGGACAACAGCTGTTTCGTATTGCTGGCTCGGGCATGGGCGACGACAATGCTGCATTGGTCTATCAATCGGCGTTAGGCGATTACGAATTAGCCAAAGCAGAATACGAACGCATGGCACAGTTAGCTGAAAAGCAGATTGTGTCGCAAAGGGAGTTTCTGCAAGCTCAGAATAGATTCTCGAACGCTAAGGCGAAATATGAAAACCTTCAACAAAACTTTAATGCAAGCGGTCAGTTGGTAAAAGCAGAACAAGCCGGATCGCTCGAAAAATTGTGGGTAAAAAATGGCCAATATGTGCATGTTGGAGATGCGCTGGCGAGCATGGCCAGCTATAGTAAAGTGCAGCTTGTTGCCGGAGTGCAACAAAAGTATGCTGGCGCTTTATCGCAAATAGGTGCGGTAACTTACCATAGCGAAACAGATGGCTGGCGGAATTTAACAGAGTTGAATGGTCGTTTGTTGTCAGTAGGAACACGGGCTGCCGAGACAAACTTTATGGTGCCGGTTTATCTGGAATGCGATAATGCTGGCGATTTTTTGCCGGGTAGTTTTGTGGAGCTGAATTTTAGCACTGTTTCAAGCCAAAATCAAACAGTGGTGCCGGTTGCCGCAATAATGGAACAGCAAAGTAATTTCTTTGTTTTCGTTCAGTTAAATCCCGAGCTGTTTGAAAAGCGCCAGGTGTTTCCGGGTTCCTCAAACGGCCTCGAAACAGTTATCGAACGAGGTCTGTCGGCCAACGAACGGATTGTTACCAAAGGAGCTGTTATGCTGAAACTCGCTTCGGCCTCCGGAACACTGGATCCGCATGCCGGGCATGTACACTAATGGAGGGGAAATAAGATGTTAGATAATATCATAAAATTTTCGCTTCAAAATAAACTGTTTGTTTTGTTAGCCGCAGCCATCCTGTTGTTTGGCGGAATTTATACCGCCCGCGACATGGATGTGGATGTTTTTCCGGACCTGACAGCACCGACCGTTGTGGTGATGACCGACGCCCACGGTATGGCTGCCGAAGAAGTAGAACGATTGGTAACCTTCCCGATTGAGACAGCAGTGAACGGAGCGACTGATGTTCGTCGTGTTCGTTCCAGTTCGTCGCAGGGTTTTTCGTTTGTTTGGATAGAATTTGATTGGGGAACCAATATTTTCAGAGCCCGGCAAATTGTAAGTGAAAAGTTGGTTGGCTTGGCCGGACAAATGCCTGCAGGAATTGGCCAACCAATTATGGCACCCCAGTCGAGCGTGATGGGAGAGGTGATGTTTGTTGGTCTGCAATCAGACTCCACCTCGATGATGGATTTGCGAACGATTGCCGAATGGAATGTGAAACCGGTGCTGTTGGCTACCGGCGGTGTATCGCAGGTAACAATTATTGGTGGCGACTACAAACAGTATCAGGTGTTTGCAAAGCCTCGAATGATGGATCTTTATGACGTTAGCCTGGATGAACTGGAAAGCGCTTGTGCTGGTATGAGCGAAAATGCAACCGGTGGACTAATTCGCGAGTACGGCAACGAGTATGTGGTTCGTGGCATGGCCCGAACGGCTGATTTGGACGAGCTGGGCCGCAGTTTTATCAAACTGAAAAATGGCCAGCCGGTTTATGTTGAAGATGTTGCTGAATTGCGAATTGGCGCAGCTGTGAAAATGGGGCATGCGTCGCAAAATGCTAAAGCTGCGGTAATCATTTCTATTTCGAAACAGCCCAATACCAATACCCTCAATTTAACACAGAATATAAGCACGAATCTCGAATCGCTCAGCAAAACTCTTCCCCCTGATGTGTTGCTGGATACCCATATTTTCCGTCAGGCGGATTTTATCGAAACTGCCGTGAATAATGTGAAAGATGCCTTACTCGAAGGGGGACTTTTTGTGGTTGTCATTCTGTTTTTGTTTTTAGGAAGCTTTCGGACAACGATCATTTCGTTGTTGGCAATTCCGCTGTCGCTACTGGGAGCTGTTTTGGTTCTTAAAGCGCTCAGCCTGACGATTAATACCATGAGCCTGGGGGGAATGGCAATCGCGATTGGCTCGCTGGTCGATGATGCAATTATCGATGTTGAAAATGTGTTCAAGCGTTTGCGGCAGAATCATCAGTTGCCGGTTGACGAGCGCATGGCGGTCTGGAACGTTGTTTTCGATGCCTCGAAGGAGATTCGCTCTTCAATTTTCAATGCGACATTGATTATCATGGTCGCGTTTATTCCGTTGTTTTTTCTATCCGGAATGGAAGGACGGATGTTGCGTCCACTCGGAATCGCCTATATCGTTTCACTTTTCGTGTCGCTCGTGGTAGCTATGACACTGACTCCGTTGTTGTGCCGCTTACTGCTTGCCAACGAAAAATACCTGAACAGAAAAGCCAACGATAATTGGCTGACCCGCAATATGAATCACTATTATGAATCCTCGTTAGTGGCTGTTTTTCGATGGAAAAAATGGATTTTGGGCGGCGCTCTGGGGCTTCTGGTGGTTTCTGTTTTACTCTTAGCGGGAATGGGGCGTAGCTTCCTGCCCGAATTCAATGAAGGCGCTTTAACCATCGCGGCAGTGAGTCAGCCGGGTATATCGCTCGACGAAAGCAACCGACTAGGAAAACTGATTGAAGAGGAATTGCTTTCGATTTCGGAGGTGAAAAGTACAGCCCGCCGCACTGGTCGTGGTGAACTGGACGAACATTCGCAGTCTACCAATAGTGCCGAAATCGATGTGAAGTTTGAACTGGACGATCGATCGAGAGACGCTTTTATGGCCGCTGTCAGGGAGAAACTACATGGCATTCCGGGAATTGCCACAACTGTTGGGCAGCCATTGGGACATCGCATCGATCATATGCTGTCGGGTACGCGCGCAAACATAGCGATTAAACTATTTGGTTCCGATTTAACGGAGCTGTTTCGAATCGGAACGTTGGTCCAAAATCGTATTTCCGATCTCGATGGACTGGTTGATGTGAATGTGGAGCAGCAGGTTGAAGTGCCTCAAATTCAAATTAAAGCACGCCGGGCAATGTTGGCGCAATATGGTATCAGTATCAGCGAATTCACGCATTTTGTTGATCTGGCAATTGGTGGCGAAACCGTTGCCGAAATATACGAAGGGCAGCGAAGTTTCGATTTGTTGTTGCGTTTTCAACCCGAATATACCAATACCATTGCGGGTTTGAAAGCGGCTTTGATCGACACCCGATTGGGAGGGAAAGTGCCTTTGGAGCAGGTGGCCGACATTGTTTCGGTGTCGGGTCCCAATACCATCAGCCGCGAAAATGTACAACGTAAAATCGTCGTTTCGGCCAACGTGAGTGGTCGCGATTTACGATCGGCGGTGAACGAAATCCGCGAAACAGTAGATGCACAGGTTTCGCTTCCCGAAGGTTATCGTGTTGAGTATGGCGGGCAGTTTGAAAGTGAAGCCCGGGCATCGCAAACACTTGTTCTGGCATTTTTGCTCGCTATTGTCATCATTTTTTTGCTGCTCTACCAGGAATTTAAAAACATGAAGTTGGCCGGTATTATTCTGCTCAACCTGCCAATGGCTTTAATTGGCGGTGTTTTTGCCATTTACTTTACTTCGGGTATGCTCAGTATTCCGGCAATTATTGGTTTTATTACCCTGTTTGGTATTGCTACCCGAAATGGAATCATGCTGGTTTCCCGGTTTCAGCAAATGGAAACTCAGGGCATGAAACTGGACGATATTCTTATTCGTGGTTCTGTCGACCGGCTCAGTCCGATTTTAATGACGGCACTAACGGCTGCTTTGGCCTTAATTCCGTTGGCTTTGCGTGGCGATGCGCCCGGAAACGAAATTCAAAGTCCGATGGCGAAAGTTATTCTGGGTGGACTGCTTTCTTCAACCTTGCTGAATATTTATTTGGTGCCGGTAATCTACCAATTAGTGCACCGCTTTGGACTTTTAAAACAAAATGACGATGCGAAAGATAATTTATAGTTTGCTGGCTATGGTTTGTTTTGGGCCGGTAATAGCTCAGCAAAACCTGCATGAACTGCTACAGGAAATAGAAGCGAATAATACCGGCTACAAGGCGCAGCAGTCGCTTGTAGAAGCGCAGCAGCTTGAAAATCGGGTGGGGAATGTGCCTGCTAATCCGCAGCTTGAAGGTGGCTACTTGTGGGGGAGTCCTTCAGCGGTTGGAAACCGAAAGGATTTTTCGGTGACCCAGGAAATCGACTTTCCCACCGTGTACCATCATCAGCGTAAATTGGCTGATTTGCGTGACCGACAGGCTGAAATGACCGCCGATCAGTATCGTTTGGAACTCCGGATAGAGGCTGCTCAGCTTTGGGTTGAATTGGTGTGTTTAAATCGGAAAATTGACATCGGTAAAGAGCGGACAACTCTCGCCAAAAAGTTGGCGGATGCCTACGAGCAGCGTTTAGCAGTGGGCGATGCCAACCGGATCGACCGCAATAAAGCGGCCTTAAATGCTTTGCAGTCGGAAAAGCACTTGCACCGTTTGGAACAAGAGCGCGAATTGTTGTTACTCAATCTTTTTGCACTGAATGGCAATCAGCCTGTTGCGGTTGAAACACGCGAGTTTGCTCCGGTAGAATTGGCTCCGGATTTTGAACACCGTCTCGCCGAGCTGCTTCAGCAAAGTCCCAGAAGTAAGTGGTATGCCTTGCAGTCCGAGGCTTCTGATCGAGAAGTGAAGTTGTACCAAAGTAAAAAGTTGCCACGAATCAGTGGTGGCTACATGCTGGAAAATACCGTTGGTGAAAAGTTTCAGGGGGTAACGCTTGGACTTTCTATTCCGCTTTGGGAGAATAAGAATACGGTAAAAGCAGCCCGTTTAAGGCAACAGGCAGGGGCTCTGGAGCAGGAGGATTTTCAGCTTCACTATAAAGCAGAAATGACCAGGCTGGCTCGCTCGGTTCAGCTGAATGCCGCTCGTGTTGAGGAGCTTCGGCGCGAACTTGCCAAAATTGAACAACAGGAATTGCTGAAAGAAGCACTCGACGCCGGACACCTTTCGTTGATCGATTATTTGCTTGAAATGCAGTTTAATTACGAAGTGGAAGATCAACTTTTGGAGTCGGAACGAGATCTGCAACTGGCTTGGACGCAGTTGAAAGTACTCGAAAACTAAAAGAAAATGAACCCATTCATTGGTCAGCTGCACCAAAATTAATAGAAACCAGATTGTGCGGTTTGGCTTCATTTGTTTGATCTAATTGCGAGGGTGTCCGGTTTTAAACCGGACACCCTCGCTGTTGTATTGGTCGGGCTATGGGCTGGTAGTCAGATTATTGGCAGATCGCAAACTAGCGCTACGCCAATAATTTCATTAAGCAACTTTTGTTCGATGGTTGTTCAACCTCGACTACCGACTCTGGCAGTCTCCAAAATTGAAGTACGCCACGAGAGTGCCTTGTAAGGTTGAATTGATTTACTACATTTGGACTTTTAATAACAAGTGATATCGAGTGGAGAGCAACCCCAACGTAAAATACTGGCAGGAAATATGGGCTAATTTTAAAGCGGGCGATCGCCGGGCGTTTGAATCCATTTATAACGAATTTGTTGACGTTTTATACTCCTATGGTTCGAAGATTACTTCTGATAAAGTGCTTTTAGAGGACTCCATTCAAGACTTATTCATTGATGTTTACCGTTACGGTTCCAGTATACGACAGCCAGAGTATTTGGAATTTTACCTGTTCAAGAGTCTTAAAAGAATCATTATTCGAAAACTAAAGGAAAAAAGCAAAACGCTGGAGTTTACCAACGAATCGTTTGAACAGTTCAATTTGACTTTTTCGATCGAAGAAATTTCAGACAAGGAGATTCTTGAAAAGAATATCTTGCTGTTACAAAACGAAATAAAGAGTCTGGATGCCCAAAAAAGAGAACTTCTTTTCCTTAAATTTAACAGCGGACTTACTTACACCGAAATCGGCGAGATGCTTAATCTGAAACCCGATACGGTAAAAAAGCAGGTTCAGCGTTTATTAAAACATATTCAGAATCGGCTTGGAGGAACAATGATCGAGTTTGTTTTGACTTTCAGAGTGCTCTAGTCAGTTGTTTGTAGATCAGTGTGTTGCTTGTCTTTTGTTCCCTGTTCTTGTCAGAATATTCTATCGTTTTCTTTGCAAAAATTAACATTTCATCATAGAAAAGTTAAAAAATGTTGTCCCCTTTTCAGGTTTAGCTCCTCTTATAAGTGTATGGAGTTATATTCACATTTAATAGAAAACCCACTGTTCTTTAAATGGATCTATCACCCAACGATCGAGATAGAATCATATTGGAACCAATACCTGAAATCCAACCCGGAAGAAGCAGATCTCATTCTTGAGTTTAAATCCCGGTTTCAGGAGCACCTTTCGTATAACGATAAATCCTTGGCAGAAATCGAAAAAAGAGATTTGGCCCGGAGAATTATCGGTCAACTGGAAGGCATTGAAGCACGTAAAAAACGGTTTTTGGTTGTCCGCACATTGATGCGGTACGCGGCCGTTGCTTTTATATCAATCATTCTGGGTGGAAGTCTTGTTTACCTTTACTTTTCGGATCGCGACGCGGCTTTCCCGGTGGAAAGTTTAACCTTGTCGCATCATATCTCGGAACCGGTTCTAATTCTTGGAAACGAAAAAGAAATCCGCTTGAAAAGAGAGCAGTCTGAGCTGGAGTACTCAACTGATGGTACTGTTCGGATTGATGAAAACGAGATTGTTGACGAGTCGGGTAGTCAGGAAGTTCCATCAATGAACACCTTGGTCATTCCCTACGGTAGCCGTTCAACAGTAACTCTGGCCGATGGCACTAAAGTGTGGTTGAATGCCGGTAGCCGCTTAGTTTATCCTTCCCGGTTCAATGATAAAACGCGCGAGGTGTATTTAGTCGGTGAAGCGTTGTTTGACGTAGAGCCGGATAAGAAACATCCGTTTATCGTGAAAACAACCAATCTCTCGGTGCGGGTTTTGGGTACACGCTTCAATTTGTCAGCTTATCCCGAAGATCAATTCATTCAAACGGTATTGGCAGAGGGTAGTGTTGAACTAACTAAAGCTAAGGCGGGATTATTCGACCGAAGTGTTTTACTCGAACCCGGACAAATGGGGGTTTGGAGCAAAGAGAATAACGAAACAAACATTTACCAGGTTGATGTAGAAAGCTATACCCTATGGGCCGAAGGACTATTCCGCTTTTCCGATGCCGATTTAAGTCGGGTAATCAAAAAACTTGAACGTTTTTATAATATCAGGTTTAAGTATGAAAATCCGATGGACGGCTCAATGGTTATCTCCGGAAAGTTGGATGTTTCTAAAGATAAGCAGGAAGTATTTGAATACCTGGAGAAACTTACCGGGTTGCAGTTTGAGAAACTAAACGATTGGAATTACGTTGTGAAATAAAGAAGCCGGAAAATGTTGCAGCATTTTCCGGTTCAAAATACCATTCAAACAACAGTATTTATTAACATTAAGCGAACAAATCTATGAAAAAAAATTCATTGAATGATTCCCTTGATCCGGGGATCGTGCAAAAAATGAGTAAAGTTATGCGAGTTCTTTTTATACTGATTTTCGGAATTTCGATGGCTGCACAAGCAAAAAGCTATGCGCAGAACACGCGAATGGATGTAAATCTGCATAATTCGAGTGTGCGTGAGGTTATTAATTATGTAGAGAACAATAGTAAGTTTATTTTTCTTTACAAGAATGAGGATGTGAATGTTGAAAAGCGAGTCAATTTAAACTTGACTGATGCCAGTATTCAAGATATCCTGGAAGTTATTTTTGACGACGAAAACATTCACTATGATGTTTATGATCGTCAGATTGTTATACGCAGAGTTGAGGCGCTGAATCAACAAGCGCAACAAGCCGATAAGAAGATTACCGGGCTTGTGAGTGATGAAACCGGAGAGCCGCTTCCCGGAGTAACCGTTTTGGTTTCCGGAACAACGGTTGGTACGGTTACCGACCTCGGAGGGAAATTTAGCCTGACAGTTCCCGGAACGGCAGAATCAATCCAGGTGTCGTTTATTGGTATGAAAACACAGGAGCTTGCTCTTGCCGGTAAAACACAATTTCTGATTGTGCTTGAGCAGGATGTAGCAGGAATTGACGAGGTTGTAGTTGTGGGTTATGGTACGCAGAAAAAATTGACCCTTACCGCTGCCGTTTCTCAGGTCGACTCAGAGATTTTCGCCGACAGACCTACGGCTAATGCTCTTCAATCCTTGCAAGGTAATGTTCCGGGTTTGGTTATTTCGAACTCGTCTTCAGGTGGAGAACCAGGTGCTGCTTCAGACATTAATATTCGTGGTTTTGTTACTAGTGGCGGTACCGGAAGTATTGGCGATGCGGAACCTCTTGTACTTATTGATGGGGTAGAGATGAGTTTGAATGATATTGATCCGGAAGACATTGAATCAGTGTCAGTGCTAAAAGATGCTGCTGCCGCCTCTATCTACGGTTCTCAGGCTGCTGCCGGAGCCGTAATTGTTACAACTAAGAGCAATAAAAACGCGAACGGTAATGTTAAAGTTAGCCTGAGTAGCAGTTTCTCTCTTACGCAACCTTCTATATGGCCCGAAAGTGCTAGTCCTATCGATTTTGCTTACACCATAAACGATGCAAGGACGAATAATAACCAGTCAGCCTATTATACGAATGACGATTTAGCGAATATCATATCGAATATGGAAAGCCCGGGTAGTGCGCCCTCTATTGTTTCTAATTCGTCAGGAAATGGCTGGGATTACGGAACAATTGGTATCGAGGCGACCGGAGCGACAAATTGGGACGATGTTATTATGAAAGAGTGGGCTCAGAGAATTAAAAATAACCTGAGCGTTTCCGGTGGAACAGAAAAATTCAACTACTATCTTTCTGTTGGAGCGTACGATGAATCGGGACTGTTGGCTGTTGGCGACGAATCCTACCAAAGGTATAATATGGATGCCAAAATTTCCAGCAAAGTAAACGACTGGCTGACTATTGAGTTACTAACTAAATTCAGGAAAAGCTATACTGATTTCCCAACAGAATCAAGCACCAATAGTACATTTTGGAACAAATCGAGGGTGTTGGACTTAATTACTAAAATTAAACCAACCATGCCACGGGTTGATCCGATATACGGGTTAGAGTTACTGCAACATACTTACTATCCTTTTTGGGATTTTCAGCGTGTGAAAACAAAGAATGACCAAACGGTTATTTTACCTCGTATCATTATCGAGCCAATCAAAGATCTTAAATTCAATGTAAATTTGAATTACAAAAGAGACAACAACTTTCAGGAAATATCCATCCTGGCCAGTCAGGCTGTAGTGCCAAATGGTCTTGTCGATAAAGTCTCTCAGGCTGCGACGACTTACGATCCAACAGTTTCGATTAACGAGTATTTCTCTCCAAATATTTTTGGAACTTACGAAAAGTCGATCGGCGATCATAATATTCATGCCACCGTCGGTTTTCAGAGTGAAGTGAACAATTACTATGCAATGGGGGCATCAACCGATTACCTGATTAGTAACAATATCATTTCGCTGAACGCGTCGTTGGACGATGACCAAACGGTAAATGAAGCGATATCTCATTGGTCTACCGTAGGTCTTTTCAGCAGATTTCGGTATAACTATAAAGAAAAGTATCTGTTAGAATTTAGTTATCGGAGAGATGGTTCTTCCAGATTTGAACCTGATAACCGCTGGGCAGGTTTTCCAAGTTTATCGGCCGGTTATAACATGGCGAAAGAGGATTTTTGGCCTGTTGAAGCGATTTCTACCTTCAAACCTAGAGCTTCTTATGGTACTTTAGGAAATCAAAATGTTTCTAATTACCTGTACCTTTCTACCATTTCTTTAAATACAGGTGGAACCTCTTATTTATTTGATGGACAGCGATTAACATTTTCGCAAACACCGGATATCTCCAGTGAGAACTTAACATGGGAAAAAGTAAAAACGACAGACATTGGTTTCGACTTAACTGCTTTCAGCAATAAATTGGACGTTGCATTTTCGTGGTACAGAACCGACATTGAGGGAATGGCAGCACAGGGAGCAGATTTACCAGCACAATTAGGAACGGATGCTCCGCTAACAAATATCGGAACTTCCAGAGTTCAAGGTTGGGAAATTGAAGCATCGTGGCGGAAAAAAGTAAACAAAGATTTCAGCTATAGTGTCCGCGCTGTTTTATCCGATTATAAAAGAAGTATTGTAGAATATCCGAATGACTCAAAAGCCTTAACAAGCTATTTCTCAGGACAAGACCTGGGGGATATCTGGGGGTTCGAAACTGAAGGATTATTTCAGTCTGATGAAGAAGCGACAGAAGTCACCTCGTCGATCGATTATTCATTCATTACAGGTTGGTCTCGTTCAGCAGGAGATATTCGCTATAAAGACCTTAACGACGATGGTTCGATCGATAGGGGAGACTACGTACTTGGAAACACCGGAGATTATAAAGTAATCGGTAATTCTACGCCACGTTACCAGTATTCGCTGAACCTGGGTGCAACCTATAAAAATTGGGACTTCAGTATTCTGATACAAGGGGTCGGTAAAAGAGATCTTTCTTTCGCGAACCAACAGCGATTTACCTACTTTATGCAATAGAGAATAGAAAAATCTACAGAAAGCTTTAATTTAGAGGTATTCTATAACCTATTACATTTCACCCATATGGTTAATCTTCCTATCGAGTATTCCGATAAAAAAGTAACTCCATTTGGAGGCATG
>NZ_JBFHIT010000046.1:0-37051 GCF_041596335.1 Mangrovibacterium sp. | reverse complement strand
CGAACAGGAAGTTATCAGGAGAAATTCCTTGGCAAGGTTAAGAGAGTTGGGAATCGAGCCGTATCCTGCAGCCGAATTTCCGGTAAACGCCAAAACAGCTGAAATTAAGGCTGAATTTGAACCTGAAAAGCAAAACTTCCAGGAGGTGGTTTTAGCCGGGCGTATCATGAGTCGCCGGATTATGGGGAAGGCTTCATTTGCTGAATTACAGGACGACTCTGGTCGGATTCAGTTATATGTTAACCGCGACGAAATTTGTACCGGCGAGGATAAATCCCTGTACAATGATGTTTTCAAAAAGCTGCTTGATATTGGCGATTTTATTGGCGTGAAAGGCTTCGCATTCACCACTCAGGTGGGCGAGAAATCAGTTCATGTAAAAGAATTGATTGTTTTGAGTAAGTCTTTGCGTCCATTACCGATTGTGAAAGAAAAGGATGGAGTTGTCTATGACGCTTTTACTGATCCGGAGCAACGCTACCGTCAACGGTATGTCGACCTGGTAGTTAATCCGCAGGTGAAAGACGTGTTCGTGAAACGAGCAAAGATCATTAACACAATGCGTCAGATGTTCAATGAACATGGATATCTCGAGGTGGAAACTCCGATTTTGCAGTCCATTCCCGGAGGAGCAGCAGCCCGTCCGTTTATCACGCATCACAATTCATTAAATATCCCATTATATCTGCGTATTGCCAACGAGCTTTACCTAAAACGGTTGATCGTAGGAGGTTTCGAAGGCGTATACGAATTTGCGAAAGATTTCCGTAACGAGGGGATGGATCGGACTCATAATCCGGAGTTTACGGCCATGGAGATTTATGTCGCCTACAAAGACTATAAATGGATGATGAACTTCACCGAAGAAATGGTGGAGCGCGTTGCCTTAGCACTACATGGGAAAACTGAATTACAGGTTGGTGACAAAGTAATTGACTTTAAACGTCCGTATCCGCGCGTTCCTATGTACGAGGCAATCAAGCATCATACTGGTTACGACATTGCCGGCAAATCGGAAACTGAGTTACGCGAGATTTGCGATAAGTTAGGGATCGAAACCGACCCAACAATGGGAAAAGGAAAACTGATTGATGAAATATTTGGAGAGAAATGTGAGCATCACTACATTCAACCAACTTTCATCACCGACTATCCGGTTGAAATGTCGCCACTAACGAAAAAACACCGCGAACACGAAGGCTTGACAGAGCGTTTCGAACTAATGGTAAATGGAAAAGAGTTGGCCAATGCTTATTCCGAATTGAATGACCCGATTGACCAACGTGAACGTTTCGAGGATCAAATGAAGCTTTCGGAAAAAGGTGATGATGAAGCGATGTTTATTGATCAGGATTTTCTTCGTGCATTGGAATACGGAATGCCTCCAACATCGGGAATGGGGATTGGAATTGACCGGTTAACGATGTTCATGACCAATAACCTATCGATTCAGGATGTCCTGTTCTTCCCGCAAATGAAACCGGAAAAGAAAGCGGATGCTGACTCGGATGAGAAATTTGAAGCAGCCGGAGTACCGACCGAATGGATTGAGGTTCTCCGAAAAATGGGCATAAAAAAAGTAGATGCGCTAAAAGAAGCTAAAGCAGGAAAGCTGTTTAACGACCTTTGTGGATATAACAAGAAAAATAAATTAGGATTGCAAAATCCATCGATGGACGAAGTGACCGGCTGGATCGCCTAACCGTTGACCATATATACATATGTTTACTGAACCCAAAATAGCAATTGTCGGGAGCGGTAGCTGGGCAACTGCTCTGGCTAAGATTCTCTTAAATAATGTTGATCGAATTGGTTGGTATTTCCGAAGTCCGGATAATATTGAGCAGTTTAAGCGATTTAAACACAATCCGAGTTACCTGAGAGGGGTTGAATTTGATATTAATCGGATTGATTTTTATTCCGATATCAATGAGGTGTTTGAAAAGTCTGACCTGTTGGTGATCAGCATTCCTTCTGCATTCTTAAATAGCTCCTTGTCTGAACTTACAGTCGACATTAGTAAAAAGTACATCGTTTCTGCCATCAAAGGTATTGTGCCCGAAGGAAATCAGATCGTAGGAAAGTACCTGCATGAGAAGTTTAAATTGCCTTACGAGCGAATTGGTGTTATCGCCGGGCCCTGTCATGCCGAAGAAGTCGCGTTGGAGCGTCTTTCATACCTTACGATTGCCTGCCCGGACATACGACGAGCCCGTGACTTTGCATTTAAACTGGAATGTCCGTACATCCGGTCGCATGTGTCGGATGATATCTATGGAACCGAATATGCTTCGGTGCTGAAAAATATCATCGCTATTGCCTCCGGAATTGTTCACGGATTGCGCTATGGCGACAATTTTCAGGCGGTTTTGGTGGCTAATGCCATTCAGGAGATTAAAAGATTTGTTGATAAGGTTCACCCAATAACACGCGATATTAAAAGTTCAGCATATCTGGGAGATTTGTTAGTGACAGCTTATTCCCAGTTTTCGCGAAATCGTACCTTTGGAACAATGATTGGAAAAGGCTACACCACCCGAACTGCACAGCTGGAAATGCACATGGTTGCAGAAGGGTATTATGCCACCAAATCGATTCACGAAATTAATCTGGATTATAAAGTCAATCTGCCCATTTGCGAGGCAGTTTACAATATTTTGTACGGGGGCGAAAACCCCGCTGCCGAGATTCGACGGTTGACAGAAAAGCTCCGCTAGCAAGCGGATCAACGATCGGATTCAGATTGCTCAGGTTTTCATGGAACAGACAGATAGTTTAAATAAATTTAATAGATAAAACCTATGGGAAACATTAGTTTGAAATTCGATAAAACATTCGATTTTATTTCCAAGGAGTCGGTATATGCTTATGCCGATGAGATTAAAAAACATAGCGAGGCACTTTACAATAAGACCGGCAAAGGAAACGATTTCCTGGGCTGGGTTAATCTGCCTACTTCAATTAGCGAGGCAGAATTGGCCGACTACGAGGCGACTGCAAAATCACTTCAGGCTAAAAATATCGACATTTTCGTAGTCGTTGGTATCGGTGGTTCTTACTTAGGAGCCAAAGCTGTATTGGATGCCCTCTCTGACGGCTTTGCTCACCTGAAAGGAAGCAAAATGCCTCACGTTATTTTTGCCGGACAAAACATTAGCGAAGATTATTTGTACGAGTTGCGCGAGCTTTTGAAAACAAAAGAATACGCCATGGCAGTAATCTCAAAGTCGGGTACCACAACTGAGCCGGCTCTTGCTTTCCGTTTGTTGAAACAGGACATTGAAGACAAATACGGCAAGGACGAAGCAAAATCACGGATCGTGGCGGTTACTGATGAGTCGCGTGGTGCATTGCGCAAATTGGCAACAATTGAAGGGTATAAAACTTACGTCATTCCGGATGATGTAGGCGGTCGTTATTCTGTTTTAACTCCGGTTGGTTTGGTAGCTATCGCTGTTGCCGGATTCGATATTCGCGCTTTGGTACAAGGAGCTGTTGATATGGAAAAAGCAACTGGCCCCGAAGTTGCTTTCGAAAATAATATGGCCGCTCAGTATGCAGCGGTTCGTAACGAGCTTTACCGTAGTGGTAAGTTGGTTGAAATTATGGTGAATTATAACCCAAAACTGCACTTCGTTGCTGAATGGTGGAAACAGTTGTACGGTGAAAGTGAAGGTAAAGAAGGCAAGGGTATTTTCCCTGCCAGCGTTGACTTTACTTCAGACCTGCACAGCATGGGGCAATACATTCAGGAAGGTGAACGCAAGCTGTTTGAAACAGTGATTTCTGTTGCTTCGCCCGATCGTGAGGTTCGGATTCCAACCGATCCTGAAAACCTGGATGGACTGAATTTCCTTGCGGGTAAACGGGTTGACGAAGTAAATAAAATGGCCGAGCTTGGTACAATGATTGCCCATGTTGACGGTGGAGTTCCAAACATGCAAATCGAATTGCCAAAATTGAACGAATACTACCTCGGTCAGTTGATCTACTTCTTTGAAATTGCCTGTGGAATTAGCGGTTATATTTTGAATGTAAACCCATTCGATCAACCGGGAGTTGAGGCTTATAAAAAGAATATGTTCGCCTTGTTGGAAAAACCGGGTTTCGAAGCTGAAACAAAAGCCATTAAAGCGCGTTTGTAAGCTAGTCCGTGTTACGATATAGCGAAAGGCTTCATTCTGTGAGAGTGAAGCCTTTCTTATTTTTGTACATTTAACCCCACAACAAATTGAGTGAGATTTATGAAAGCAGACCGACTCAAAGGATATTTGTATGCAGTAGTCGCTACAATCGCGTTTTCCAATATTTATATTTTCAGTAAAGCAGCGCTGAATGAGGTTCACCTCAGTTTGTTTGGCTTGTATTGGTTTGCGCTGGCAGCATTGTTGAATGTCGCATGGCTTGTCTATCGGAAACATCATCGGTTTTTGACTGCCTTGAGCAAACGACAGCTGAAAGCATTGCTTACGTTGGGAATCCTGGAAATTCTCACAACAAGTTTCTTTTTCTGGTCAATCCAAATTATTCCCGACCCAACGGTAACCAGTTTCCTGGGTAATTTGTACCCGGTAATCCTCACCGGGATGGGCGTTGTGTTGTTGAAAGAAAAGTTCAGCCGAATGGAAGCCGTTGGCGCTTTTTTAGCACTAGCCGGCGCTTTTATTGTAAGCTACCAGGGTGGGACTAGTCTGAGTGAGTTTTTCATTCCCGGCGCCGGCATTGTGCTGCTCAATGCACTTTTCGCGGCCATAGCCTCAATTGTTGTCAAAGTGAATGTTCGGGAAATGTCGCCCGAAATTATCAATACCAATCGTTCGGTTTGGTTGTTGCTTTTCTCAGGAGTTATGGTGCTCTACTTTCGGCCCTCGCTCCAGATCTCGGCAACCGCTTTTATGAATATCGCTATCGGCGCCACAATCGGTCCTTTTATTGCTTTGTTGTTAATTTACTATTCATTTCACTATATCGAAGTTTCGAAATCGTCGATCGTTCAAAGCATGAAGGTCGTGTTTGTACTAATTGGCAGTCTCCTTTACTTTGGCACTTTCCCGTTGGTGCATCAATTGGTGGGGGGCGCGTTAACTGTTCTGGGAGTCGTTTTGATATCAGCAGCCAAATTGCCGCGTTTAACAAGGGAAAAGGTTGCCGATTCGAAAGGCAGCGAGTGAACATCCTCTCTTTTGAGGGGTTATTGCATTTATCGGATCAACAGACATGAATTATTTGGCTCATTTATATTTGTCAGGCGAATCGGATGAGTTACTCTTAGGAAATTTCATCGGCGATTATGTGAAAGGCCAGCAGTATCTTCGGTTTTCGGACGAGGTTCAACGCGGCGTTTTGCTTCATCGGGCAATTGATTCGTTTACGGATAATCATCCATTAGTGAAAGATGCAGGTCAGTTTTTCCGACCGTATTATGGGCGATACTCCGGCATTGTTACCGACGTGATTTTCGACCATTTTTTAGCCAGATATTGGCTCGACTATTGTCCGCATACGTTGCGGCAATTCTCCAAGCACGTTCATGCTGTTTTGCTTTCCAATTTTTTTCAATTACCAATACGGGTAAAAGGGTTTCTTCCTTTTCTCATTCAGCACAAACGACTGGAAAGCTATGCACGGATTGATGGCATCCAAACATCACTCCACATTATGGCTCACCGCACCAGCTTGCCCGATCAAACCGAAAACGCAATTAATGTATTGGAAACTAATTTTTCGGAATTGAAGGATTTATTCGATCATTTTTTTGCGGATCTGGTAAAACATTCGGAGGAATCCTTTAAAGTTGAGATTTTGAAAGCCGCAAAATAAGGTCGGGCTCTGGCTGTTTCGCCTATTGACAATGGTGTTTAAAGGAGGAAGGGCAATTGAAACGCCATCTGTTTGAATTTCTGAGAGAAGGATGAGTGGCTGAACAAACCGTTGGTTTAATTGCTTTGATTATAGGAAGTCTGACAATTAAACGAATCTGCCATGAAAAATAAACTAGTGATCACAATGTTAATGCTGCTGGTTGGTATAGTAGCTATGGCCCAAACTCCCACACACTATCCTCCTCCCGTGCCCGAGCCTGTCGAACCGTCCTTGTTCAACGTTATTCTTTACTTAGTTGTACCTGCCTTGTTGTTTATTTTTTACATTTTCTACCGAAGACACAAACGAAATAAGCGAAAATAGTGACCTTGCCGAAATGGAAATAATTTTGCTCCCGAGATCGTCAATCCTTGCAACTCACCAGATCGCGGTTGCAAATTGTCGTTGTTTGGTTTGGTTTTTTTGGGTCGGTTTGAATAGAACCGACGAAAAGATAAAGAGCTAAATCGTGAACTCAGCATCGGTGCCCTCCGTAACTAAAAGCCGGCCGCGGAATACCATCTCGTCGGTGGAGAAAAATCAACTTACTGGTAACGAAACTAATTCTTGAAATTAGTTACGATACCGTTGCAACGGATAATTGTTTTGGGGGGGAGTGTCGGTTATCTCTTAATTAATAATTTTCCGGTAACAGAATGCAATTATCAATGGCTCTTTAACTGCGGGGTATATAAAATATGGTTAATTTGCAAACTTTTTGAAATCTACCCGTCACTTTCAACTTGGTGGTCGGTTGACTTTGTATCGTCGGCCTGGGTTGCAACATTTTAATTTTTATTCAGCATTATGAAAAAAGTAGTTTTAATTGTTCTTTTCCTCCTTATAATTTCTCCTTTCATCATGTGGTTACTCTGGTTTTACGGTGAGAAGAAGGAGATGGATGTTTTTATTCTGGATAAAACTGTTTTAACGCAACATGGACAGGAGCATTTGTCGTTGAATTGGGTTTTGAAACATCATAAATATGTGAAAAACGACGGTGATTTTTATTCGGCGAAGGACGATTATTATGGTTTTTTCCCCGATGGTAAAGGTGGATTTACGACAGAGGATTTGGAGCAGAAAACCGATAACGAGTTGGACTTGCTTGCCGATCGGTTTGACATGGCCTACTATACCGATCTCTATGGGATTTATTGGAATGAGTGGTTAAATGAATATCCGAGTATAAAGCCGGAAGAGAAGGCCGGAAGATTGGGGGAGCGGTCTTCGTTGATGTATGGAGGGCTTTCAGAGAATGAACTGGTCTTTTTGACTAAAATGAAGGATCGTAAAAAGCTAATTATAAACGAGTTTAATATCGTGGCATCTCCAACGCCCTACCGGCTTCGGGAAAAATGGGAAGAGGAGTTTCATGTTAAGTGGAGTGGTTGGGTTGGTCGGTATTTTGGTCGTTTGGATACAGTAGCCAACAGGGATCTTCCGCCTTGGTTGATTCGTAACTACATGGAGCAGAATAATAATGAATGGCCATTTACGAAGTCGGGTATAGTATTTGTGCGGCAAGACGACCGGATTGTGATTCTCGAGGATGAAACCCATCTGGAGAACGAGGTGCCGGTTATTTATACGGGCAGACAATACGCCAGCTACTACAAGCTTGCTGATAAAATCAAATATCCGTTTTGGTTTGATATCTGTTCTACGGATAGTGTTAATCAGATTGTAGCTAATTATAGGATCGAACATAATCAGAAGGGTGACTCGATATTGCGGCGTTGGCATATTCCGGCAGAATTTCCAGCGGTGATCAAGCGTAAAGCTGATTATCCGTTTTACTATTTTGCAGGAGATTTTGCCGACAACCCAATCTCGATGAGCAAGGCAAAATTCAAATATATTGACTCCATCGAATCGATGTTTTACAGTAAGAATATAAGTGAGCGACACAGTTTCTTTTGGCGTTACTACCGACCTTTGGTTAGTCGGATAGTCGACGACTATTACCAAACACTCGAATATCGAAGATAGGTCTCATGTTGCGGCCCAAAATGGTGCAAGCCGTTGAAACGTCTTCATTCTAAAGGCTAAATCAGAGTGGGCTGGCAGATAAGTCTAGTAACTTAGTTTTTCAGTCCGGTTTGAGTCTAGGCGAAGGAAAATAAAGAGTAAAATCGTAAAAGACCAAAGCGAGGAGCCTCCGTAACTAAAGAACGGTAATGGAATACCGATTACGGGGGCCAGGCCAATTGTCATTCCAATATTGATCGCTAAATGGAAAAACAAGATACAGGCTACACTGTAGCCGTAAACCCGGCTAAATACTGAACGTTGGCGTTCCGACATATAGATCAGCCGGATTAACAGAGCCAGGAATAACAGGATAATGGTGGTTGTCCCCACAAAGCCCCATTCTTCGCCAACAGTGCAAAAAATGAAGTCGGTACTCTGCTCCGGTACAAAGTTGAATTTGGTTTGTGTGCCATTCAGGAAACCTTTGCCAAACATACCACCTGAACCAATCGCTATTTTCGATTGATTTACATTGTAGCCCACACCCAAAGGATCGGACTTTATACCCAGTAATTCATCGATTCGGGCTTGCTGGTGAGGCTCGAGTATATTATTAAATACATAGTCGACCGAGAATGTAAGCATCACCAGACCAAGGTAAATCAATAGAACCAAAAGTATCTGGTTCAGTCGTTGACGGAGAGCGTAGATTCCAAAAATAATGCTCGACAAAATGGCCGAGAGAAGGATGATTTTGGTGGTGCTGAAATCTAACTTGAGCAGTGTATTGGCTAGCCAGAAACTCATAAAGATGCTGGCTGAAATGCCAACCGCTTTAAGAGCATCAATAAAATGGCGGGTGGTAAAATAATGAACCAGAATCGCGCAGATCGTTAAAATGGTTATGGTTACCAGCGGTTCCAGCATGAGGGTGAGGATAAATACAATAGCAACCAAAAGCCCCATGAATAGAATGACACCGGAAAGACCCTCGCGATAGAGTACAAACGAAAAGATGACGAATACCAGGGCTGATCCGGTATCGTTTTGTAAAAATATTAAAGCGATGGGGATAACCAGAATTGCCCCGATTATAAGTAACGATTGTAACTTTTCGAGTTTGAAGTTGTAGGAGCTGGTAAATTTGGCTAACGCCAGGGCGGTAGCTAACTTGCTGACTTCAGCCGGTTGAAAGGCGAAACCTCCAATCTGGAACCAGGATTTAGCTCCTTTTACTTCCGATCCGATCATCAGAACAGCTATCAACAATAGAATAGTAACCCCATAAATGACGTAGGCAAATGACACAAAGAATTTGCTGTCGACGTTGATGATTGTTACGCCTAATACAAGGGCAGCGATAATCCACAGTAACTGTTTTCCGTAGCGCTGACTCATGTCCAATATGCTGCTGTGCTCTTCGTCGTAAACTGCCGCATAAATGCTAATCCAGCCCAGAAATACCAAAACCAGGTATAAGCCGACAACTAGCCAGTCAATATTTGCCCATGTGTTGTTTCTGCTTGCCATTATTTGGGTTGTATCGGGTTTAACAAATTTGCATCAATCATTTTCTTTTCCAAGGCGATCCGGTTGTTTCCTTTAATCGTATCGTTCAGATATTTCTCAATAAGCAAACTGGCAATAGGTGCTGCGTATCTGGCTCCCCAAACACCATTTTCAACAAATGCCGCAATGGCAATTTTAGGATTGTTCATCGGAGCAAAAGCAATAAAAGCTGAGTGGTCGGAGCCATGACTATTTTGGATTGTTCCGGTTTTTCCACAAATATCGATGCTGTCAACACGTGCTGTATAACGGGTGTTCGTTCTTTCAACAACTTCCAGCATCCCTTCAATCACTTTCTCGAAATGCTCCGGATGAATTGAGGTATTTTTGCGCGAAAACTCGAGTTCACGAATCGAATTATCGGGATCGGATATGGATTTGACAAGGTGTGGATCGATGTAGTACCCCCGGTTTGCGATGACCGCAGCAAGATTGGCCATTTGTAGCGGTGTTTCAATAATTTCACCCTGACCGATTGCCAACGATCGGATCGTTAGCGCATTCCATCTCCCTTTACCAAAGAAGCGGTTGTAGTAGGATGACTCCGGAATGTTCCCGGTAGATTCACCATAGAATTCTGTGCCGAGCCTGGTGCCCAGTCCAAAACTCATAACATGTTCACGCCATTTTTTATATCCTTCTTCGGAGGTTTTGTATTTATTTATAATTGATTTGAATGTGCTCCAGAAGTATGGGTTGCACGATTCGCGGATACCTCCGACCAATCTGATCGGCGATTCGTGATTATGTGTACATCGAATGGGAGAGGACGCTTTCCCACTGCAGGATACCGAGGTTTGATCGGTGATCGTTCCTTCCTCTAAAGCAATCAGAGCGTTAATTGTTTTAAATGTTGATCCGGGTGAATAGGCTGCCGATATGGCTCGGTTTGTTAATGGTTTCAAAGAGTCATTCAGAAGAATCGAATAATTTTTACTCCGTTCGCGACCAACCAGCAAATTCGCGTCATAATCAGGGCCACTGAAAAAACAGAGAATCTCACCGGTTGCCGGTTCTATCGCGACTACTGCTCCTCGTTTGTTTTGCATTAGTAGCTCGCAATAGGTCTGCAGGTCTCTATCGATAGTCGATATCAGATTATTACCAAGGATTGCGGCCGAATCGTTTGCTCCCTCGTTATAGGCTCCCTTCAGTCGGTTGTGTACATCAACAAGGAAGAAATTCATCCCTTTGCGCCCTCTGAGCTCTTTTTCGTAGGTTCGCTCAATGCCGGTTACTCCAATGTAGTCGCCTTGTGAATAATAGCCATCTTTGGCAATCTGCGATTGATTAACCTCGCCAACATAGCCAAGCATATGCGCCGCAATTGGGCGGGCGTATTCACGAAGTGTACGCGATTGAACAAAGAACCCCGGGTATTTGTAGAGCTTTTCCTGCAACATCGCATACATTTCGGGCGATAGCTGTTTAACGATAACCGAAGGTTTGTAACGGGAGTATTTCTTCGCCTTCTTTAATTCATCCACGAGTACCTCTTTCTCAATTTTCAGAATAGAGCACAGCTGAACAGTGTCGAACGCTGATACCTCGCGTGGGGTAACAAGTAAATCGTAAGCCGCTTTGTTGTAAACCAGCAGTTTTCCGTTGCGATCATAAATCAAGCCTCGGGCCGGATAGTTGATGACCCGGCGAAGAACGTTTTTAGTGGCGTACTGTTTATACGAACTATCAATAACCTGAATGGAAAACAGCTGGAGAATGTAGATGAATCCTATGATTACAAATATGGCTCCGATTATGTATTTTCGTTTGGCGAATCTATCCACAGCATTTATTTTTTAGCAACCAGATATTGACTGATAATGACGAGCACAATGGTCAAAACAGAACTAAAAACAATGCGCATAAGTGTATGAAAGAATCCACTGAAGGAAAACACCTCGATGAAAAACAAGAAGAAATGATGTATGACGACCAGAATCAATGTGTAGCGGAAAAACCAAGCAAACCCTAGTTCCGAAATCTTTGGCGCCTGGTTTAACTCCAATACATCCCGCGACGAAATCAGGTTGATAACAAATGGTCGGACGAATGCCAGAAAAGTTGTGGCCGAGGCATGGATCCCAAGTGTATTGGAAAATATATCAATGTTCAATCCCAACAAAAACCCCAGAATTAATAGTAGGTAATTGGGAGTATTAAACGGGAGTATCAAAATAAACAGAATGTAGAGATAGGGATTAATCAATCCGCTAATCTGAATGTGATTTAGCAGTAGTACCTGGACTAATACCAGAATTACCCATGAGGCTGTATATCTTAGGACACCGCTATTCATATGAATTTAATTCCTGTAAATCGTTTAGTTCTTCAAGATGGTTGTTTTTGACTATTTCAACATAGCTCAGGTTCGCAAAATTAGTGAGCAGGCGAACCGAAATGTCGAAAAAGTTGCGTCCACTGGCGTGATCAAATTTTTCGATGATGCCAACTGGAATTCCTTCAGGGAAAACATCCGAAAATCCACTGGTCACGATGGTGTCACCAACATTCATTTGCACATGAAAGGGAATTTCATTCAGCGTTGCGTACTCCGGATCTAAACCATCCCATGCCAGCGAACCATAGTAGTTCGAATTCTTAATCTTGGATGAGACCTTCCACCGCTTATTCAGGATTGTTGGACCGGTAGCATAATGTTCCGAAACACTGGTTACAATACCGACAACTCCGCTTGGACCAATAATGCCCATGTCGGTTTTTATGCCATCGGCAGTTCCTTTGTTTATGGTGACGTAGTTATACTGTTTGATAAACGAGTTGTTCACTACTTTCGACGCAATAAAATCAAACTGCCGTGCCTGGGCAGGAAGAGTGTCCTGAATAATTTGGACTGAGTCAATCGGTATGAAACTCTGTTTGAGAAGTTCCAGGCGTGTGCGTAAGCGTGAGTTCTCTGCTGCCAGCTCAGCATTTGATTGTTGCAGGTAGAAAAAACTCGTGACACTATTAAATTGTTTGTAAATAGAAGCAGTCAGGCTGTTACTTGAGTTGAAAAACGTAACGCGCTGAAAGTTATTGTAGTTCACAATCAGTCCAATACTGAGGCCTTCAAGCAACAGGAACAATAAAAAGAAATAATTTCGCGCCAGAAAGCGTAACAAACCTCTCATTCAACGGAAAGTTTGCTCTTTCCTGCTCTGGGATTACCGGATCAGGAAAGAGAATTTATCAACGTTTTTAAGTGCGATTCCGGTTCCGCGAGCTACTGCACGCAAAGGATCGTCGGCAACGTGGAACGGAATATTAATTTTCTCAGACAAGCGTTTGTCTAACCCGCGGAGCAAAGCACCACCACCAGCCAGATAAATCCCTTTGGTTACGATGTCGGAATATAGTTCCGGAGGAGTTAATTCTAATGCACTTAGAATCGCTGTTTCAATTTTTGAAATCGATTTCTCGAGACAATGCGAAATCTCTTGATAGGAAACAGGTACTTCGATTGGCAATGCCGTCATTTGGTTTGGCCCCTGCACAATGTAATCGTTCGGCGGATTTTCCAGTTGCGAAAGAGCCGATCCTACATTGATCTTGATATCTTCGGCTGTACGTTCACCGACTTTAATGTTGTGCTGGTGACGCATGTATTCCATAATGTCGGCTGTTAAATCATCACCGGCGATCCGGATTGACTTATTGGTCACAATACCACCGAGTGAAATCACAGCGATTTCGGTCGTACCACCACCGATGTCAACAATCATGTTTCCTTCGGGCGCCTCCACATCCAATCCAATACCAATTGCAGCAGCCATTGGTTCGTAAATCATGTACACTTCGCGTCCCCCGGCATGTTCCGACGAGTCGCGAACCGCACGGATTTCCACTTCCGTTGAACCGGAAGGGATACAAACAACCATCTTCAACGAAGGTGAAAACAGTCGTTGCTTTGGGTTGATCATTTTAATCATCCCGCGAATCATCTGTTCTGCTGCGTTAAAGTCAGCGATCACACCATCGCGTAGCGGACGGATCGTTTTCAGGTTGGGCGGTGTCCGGCCTTCCATCTGACGGGCCTTCTCGCCAATGGCAAAAAGCTTCTCCGTTTTCAAGTCGATGGTGACGACCGATGGTTCGTCCAACACGATTTTGTCGTTTTGTATAATGATGGTATTGGCTGTTCCCAGGTCAATCGCAATTTCCTGAGTTAAAAATGAAAACAATCCCATGTTTTTTGTCTCCTAAAGTCAAAGGTTAATGACCGACTAAATTTTAATTAATGTTTAAAATGACGGCGTCCGGTAAATAGCATCGCGATCCCAAATTCATCGCAGGCATCAATCACCTCTTCATCACGAATACTTCCTCCCGGTTCAACAATAAATTTCACTCCGTATTCATTGGCCGCTTCAATGCTGTCGCGGAACGGAAAGAATGCGTCAGAAATCAGAACGGCTTCTTCAATTTTCACTCCCTCTTTCATGTTGAAACGAGGAATGGTTAATTGACGCAGGCTATCCAAACGGTTGGGTTGTCCCATTCCGGCTCCGGTTAACCAAAACGATCCGTCGCTGTTTTCATTGACTAAAGCGATCGCATTACTTTTTAGGTGTTTACACGCTGTAATGCCAAACTTAGCCAGATTCATTTTATTGTTGTCGAATTGTATTTTTGTTACATTCTTGAATTCGCTATCCATACCTTCATCTTCATCCTGAACCAACATTCCACCGCTGATTGAACGATAAAGTTTTTCACCGGTTTTTTCAGCTTTGATTGGTGTTACCAGCAAGCGAAGGTTTTTCTTTTTGCTGAAAATCTCAAGAGCTTCAGGAGTAAATGCCGGCGCAATGATGATCTCTACGAATTTCTTGCCGAACCATGAAGCAACTTCTGCTGTCACCGTATCTGTAAAGCAAATAATTGATCCGAAAGCGCTAATTGGATCGCCTTCCCATGCCAGATCAAGCGATTTTAGGATGTTGTCGGTAACAGCCAAGCCGCAAGGGTTTAGGTGCTTGATAACCGAAACAGCTACCTTGTTCTCAATATGAGTGACTGCATGGTAAGCATCCGAGGCCGATTTCCATGCCGCATCAGCATCGAGCAGGTTGTTGTACGATAGTTCTTTGCCTTGCAGTACCTCGGCGTTTGCCAATGTTACTTTCGAGTCGGCATTGTCGAATTTGTAAAAAGTTGCTGACTGGTCGGGGTTTTCTCCGTAGCGCAAAACCTTGCCGTCGTTCAGACTGACCCGGTTTTTATCGGTGATACCGCCGTTGAAATAATTGAAAATGGCTGAGTCGTAATGTGATGAAGTCGCAAATGCTTTGCGGGCAAACGCTTTGCGGTCTTCGAGTGAGCTTTCGCCATTCTTTGTATTCAGTAATTCAATAAATTCTTCGTATTGGTCGCGTGATGAAACAATGATCACGTCATTGAAGTTTTTAGCTGTGCCGCGAATCAATGCGATACCGCCGATGTCGATTTTTTCGATGATGTCTTCTTCCGATGCACCTGACGCAACAGTTTCTTCAAACGGATACAAATCAACGATAACCAAATCGATTTCAGGAATTTCGTATTGAGCAATTTGATCTTGATCTCCGGCGTGCTCGCGACGATTCAGGATTCCACCGAAAATTTTAGGGTGAAGCGTTTTTACACGGCCACCTAAAATCGAAGGATACCCTGTCAGGTCCTCAACCGCTGTCACCGGTACGTTTAAACTTTCGATAAATGATTGTGTTCCACCTGTTGAATAAAGTTGGACACCCAGTTCGTTCAATTTCTTTACGATGACGTCAAGCTTATCTTTATGATAAACCGAGATCAGCGCTGATTTTATTGTTTTTAAATCCTTCATTTACAGTTTGTTAAAAATGCGATGCAAAGATAATAATTTCAAATGATTAAATGAGGTGAATCTCTGTTGAAAACAAAAATTTAAGCGTTGAAAATAGAAAGAATTTTTGGGTCTGGAAAGCTGAAAATGACTTCTGGAGCAAAATAAATTGAATTTGAAATAGCAGATAGCATTCACGAAATTATAATCTTTTAACTTTACCTAAAATAGGTTTTATGATTCTTTTCCGGCTCATAGTCGAAAGTTTTTCTTTTTCCGTTAATTCGCTGCGAACCAATAAGCTGCGAACAGTTTTGTCGTTGTTGGGGATTACCATCGGGATATTCGCCATCATATCGGTGTTTACTGTGATCGATTCGTTGGAGAAGTACATGCGAAATAGCTTGAATTCGCTGGGGACGAACATGGTGTTTGTGCAAAAATGGCCGTGGACTCCCCCTGAGGGTGAAACAGAATATCCCTGGTGGAAGTATTTGAACCGCCCGTTTCCGAAACAGGAGGATGTGGAGGAAATACGTCGACGCTCTGCTTTGACCGATCGGGCTGCGTTTATCGTTGGTTTTAATGCGACAGTTCAGTTTGGAAATTCAACCGCTGAAAATGCTGAGATTCTCGCATCAACATACGATTTGGTCGATTTGTGGAGTTTGGAGGTCGAGCGTGGACGGTATTTTACCGAGTCTGAAATGCTGAGTGGTACGCCAATAGCGATTATCGGAAGCGAATTGGCTGATGAGCTTTTCGAAGGCACCGATCCAATAGGTAAGTCGATTAAAGTGAAAGGCAGCCGTTTTATTGTTGTTGGTGAATACAAACAGAAAGGGACCGATATGTTTGGAACGAGTATGGACAAACGCTTGCATATTTCGACAGGAATAGCCGCATCGTTAGTTGATTTCCGGAATCGGGAAATGGGGCAGGCCATTAGTGTAAAAGCGAAATTGGGTGCCGATAACGATTTGTTTATCGCTGAGTTGGAGGGAGTGATGCGCAATATTCACTCCTTGCGTCCGATGGAAGAGAACGATTTTGCGATCAACGAGGTGAGTGTTATTTCGAATCGGTTCGACGCGTTTTTTATGGTGTTTAATATTGCCGGAACTGTGATTGGTGGGTTTAGTATTTTAGTTGGTGGGTTTGGTATTGCCAATATCATGTTTGTTTCGGTGAAAGAGCGTACGCGTTTGATTGGGATCCAAAAATCGCTTGGTGCCAAACGTTATTTTATACTGCTGGAGTTTATTTTCGAAGCGGTCATCCTAAGTTTGATTGGCGGTGGCGTTGGGCTAATCCTTGTTTTTGTGGGGACATTAATTGCGAGCGGAATGTCGGATATGAATCTGGTTCTGAGTTTGAAGAATATTGTGCTGGGGCTTTTCGTGTCCGGAATCATTGGTCTGATCGCCGGATTCATACCGGCTTATGTGGCGTCCAAACTTGATCCGGTTGTTGCTATGAATGCAGGCTAGTACCGTAAGTGATGAGTAGTCGTTTCATATTCAGGTTGTAATGAAACGCGACGCCGTTTGGTTCATTTGGGCAGAACACGTGTTAGGGTGCCTTTTTCCTGTCTTTCGTGTTTATCTTCTTAATTGTCAAGTCCTTTTTCTGTCTGTTTACTCTTGCTTGAAACGAACGACCCAAATTCAAATCCTTTTTTACAATTCTTAAATTTGCTTTGTCTTGATGATATTTTCTAAATTCCTGTTTTAAATTATCGTCTTTGAGTTCATTCGGACCACCGTCAACATGGGAATATTCAATTTTTTCTAAGTCAAGCCTGTTAAATTCTACAAATCTGTCAACGATAATTGAGAAAGTATTTGGTTGTCTATGGTCAACGTTTAGTTCTTCGTATTTCGCAAGTTCATTTGATTCTTGGCATTTGACTTGTCCTTTTTTTGAGTGTTTTTCAAAATAATCGAGCTTCACATTTCTCAAATCGTCTTGAATTGCTTGTCTGCAAGCTTCTCTGAATTTTGTAAAGTTTGTCTTCGGAGCGTTTATTCGTTTTGTATATGAGAAAAATTCTGTCGAGCCGTCAAATCTTACCAACTCAAAAGACTTAGTGTTATACTGAACCTTTGCTATTATTACTTTTTCAATCCCGACTCCAATTTTTTCTTTTACTTTTGGGTGAGTTTCAAGCAATCTCAAAATATCATTTAGATCGTCTGCATTCAATTCTTCTCCATAGTCGTAAGAGTTTAAAATAGTCTTATAGTGAGTTAATGCGTCCTTTTTAGTCGCAAATTCAATTTCTCCTATTTTGATTGCTTTTCTCACTTATTCGTTGTCGATTTTAAATGCACCATAACGGATGGTGATAAGAAACGATGCGCATTAAAAAAAAACAAAATCACAAGGCTGCTAAGTTGTTTATTAAATGTCATTTCGTTCAGGGGTAGCACTGTCTGCACAATGTTTTATGACCTACTATGTATGTGTACTATTCTTTTCCCAAATGAACCAAAGCATCGCCCTGATAAACGATTGGCGAATGGTTAAGGCCAATGATATAGCCATTCTCCGGAACTTTTACTGGTTTTTCGAACTCTCCGTATGGATCTGAAATGCTGCCGATTGTATCGCCCTTCATAACTTTTGCTCCGTCTTTTACATGGAAACGAAACATTCCTCCATGCCTTGCCCGAATCCAGGTTGATTGCCTGATGATGATTGGATCCACTGCTGGCATGGCGGCTATTTCGGCCGAGTAGTCGCGCATGCCAAGATGGTTCATTAAGCGCAGAACTCCGTTGACACCGCGCTGTGTAATTCGGTTGTGGATGTCGAGTGACTTTCCTCCTTCGAACAACAGGATTTTCTTGCCAAGTTTGGTTGCCGCTTCACGAAACGACTTTTCCCGGTCGGCCGCTGTGACAATAAATCGAGGGGCAAATATGGCCGCCAATTCCTGAAGCTCCGGATGTTCTTTTGCAACCCTGATTTGTGAACTGTTAAACCGATTGCCGCCACCAGTGTGAAAGTCGACAATATAATCTGCTGCCGGAAGGATGTTATTCATTAGGTTCCAGGCAAAAAGACTGGCCATGGAACCATTCTGTGTTCCCGGAAACATACGGTTCAGGTCTTTTCCGTCGGGAAATTCGCGGGTTTGATTTAAGAAGCCAAAAACATTCAATGCCGGAATGCAAATGACTGTTCCGGCAGTTGGCCTGTTGTATTTTCGGGAAATTAATTCACGAATAATTTCCACTCCGTTAATTTCGTTGCCATGAATGCCTCCAATTAACAGAAGTACCGGGCCGTCGTTTTTGCTTCGTTCAACAATAACAGGCACTTCGATTTTATTGTGGGTGTGCAATCGCGCTGTTTCAAGGTTAACAATGGTCTTTCGCCCAGCGGGGATTGTAGTTCCAATTAACTGAAATGGCTGCTTTTTCATGATTTATACATTGCGTTCAACGTAGCGAATGATGCTGTTGGCAATATCTTTGCCTGTCGCTGCTTCAATTCCTTCCAAGCCGGGAGATGAATTAACCTCAAGTATTAACGGGCCGTGTTTCGATTGCAGCATATCAACACCAGCGATGCCCAGACCCAGTACGCGGGCAGCTTTTAACGCGGCGTTCTCTTCTTCTTCGGTTAATTCGATGATTGTTGCCGTGCCTCCGCGGTGCAGGTTCGAGCGGAATTCACCCTTCTTGGCCTGACGCTTCATAGCTCCAACAACGACTCCATCAACAACAAAGGCACGAATGTCCGATCCTTTGGCTTCCTGGATAAATTCCTGTACGATGACTCGCGCTTTCAATCCGTTAAATGCTTCAATAACCGATTCTGCGGCATTGTCGTTTTCAGCCAATACAACGCCTAGTCCCTGAGTCCCTTCAAGCAGCTTTATAACAAGAGGAGCTCCGCCAACACTTTTCACAATATCCTTGACATTGCGCGAATAGTTGGTGAAAACCGTTTTAGGCAAGCCCAATCCGGCTCTGCTCAGAATTTGTAAACTTCTGAGTTTGTCGCGGGAGCGAACAAGTGCCTGCGATTCAATTGCTGTAAACACTTTCATCATTTCAAATTGACGAACTACAGCAGTACCATAGAATGTTACTGATGCTCCAATTCGTGGAATAACAGCGTCGATGTCTTCGAGCATGTGACCTTTGTAAATGATCCCCGGTTTCTTCTTTTCGATGACCAGGTCGCATTTTGAATGGTCTACAATTAGCATTTCGTGCCCCTTTTTTTCTCCGGCTTCAACCAAACGTTTCGTTGAGTATAGGTTGTGATCACGGGATAAAATAACAATTCTCACCTTATTATAAATCTTTAATGGTTGCGTGTTTCTATATTTTTTTCTGGATGCTGTTCTTTGTCGTGCTAATCAGCCAGATTTTATTTTTGGCTGAAAGCTGGGTTTTCGCGCTGTCGACGACAAAGCGCTTCGACAAGAATTTACGTCCGAGTAAAACCGGGAATTTCATGTTCCCTCTCTCTGTTAAAGTTAGCTCGATTGGGTAAGTTTGATTGAATAGAATGATCTGAGTTTCAATGCTATATCGTTCTTCGATTAACCCGTTTGAACTACGTACCTTTTTTTTAGAAAAGCGGTCAAAGATAAATTCTTTGTTGTGATATTGATCATGGTCGGGGTCTAAAAAGTAACAATGTAGTTTTTTTTCTCCATTCACTTTAATGACCTCGATATTGTGGCAATGGAAACTTGAGGTGAAAGCACCTGTATCGATCTTAACGTCAATGTATTCCAGTTCCAGTTCGGGGAATTCAGCTTTGTCGTGCCGGCCGATTAAAATTTTTTGCGTCATTTATATTAATTGAAAAAAGAGCTGTGCAACGAACATATAGAGCATCAATCCAAGTATATCATTCATCGTAGTGATAAATGGTCCGGTGGCTAGTGCCGGGTCAATTTTTAACTTATTGAGCAGTAATGGTATTAATGTTCCAAAGAGCGAGGCGAAAATAATCACTATAAACAAGGTGCAACTAACGGCCAATGTTAGCCGAAAGTTATCGCTAAAAAAGTAGTTGTAGGCGAATATCACGCTGGCAAAAAATACCGCTGTGATGAATCCAACTCCAAGTTCCTTTAAAAGCTTTTTGCCCAGCGAATCAAATTTGCGGGAGCCACTAGCCAGGGTTTGTACAACAATCGATGAGGATTGAACACCTACATTACCAGCGGTTGCCGCAATCAGGGGGATAAAAAAGGCCATGGCCGGAATTTGATCCAAAGTATGGGAATTCGCACCCAAAACACGGGCTCCCATAATTCCACCCATCGTTCCGATTAGTAACCATGGAATTCGAACACGCGTCAATCGCCAAACATTATCGGTTGATTCCACGTCGCCCGTGATACCGGAAACCATCTGGTAGTCTTTGCCGGTTTCTTCACGGATCACATCAACGACATCGTCAATGGTGATTCGGCCTTTCAGGCGTCCGATCTGGTCGACAACCGGTAGAACCACCAAGTCGTATTTCTCCATTATCTGAGCCACTTCTTCCTGACTGGTTTCTGTTTTTACCGACTGAATGTCCTCGTTTATCAGGTCTTGCACTTTAGCGTGAGTCGATTTCTGAATCAACTTTGACAGGGATAGAACACCTTTTAAGATGTTATCATCATCAACTACGTAGACGTAATATATTTCATCAATTTCTTCGGCCTGCGACGAAATCTCTTTAAGGCATGTTTGCACATTCCAGTTTTCGTTCACTTTAACCAATTCTTTGGCCATCAACCCCCCGGCTGTATCGTCATCATATTCCAGAAGGTCGGCAATGTCGCCTGCTTGTTCTTTGTCTTCAATCTCCAAAAGAACAGCTTCAATCACATCTTCCTCCAGCTCGCCCATAATATCAGCGGCATCGTCGGAGTCCATGTGTTCCACAAACTGATGGGCAATTACCTCGGGTGGCAATACGCGCAGGAATCGGCGCCGAATGTTTTCCGGGATCTCCAGCAGAACATCTGATGCCATTTCTCCGTCCAATTGCAGATAGAGATATTTGGCTTCGTCCATACTTAATCGATCCATGAGTTCGGCAATGTCGGTTGGGTGAAGGCCATCCAGCATTTCCAATACTTCAGCAGACTGCTCATTTTCGATCAGGCCCTGGAGTTTCTCAATGAAATCCATGTTCAATTCATTGCTCATGGGGGGCAGTTTTTTAGGGTTGATTTTCAATCAGACGGGTTAAAGATTCGAATTGGGCGACACTCAATTGTTCCGGGCGCAAGTTGAAAAGTTCGTTTGCCTTTAGCTCGTCGTCGCGAAGGAATTGTTTGAGCGAATTACGCATAGTTTTTCGTCGTTGGTTAAAAGCCGCTTTAACCAATTGAACAAACAGGCGTTCGTCGCAGTCCAGCTTTTCCCGGTCGTTGCGTGTCAATCGGATGACTCCCGATTTTACCTTGGGAGGCGGAATGAATACTTGCTCGTGAACGGTAAACAGGTAGTCAATATCATAGTAGGCCTGTAGCAGGACACTCAGTATGCCGTAGGTTTTCGATCCGGGGCCGGTTGCAAGGCGTTCGGCAACTTCTTTCTGGATCATTCCAACAACCTCCGGGATCTGGTTTTTGTACTCTAATACTTTGAAAAATATCTGCGAAGAAATATTGTAAGGGAAGTTACCGATAATGGCAAAGTTCTCCTGAAAATAATCGTCGAGTTTCATTCGCAGAAAATCCTTCGAAATAATCCGCTCTTCAAGCGAAGGGAAATGCTTTTTGAGGTAATCTACCGACTCGGTGTCTATTTCAACAACGGTTGTCGTGAAATTTTCTTTCTCCAGTAAATATTGTGTCAATACACCCATTCCCGGGCCAATTTCCAGAACGTTGGAAACTTGCTCAGCGTGCAGACTGTCAACTATTTTTCGGGCAATGTTTTGATCCTTCAAAAAGTGTTGACCCAGGTTTTTTTTGGCCCTAACTATGGTCATTATTTATGTTTTCTGATTTCAGGCAAGCTGAATATGTTTCTAAAAAGAATGTGGTTTAAAACAAATATTTATTTTTGTCAGCGATTTGGGCTTTTGTAAAAGGCGTGCAAATTTAAAAAAGTACTTTATAAAATGCTTGGAAGTGCTGCTAATACTACCTAAAAATAGCGCATTTTCAGAAATAAACAAGTTCATTTTGAAACATAAGTTATTCAACCTTCTTAAAGTCCTGGCCTTTTTTGCTCTGGGGGTAGTTATTTTTTGGCTCGTGTATAAAGATCAGGATATCGACCGCATAAAATCTATTTTAGCAAACGATGTCAATTATTTTTGGGTCTGGGTTTCCTTGTTTTTAGGGCTCCTAAGTCATATTAGTCGAACAATTCGGTGGGTGATAATGATCGAACCTCTTGGGCAACGGCCACGCTTGCTAAATACATTTTTAGCAGTGATGGTTGGTTATCTCATGAATTTGGTAATTCCACGGATGGGGGAAATTTCGCGTTGCGGGGTATTGGCACGTTACGAAAAAATATCGTTCACCAAACTGGTGGGAACAGTTGTAACAGAGCGTATTGTCGATGTAATTATGTTATTGCTGCTCACGGTGGTCGTAATTGTTACCCAGTTTGGAAAACTGATTCAGTTTTTAGAAAACAATCCGGGAGTGTCAGCGAAATTGGAGCATATCACCTTTTCTCCGGGGATGATTTTAGCGTTGATTATTGCAATCGTTTCATTCTATCTGTTTCGACGTAAAATCAGGAACTCTGCTTTTTATCATAAGATTCAGGGGGTCATGTCGAAATTTGGAGAAGGTTTACGAACCATCCGGACGATGAAGAATAAATGGGCTTTCATCCTGCACACCGTGTTTATTTGGCTCATGTATTATTTAATGACCTATGTCGTGTTCTTTTCGTTTGAATTCACGACTCATTTATCGGCCATTGCTGCATTGACGACCTTTGTGCTCGGCAGTTTTGGCATGGTTGCGCCGGTGCAGGGTGGTATTGGTGCCTGGCATTTTATGGTGATCCAGTCCTTGATTGTTTACGGAATCAGCAAGGCTGACGGGGTTGTGTTTGCATTTCTGGCGCATTCGTCGATGACGGGCATGCTGATTCTGATGGGCTTAATTTCCTTGTCGATTCTTCCGTTTATTAACCGCAGAAAATCAGAAAGTTTATAGCTTTGGCAGTAAATTATAACTACACCGCTTGAACACTGAATTATTTATAGCACGGCGTTTGTTTTTGTCAAACGATTCCGGCCAGAACCTGTCGAAGAGAATCGTGCGGTTAGCTGTTGCCGGAATTAGCCTTGGGATGGTCGTGATGATTTTGTCAGTGGCCATTGTTACCGGGTTCCAGCGTGAAGTCGAAAGTAAGGTCAACGGATTCGCGGCTCATCTGCAAATCGTTAATTATGATAGCAATCAAAGCTATCAGACTGTCCCGGTTTTCAAAAATCAAGCTTTTATCCCCGACGTGGTAGCTATGAATGGGATTGCCCATGTTCAGCAGTTTGCTACAAAACCCGGAATTGTTAAAGCCGGAGACGAAATTCAGGGGGTTGTTCTGAAGGGTGTCGGCGATGACTTCGATTGGAGTTTTTTTGCGAAAAACCGACTCGAAGGAAATTTGATTCCCTCGGATTCATCACGTACTGATCTGGCCTGGATTTCATCGCAAAACTCGAATCTTTTGAAGCTCAAAATGGGCGACCAGTTTCTGATGTACTTTCTAAATCAAAACGAAAAAGTTCCTCGTATCCGGAAATTTACGGTCGGTGGTATCTTTCGCAGTGGTCTGGAGGAGTTCGACCGGATGTTTGTATTAGTTGATCTGCGCCATGTGCAGCGACTAAATAATTGGACTGAAGATCAGGTCAGTGGTTTTGAAGTATTTGTCGACGATCTTGATCAGGTTGAGGAGTTAAGCCAAGAAGTACGGTATTTGGTTCTGGATAAAATGGATGCTGATCAGCCCATGTTGCGGGTAGTCAACGTAAAGGAAAAGTTTCCCTATATATTCGATTGGCTTAATTTGTTGGATATGAATGTGTGGATTATTCTTTTGCTGATGGTGCTTGTGGCCGGATTTAATATGATTTCCGGCTTGCTGATCATTATCTTAGAACGAACTCAAATGATTGGGATCCTGAAATCGATGGGGGCGGCGAATGTTAATATACGTAAGATTTTCCTATACTTATCAGCTTTTCTGGTGGGCAAAGGTCTGCTGTGGGGCAATGTAATCGGGATTGTGTTTTGCTTGTTGCAGCACTATTTTAAAATCATCCACCTCGATCCAACTTCCTATTATGTCGATACCGTTCCAATTAACCTCATGGTGTCACACCTATTGTTGTTGAATGTGGGCGCTTTGCTCATAACGATCATCATGTTGTTGGGGCCATCATATCTGGTTGGGCGCATTTCTCCCGAAAAAACAATTCGTTTCGATTGATTCCGGAACAACCAAGGTTCGGGGCAACAGATGATAAAGAGTGGTTTGTCTGTTTTAATGTTTGTTAAGTCTTTTCGAATTGAAGCGATTGAGATCTGTATGTTTTCTTAATTATTGCTTATATTTAGCTATGCGCGATTTGAATCCCCAATATATAAGTGGTTTGTTGCGGGCTGGTCTGCCGGGGCAGCGTTCTCATTTAAAGATGATACCACCCGGAAGAAAGCTGTCGATAAGTGCGGCGGAGTCAGAAGATGTTCGGTACAGCAGTGTCTTGTTGCTGGTTTTTCCGCACAACGGACAACTCTATACCTGTTTGACCAAACGCTCCAGTGAAATGAAAAATCATCCGGGGCAAATCAGTCTGCCGGGCGGGCGGATCGAGGAGGGTGAAAAACCAGAGGTAACGGCTCTGCGAGAGGCTCAGGAGGAGGTTGGAATAGATCCGGCGGAGGTTCTTCTATTGGGGCGTTTGTCGGAGCTTTATGTCCAGGTTAGTCGATTTAAGATTTTTCCGTTTGTGGGTTGGATGGATCATAAGCCGGAGTTTGTGGTTAATATTGCTGAAGCGGAAAAGGTAATCCTGTTTCCGATTCAGGAGTTTTTCCAGGGGAAAAGACTCAGGGAGTTTCCCGTTCAAACAATTACAGGAGTCATGAATGTACCGTGTTTTTTGTATGAAGATGAAGTTATTTGGGGGGCCACAGCCATGATTTTGACCGAATTCTTCGACTTGTTAAATCAACCCAGTTTTACGACTTCTCAATAAGGTTGCGGTAGTGATGGTAAGTGTTCAATACTTTGTTCACGTAATTAAACGGTTCTTCACCGCGGCAATATCCCCATTTTACAACAGGGTCTCTGTAGTATCTCGAAGCCGATTTATTGAGCAGAAAATAGTCAACATTTCCAGTCCAAACAATCGGTATTTTATTGTATTTAGCGGCTAGCCGCTGTGCATCTTTAACGTGTCCAAGTCCAACGTTATAGGCTGCCAGAACAAATTTGACACGTTCAAGCGAATCGGGCACCTCTTTCTTGAAATTATCGTCCAGCCATTTGAGAAGTTTGGTGCCAGCTTCAATATTTTGGTCCGGTTTTTCAAAGTCCATTATTCGGAACAGATCGGCCGATTCCGGCATAATCTGCATCAATCCGCAAGCTCCGGCCCAGGAAACTGCCTCCGGATCGAATTTTGATTCCTGATAAATAATCGCGGCAGTTAATCGCCAGTCAATTCCTACTTGTTTACTTTTTTGTTTAATAATTTCATCGAAAGGTGAGATCTTTCCTCCGGATATTGAGTGATAGTCATCCAGAACAATGGCTTGGGAGCGGCTGACTTCAAAATACTTGTTATGAAGAACTGCAAACTCAGTGGTTTTTTTGAAATTGCTAATCCACGTATTCAGATAGCTGAGCCATTCGGGGCTGTTGTGCCGAACAGCCCAAGCAATATTTTGCGGAAAACTAACCGGTGTACGTATATCCAGATTCGGGAAGTAGTTTTGATTTACTTTGGCCACATTTTCATCGCAAACAGTGAATTGAATTTCACCTCTCGACACCATCGCGACCAGTTGTTCGACCCCGTAAATACTGTCTTCTACAATATTGATTTCAGCCCCAATTTCTTCAGATAGGTTGATTAGCCGACGATAATACGCGGTATTTTTTTGGACATGAATTGTTTTATTTGCCAGGTTTAATTGGTTCCTGATTAGAGAATCTTCGATGGCTGCAGAGGTCATGTTTTGCCAGCCATCCGGCAGTTTTTGAATTAAAACCTGTCGTGTTTCTTCGAGTGGAATCGTAAAGTCAATTAATTTGTTTCTTGATTTTGTGATTGTTAGATTTTTCGCGATTAAATCGAATTTTTTACTGCGCAATCCATTGAAAGTATCATCCAGATTGTTGCTAACGGCGATCTCCAACTTTAGGCCCATGTCTTTAGCCAGATGTTGCAGAAGGTCATATTTAAACCCCATTGGCCTTCCTCTGTAGATAAAATAGTTGGTTGAGTTGTAGTCGACAACGGCCTTTAATTTGCCCGATTTCATAATACGGGACAGTTCTGTGTTGCGTTTAGCGGATGTTGTCGAATTATCCGAAGTACTGCTCGAATTGCATGATAACAAAAGTATCATGAAGGGTAGAATCAACAGGGAGCGCACAGCGTTTTTTCGTTTCATACTCAAAGTTTAGGTTTGTCTAATCATAAAATGACCAGGCAATGCCTAAACGAAACGTCCTTCTGTAAAGCGGGTAGTTTGGAGCGGCCCAATATTGACCATCTAAGAAACCAGTTGCCGCATTCTGCAGTTGGAAAAAAGCTCGAGTTCGTTTCAGTTTTAAATTAGCATGCAGGTCTACTATTGGAAAGTTACCAATTTTTTGTTGATTTTGCCAATAGTATTGTGCTGTCGCAGGGGAGTATGCCTCTGCGTAGTATGCAGTGCTATATCGAACATCGACTCCAAAATTGGTGTGAAGGACTTTGGAAATCAGTAGTTTGAAATTAATACTCATGTAACCGGTAAGATCGGGCAAATGGAGGTATTTTTCTTGATTTGATTTTTGCCAAAGTGCCTGAGCGCGAATTAACCAATGTTTCGATTCGAAATTTTTGTTCAGGTAGGCTGAAAGGATCAGTAGTTCGCTGCTCCCTTGCTCCGGTAGTGCATTCTCGTTGTTGTAGATATAGTTACCGATGAGCGCATAGTTAAATCCCAGGGTCAGTTTGTGCTTTTGTGAGTTGATTCGCGACTTGATGATCATTTCATTGATGTTGTCAAATCGGTTTGTCCAGGTGTAATGGTTCGATCGATAATTCTGTTGGAAATAATCCGGAACAATTGTGTTTAGTTCTCCGGAAACGTAAAGGCTTGTTGTGTCATTGCCAATTCGAAGGGGTTTGAAAATGAAAGCATTCAGTTCAGTTTGGCCGGAGCGGTATCCTGTTGTGTAAAATTTACCCTGAATATTCCATCGCCAAAACTCACCCAAATCGCGTGAGATTGCACCTCCTACAAAGGTGTTGTGTAGTTTTTCTTTTTCGAGACTTGTGCCGCTTGCATCGATCATTTTTGTCGTAATCAGATCGTTACCGATAAATGCTCGTTTGCTGAACGTGTACTTCCGCGATGGAGATTCGTAAAATTTAAGTTGAACAACGTTTGTCAGCCGGTTGTAAAACACCGTGTCGTTTGTTGCTGTCGAATCATTGTAAAATGCCGGGTAATAATCATCGTCGGGCGAAGTGTCGATATATGTGCGGCGATTCGACGAATATTCGAACTGGTGGATTAAGCCGGTGATCGGTCGGAATTCGCTTGAGATATTTCCGTTTTCGTCTTCTTTGTCCTCGTATTTCCCAATTCGGTATTCATTTGCCAGCCAAAATATGTTGTTTCTTATCGTTGAGTTGGCAGAGAGTAAATTCACCAGAAAAGTTTCGGTTTCCTCGTAATCGTCCAGCTCTTGGTCAGACTGCAATCCACCGTTTTCTTCACTCTTATGTCGGTTGAAGATAATCGCGCCATGCGAGTTAAATTTATCAGTTCTGTAGGAGGTTGCTATACCTATGTCGTGAAACTTTGCTTCTTGATACTGGTAGTGTCCGGTTGATTTGTCCTGATCGTAGAAAAGCTGAAAGTTGAAATTCGGATTGGCATTTTGGCTGTGGAAAACATCGAACATGGTTTCGGTTCGCTCTGTCTTGCTTTCACTCTGAACGTAATTTAGTACCGTGTAGGGAGTGGTTGTGTTCAAAAATTGAAGCCCCCCGGCGAATTTCATGTATGGTTCAAACGACTGCGTAAAGTAGAAATCTGATTGGTAGCTGCGTTTGAAAAAATCGCCAGCCAGATAGGCGCCACCAACATTTCCGGTAAAAATAGGTCGAAGGTCTTTTTGAAAAACCGGATTGTAAACGTGGAAGAAATTCAAGCTGGTGTCGAGCGCGGCATCTTCAAAATTAGCAGCGTAGTTAGCAACCTTCCAGCTCCGAATGAGCGATGGAACATGTTTTTCTTCAGGCTTCTCCGGCTTGTCTGCCTCTTCATTCTCATCCCCGTTTTCATCATCGCCGAACTGCTGGGTCGAATAATTCCCCCCGGTTCCAAATGTTTCAACGCCTCTTTGTGCCCAGCCACAAGTAGCCATGATCACCAAAATAAAGGTAAATAGTGTCTGTTTTCCAATCATAACCGGGCAAAGATAATTAAAACTGTTTGTCGTGCTGCTGATTCAGTTCGAGATTTTAAAGTTTGACAAAGTCGCTTTTTGGGGAGTTTGTATGCTGCTGTAGTTCATTGGGTTCTACAGTTTACCTTTTCTCGTGCCCCAGCTAAATAATTGAGCGGCCACCGAGTTTGCTTTGTGTCGAATTTCAAAAATAGTAAGGCCGCCCTCTTCCTGAGGGCTGGCTTGTTAACAAACCGGCCGAAAGACCGTACAATTAAATACGTAACGTCGTCTTTCGTTGGCGATATGCTGACGGAACCAATGGCAGAAGACTTTAATTTAACGGTGCCGAAATAGAATGTTTAATTCCAAAAAGCAAGGTCATGAAAACAAATGTATTGTTGCTGGACACACTAAAGAATTTGGAAGCCCTGATTTATTCGGCTTTTTCAATTAGTAACCAGCAAAAGCGAAAGCTTAAAATTGTTTATATCGAGGATTTTAACTGGGTTAGCAGTGCAAATTACCTGGGAGTTACACCACCGAATATGGAAGTAGGATTGCAGTATGCTCAGACTCAGATAAAATCGGATTACGAAAAAGCAGAAGCCGAGATTAAGCGCATAACGACTAAGTATCAGAGTCAGAATCCGCGAACAATTCCCTTCGAATATGACGTGCGCGAGTGCAGCCGGATGGAATATATTGATGAGATGGTGAAGCAAGAGCAAGATCTGCTGCTTATGATGAGCAATTATAGCAGCGTTTCTGAGAGTCCGGGAGGAATAATTAACTTTCCAAATATTCTGGACCGGGTGTCCTGTCCTGTTTTGGTTATTCCAGACAATCAGCAGTATCTGAAATTTGAGACGTTGATTTATGCGACCGCTATGCACCCGGAAGATATTACTGCGATTAAAAATATGGTGGGTTTGTTTGGCGAAAGTAAGGAGATGAAGCTGCAAGTGTTTCATCATTGCAAAAAAGTAGATTTTGATGTTCGTATCAAATGGCTTGGATTTCAAACCCTGCTGAAGAATTCAATTCCCGGCTGTTCTCCTGAGTTCTACCTGTCAAAAGGGAAGGATGTGGAAACGGACTTGGATGCTTATGTTCGCGCAGAAAACCCGGATTTAATTGTGGCGCTGAAGGAACGAAAAGGATTCTTCGAGGAGATCTTTTCAAGTTCCCATACGCACGAACTAATTAAACTATTTAATAAGCCGGTTTTGGTTTATCACGAACAAAACCTGAGTTGAAATAAGGTCGTCTGGTCGCAGCGAAATCTTAACCGGGATCTGCGGCATGGCTAAAAAATTGAAGATGCCGATGATCTTGGAGGAAACGGGCAGTGGGCGTAGAACCATTGCTCGTTTTTTTTTTGATTTTTTTCAACTCTTTGCTTGAGTTATTGACATCCGCTTTCAAAATTAACGCACTTTTGTTTTCTTTATATTGCTACAAATTCAGAAAGAAATTATGACTCCAAATTACGACGAAGGATCCATTAAAACGCTCGACTGGCAAGAGCATATTCGAAAACGGCCGGGGATGTACATCGGCAAGCTGGGCGACGGAACTGCCAGCGATGATGGTATTTACGTTTTGTTAAAAGAAGTCATGGACAATTCGATTGACGAGTTTATGATGGGCTTTGGAAAGAAAATTGAAGTCAAAGTCTCAAATGAACTGGTTAGCGTGCGTGACTTTGGGCGGGGAATTCCGCTGGGGAAATTGAAGGACGTGGCTTCGAAAATGAATACCGGCGCCAAATACGATTCTGAAGTTTTCAAAAAATCGGTTGGCTTGAACGGAGTCGGGATCAAAGCTGTAAACGCGCTGTCTTCAACATTTAACATCAAAGCTTTCCGTGAAGGACAGGTTAAAGAGATTATTTTTTCACAAGGACAGGTTGTTGATGAAAAAGAAGTGACAACCACCGAGCACCCAAATGGTACTGAAGTAAGTTTTGTGCCCGATGGAGATATTTTCCGTAATTATCGCTTTCGCGGTGATTATGTGGAGAACATGATGAAAAACTATTCCTTCCTGAATGCCGGACTGGTGATTTATTGCAACGGCGATCGTTACCAAAGTAAAAACGGACTGAAGGATTTGTTGGAAGAAAATCTGGATGCCGAGCCGTTGTATCCGGTGGTTCATTTAAAAGGCGAAGATATTGAATTGGCTCTTACCCATGGAAATCAATACGGGGAAGATTACTATTCTTTCGTCAACGGACAGCACACCACGCAAGGAGGTACCCATCTGGTGGCGTTTCGCGAGGCTATCGTGAAAACAATCCGCGACTATTATAAAAAGGATTTCGATCCTTCGGATATTCGGGCATCGATTATCGCTGCTATCTCTATTAAAGTGGAAGAACCGGTATTCGAATCGCAAACCAAAACCAAGCTGGGGTCGCGCGATATTGGCCCCGACGGACCTTCGGTGCGAAACCATGTGGTCAACTTCGTTCAAAAAGAACTCGACAACTACCTGCACAAAAACGCCGATGTGGCCGAAGTGTTGTTGCGCCGCATTCAAGAGTCGGAACGTGAGCGGAAAGCGATTTCCGGCATTAAGAAACTGGCCAAACAGCGCGCAAAGAAAGTGAGTTTGCATAACCGCAAACTGCGCGATTGCAGGGTGCATTTCAACTCCAGTAAGGAAGCGAAAGCTGAATCCAGTATTTTTATTACCGAAGGGGATTCAGCCAGCGGGTCGATCACTAAATCACGCGATGTAAATACACAAGCTGTGTTTAGTTTGAAGGGTAAGCCGCTAAATACCTACGGTTTGACGAAAAAAGTGGTGTACGAAAATGAAGAGTTTAATTTGTTGCAGGCCGCTCTGAATATTGAAGAAAGCATGGACGACCTGCGCTATAATAAAGTGATTATTGCAACCGATGCTGATGTGGATGGAATGCATATTCGGTTGTTGCTAATTACTTTCTTTTTGCAGTTTTTCCCCGAAGTGGTCAGAAAAGGGCACCTGTATATTTTGCAAACCCCATTGTTTCGGGTGCGAAATAAAAAGAAAACCTTCTACTGTTACACCGACGAAGAACGTGTTTCGGCCATCGCCGAGTGTGGTAAAGCAGCCGAAATTACCCGATTTAAAGGCTTGGGTGAGATCTCGCCCGATGAGTTTAAAAACTTCATTGGTCCGGATATTCGACTGGAGCCTGTGTTGATGAAAAAACATGAGTCGGTGTCGCAGATGCTCGAATTTTACATGGGGAAAAATACACCCGAACGACAGGAGTTTATTATCGACAACCTGTACGTTGAAAAGGATGAAGTTTAATTACAACGATTAAAAGCAATAAGGTGAGCGAAGAGGAAATTAAAACAGACCAATCGGGCTCTGAAAAGGGAGACAATATTACGTATTTGTCGGGAATGTACCAGAATTGGTTTCTCGATTATGCATCGTATGTGATCCTTGAAAGGGCTGTGCCATATGTTAATGATGGATTGAAACCGGTACAGCGGCGAATTTTGCATGCCATGAAAGAAATGGATGACGGCCGCTACAATAAAGTTGCCAATATTATCGGGCAAACCATGCAGTATCATCCGCACGGTGATGCGTCTATTGGCGACGCGTTGGTGCAGCTGGGGCAAAAAGACCTGCTAATTGATGCGCAGGGGAACTGGGGAAACATTCTAACAGGAGATGGTTCGGCAGCTCCTCGTTACATCGAAGCACGATTGTCGAAATTTGCCCTCGATGTAATTTTCAATCCCAAAACAACGCAGTGGAAATTATCTTATGATGGTCGAAATCGCGAACCTGTTACCTTGCCGGTTAAATTCCCGCTTTTGTTGGCGCAAGGCGTCGAAGGGATCGCAGTTGGTCTGGCATCAAAGATCCTACCGCATAACTTTGTCGAGTTAATCGACGCTTCAATCGCCCATCTGAATCAAGAAAAATTTGAATTATACCCCGACTTTCCAACCGGCGGTTCGGTCGATGTGTCAAAATACAACGACGGAATTCGAGGTGGGGCAGTGAAAGTTCGTGCGAAGATTGAAAAACAAGACAACAAAACGTTGGTTATTACCGAGTTGCCTTTTGGGAAGACAACCAGCTCGCTGATCGAATCAATCATTAAAGCCAACGAAAAGAACAAAATTAAAATCAAGCATATCGACGACAATACGTCCGATAAAGTAGAAATTCTTGTTCACCTGGCGCCTGGCGTTTCGTCCGACAAGACCATCGATGCTTTATATGCTTTTACCGATTGTGAGGTTTCCATTTCGCCAAACTCCTGTATTATCGAGAACGATAAGCCGGTATTTCTCGGTGCTACCGAAATATTGAAGCGGAATACCAATCAAACGGTAGCGTTGTTGAAACTGGAGTTGGAAATCAGAAAGAACGAACTGCAGGAGGCCTTGCATTTTGCCTCGCTCGAAAAAATATTTATTGAAGAGCGAATCTATAAGGACAAAGGCTTTGAGCAATCGGAAAACATGGACGAAGCTATCGCCCATATTGACAAGCGACTGGACCCCTGGAAAAAGGAGTTTATCCGGGAGGTTACGCGCGAGGATATTCTGAAGTTGATGGAGATCCGCATGGCCCGCATCCTGAAATTCAATACCGATAAAGCCAACGATCATATCCGTTCTATCGAAGACGAGATCAAGGAGATCGATTTAAATATTAAGAATATTATCCCGTTTAGTATCGCTTATTACGAGCGGATAAAAGCCAAATACGGCAAAGGCAAAGAGCGCAAAACAGAATTGCGGAACTTCGAGAACATTGTTGCCACGAAGGTGGTGGTAGCCAACGAAAAATTGTATGTGGATCTTGAGGAAGGTTTCATGGGAACAAGCCTAAAGAAAGCCGAGTACGTGTGCGATTGTTCTGATATTGACGATGTAATTGTTTTCCGCAAGGACGGTACTTACTTCATCACAAAAGTATCGGATAAAGCATTCATTGGTAAAAATGTCCAACATCTGGCTGTGTTTAAGAAGAATGATAAACGAACGATCTATAATGTGGTCTACCGCGATGGGAAAGCCGGATTTTATTATATGAAGCGTTTTGCAGTAACCGGCGTTACCCGCGATAAAGAGTATGATCTGACCAAAGGTACTGCGGGATCAAAGATCTTGTACTTCAGCGAGAATCCGAACGGAGAAGCCGAGATTCTGCGTGTTACTCTCAAACCAAAAGCCAGACTCAAGCGGTTGATGTACGAGGTCGATTTTGGCGATCTGGCGATCAAAGGCAGGGGAGCCATGGGGAACATTTTGTCGAAATACGAATTGCACAAAATTGTATTGAAGGAGAAAGGTGTGTCAACACTTGGTGGCCGGAAAATCTGGTTCGACTCGGATGTACTGCGCCTAAATTCTGATGGGCGAGGGAAGTTTCTTGGCGAGTTTCAGGGTGACGATCAGATATTGGTCTTGTATAAAAATGGTGACTACCAGCTCTATAATTTCGACTTGAGCAACCACTTTGATCAGGATATGTTGGCGATCGAGAAGTATCATCCCGGTAAAATTTTGTCGGTTGTTTATTTCGATGCCGAGCAGGAGTTTTATTACGTGAAACGTTTTGAGTTGGATTTAATACAAGGGAGACGTCTGGGTTTTATCGGCGATCATCCAAATAATAAATTGGTAAGCATCACTTGGGTGCATTATCCAAGATTAGAGATTACCTTTGGCGGCAAGAACTCGCAGCGCGAAAATGAAATTATTGAGGTGTCGGAATTTATTGGCGTGAAATCATACAAAGCGCGCGGTAAGCGTCTAACGAATTACGAGGTAGAAAATATCACCGAGTTGCAGCCTGTTGTAAAAGACGAAGACGACAAGCCCGAGGAGGAGGAAGTTGAAAATGTAGATACCGAAGATGTTCCTTTCGAAATAAAAAGGAAGCATGATGATGAAGATGATAAGAACCAAATGTCCCTGTTTTAAATGAGAATCTATTTAATTGGCTATATGGCCTGCGGTAAAACGACCTTGGGAAAGGAGTTGGCGCATAATTTAGGTCTGTCCTTTTTGGATTTAGACAAATATCTGGAGAAAAAGTACTTTAAAACCATCCCTCAGATTTTTGAGGAGGAGGGTGAGGCAGCCTTTCGGCAAAAGGAACAGGCATGCCTTCAGGAAGTGTCTGAGTTCGAAGATCTGGTGGTGGCAACAGGAGGAGGCGCACCTTGCTTCTTTGACAATGTTCAGGTGATGAATCGAACCGGAATTTGCGTTTTTCTGGATGTTGACGCTGAAGAACTGGCAGACCGCCTTCAGAAATCGAAAATAGACAGACCGCTTATTAAAGGAAAAAGCCCGGAGGAGCTAACCAGCTTTGTCGAAGGTATGCTGGAGAAACGTCGGCCATACTACGAACAAGCAAGTTATGTGATCAGCGGATCAAATATTACAGCATCTGCGATTTTATCGCGAATTGAATTTGAACATGAGTAAGTTAGAAATTTGCGCCTTGGCATCGGGAAGTAATGGGAACTGTTACTACGTTGGTAACGATCAGGAAGCTTTGTTGGTCGATGCCGGGTTGTCTGCGCGTCAGCTACAATTAAGATTGGCTGATAAAGGAATTGATGAGGCTAAGATTAAAGGGATATTGATCACCCACGAACATTGCGATCATGCCAGAGGAGCAAGGGTGTTTAGTAAACGACTTCAAATTCCGGTCTACATTACCAAGAAAACGTTCCTGGCGCTGGGGAAAGCTAATCAACCGGCCAATGTCGTATGGTTCGACCCGGACAAGTCGTTTCAACTTGGTGAATTTGATGTTCACCCTTTTTCAAAAAGTCACGATGCGGTTGAGGCATGTTCGTTTCGAATTAGCTATAACGGCAAGCATGTAGGCGTGATGACTGATATCGGTCAAGCGTGTGAGCGGGTAAAGGCTCATTTTTCCGAATGTCATGCTGTATTTTTGGAAAGTAACTACGACGAGTCGATGTTGCAAAATGGGTCGTATCCGATATTTCTGAAAGACCGTGTTTCATCGGCATTAGGTCATCTTTCAAATACCCAGGCCTACGAGCTGGCGGATCAGTTTGCAGGCGTGAATCTTTCGACAATCTTGTTAAGTCATATTTCAGCTGATAATAACAAACCTGAGATTGCCGAGGCTGTATTTCATCCGCTACGTAAGCGCTTTCGGGTGGAATTAACCTCCCGACATGCTTCTACTGAAATTTTTCAACTCTGATTCTTTTAATTAGATCTGATTCAGTTGCTTCAATATTCCTCTGTGCTACAAAATATCTGTTGTTGCAGCTCTGTATGATCGGTGATTCGTTACTAAAACGACATTGAAAGCTGTCTTTTAACTGGAACCACGAAGAACGTGGGGCAAAAAAAAACCCGAATTATTCGGGTTTTTAATCAAAGAGTAAAAATATCTTAAAGTGGAGAGCCGATATTGAATCGAAGCTCAGTCACGTAATTAATCTACTTTTGTAACGTTCGTTGCAACCGGACCTTTTTTTCCTTGTCCAATTTCGAATTCAACAGTCTCGTCAGGTTCAAGACCAGCAAAGGCATTTACTAAACCAGAACGGTGAACAAAGATGTCTTTGTTATCCTCGGTCAGGATAAATCCAAAACCTTTGGTAGCATCATACCATTTTACAGTACCTTTCATATCCAAACTGTTAGTAGTTTGATCTGAAATTGTTGTCTCTACGGCCTCCGCCGAAACCGCCACCGCCACGATTGCCGCCGCCACGGTTGTCGCCACCACGGCCACCACCGAAACCGCCACCACCAGGTCTGCGATTGTTGTCACGAGGTTCTCTCTTTTTCTCGATAGATTCGTTAACAACCATTGTTCTACCTTCGACTTCAGCTCCGTTTAATTCTTCAATAGCTTTTTTTGCTTCCGCATCATCAGCCATTTCAACAAAACCAAAACCTTTACTTTTACCGGTAAATTTGTCTGAAATTAATTTAACAGAACTTAATTCACCATACTCCTCAAAAATTTCTCTGAGGTCGTCCTCAGTGATGTTGTAATTGAGGTTTCCTACAAAAATGTTCATAATCAATAAAAAATAAATAGTGTAAGCGACAAATGTAGACTTATTTTGGTTCTAAAAAAATTAATGGAAGAAAATAAATCATTTATTTAGCTTTTTAGGGCTTAAGTTGGATTGTGAGATTGTTTGGTCGTTGAAGTTGTCAGAAATACAGGAACTTACAGG
>NZ_JBFHIT010000045.1:0-39646 GCF_041596335.1 Mangrovibacterium sp. | reverse complement strand
GCCTCCAAATGGAGTTACTTTTTTATCGGAATACTCGATAGGAAGATTAACCATATGGGTGAAATGTAATAGGTTATAGAATACCTCTAAATTAAAGCTTTCTGTAGATTTTTCTATTCTCTATTGCATAAAGTAGGTTAATTGCAGCTCCAACTTTGATCGCTTTCGGTGAATTAAGCTGCTCAGCAACATCCATTCTTATAATTTCATTGACAATATGAGAAGCGTTAAAAGTGGCACGAAACTTCATACCATTTGAAAATGATTTCCGGTAGGTTACCGATGCTTCAATACCTTTATTTTGAACTTCACCGGCATTTACGTATGGTGCATTAAGCGCCATTGTACCAGGTATTTGTCCTCGCAATAACAAATCTTTCGTCCTTTTGTCAAAGTAATCAGCGGTCACTTCAATACCGTTCCCCAGAGTTAAATCAATACCGAAATCCAATTGTTGTGCAGTTTCCCAGCTTAATTCCTTATTCGTCATATCCCTGATGGCCACACCTGAATATAATGTGCCGCCAAGCGAATAGTTTTGACCTGATGACAGGATATCGCTCCCGTTATAGTAATTACCTATATTTTGGTTGCCTAGCTGCCCCCATGATGCTCTTAGTTTAAGCGAATTCAGCCATCTGATGTTTTGCATAAATTCTTCCTTCGAAATAATCCAACCTCCGGAGAAAGAAGGAAAAGTTCCCCATTGGTTTTCTGATGCAAATCGCGATGCCCCGTCTCTCCGGATATTTGCTTCAAACAAATATTTCCCGTCATACACGTAGTTTATACGTCCAAAATACGATCGCAGACCAAGATCATAAGCGCCGGCATTATTTGTCTGGGTGGCAGCATCTCCTAAATTGAGTACTCGCTGGTCATTATTCACAAAGTTTTTGCGATATCCACTTTGCCACTCATATGTAAATTCCTCTTCAGAATACCCAGCCAATAACTTTAGTTCATGCTTCCCGAATGATTTATCGTATTTCAGCAACGTGGTCAGCATGGTTTGAACATCAGTCCGATTTGTTACGTTCAAATCTGACGCTTCAGTTTTTTTACTTCCATCTTTATTGGCCAAAACGACATTTGCATTAAAAGCATTCTGATTTGAGGTACTAACATTATAGCCGTAAGTGATCTGTGCACTTAAACCAGAGATGATCCGATATTCAGCTTCCGCCTGACCACTAAAATTATAACGTCTTATCTCAGTGGTGGATCCTGTCTTAATGCTTGCATATGGATTTAATTCACCATTTACTGTCATATATTCGCCGGCGGCATTTTGAAGAGGATATACCGGAGCAAGAGTGGCATACCATGTCGCATTCCACACACTCCGGGGCTCACCTTTTACTCCAAGGTTTCCTGCTACTTTCGTAGACAACCTCAACCTTTTGTCCTTTAAGAAGTAGGCATCAATATTTGAACGAAAATCGGTCTTTTTATACTTAGTCGCGACAAGAATACCATCCTGGTCTAATTGCCCAACCATGAACGCATACTGTAAATTATCTTGCCCCCCTGTCATGCTAACGCGGTGATTCTGGGTATTTGCCTGACCATAATAGACATCGAAATAATTGATGTTTGGATACAAAGGGTCATTCCCTTCCGCAAATTTTTGAATATCCTCATCGGTATAATTAGGAACACTTCCGGAGTTCGCTGAGGCTTCATTGCGAAGTGTCGCATATTCAACCGAATTTAATACACTTGGCAAACGAGTTGCTTTCTGAACACCAAAGTAGCCATTATAACTAACTTTCATTTTCCCGTCAGAACCTCGCTTCGTGGTAATTAAAATAACACCGTTAGCAGCTCTGTTCCCGTAAATAGAAGAAGAAGAAGCATCTTTCAATACAGATATCGACTCAATGTCATTGGCATTTACATCGGACATATTTCCAGGGAAGCCATCAATCATAACTAACGGTGCATTGTCTCCAAATGTTCCAACTCCACGGATTGCAATGACTGCATTATCATCACCCGGTTTACCTGAACTCTGCAAGGCATAAACCCCTGCAACAGTTCCTTGTAACGCCAAACTTGCATTTGTCAGCGGTCTGCTTTCCATATCGCTCATCTGAACATTTCCGACGGCACCAGTCAAGTTGGCTTTTTTCTGGGTACCGTAACCAATAGCCACCACTTCTTCAAGCCCGATGGTTTCTCCTTCCAAAGAAACAGAGATCTTTGCTTGGCCCGCAACAGGCACTTCTAAAGTGCGCATACCCACAAACGAAAATACCAGTACCGCATCCGAACCAACATCTTTGAGCGCGTAATTTCCATCGAAGTCGGTAATTGTACCAACAGTCGATCCTTTTATTAGGACCGTAACACCGGGAAGTGGTTCCCCTTTCTTATCTGTCACAACACCCGAAACATCATGATCTTTTTCCTGTTTTTCAATCCGTTCCTGTTTAGAAAGAATAATTTGCCGATCAACAATTTCGTACTTGATATTCGTACCTGCAAAAAGTTCGTCCAGGACATTTTGAATGCTGTTGTCCGGTACGTTAAGTGAAACTTTCTTCTCAACATCTACAAATCTGCTGTTATAAAGAAAGAAGAAGTCAGTTTGATCTTCGATTGTGCCTAGCACCTGTTTGATACTCTGGTTTTCAATTTTCAAGGTAAGCTTTGTACCCTGAGAATAGGAGCTAACCGCAAACCCTTGAGCAACAAACAACAAGATTGCAAGTAATGTTAGTTTCATAGTTAAAAAATACTTGTTCTTCCAGGACATAACAACCCCGGAAGCAATTAGAAACTGCTTTTTTTTCATAAGTTTGTCTTGTTTTAAATTAACAAATCAGTTTTTAAGCCGAAAGGCTTAGACTAACCAGGGGAGATGGGCAAACATTTCCCCTTTTTTACGTCCGCTGCCTTTTTACAATATTCAATTACTTTTCGTTAGGATGATTCTCTGCTTTCCATATGTTCCATTTTTTAGTTTTTCACTTTGAACGATACGATAGTCGATCGGTGACGTTCTTTTCAATAAGTCCAATATCTGTATTATGGTTTCTTGCTTGAATGTTCCGGTGAAGATGTAATCTTTGATCTCCGGGGTTTCGATGGTAATGTCTACCTTATACCAACGTTCAAGACTACGAACAACCTTTTCCATGTTGTCCTCCCTGAAAATCAAAAGTCCGTCAATCCATGAAATATATCGATCAACCTCAACTTCCTCCAGGAACAGTTTTCCCGTTTGTTTTTCAAAAACCACTTGTTCTCCAGAATTCATTTTGGCCAGGATTTTTTGACGATTCCTATCATTTTCGATCAGGTTAACTTTTCCTTCCGCCAAGACCACTTCTGTTCTGCTTTCATCCGGATAATTGGAAACATTAAATTTTGTTCCTAATACTTCCACTCCTATCTTCCCCAAATCGACAATAAAAGGACGTGCTTTGTCCTTCGCGACGTCAAAAAAAGCTTCACCTGAAAGGACTACACGTCGTTCCTTCGTTGTAAAATTAGAAGGGTATTCAATCTTGGTCTCTGAATTTAGAATAATGGAAGTACCATCCGGCAGGCGAAGTTCAGACTTAACCCCCGGTGGTGTATGATATGCTTGCCAGATAGCGTCGCTTTGACGCGGACGATCAACAAACAAGTATAAACTACCTAATAGCAAAGGCAACAACAATACAGCTGCAATCCGCTGCCAATAATAAACGAAATTCCGAACGGGCTTTTCCCTGCTTATACGGTCATTGAGTTTCTGCAAAGCTTGCGAAGAATCGTACTGCCTCATCTCTTTCAGAAGATCTAACGAATGATAAACCTTTTCCGATTCGCGAAAAATCGCAAGGTTTTCGTCTGATGCATCTTTCCATTCTTCCACTGCAAGGCGATCCGTGCTGTTCAGGAAACCGGCAAAATACTCCGGCAATAAATCGATATAGCCTTCCTTACTTCTCATCCGTCATCTAATTAGTCTATTAAAAAGAGCTCTTTTTTGATCCTTACACTTAGATGACAGTTCAACGATTGAAAACACATATACCGAAGTGAAAAAAAAATCGTAATAACAGGAAAGATTTTCTGATTTTACTTTAAAAGATACAGGAGTAAAGCCAATGGCAAATAGTCTTTCAAATCTATCCGTAGTTGCTTTAGCGCATTGCTGATTTGCAGTTCTACAGTCCTTTTCGAAATCCCCAATTCTTCAGCAATACGCTGATTATCTACCCCTTCAAAGCGACTCAAAAGGAAGATTTCACGACAACGGGGCGGTAATTTGTTGATGGCACAGTCAATTATCTCCACAAGCTCCGGCTCTGTAAATTCCCAAATAAGCGACTCATTTACCCTTTTATGATTATCCTTAAAATGCCGCCCGTATTCTTCTTTTACCTTAACATGTTTCATGTAATTAATCGACCGATGCTTTAGAGAGGCAAAAAAATAGGATTTCAAGGAGGTATTAATCTCCAGCGTGGTTTTGCCAACCCATATTTTAAAAAAGAAGTCCTGCACCAGATCTTCGGCAACATCTCTGTCCTCGACCCACCTATTGACAAACGCACACAAGCCTGAATAATAATGATTAAACACAAAGTCGAATACTATTTTATTCTTCTTATTTAATTCGGATATGATGTACTTGTCTTCCAAGCTGGGAGATTGTTTAAGGTTTGACTAAAGATATAAACATTGTCAGGCGGAGCAAAATAAAGTACAAATTCTGCCATTTGCAAACCTCACCGCCAGCAGCAGTCCAAAAAAAAAGAAGCGAAACCCTTTTCAGAACTTCGCCTCAATTCATCCATCGACATATAATAAATCATCTCTTCATTCAATTTAATTGCATAGTCACATCGGGCAAAATAGAAAAAGCGATGTAACGTGTCTGTGTGATTCCAATTTTATTAAAAACGAGCCACAAATCCATCGTCAGGAGAACAAAAAGAGAAGGAGGCTGTCCTTTTAAAAGTTAACGAACAGCTAGATCTTCGATTACATTTGTAAGAAAACAGTCTATTCTCCAGGTAGCCAAACCTTCATTTTGTTGGCGCCACAGTTATCCCAAACGTAGTACGGAATTGCCCTAAAAGCAATTCCTCTTCCATCGGAAGCGCTGATCACTTCCACACCGCCCAAAAAGTCAGCTTCAAATGAATTTTCAAAAGCAGTTTTAGGAGTTACCGCCTGCTGATCAACATCGGCATTGTCGGCACCTTCCACTTAATAAACAATCGGGCAGCGTTCCATCACCACCAATACCTGATCGGCCTCAACCAACTCATTTTCTTTCACTTTCCGTACTTCCACTGGAAGGCTGTATTCAATCACATCTCCTTCTGCCCACGTGAAGGTTAATGTTGCACATCCCTTTTTCATTTCCGTAGTCAACAGCTTCACCATTCATCTTTAACACAACTGGCAACTGACCAGTGCTTTCGTACACCTACAAGACCGAGGGGACCGGTGTGTCCTGCGTACATCTGGCAAGGCGAACACAAACGGTAAATTCCTGTTCTGTTTCCCGAGAAACCTGCAACGGCTCAGCATATGGTAGCAACTGCATTTCGGCTGGACTGAAATCCGTTAGTTCTTAATTGTGGAAAAGCAGACCACTATTTTTGCCCGAGGTCTTCGACTCCGAGAAACACAATCCCCGGCTTTTTCCATATTCCATTTGTCCTATTGCACCGGAGGTCCCAAATAAGATGGTTTTAGTCCACCTGTATCGATCACAATTTTTTGCAAAATCATTCCCGGATCGATAACCACAATCTTCAGAGTGTGCACGCCGGGTTTGTCTATGTTGAGTTTAGTTTGATTGATGGCACTGTTACGGACTACATTCTCGGCCCACTCCTTAGAATACTCTGCCACATCATTGGAAATGACAACCATCTCCGAATCATCAACTTGAATACCATAGCGAGTGCTATGCGATTTATCCTTTGGAAAAAGGGGAAGCATATAGGTGTACAAGCTGATGGATCCGGCCTGGGATGTATAAAAGTCATAGGTCACTGACGATCCTGCCCCATCATCATACCGGGCATTTCCAAGTTGAAGGGAAGCATTTGCGTAGCCCAACCCATCAATGATCTGAAATCTAACACCACCCTTTTCGTCCTTTCGGTGATACTTGGTTGGAGAAATGCTGATTACACCATTGTTCTCAACAAAGAACCTCTCCGAGCAAACCAGACTGTCCCGGCTTCTATTATCGGCAACCACATGAATTTTTATTGTCTGATCCCCATCAGAAACGACAACATCGCCTTCTGCCACCTTCTTTTCAGGAACTAAGGCCCAATCAACAGAAACAGATACATGTTGCTGGGTATCAGTACGACCTTCCATCTTATCCAATTGGATCCAGGTATCACTAGCGCTCGCAGTCCAGCTGACCGGCAAAGCTCCCTGGTTGTATACTTCAAAATAATGGTCTTCCCTATTTTGAAGATGAAAAACAGGCAGACAAGCTTGACCAATCGAATCCGATTCCTGTCCCTCTACATGGACGGCTATTCGGGCAATAGCAGGCAGCTCAATTTGAACTGTTGGCGAAAGTTGTTCAGTCGGCAAGAATCCGGGAGCTGTCATCATTCCCTTCCACTTCCCGTTGAGGAGGCTATTATACTGTTCGGTCAGGGAAGACAGACTGTCATGATACATTTCGACCTGGAGTGCCAATTGGTTGGTCAGGGCTCGGTGTTGTTGGGCATACCATCTGTTCCTTTGGGCAATCAGCAACTCGTGATTGTATAGTGATGCCCCTTTTACCGGATAATACACAAGCTGAAAAAAGGACGCTTTGAGCTCTTCGGGCAGCCGTTCCAGAATTTGCTTGGCTTTTGCAGTAATTTCGGAATACTCTGCTAAACGGGTTTCAGCCTCCCTGTAATTGATAAAAGACAAGTCTGTATCTTTCACCTTTTCATGAGCGAAAAGGCTATTCCAACGCCAGTCCCAAGTCATGTATTCCGGTTTTCGTGTAAATCCGTGATAATAATATCGATCCAATATGTAGGCCAGATCTGTTTCGTATTTTTCTCCAAAGAACGATGACAAGATCCTGATTTGGTGCTTATTAATATTCTCAAAGTTGAACTTCTCAAAATCCCATGCCATATCCAGAAACAGCTGCATACCCATTTCGCCGGGTTTTATATCGCCGACATTAATCAGCCAGTACTTGTCGGCACCCAACGACCATGCTTTATGCATTTCGGCAAACATCAATGCTGGAGGGGTTGTATTTAGCCAGAGATAATCATTGGGCCACCCCAGGTATGAAATGTGATAGTACACACCAGATCCGCCGACCCGAGATCGCTCGTCTTTATTACTTAACTTTTTGATGTATCCATAGTTATCATCCGGCCAAACAATGGTAATATCATCGGGCAAATTCAATCCTTTTTCATACAATCCAAGAACCTCTTTGTACGGCACAAAAATTTGCGGAATCTCGCCGACCGGTTTTTGCAGGTGTTTGCCCAAGAGTCCCCTCTGATCGAGAATAGCCTGTTCCAGCGCGTTCAGTTTTGCATCGTCCGATCCTCCTTTCATTCCCTCATCGTGCATCCCTCGTAAGGCTATGGTATAAATATTATCGTATGCAGCAGCTTGCTGAACTCGCTTATCGAGAACACTGACAATCTCTTCCCGGTTAGTTTCATAGTTCCACTCACCCTGTTTATCGGCATCCCATTCGCTGGCATTGTTGTACAGTAACGGCTCACAATGACTGGTGGTAATCATGATTCCGTATTGATGAGCCATTTCGATATTACCAGGAACTGTAAAAAAGGCTTTTGTACATTCGTGCATTGCAGGTGCCACCATATTCCCTTTTGAACGAAGAAGCAATTCAAACACTTTTTCGTACGTGTTCGGCCCGATATCTCCTAACTTCGGATCCTTTTCCGCTGCCGCCCAGGGATGGAGCCCCCAATCTTCATCGTTCAGGAAAATTCCACGGTATTTGACAGAAGGAGCTTTGGACAAATACCGGACAGGTTTAACACCAAGCATCGATGCTGAATGAACCGGAATATCGGCCCACCAATACCAGGGAGAAACTCCCATGGCTTCGGAAATGGAAAACACACCATAGGCAGCGCCACGCAGGTCGCTTCCCACCACCACCAAGGCTTTTTCAATCCCCGGGAATGGACTATCGACCGTTTGGATCAGGTATCTTTCCCATTGCCCTTCAAGTTCCTTCAGGTTAAGCTTGCCCGCCTGCCCCAACTCTCGGATCATCGAATTTTTTTCTACTGTCCCGACGATCACGACCTGTTCTTCGGTCTTTCTTAAGCAGGTAACCACTGGAGGTTCCATACCAACCACACGTTGAATGTCGGAAGCGAACAACTCAGCGACCTTGCGAACCGCAGGATCGTCATTCGCATCGAAACAGATTTTAGCAAACGTGCTTCCATCAGTGAGCACAAACTCATCGGCATTTCCCGACAACCGGGTGACTACTTCAACCTGTGAAAACAACCAGCCAGGTATAGTCAGGAATAAAAACAGGATTATAATTCTCATCGTTAGATATGGTTCGTTATTCTATCTTAATGACGGAAAAACGCCCCAACAAGGGCTACAGAAAACTGATTTTTTTTCGATTTTTTTTTTGAAGGACAATGAACGCTCCAGAAAACAGAGAAAATACGGGGATTGAGTTCTTCTTTCAAGAACTGGCAAGCGCGTCCCATTTGTGTTTTCACGGTGTAGACCAAAATATTCAATTGTTGGGCCACTTCTTTATAAGTCACCGACTGAAAAGCTGCCAACTAAAAATCTGTTTGCTATGTTCGGGCAACTTTGCAATGGCCCGGTATAAGTCGGCATAAAATTCGCTCTCGTTAATTTCTTCTTCGACAGGCAAATCCGGGAGATCATCTCCCATGGAAACGAGTTTGTTTTTATTAGACCGGATAAAATCGAACACTTGGTTGCGAACCCTAAAATAGAGGTAAGCCTTCACCGATTGATGAATGGCAATCGTTTTTCACTGTTCCCACAAGCGCAGAAAACAAGTAGAAACCAGTTCTTCGGAAATTGGCAGTTGATGCAACGCCTTATTGTCAAAATAAAAAAAGGGCAAAAAAGTACCGTTCGTGCATTTGGCGCAGCGAATCGACTTCGCCTGCTTCCAACCTTTTACCCACACCACAAAAAAAAGGAAAGGCAGATATCAAAACTGACATCTGCGTTTCCTTTTGTAACAAAATAGGGTTTCTATTCTTCGAACCAGGAATCGACCAGCTCTTTGTGCTCGTGGTACCATTTAGTAGCCACTTCGCTCTCTTGTCCTGGATTTTCTTCCACGGCAACCATCAACGAACCGAGTAATTCGTCGTTCATTTTAAAGTTCTTGAAGAACGTAGCCAGTTTGGGATTTTTCTCAGCCCAGCCTTTGGTTGCAATCGTTGAAAGTGTTTCAGCACCACCAAATATCCCTTTTGGATCGTCGAGAATTTTCAGATCGTAACGGGCAAATTTTGTGTGAGGCTTCCAACCGGTAACCACAATCCACTCCTCTTTATCGTATGCTTTTTTCAACGAGGCTAGCATACCTGCTTCACTTGAAGCCACCAGCTCGAGACCAAGATCGTAATCGTTGATGGCTTGTTCAGTTAAGCCCATCATTCCGGCTCCCGGACTAATTCCGATAATTTTGCCGCTGAACTTATCTTTCTCGGCCGCTAATTCATCAATTGAATTGACGGTTACATAAGTTGGTACAACCAAACCAATCCGCCCATCTTCGAACACAGTGCCGATATGCTCAACCTGATCGCCGAATTTTTCCATATAAGGCTGGTGCGTTACAGGTTCCCAAACTTCCATAAAAAGATCGGCATTACCGCGAGCAACTGCTGCAAACACAGGAGCTACATCGGCGGTTACCAGCTTCACCTCATAACCTCGTTCTTCGAGTACGGCTTTGGCCAGATTTGTATTGGCAATACATTCAATCCAGTTTACCATTGCAATAGTTACTACCGGCTTTTCGGTTGATCCTTTTTTACCTCCTGAACAGGCTGCGAAAAGCAAACTGCCCAACAGTACAAATGTGACTAATCTTAACTTTCTCATTTTATTTCTTTTTTGTTGATTTTCCGATATTTTGTGTGATACGATCGAGAATAATGGCCAGTAAAACTACAGCCAGTCCACTTTCAAATCCCAATCCAATCCGCAACTGACTAATTCCTTGCAAAACAATCTCTCCCAGACCTTTGGCTCCAATCATACTGGCGATAACAACCATTGACAAAGCCATCATAATTGTTTGGTTTATACCAGCCAAAATTGTGGGCATCGCCAGAGGTAGTTGCACCTTAAAAAGCAGCTGGCCTGGAGTAGCTCCAAAAGCTTTTGTCGCTTCGACAATCTCCCCCGGCACTTGTTTTATGCCTAACGAGGTTAACCTCACCACCGGAGGCATCGCAAAAATAATGGTAGCAAACGCACCGGGAACAGTTCCCAGCCCAAAGAACAAAACGGCCGGAATTAGGTAAACAAAGGCCGGCATGGTTTGCATGAAGTCAAGAATTGGACGGATCACTTTTTGCGCCGTTTCATTTTTTGCACTCCAAACGCCAAGCGGAATTCCGATAACCAGCGCGATAATAGCCGATGCCAGCACCAATGCGAAGGTTTGCATTGTTTCTTCCCAAAAACCGGCGAAGTAGATAAAAAGCAAACCAACGATCGTCAAAATAGCATTCGATTTACCAGCCTTCCACCAGGCAAGAGCGGTGAACAAGGCAATGGTAATGTAAAATGGAATTCCGACCCAAAAAAATTCAATACCGTCGATCAAGAATGTCATTCCCACGTTAACGGCGTCAAAAAAGCCCGAAAAATTGGTTGTCATCCAATTAACGGCGTCTTCTATATACTGTCCAACAATCATAATTCAATCGCTTTTTGGATTATTTCATTAATTTCCTGCTTAGCCATGCCGGTACTTTCGGCAATAATAGAAGTTGGCCATACAACGCCAATAAGGTGGTTTTCGTCGTTCACCACCGGGATTGGCAAGTTGGTCTTACTCAGAAGCGGCAACATATTTTCGATGGTCGTATCGGAGGTCACACTCATCACATTCTCCCGGATAATCGACTCAATCGTCTGCACTCCTTCGCTTTTCAGCCGGACCACATCTTCAATCTTCACATAGCCCAGGAATGTACGGTTAGTGCGAACCACAGGAAGATTTTCCACTCCGGCCTCGCGCATTACACGCAAAACTCCGGCTGGACCGTCTTTTTTGAGCCGGGCGACTTTCGGCTTCCGGAACATGATGCTGGCCGCGGTCACAATTTTACTGCGATCGACATTTTCCACAAACGACTTGATGTAATCGTTTGCCGGATTGGTAATAATCTCTTCCGACACTCCTACCTGCACAATTTCGCCATCCTTCATAATCGCGATGCGGTCGCCAAGCTTGATGGCTTCGTCCAAATCATGGGTAATGAATACGATAGTCTTCTTCATTTTCTCCTGCAAAATGAGCAATTCATCCTGCATTTGAGAGCGAATCAGCGGATCGAGGGCTGAAAACGCCTCGTCCATCAAAAGTACTTCGGGCTTATTCGCCAAGCCACGTGCCAAACCAACACGTTGCTGCATTCCACCCGACAACTCACTGACCTTCTGATTCTCGTATCCTCCGAGCCCAACCAGTTCGATTGTTTCCATCGCCCTCAATTCACGTTCTTCTTTCGAAACACCTTGCAGCTCCTGTCCAAACGCGACATTGCTTAAAACCGTTCTATGAGGAAGCAAACCAAAATGCTGAAATACCATCGCCAGTTCTTTCCGGCGAATATTCAGCAACTCGCGATCATTCATATGCGTTATATCATCGTTGTTGATGAACACTTTCCCTTTGGTTGGATTAATCAGACGGTTGATGCATCTGATTAAAGTCGACTTACCGCTACCGGAAAGGCCCATAACCACGAAGATCTCACCTTCATTGATGGTGAGATTTGCTTCGCGTACAGCCACCGTACAACCAGTAGCTTCTAAAATTTCCGCTTTATTCTTGCCCATTTCGAGCAACTTAAGCGCCTTGTTTTTATTTTTCCCGAAAACAAGCGAGAGATTTTCAATTTTTATCTTTTCCATTCACTAGAAATAATAACCGATATTAATGTTGAATCGTTTTTGCCATTCGGCATCAGCATCGCCAACACCCATTCCTTCGCCGAAAGTTGGAGTCAACCAAGGCTGGTTTTTCCCCATGGCATAGTCGATATACGTATAGACCGGTCCGGCAGAAACCAGAATTCCCGGAATGAGATGGTGCACATCGGCATAGTCGCTGTTTATTTTATCCATAAACGTGTAATCAACATACGCCTGAACGCTTTGAATAGGTCCAAAGTCGACAGGAAAGCTTTTTGCAATACCAACCGCATAAGCATTTGCTTTGGCCGCTACATCGTATGGCGTACCAAATGCTCCCATCTGAATGATGTCGAGAACCCTTCCGTCATCGGCTTTAGCTTTGTAGTTGTAATTGATAACCGATCCTTTAAAGTTCCAACCTTTCCCCCAGTTGGCAACCATATGCAAGGCAAAAGCAGTGCTGGTTTCCGACTCGTCGAGTTCGCTGTTATAGATTCCGCCAACCTGAGCCGATGCCCCCAATTCGAGCCCTTCGGTAACATGATAGGCAGCTCTCAGATTAAACTGGTTCAATTCCCGAATATGCGCGTCGACCTGATCGGCACCAATGCGTCCGACTCCCGGAGTAATGTCGTACGAGTAGCGTCCCGGACCGGCGTTTCCATAGGTAACGTCGCCACCGGCAATTGGGCCTTCCGGCTCTGCCTGCCGGAAATAGGCAAAGCTCAAGTCCAGCTTTTCAATTCCTTTATAGTCGAAAGAAATCCCAATGTCGTAATCGTCTTCCAACCCAAAATAATACTGCCCCTGAAACCACCACGAGTGTGAAGCATATTTGGTAATGCCAAACGGCACTTGCAGAACTCCAAGCTTAACGTATAAGTCATCGGTTAAATCATAACCGAACCAACCATGGTGAATAAAATGTGTACCATAGGTCGGGTAAAAACGGTAATCGAAGCTAAAGTCAATTCCTCCCTGCGTGCCATCTACACTCAACTTCCAGGTATCAAAAGTAAATTCCGGCTGTGTTTTGCTGTCGACCCAGCTTTTTGAAAACACATTGAACCGAACCGCTCCGCCAATCCGAAAATCATTCTCATTAGAACTCGCTTGACTCTGGGCGGTAATCGTAAAAAATAGGATAAATGCCGTTGCACGAAACAACGCACTTTTCATTCGTTTTAAAAACATAGAAATAGATTGATGATTTTTGTGTTGACCCAACACGAAATAGTTTCTGTGCGACAAAAATAGGTATTTAGGATTGTTCTCGCAAAGAGCCAAGGAGTTATTGTCGTTAAAACAGAAACGATGCGACGTTCTTCCATCTGACTGACCGCCCACTACAAAACCCTTAACACACACACCTACTGTATGTTGAAGCAAATCAGGGGAACTTGCGGCCTATGACATACCTGCCATGTTAACTTACTATTAAAAGAAATAATTCGTTCGCATAGAACAGATCTACTACTTCGCACGACAACTGAAAATGAACAACCAACTCAACGGTGGTTTTGCAAGTGTTTTATGAGTACCTGTATTTAAAGTTTGATATCCTCTTCCGATGTCAATACCGGAGGGACTTCCATGCCACTAATATTCAACATTTGAGTAAGCAAGTCGAGTGCACCATTTATTTGAGTAAGATCGTCGGGGGTGAGTTTCGATAGCTTCTGAGCTAACCGTTGTTGCAATAGATCTGGGGTTTTCAGCAGAAGTTCATCCCCCTTCGAAGTCAAGGTGATATAGGTGATTCTTTTATCGCCGCTCTTGGGTAGACGCGCCAACAAGCCCTTAGCTTCCAAACGAGAAATAATACCAGTTACGGTACTCGAATTCAACTTTAGATGATCGCGTATTTCTTTCTGCGAAGCCTGATAATTAGGCGATTGCTTAAGAAAATCCAGGCAAAGAACCTGCGGAATACTGACACCAAAATCACTCTGCACCTTTTTCGACTCAATATTGATTGAACGTACAATCTGACGAATTTTGATAATTATCCCCGTGTAATTCATGCTGTGGATTTGATTAAATAAAGACTGGCATTATCGGACAAAAATAAACAAACCATTCCTGACTTATATTCCTACTCATCAAAATCCACAAAATATTGAATGAATCATCAGCGAAAAATCATCGAAGACACCTAACGTCTAACACCAAAACGCCCTAAAAAAATAGAGCTTCCACGGTCGTGCAAGCTCTATTTCATTCGTATAGTACTTCCTGTTAATCAACCAATTCACCAACCACGCGGGCATCTTCGCCACGCCCTTCAAGCTTCAAGAGCTTTACTTTGTGAAAGCTGTTCTTCTCGAGTCCAATTCCTTTGAAACGAATTGGAATATAATGTTCGCCATAGCCGTTAGCTGTTCCCCCTTCATCAACTCCCTCAATTAAAACGGTTTCTGTTTTTCCGATGAAGGACGAAAGGTAGCGTTCGCGACTATCTTCAGATGCTTCGCGAATGCGGGCCGAACGTTCGTTCTTGATATTCTCGGGAATATGGTTTTCCATACGCTCGGCACGGGTTCCGCGACGAACCGAATATTTGAAGGTATGCACATGACCAAATCCATAGCGGTTCACAGCATCAATGCTTTCCTGAAAATCCGCCTCGCTTTCATCGGGGAATCCCACGATCATATCAGTGGTAAAGTTGAAATCGGGATATCTTGACCGAAACAAGTTCACCGTATGCTCGAACTGCTTTAAATCGTACATCCGGCGCATACGCAACAACACTTTGTCCGAGCCACTTTGCAGGCAAAGGTGCAGATGAGGTGTCATTTTCGGATGACTGAACAGATTCACAAAATCGTCGCCAAAACCATCGGGCTCAAGCGAAGAAATACGCACGCGAAAATCACCCTCGACATTCAGAATCGCTTCCAGTACATCCTCAAAGCGTTTGTCTTCCCATTCGTATCGACCAATATTAACACCGGTAATTACCAATTCCTTAAATCCATTAGCCAGCGTATCTTTTACATTGTCAATAATCTGTGGAAGCGGACGACTTATCGCGCGTCCTCGAACAGTCGGGATAATGCAAAATGTGCAAAAATTGTCGCATCCATCATGTATTTTGATGGCGCTACGCGTATGCAAACTCTTATCAACGGTGTGGAACTGAAACACATCGGCATGCAGTTTTGCGGGGTGAATGAGCTCGCCACCAAAATGCGCGTCAACCAAATTTAAGATCGACCCCTTTCGGTTGTTCTCAACCACATAGGTAATCTTCTCCTCTCCTTCCAGCTTCTCCTTGTAGTTGTTCGCCATGCAGCCGGTTACCACGACTACAGACCCTTTGTTTTTGCGGGCAGCCTGGCTGATGGTATTTCGCGACTTCTGATCGCTCTGGTTAGTAACCGTACAGGTATTTACAACCACCACATCGGCGTGCTCCTTAAAATCAACGACTTCGTAACCTGCTTTGTCGAAATCAGACACCAAAGCGTCCGTTTCATATTGATTCAACCGGCAGCCAAGCGTTTTAAAGGCTATTGTTTTTTTTGTAGAATTCATTCGTTAATTGTTTCCTCCTGAAGGATCAGTTCGCCACTCATCGAGAAATCTGCAGCTGTCGTAATTTTCACATCCACAATTTTCCCCATCAACTCGGGCGCTATCCGATCCAACCGGACATTAATCTTCCCCTCTGTCAAACCGGTTGAAAAGCCGGTTTTTCGATCACTACCGTTCACCAATAACCGGATGGTTTTGCCAACCATACTTTCGTGGTATTCCCGGGTATATATTTTCATCACTTCTGACAAATCGTGGTAACGCTCCTTTTTCACATCCAATGACACTTCGTCCTGCCAACGATAGCTGGCTGCTCCCGGCCGCGGCGAATACATCGCAATGTAAGCCATATTGAATTTGAACTCGTGAAACGCCTCAACCGTATGCTGGTACTCTTCGTCGCCTTCGCTGGTAAACCCAACGATGATGTCGGTAAACAAGGTCGCATCAGGCAACAACTCACGAATATCAGCTACAATCTGACGATACTTGTCCATCGAGTGTTTGCGGTTCATTTTAATCAGCACCCTTTCGTCACCACTTTGCATGGGCAAATGAATTTGTTTCGCCAAACAGGGATATTCGGCAATCACTTCAATTACTTCGCGGGTCATATCCTGCGGATGTGGCGAAGTGAAATACACCCAAAACTCTTCGCCCGACTGTTTCCCAAATTCACCGATCTCGCGCAACAACTCGGCAAAGGACATTTCATTGCCCTGTTTGTCGAGGCCATACGAATTCACATTTTGCCCCAACAACGTAATCGACTTATAGCCCTGACTCACCAGGTGGCGAACTTCGGCAACAATATCGGCTGAAGGACGAGAGACTTCACGACCACGGGTGTAGGGAACAGCACAATACGTACAAAACTTGTCGCAACCATTTTGAATGGGAACAAAAGCCTCGTAGCTCGACTGGTACTTAGGCTTAATCTGCCACAAATCAACAATGTGTTCATTTTTAGGCATAACCGGCTTTGGCGCTTCAACGCGCAGCGAAGCCGCATTTACCACCCCGTAACTACGAATCATGTCCGGAAACTGGCTCAATTCGCTCATGGGGAAAATAATATCGAACTGCTTCAGCAGCTTGTCTTTATCGGCAGCCAACACACATCCCGACAAGAAAGTAATCAGGTTGCGTTTATTCTTTGCCTTATTCCATTGAGAAATTTTGTTGTACACTTTGTCGATTGGCTTCTGCCGAACCGAACAGGCCAACATGCCCAACAAATTCGCTTCATCCTCGTTTTCCGTCCGCTCATAGCCCATTTGTTCCAACACCGCAGCAACACGCTCGCTGTCAGACAAATTCATTTGGCATCCCAATGTAATTAAGTGATATTTCATCGATAAAATTCCAGGTTTCAAAATCAAAAAATAAAAGTAGTGAGTCGTGAGACATGAGTCTGGAGTTGGCTCAATCCTCATCCTTTCCGCGTCCGATATTTAGTCTCTTTACTCAAGACTAAAGACTAAAGACTCAAGACTAAAAATATACTTCGCAATGAATCTGATCACGCTCAAACCCTTTATCCTTCAGGATTTCAAGCGCATCAAAAATCATGTTACTATTTCCGCAGAGATAGAACTGAGTGCCCTTCTCAAAGCCGGTGCTTTTCAGGCATTTCGTCAGTCGTCCGTGTACTTGTCCGGTTTTGTCGCCCGAAGTACAAAGAATGTGACGGTCGGCAGCATATTCATGTTTGTCGTAGGCTTCAACGCCGTATCGTACGCCATGAATCAATAAGTAGTCCAGGTTCGGATAGGTGCGCACCATGCTTCTGAAAGGTGCGATACCTGTACCGCTGGCAATGAACACAAATTTGTGATCGGCCACCTTTTTCTCGTCAATTTTGAATTTTCCGAAAGGTCCGCTCACCTCCACCAAATCGCCTGGTTTTAACTTACTCAATTTGGGCGTGAAATAACCATCTTTCACCTCTTTCACAAGTACCTCCAAGCATTCGTCGTTTTCGCCACTGTAGATCGAGTACTCCCGACTTTGATAATCGCCCTGAATACCCAGCGAAATGTGTTGTCCCGCATGGTACTTGAAACGACTTTTGGGCAAGCGCAACGAAAAAGCCTCATCGGTTAACTTCCTGACCTCTTTCACCTTGTAAAAGGTCTCATCAATTTTTAATTCCGGTTTCATCTCCATGGTCATGCCTAAACATTTAGGGCTGCAAAGATATTGATTTTTTTCTATAAAAGACATACCGATCTTTTTCAACATCTTTCAGCCAGTTAATTGGCTTAGTTTAACCCGAAAATGCCCGATTTGTTTTAAATTAATGACTTATACTGATTAGAAAACCCATAAAAATGAAAACCATCATCATCTTCATGTCCACTCACGGATTTACAGAACGCACGGCCGGCGATATAGCCCGCCTGCTCAGTGGTGAAATCGAAATCGTGAATTTACACCACAACACAAACATCAACTTTTCTGACTACGATCAGGTGATTTTGGGTGGATCGATCCATGCCGGAAAAATACAACGACAAATGCGTGTATTCATCAAAAAGAATCTGGAAAAGCTTTTAGAAAAAGAAATTGGACTTTTCATTAGCTGTATGTATGAAGGAGAACAGGCCCGGATCCAATTGGAAAATGCGTTCCCGGAGCAACTACACAAAAAAGCAAAAGCCGAAAGCATATTAGGCGGTGAATTCGATTTTAAGAAAATGAATTTTGTTGAACGGTTTATGGTTCGAAAGATCGCGAAAACGGATCACAGCGTTCAGCGTATCAACCGAGAGGCAATACGTTTATTTGCTAAAACCATGAACAACGGAATCACCGAACTCAAAATGTCGTCCTAAAAAGCCAGATAAAACCCTTTCGTTAATGTTCGGTATTGGTCGGTGTAAACTCCGGTTGCGCGCTCCCGAATATAGATACTTTCGATCCAACCAACCGTATTCTTGCGGGACAACTCAACCAAAATACGATGCGACTTTTTGGTTTCATCGGGAAAGACACGGGCAAAGCGTGTTACATAAAAATCGAGCGATCGGGCTATGCTGCGCAACCGCTCCTCCTTGTCAGCCGGCAAAACAAGGCTTAGTTTGCCACAATCAGCCAACAAACCAACCGATTTTTCGAGTAATTCTTCCAACGACAAGCTGTCGGCATGCCGGGCCCTTGCTCGTTTCTGATCGGGCGACTGAGGCGCCTCATCGAAAAACGGGGGATTCGAAATTAAATGATCATAGCGGCATTCGCTTTCATATTCCTGAAAAGACTGCCGATACACCCGCAACCGATTGGCCCAGGGCGACTCATCAAAATTTGATTGAGCCTCGGTTGCTGCATCTGCATCAATTTCCACCGCATCAACCTGCGCCTTTGTCCGCTGCGCCATCATCAGCGCTAAAAGTCCAGTTCCGGCCCCCACATCCAAGATCCGGCTTTCGGATCCAACATCTGCCCATGCTCCTAACAACACACCATCAATGCCAACCTTCATGGCTGCCTTTTGCTGCACAATTCGGAATTGTTTAAACTGAAAAAAATTATTTCGCCCCATAAATACCTGACTTCTATCACATTTTACCAATAGCCAGTCTCAACTAAGCTATCATTCGGCAAATTTACATTAAACCTCGACTTAAAATCAAAATCTAATTGCACAAGCGCAAAAACACACCTTACAACCTATCCTACTGGCACTTACACCAACCAAGCAAAACAAACACTTACTGTAACTTTTACACGAATCGAAAAATTGTTTCCATTTTACTTTGTGGGAATTTAGTATTTTCTACATTTGCACCCCGTAAAAAATGAGCGACTTAGCGCATTCGATGAATTATGAAGAAAAGAGATTTTTACATTTTGGCAATTTTAGCGGGCATCGTCATTTACGCCAGCTTGCACCGACGGTCATATGCTGAGAAAAGTGCAGACAAGTTCGATAATCTTTTGAAACAAAATGCCAGTACTGAGGCTTTCTCCGTGAATGATTCCTTGAGATCAGAACCAATGAGAGTCATCAAAGCAGAGATTTAAGCTCTCGCTGTTCACAATTCCCACCTAAACTTTTCAATTTATTCTGCTGCCTCTTCTTCAGGTTGAGTGTATAATTTATATGCCAAAATCCGAAGGAAAGCTAGTTCTCGCGTGATTGAAATACGCGTTTGATTTTTCACGCCCCCGGCTATTCAACCGACCATAGCACGAAAGGATCGGGGGCTATAAGAGAAGACAGGTGACCACCTAATTATATACCGAAAGGAACCCAAACAACCAATTACTGCGGTTCTGTCCCGGCGATCTACCGTCGTGCAAAAAACTAATTTGTAAACGGAGCTTTCAACCGAAGTTGCAAGTCAGAAGCAAACTCAATGTTCAGGAACCAACAAGTTTAAAGCCTTCTCATTCACGCCTATTTTCACCGGCATTTGGGCATCGTATACATCTCCGTCGCAATGAAAATAAGTAGAGGAAGACACCTGGCTAATTTCAACTGTTTTCACCTGCCTCATTTGCACGTAAGGAAGTTTGTGAATCCATTTTCCCATTAAGGCCATTCCAACCACCGGAGCCATAATCAGCGGAAATGGACGGATAAAAGTTACATCCACCAAACCATCCTGGAGGTCGGCATGCGGAGCGATAAAAGCATCGTTGCCATATTGATTGGCATTGGCAATGGTCACCGAAAAGAAACGACCACTGATCTCTTCACCGTCCAAAATCATTCGGGTTTCCACCCCCCGGTAACTCCAGAATTTTGTCAACACCGAGCGTGCATAGGTCCAAAAACCGCGGGTTGTGCTATTACTAAAATCGTGCGCAATCAAAGCATCGAAACCAAAACCACAGGTACAGAAAAAGTAATCGTTATTGATTTTGCCGACATCAATTGCACGAACAACTCCGTGCTCCAGATAATCAGGAATTTGACCAACCCTGTGTGGGATTTTCAACATCCGGGCCAGACCATTGCCCGACCCTCTTGGAATATGAGCCATACTGCGGGATGTGCCAACCAACAACGAAGCCACCTCGTTGAATGTACCATCTCCACCAACTGAAGCCATAACGGCCTCGGGATTCAACAGTCGCTTTTTAACCAACTTGGGAGCGTGACCAGCCCGCTTGGTCTTCTTACTATCAAAAGGGATCTCACGCTCGTTCAACTTCCTTTTCAGTTGCTTGAAATACTTAATGTTATCCTTAGGACCGGCAACCGGGTTGACAATAAACTCGAAAATTCGTTTCATTTCTTATTCGTTAATTTTTCCGTCGTGCAAATATTGCACGTATGCCTTGGCAAAATTCAACACCGAATCGGTTTTTGCCGGCGCGTAATTATAGAAAAAATCCTGCGTTCGGGTGTCTTCATTCATGAACCAGCCCATTTCGGGCGACATGAAACCCCATCCCTCGCCCCGAAAATAAAAGGCATAACTGTCGTCGACCAGAAAATCCTTTGACAGCAAATCTTTTTTGTGGTCCCAACCAAACTGTTTGACCAGCATTGGCCCAAAATCGTTCTGATTACCAATTTGCTCACTAATAAAATGAGATTTCACAACTCCGCCAATCAAGATCAGCGGAATGCGATAGGTAGCAGGTTCGGTAATATTCGTTGGCCCCGGTTCCAGCGAGGTATGATCAGCCGTAATAACAACCAAAGTATTGTCCCAGAATGGCGTCTTTCTCAACGAATCGACAAAAACACCCAAGCAGCTGTCGGCATACGAAGCCACATTCAAATATTTATCATGGACATTGTTTCCCGGAAACCTGTTATACCCTTCAATATCGAATGGCTCATGACTGCTAATCGTGTAAACCATACTGAAGAACGGTTCCTTCTCACGCTTCAAATCGTCGAACATGCGGGCATACAAAAACTCGTCGGGTACTCCCCACTTCTGTTTCAATGCCAGCTCGAACGGAAAATCGGTTTTCGACACGATGGTATCGATTCCGGATTGAATCATCACCGCCCGGGTATTGTAAAAATTCACATCGCCACCATAGTAAAACGACATGTTGTACCCATGATCGGCAAAATATTTCGGAAAATAATCCAACTTGCTCATCTTGTCGGGGAATGCCAACACAGTGGTTCGGCTCATATCCGACGGACGACCGCCTATGAGCGCCGAGATGCCCTTATCCGAGCGGTTTCCGGTTGAGAAAAACGACTTAAAGGCGATGCCTTCATTGCAAAACTCATTTATCCGGGGAGTAACACCGGGTAGTCCCCCAAGCGGTTCAATAATCTTATTCGAGAAGCTTTCAAGCAAAACCAAAATAACATTGGTTGGGTTCCCTTCAACCGAGTGAATAATCGTAGGTGCGGGAACTCCATTTTTATCATGCGCTTCAAGTATCGCCTTGGCGCTATCGTGAGCCATATAGTTCACCTCAACCTGCGACTTTTTGTTTTTCATGACACTATGCATGAAATTCCAAAAATAGTTGTAGGCAAACTGATTGGCCTCTAAATGTTCGCTAAAATACACATTGCTGTGGTTCATCGGAGCACGATCGAACCCGCCACGAATTGGGATGATTAGGGCAGCTGTGAGGAAAACCAGAACCGGAATACCATACCACTTCATCCGCAGTTCGGCAAGTTTTTGTCGCGGCAGCAATTGGTTGTAAAGTCGGAAACTGAGCCAAACAATCCCAATCCAAAGTACTGGGAAAAGCATTAACTGCCACCAGCTCATTGATGCGTAAATGCCTCCCGGTGTTTCCAGATACATGAGCAAAAGCGCGTTCAACCTGCTCCCCCACGCCGGATAAAGGCCTGCATCGGCCAGGCCTAGCACCGTCAGAAAAATCAACGACACCAGCGTATAATAGTTCAACAGATAAGAACTAAACTTTCCGGTGAAAAGGAAACCGAGGGCGAAGATCAAGCCCGGCATCATGCTGAAATACCCGGCAACCGACCAATCCATTTTTATTCCGTGACGGAAAATCCCCAAAAAATCTGCGATCGGCAAATCAGCTACCGACTGATAATTATAAATAACAAAGAATACCTTAAAAGCGGTTAGGAAAAGAACCCAAAACAGGTAGTATTTTAAAAACGCGACAACAATTTTCCTCATTCAACATTTTTTACTGTGCGACCGGCAAATTTACAAAATAAATGCGGGCAGGCAGGTCGATTTGGATTTCTTAACAAGAAGATTCGAAAAATGAGTCAATCCGGAGATGCACACTTATTCATCGCAGCCATGAATAAGTGTACCGGGCATCTTCACCCCAAGTCGCTTTTCAAGGGTTGCGGCTACTCAAGAAACAAAATTTAAAAAAAAACACCGTCCGAAAAACAACTCGGTAGCTTACGGGAATTAACACTCCGGCTAGCCAAATGGTGATGCTGACGACTCGAAAGCTCCCAGTCCGAATAGGGCAAAGTCATACTTGACAGGATCTGCCGGATCGAATTCGCGCAAACGTTCCGACACTTCCAATACAGCTCTCCAATCGTCCTGCTTCCGGTGTAGCAAACCCAACTGCCGGGCCTGCCTGCTGGTATGCACATCGAGCGGCAGCAGCAATTCCGACATGGGAATCCGGTTCCAAATGCCAAAATCTACGCCGGCTTCATCTTTTCGCACCATCCATCGCAAAAACATGTTCAGGCGTTTCGCGGAGGCTCCTCTATCAATATTCGAAATATGTTTTTGCGATCGTTTCTGATGATCGACTTCGAAGAAAATACGCCTAAAGTTTCGCAGCGCTCCAGCAACTGTTCCTTCAGCTAAAAATCCGTCAGTAAAAACCGCCTCCAGACCACCATAATTTTGGTAAATATTTTTGAGCGATTTAAAAAAAAAGAGGCAATCGACCCCATTAAACGTCCGATGTTTGAATTCGGCAAAATGCGACCAATCGTTTTCACCGGTGTTCATCAAAAAAGAATACGGGTCATGTTCCATGCCGACCATCAATCGGTTCGCATTTTTAATAATCGTCGGACGCTGACCCCATGCTATGGTTGCTGCCAAAAAACCGGCAATCTCAATATTCTCTTTTTGCCCAAACTGTCGCGGAATCTGAATCGGATCCGTCGCAATAAATTCAGGACGGTTGTATTGCCGCGCTTTTTCCTCCAGCAAGTCAAAAATTTCAGCGAACGAAAGCTTTCCGGGAACTTTAGGAGTCTGTTTTGGCAGTATCATTTGGTCATCGTTTATGGTCATTTTAAATTTGGAATAAGCCCGGGGAGCATTATATATTTGCACAAGCAACAAGATGAGAACCGGCAAAATGCTCGTTCGCCCGTACGAAAAAATCTCTCCCCCTTCATTTTACAGATTAAACATTTGCACCGCTCAAAAGTTGCGACTGAAATTCCCTGTTCATTTCTGCGTCAAGTTACACAGGGCGATAACTTCATATTTGTCAAACTTTTATATTTTTGCAGGCTGAAATAGTGCAACAGATCAACTTGTTGCTTTCACGGAGTCGTCTTTTCTGGTTTGAAAGAAGCAAAAGAGGCACAAAGTCAACTAGTTCAACGAATTTAGATCAGATAGAAATACACAATATTTAAGCATAATGGAGATTCCAAGCAAGTACAACCCGGCCGAAATTGAAGATAAATGGTATAAATACTGGATGGATCAGGGCTTTTTTCACTCTGTTCCCGACGAGCGTGAACCTTACACAATTGTCATTCCGCCACCAAACGTTACCGGAGTGCTGCACATGGGTCACATGCTCAACAATACCATTCAGGATATTCTGACACGCCGTGCACGTATGTTGGGAAAAAATGCTTGTTGGGTACCCGGCACCGACCACGCGTCAATTGCAACAGAAGCAAAAGTAGTTGCCAAACTAAAGGATGAAGGAATCTCGAAATCGGATCTGACTCGTGAAGCATTTTTGGAACATGCCTGGGAATGGACCCATAAACATGGCGGCATCATCTTGGAGCAGCTGAAAAAACTTGGTGCTTCGTGCGACTGGGATCGGACATGCTTTACGATGGACGAAAAGCGCAGCGAATCGGTGCTAAAAGTATTTGTAGACCTGTACAGTAAAGGGTTGATTTATCGCGGAGTACGCATGGTGAACTGGGATCCGGCAGCCAAAACGGCTCTTTCGGATGAAGAAGTGATTCACAAAGAACAAAGCGGAAAGCTTTATTTCCTGCGTTACAAGATAGCCCCCCTCGATCCCCCCGCCGGGGGGAAGAAAGAGCCGCTATATAGAACCGCGCGCAAAGCCGACTATGAGCTGCTTAAAGCAAACGCCCTAAAACTGCGAAAAAACCAGACTGAAGCTGAAAGTATCTTATGGGAATTGCTCCACGGGAATCAACTGGGCGAGAAATTCAGAAGACAGCACATAATCAATGACATCATCGTTGACTTCATTTCGCTTAAAAAGAAATTGATTATTGAAGTTGATGGTGGCTATCACAACCAACCCGACATTCAAAAACTGGATCAGTTAAAGACCGAAATTTTAACCGAACTGGGCTATCGGGTTATCCGATTCACCAATGAGGAAGTGACTGGCAACACCAACAGCGTGCTCGAAGCGATTAAAGCAGCTTTGGAAAGCTCCCCCCACGGGGGAGTTGATGGGGCTGATTATGCTGTGGTAGCCACAACCCGTCCCGAGACTATTTTTGGTGACGTGGCCGTGTGTATCAACCCCAATGACCCAAAAACAGCTCACCTTCGCGGAAAGAAATTGATTGTTCCGATTGTGAACCGTGTCGTTCCGGTTATTGAAGACGACTATGTTGACATGGAATTCGGTACCGGCTGCTTGAAAGTTACTCCGGCACATGATGTAAATGACTCTATGGTGGGGGAAAAATACCAACTCGAGACGATTGATATTTTCAACGATAACGGTACGCTGAATATCCACGGACTTCATTACAACGGAAAAGACCGTTTCGATGTGCGTAAGGAGATTGAGCAAGAATTGACCGATAACGATCTAATGGAAAAAACCGAAACCTACACCAACAAAGTAGGTTGTTCGGAACGTACCGGTGTCCCGATTGAGCCAAAACTCTCGACCCAATGGTTCCTGAAAATGGAAGATTTGGCGAAACCGGCACTGGATGCTGTGATGGACGACATCATCAAATTTGTTCCCGAGAAATTCAAAAACACCTACCGCCACTGGATGGAAAACATCCGCGACTGGAACATCTCGCGACAGCTGTGGTGGGGACACCAAATTCCGGCTTACTACCTTCCCGATGGAAGCTATGTAGTAGCCGAAACAGCAGAGAAAGCATTGGAACTGGCCCAGCAAAAACAACCCGAATTAAAACCGGAGGATCTGCGTCAGGATGAAGACTGTCTGGATACCTGGTTTTCGAGCTGGCTTTGGCCAATCTCTGTTTTCGATGGCATCAACAATCCCGAAAACAACGAAATTCAATATTACTACCCAACCAACGACTTGGTTACCGGACCGGATATCATTTTCTTCTGGGTAGCCCGTATGATTGTTTCAGGTTATGAGTACCGCCAGGAGCCCTGCTTCAAAAATGTGTACTTCACCGGTATTGTGCGCGACAAGCTAGGCCGAAAAATGTCGAAACAGCTGGGGAATTCACCTGATCCGCTCGACCTGATTGCCACTTATGGTGCCGATGGTGTTCGCGTGGGCATGATGCTTTGCTCACCGGCTGGTGGCGATTTGCTGTTCGACGAAAGCCTTCCGCAACAGGGAGCCGGATTCGTTACAAAACTATGGAACTCGTTCCGCTTGGTTAAAGGGTGGGAAGTCGACCAATCAATTCCTCAACCCGAGCATTCGAAACTAGCGATTGATTGGTTCCGCCAGAAGTTCAGCCGAATTATCGAGCAAACAGACGATCATTTCGACAAGTTCCGCATTTCTGATGCATTGATGAACGCGTACACGGGCGTCCGCGATGAGTTCTCCGGCTGGTTGCTCGAGATTGTAAAACCGGCCTACCAGCAACCGATCGATGGAAAAACCTATGCCGAATTGTTGGACATCTTCGACGAAGTATTGCGTTTTATTCATCCATTCATGCCATTTGTGAGCGAAGAAATCTGGCAATTACTGAAAGAGCGCACCGTTGGCGAAAGTATCATGGTGAGCAGCTGGCCGAAATCAACCGGTTACGACCTAAACTTCCTGCAACAGTTTGAAGACGCGCAGGAGGCTGTTTCCGGCATTCGGAACATCCGCACAAAAAACAACATTCCGAATAAAGATGCGCTGGAGCTTGCCGTGCTTCCGGGCGACAAAGGCTACTCCCCGAATCTCGATGCTGTTGTAACTAAGCTGGGCAACCTCTCAGCATTTACAACGGTTGATGCCGAGCTGAGTGGCGCCGGTTCATTCCATGTCAAATCAAGTACTTTCTTTATTCCGCTTGGCGATTTGGTTGATGTGGAAGAAGAACTGAAAAAACTGGAAGAGGAACTAAAATACACCAAAGGATTCCTTAAATCGGTTGCCGGCAAACTAAGTAACGAACGCTTTGTGAGTGGCGCTCCTGAAGCTGTTGTGGCAAAAGAGCGGGCCAAACAAGCCGATGCCGAAGCGAAAATTAAAGTTTTGGAAGAACAAATTGCCAAATTAAAATAAGCAACACCTAAGCAATAAATACGTTAAGCCTTCTGTTTTTCAGAGGGCTTTTCTTTTTCCCGGCTTTGGGGTATTAATTCCGAAAGTCTGTTTATTTTTGATTCGCTAATTTTATTTCAAAGGCCATGCTAACAAACCCAAACCCACTGGTTCAATACCTGCAAAAGCCAGCAGCTGAATTTACGAAAGATGATTTGATCCGATATGTTGAAGAACGACAGATTGAAATGGTTAATTTTCGCTACACAGCTGAAGACGGAAAGCTGAAAACCATCAACTTCATGGTTACCAGCACCCAGGAGCTGGATATTATTTTAACATCCGGCGAACGGGTTGATGGCAACAGCATCTTCTCGTTTTTGCCACCTAATCACAGCGACCTCTATCTGGTTCCCCGCTATAAAACGGCCTTCATTAATCCCTTCTCCGAGATTCCATCCATCGATATTTTGTGTTCTTTTTATGCCCCGGATGGCAAACCACTGGAAAGTTCACCGGTGTACATCTTACAAAAGGCACGCGACCAATTCAAAAAATCAACCGGAATGGTCATCAAAGTAATGGCCGAGCTGGAATACTATGTGATTAGCGATATCGATGAAAAAACATTGGTTTCGAAAAATGGCTATCACAGCGCCGAACCATATTCCGCTCACGAAAAGCTGCGGATTGAAGCACTAAAACTAATTGCCCGTTGCGGAGGAAAAGTACGATTCGGGCATGCTGAAACGGGTAACTTTATCTATAATAAAAAGCTTTACGAGCAGCACGAAATTGAGTTTTCGGTTGGCGATCCGGAAGATGCTGCCGACCAACTCGCTGTCGCGAAATGGATCTTACGCATGCTGGGCTTGAAATACCAGGTGAATGTGACCTTCATTCCAAAAATTGCGCTTAACCAACCAGGTAGCGGACTACACATGCATTTCATTGTGGAGCACGCCGGAAAAAACATCCTGATGGATCAAAACAAGCTGACCACAACCAGCTTAAAGATGATTAGCGGCATATTGGCACTGGCACCAGCCTTATGTGCCTTCGCCAATTCGACACCGGTTTCGTACCTGCGACTGATGAGCAGTCAGCAAACACCAAATTTCGTTTGCTGGGGCATCCAAAACCGTTCGTGCCTTATTCGTGTCCCGCTCGGATGGAATCGGATGGAATCGTTGTCGGCTCATGCCAATCGGCAAAGTGAAAAAGCAGAGGACCACAGCTTTCGCCAAACACTGGAATATCGTGGCCCCGACGGATCAGCAAACCCTTACCTTTTAACTGCAGCGCTAATCATGGCGGTACTTACCGGACTGCTAAACACCGATTCGGTCAAAGCCGCTGATTCGCTCCAAACAGAGGAAAATCTTTTCGACCCAGCTACAACGCATGATTTCGCAAGCCTTCCTCAGTCGTGCGAGGATGCTGCGGATGAACTGGAAAAGAAGAGAGAATTCTTTGAGGCCGATCAGGTTTTCCCGCAAGAGATCATCGATCACACACTTGAGCGTTTGCGCTCATTCAACGACAAAGAGCTCATCAATAATTTCAAAACTTATGGCGAAAACCAGGAATTTATAAAGCTGGTTGAAAGCTATTTGCATTTCATGTAATCACGAAAAAACATTCAAAAAAAATGACCTTAATAAAATCGATATCCGGTATTCGCGGAACAATTGGTGGAAAACCCAGCGAAGGGCTTTCTCCCCTCGACGTAGTGAAATTTACTGCCGCATATGCCAAGTGGCTGAAAAGCGCTTCCTCAACAGCGAAACAAAAAGTTGTTGTTGGCCGCGACGCCCGCATTAGCGGAGAAATGGTTAACGCGTTGGTTTGCGCTACCCTCTCGGGAATGGGGATCGACGTTGTTAATTTGGGACTGGCCACCACACCAACAACCGAAATTGCCGTAACAGGCGAGCAGGCCGACGGAGGAATCATCCTGACAGCAAGCCACAACCCGAAACAATGGAATGCTCTAAAACTGCTGAACGCGAAAGGTGAATTTATTTCGGCTGAAGATGGTGCTGCTATCTTAAAATACGCCGAAGAGGAAAGCTTCGAGTTTGCCGATGTTGATGATTTGGGGAGCATGAGCGAAAAAGATTATACTGCTGAGCATGTGCGTCAGGTGCTAAACCTGGAGCTGGTTGATGCCGCTGCCGTTCAAGCCGCGAATTTTTCCGTGGCTTTCGATGCTGTAAACTCGGTTGGGGGAATTGCCATTCCAGCTTTGCTTGAAGCATTGGGGGTGAAAAACATTGTTCCGATAAACGAAGAGCCTACCGGTGAGTTTGCGCACGTACCGGAACCGCTTCCGGAAAATCTGGTTGAAACCTGCCGAATCGTTCAGGAAAAAAATGTGGATGTGTGTTTTGTTGTCGACCCCGACGTCGATCGCCTTTCAATTATCAGCGAGGACGGAAGCATGTTTAACGAAGAATACACACTGGTCGCCATTGCCGACTATGTATTGGCACAAACACCCGGAAATACAGTTTCCAACATGTCATCGTCGCGGGCACTGCGCGTGGTTACCGAAAAGTACGGTTGCAGTTATGCTGCATCGGCTGTTGGCGAAGTGAATGTGGTCAACAAAATGAGGGAAACCAATGCCATTATCGGAGGCGAAGGAAACGGAGGAATTATATACCCGGCCAGCCATTACGGGCGCGACGCGCTGGTTGGAATCGCGCTGTTCCTGACTCAACTGGCCAAATCGGGATTGAAATGTTCTGAACTACGCGAAACCTATCCCGACTTCTTCATCTCGAAAAATAAAATTGAATTGACTCCCGAGATTGATGTCGATGCCGTTTTGGTGAAAATGTATGAAAAATACCAGCACGAAGAAGTGACCGATATTGATGGTGTGAAAATTGATTTTGCCAACAAATGGGTTCATCTTCGCAAGTCAAATACCGAACCTATCATTCGCATTTATGCTGAAGCGCCCACCATGGCCGAAGCCGACCAACTGGCTCAAAGCATCATTCAGGACATCAAAAGTCTTATTGGATAATTAAAAAGGATCCGATCAGGGTTAATTGATCGGATCCTTTTTCTTTTGATGCCCTTATTTTTTATCGAATATTCTGTTTTTTGGCCTCCAAATCAGCCACAATTTTTTCCTTTTCCTGAATCATTTTTTGCTGAGTCATCTCCCGAACAAGGTTCTGACTAATCTTAGTATTCGAAGATTTTATGTCTCCTTCTTTGCCCGCTATCTTTTTTCTATACGATTTTATTTGTTTGTACTTTTTTGATTTTGCCTTCGATAATTCTTTGAGTTGAACTTTCATCGCATCATACGCTGGCGTTTTTTTCGACATTAACGCAAATTCGCCCTTTTCTATCGCAATTCTCGCATCGGTCTGCCCTATTTCATTTTCAATCCCTCGAATTTCAGCCTCGTACTCTTGAATATCGACCTGGTAGCCAGAAATTGCCCTGTTTTCCCTCCGGCTATTTGATTCAATTTTCCTCAGGCTTTTTTCTTCACCCGACAAAACTTTTTCGGCTTCTTTTATTTGATCGTCGACGACACTCTGGTACACTTCCACAGCAAAACTACGGATGAAACTCTTCATATTCAAAAGACGTTCTTCCCCGGCGTTTGATTGGTTGATAAAAACAGAATCGGTGTACTCAAAGAATGCCGCAAACCGGCATCCATCGGGCGAATCGGACACACGGGCATAAACATCAAGCTTGTGATCTGAGATACTATACACATCGATTGCCCTGACGTACCATTCGTCTCCTTTTTTCTCGACCTTTAATTTATCCCGACCAACTTTGGCTTCGTCGTTTTTGAAAATATTACCAACCGAGGTGGACAGGTTTCCAAAACGTTCACTTAAACTTCTGTTATTGATATACCGTTTCCAGATTGGATCGACATCTTTAGTCGTCGATTCAGGGATTACAACCACAACAGCCATTTGCTGTCCCTTCGACATTGTTTTCTCTTCGAGTTGAACATCTATTTTTTCTTGCGCCTCAAGTATAAAACCAAGAGACAAGAAAAGGAATAGTAGAATTGAATGTTTCATTGTTTTACTTTTTAAAGAAAACGGACAAACGCATTGGTTTGTTTAGCAAAACGCACAAATGTTTAATCATTCCAGAAAACGGAATGAATTTCCCATGAGTTTATTTCCTTCACCTTTTATTTAAACAACTCGCCCGATTCATCTCGCCCAAACACTTAGCTGATTTAAAATTTAAATCACAAAAAATGTTAAGCTCAGTCAAACAACATAAAGATATAGCCATATAAAGTTTTTGATTGCATAACTTTAACAGCCTGATACACTAAAACCTAAATAAATCACGACGAACCCATTATGAAAAACAAAAAACACTATCTCCTTTTACTAATTCCCCTCGTTCTATTGATACTGATCTTTACCCTTCGATCCAACAAAAACAGCGATACCATTCTCACAACAAAAGTGCAACGCGGCGATTTTCTGGTGAAAATATATTCGTCCGGCCAAATAGAATCGGCAAACAAAGAAAACATTCCGGGTCCGCCAAAACTATCAGACCGAAGTCTGCGAATCTGGAGTTTAAAAATCACCGAGCTGGTGGAAGAAGGAACCTATGTTGACTCCGGCGACTTCGTTGCCCGGCTTGATCCGGAAGCCGTTCAAACACAAGTTAAATCCGTTCAGGACGAAATGGACAAAGCCTACTCCGAGTATCAGGATGCCAAAATAGACTCGAACCTGAACCTATCGAACCAGCGCGATGCCATCACCAACGCCAAACTCGACATGGAGGAGAAAGATATCATTGTCAAAGAATCAATTTACGAATCGCCCTCCATTCAGAAAAAAGCGCAAATGGATAGCAATAAAGCCGAGCGCAAGTTTGAACAGGAGAAAAAAGCCTACGAACTGAAAAAGCAACAGGAAGAAAACAAGGTCAACCGACAATTTATCAACTTCCGACAATTAAAGGAACGCTTCGAAGGCTTGGAAGAGTTATTCAATTCGCTCACCATCACATCGCCAAAGTCGGGCATCGTCACCTACATTAAAAACCCCTGGGGAATCACCAAAGTTGGCTCGGAAGTTAGTGCCAACGGCTCGGTTGCCACAATCCCCGACATGACAAACCTCATATCGCGAACCTATATCAACGAGATTGACATTTCGAAAGTAAAAGAAGGGCAAAAAGTTGAAATTGGGATTGACGCGTTCCCCGACAAAAATATGAGTGGTGAGGTTACAAGCATCGCCAACATTGGTCAAACCATGCCCAACAGCGATGCCAAAGTGTTCGAAGTGAAAATTAAAGTTTTTGGCGTTGACAAAGACTTAAAACCTGCCATGACCACCAGCAATGTGGTGTACACCAATTTATATAGAGACACCTTGAATATTCCGCTCGATGTAGTTTTCGAAAACGACAGCCTTCAATTTGTCTACCTGGACAATGGAAACCTTGTCCGTCAAATCGTCAAGCTGGGCGAATCGAACGAAAATTATGTGATCGTTGCCAAAGGTTTAGAGGAAGGCGATATTGTATGTCTGAATGAGCCTGAACATGGCAACGACCTACCATTGCAAGGGTTGGAGATTTACCAGGAAATGAAACAGGAAAAAGAAGAGCTCAAAAAGAAAGCAGAGGAAGCACAAGTGGAAGCTGAAAAGAAGAAAACGGAGAAACTAACAGGAATCCCTGCAGGGATGCCCGGAAGAGTCAGAATTATTCAGTAACCAAACTAAAACTCAGCGACTATGATTATCAACAAATACCTGCACGACATTGGCATTGCCATCGAGTCGATTATTACCAACAAGGTGAAATCGTTACTGACCGCATTGGGCATTATTTTCGGGGTAGCGGCGGTTATCAGCATGATGGCCATCGGAAACGGAGCCGAGCAGGAAATTCTGGAGCAAATAAAAATGGTTGGTGTCAACAACATTGTCGTTACACCATCCGAATTAACGGTAAGCGACAACAACAGCGGCAACTCGGAAGACAAAACCTCGACGAAAAAATTCTCGAAAGGACTTTCGCTGCTCGATGTTGATGCGATCCGGGCTATCATTCCATCGGTTGACAAGGTGTGCCCGGTCGTATCGTTCAACTACTCGGCGATGGTCGATGGTAAAAGTAAACCCATCGTATTGGAAGGCACCAATCAAACCTACTTCGAGCTTTTCAACATCAATCTGCAAAGCGGGCAGCTCTTCAACCAATTCCAGGACCAGGCCGGCCAGCCGGTTTGTATTATCGGCGACAATGTTCGCGAAGTGTTTTTCAAACAAGACAACCCGATCGGGAAATACATCAAGTGCGGAAAAATCTGGCTACAAATTATTGGTGTTGCCGAACGCCGCGACTTTACCGCCTCTGCTTCCGACGAAATGGGAATCAGCAGTTCCGACAATAAAATTTTCGTTCCCATCCAAACATTGCTTCTTCGTTTTAAAGACCGCTCGCTCATACGCGCCGACGAGGTTGAGAAAGTAAATTCCAACAAGGGCGGAAACGGAATTGTCATTATTGGCGGAATGGAACAAAGTGAGGACGAAATTGACAGCGACCCGAACATCAACCAGCTCAGTAAAATAATTGTCCAGGTAAAAGAAACTGAACAGCTAAGTGCCACCGCCAATATCATCAAAAAAATGCTGCTGCGCCGTCACTCCGACCTGTACGATTTTGAAGTGACAATCCCCGAATTGTTGCTCAAACAGCAGCAACGCACCAAAAACATTTTCAACGTCGTACTGGGAGCTATTGCCGGAATTTCGCTCATCGTTGGTGGCATAGGTATCATGAATATTATGCTGGCATCGGTATTGGAACGTATCCGCGAAATCGGGCTGCGACTTTCAATCGGTGCTTCAAAAAAAGATATCATCGCGCAGTTTTTGGCCGAGTCAACACTCATCAGCGTTTCAGGTGGCATTATCGGAATCCTTTTCGGCATCGCGCTCACAAAAACCATTACAGCCATCTTCGATATCAAAACCATCATTTCATTCTTCAGCATCTTTGTCGCTTTTGGCGTTTCGGCAATTGTCGGCATATCGTTCGGATATTTGCCGGCCAAACAGGCGGCCGAAAAAGATCCGATAGAATCATTGCGACAATAAGAAACGAACACCCTCAACCATTTTCAAAAACCAAAACAATGAGACGAATCGCAATCATATCCTTCATCGTATTCATGGCCTTTCCGACTTATGCTCAACCCCAGCCTATGGAACTGAGTTTGGAAGACGTCATTGAGATGGCCTCGCTGAATTCCATCGACGCTTTCCGCATTAAAAACATGTACCGGGCAAGCTATTGGGAATACCGTTACTACAAAGCCGACCGGCTGCCATCGTTGAGTCTGTCGGCAACACCTGTCAGTTTTTACCGAAGTCGTGACCTCGAGTACGACTTCGACGCCAACCAATACGAATATGTACAAAGCAAATACCTTAGCTCTGATGTAAGCCTTGAAATCAACCAGAATGTTGCTCTTACCGGTGGTAATTTCTTCGTGAGTACAGACTTGGGACGTGTAAAAAACATGGGGAGTACAGAAACTACAAGCTTCCAGTCAACGCCCATCAGCATTGGCTACGAGCAATATTTAACCGGGTACAATGCACTAAAGTGGGAAGCTAAAATTGAACCAGTGAAATTTGAAAAAGCGAAAAAGGAATTAATTGAATCGCTCGAATCGCTTTCGATTACCGCGGCCACCAAGTTCTTCAACCTTGTTGATGCTCAGATACAATTGAAAATTGCTCAAAACAAACTAGCCAGCAACGACACGCTTTACCGCTTGGGAAAGGGACGCTTTCAGGTTGGCACCGTTACCCAGGATGACCTGTTAACTCTGGAACTGGAATTATTGAGGGCAAAACAATCTCTAAACGAGTCGAACTCGGAAATTCAGCGTGCGCAAGCCGATCTGAACTCTTTCCTTGGTCTGGACAAAGCCACGAAAATTAGCTGCATCGTGCCATACGAGGTTCCCGACATTCAGATTGATGCAGCCACCGCTATCGAACAGGCAATGCAAAACAATCACATCACCCTCTACCATCAGCAACAGTTACTCGAGCAGGACGAAGCGGTTGCTCAGGCAAAAGCTGAAAGCGGCTTCAACACCCGAATATATGCTGAATACGGCTTAGATCAATCGTCGGACAAATTTGCTACAGTCTACAATAATCCGGGAGATCGGCAGATCGTACAAGTCGGGCTGAGCATCCCGATTGTTGATTGGGGCAGCAACAAAGGCCGCTACCAGATGGCTCAATATACGCGCGAAGTACTGCGGGCAACTGTCGAACAAGACCGAATTGATTTTGAACAGGAATTGTTTCAGGATGTTTTGGAGTTCAATCTTCAAGCCGAACAGGTGAAAACTGCGGGGCTGGCCGACACGGTCGCCAACAAGGGGTACGAAGTGGCTTTGCAACGCTTCCTGATTGGAAAAGTTGATGTGGTGAAACTGAATATTGCACGGGCAGACCTGGAAACCGCCCGTCGCTCTCACATCTCTGCAATCCGCAAATATTGGAACTACTACTATACCCTGCGGATGAAAACCCTTTTCGATTTTGTAAAAAACGAAACACTAACAGCCGAATATGACGAAATCCTCAAAAAATAAGCCCAATGAAACAAAATAAGCGATTACAAATTATTGGAGGATTGGCAGCACTATCTGTTTTGGTTTTGGTTGGGCTTGTCGTTGTTTTTAACAGCACCGAAACCAGCGATACCTGCACAATTTCGCGAGGTAATCTGGTCGCTTCAATTTCCGGCCGTGGTGAAGTTCACGGTGAAAAATCGATCCCTATTGAATTGGCAGATGTACTGCAGGATTACCAGCTGCGGGTTTGGAGATACAAAATAACCGAGCTGATTGCAGCTGGCAAGCAAGTAAAAAAAGGTGATTTCATTGCCCAACTCGACCCCAGTGAACTAATGAATAACATGCGCGAACGGAAAACTGAAAAGGAAAAAACTGATTCGGACCTGATAAATGCGGTTATCGACAGCACAGTGACCTTAACGGCTAAACGGGAAGATATTTACAACGCCTTTCTCGAGTTACAATATAAGCAAATCGACCTCGACATGTCGAAATTTGAATCGGGAGCCGAGCAGCGAAAAGCCAAGATGGCCTACCAAAAAGCACAAATCCTGCTCGATAAAGCCAAACGCGATTACCAGTTGGAAGAAAACCGGCAGAAAGTCAGAATCTCGAGATACGAATCAAACTCAAACCGTCTAAACGACGACATCGGCAAGTTCCAGAAGGCAATGGCTGCGTTGCGGATAAACTCTCCGGGAGACGGCATTGTAATGATCGGGGAAGATTTTACCGGAAAAAAACTCACCAAAGACAGTCAGGTATATTCCTGGAGACCACAACTCGCCACCCTCCCCGACATGTCATCGGCCATTGTAGAAACCTATATTAAAGAAATCGAAATTACTAAAATAAACCTTGGCGACTCGGCCCGGATTGTTGTCGACGCGCTGCCCAACAAGGTGTTCACCGGAAAGGTGATTAAAATTGCAAACATGGGCGAAGAAAAAAGCAGTTTCGACATGAAAGTCTTCCTCGTACTTATCCGCTTCGACCGGGTGGACAACGACCTGAAACCGGGAATGGCCTGCAACAACGACATTATTTTCGCCAATTGCAACAACCAGTTGCTCGCCCCTTTGAAATCGGTTTTCAGTAAAGGAACCGAGCGAGTAGTTTACTTGAAACGGAGTGGTAAAATCATGGAACAACCAGTGGTACTGGGAGCCGAAGACGAGGAAAATGTGGTTATTCTGAATGGATTGAATGAAGGAGACAAAATACTCCTTCGCCAGCCTGAGACAGGTGAAATCAGCAGCTAAACCCAAAGATCAGGATACGCGAAACATCCGAAACAAAACACCCCTCGTAATACAAATTCAAGCATCTAAAAGACTTAAAAAACAATGGCCAATCCAAAATAGATTTTATCTTTGTTGGTTCGTAAAAAACTATAAAAATTCAAAAACAGATAAGTTATGAAAGTTACAGTAGTTGGTGCAGGTGCTGTAGGAGCAAGTTGTGCTGAATATATCGCCATTAAAGATTTTGCTGATGAAATCGTAATTGTCGATATTAAAGAAGGATTTGCCGAAGGTAAAGCAATGGACCTTATGCAAACCGCCTCATTAAACGGATTCGACTCTACAATTACCGGAACAACAGGTGATTATTCAAAAACAGCGAATAGTGATGTTGCCGTAATCACCAGCGGTATTCCCCGTAAACCGGGAATGACTCGCGAAGAATTGATCGGCATTAATGCCGGCATCGTAAAAACAGTTTCTGAAAACCTGATCAAATACTCGCCCAATGTGATCCTGATTGTGGTTAGTAACCCAATGGACACAATGGCTTATCTGGCACACAAAGCAACCGGCTTGCCTAAAAACCGGATTATTGGTATGGGTGGTGCACTGGATAGCGCCCGTTTCAAGTTCCGTTTAGCAGAAGCGCTGGAATGTCCTCAGTCGGATGTTGAAGCCATGGTAATTGGCGGACACTCTGATACCGGAATGGTGCCATTGATCGAAAAAGCAGTTCGCAACAGCGTTCCTGTTTCTGAATTCCTGACAAAAGAAAAAATGGCTGAAGTGGTTGAAGCAACTAAAGTTGGTGGCGCCACCCTGACCAAATTACTCGGAACAAGTGCCTGGTATGCTCCCGGTGCTGCTGTCTCTGAGTTGGTTCGTGCCATTGCATTGGATTCAAAGAAAATGTTCCCCTGCTCAGCCCTGTTGGAAGGTGAGTACGGACTGAATGATATTTCACTTGGCGTACCATGTATTCTGGGTAAAAACGGGATTGAAAAAATTGTTGAAATCTCATTATCAGATTCAGAAAAAGCAAACCTGGCAGAAAGTGCCGAAGGTGTAAAAGCCGTAAACGCATTATTGTAAGTTTAAACCATATTATGCAATAGAGAAAAAGCCACTGCCTGCGCGGTGGCTTTTTTTTCGCCCTGAAATGATATTCTCACCTTAAAATTCGTCCTTGTTCCCCGGGGAATAGCAGAGTGAAACAAAGATGAACGACTAACGAATTCGATTATCTTTACCTGCACCGGATGCCCACACATTCAAAATTTCAAAACACATGTTTCGCAAATCGATTGAATTGTCAATAGAACTGGTAGAATTGGAAGAACACAACTACCACCTGATGCTGAAAAGTCGTCTTTCTGACGGACAAGAAGCCTGGTGGATTGTCGACACCGGCGCCTCAAAAACGGTATTCGACCGAAACCAAACCGACTACTATACCGAAGTTGTTGAAACCGGCAAACAGCAATACCAGAGCGCCGGAATTAGTGAAGGAATGGTAGACACTAAAGTTGGGAACATTTCGAAACTACATTTTGGAAACCTGAAAATTAAAAATCTAAAAGTGGCTCTTATCGACCTGAAACATGTAAACGAAATTTACCAAAAATACCACGACAAACGCGTGGCCGGGCTGCTTGGCAGTGATGTTTTAGCCAATTATGGCTGTCGGATTGACTATGGAAATAAAATCATTTCGTTTCAAACAAAGCCAAACCATAAATAACGCCCGTAAAATCTGTTATAAAATAGACTGGCGTCAGGTGGTCTTTATCCAAAAATGAATATATTTGCCGACTGTTAAAAATATCTAAAAGGCTGTTTTATTCAGCGTTTACCATTTGAAACAACATTGATGACCGTAAAAAAATACATCACCCGAAAACTAATTTTCCGCCTGTTGCTTTTCGCAATCATGGTGCTTTCGGCTGTATTATTTGACGCTTATCACCAAGGCTCGGAAACATTGGCTGAGCAAATGAACCAACGGTCTCAATCATCACAGATCATGATGAGCACCAATGGATTCTGTGTAACTCCCGCAAGCACTTTTAAACTAATTAACGGAGCCGACAAGCTTTTCTCCGGACTGGTATTTGCCGGAACCCGCAACCAACTAATGGCTGAATGGCATAACCACAGGGCTTTCCACCTTCTAAAGGCCGACAGCTTTAACCGGCAAAACCCTTTTCTGCTTTCTGCTCATTTCATGAAATTCAACTGTTGTCACCAAACCACACCCGACGACAGCTCTGCCTCAGCTTAATTTTTCGTGGGCTTCCAGGCTTATAAGCCAAGCTCCTTCCCGGAAGGATTCCGTCTGCCCGAATTCAATAGCAATACGATTCAAAACAAACAATAGATTTAAATTTTATAACTCATGCAAAACAAAGGATTAATCAGAACTTTTGCCATTCTGCTGGCATTGGTTTGCGCTTACCAGCTCGCCTTTACATTTGTAGCCCGCAAAGTTGAAAAAGATGCG
>NZ_JBFHIT010000044.1:0-40744 GCF_041596335.1 Mangrovibacterium sp. | reverse complement strand
CAACTTACATCAACACCAATTTGTAGATATAGAACAATGGTAAAATTTCAAGGGTACAAAGGTATAAAATCAAATAAAATAAAGGAATATCTTTCCGGACTAAAATTTTTAACCCTCGAAATACCAGCAAAACATAACAAACAAGCACCATTCCAAGCCCCAGAGCGACCACAATTTGTGGATCTCTAATTCTTGAAAAAGCCAAAATAAGCGTCACCGGGATCAAACCAAGTCCTAAGATCCGGTTATAGAGATTCATATTAAAGAGAATTTCCCGGGTCTCAATATTAGACTCATTGAGCCTTCCTTGCACCGAATAAATGAATTGTTTTCCAAGAATAAACAGAACTGTCCCCCCAAACACCATTAAATACTTCAGGAAACTGCTGTCAACCTTAAAATCGATTCCTGTTCCAAATCCCTGAAATAAAAAAAGACTAAATGTGAGGACGAATATCACATCCAAACGGAAAGAAGCATGTGTTAAACTAACAGAGCGCTCCCGAAACAACCTTGAAGCAGTTGTGTAATTAACAGCTGAATGAAACAATTGCACCAGATATTTTCCAAAGAAAAGCCGTACCGTAGCGAATAGTGCAAGAACAATAATCAAGATTCCCAATGTCCAATCGGTCTGGCGGGTTTCCAGTTTTCGCTCTGGCAAAATAAGACCTTGTGCTGTTGTTGTCGTTCGCAAACTCACTTGTATTGAATTGACCGGCTGAACCGGTTCCAATAGCTGCAAGTTTTTTTCGGGGAGTTGGTACTTTTTGGTCGCTGGGGCAATCGCGGCTGACTGCCGAACAATAGTCTTTCCCTTATCTCGGGTTGTGTTCGAAATAACTGCTGGGGCTGAAAGTTGAACTTTCAAACTATCTTCCGGGATTGCTTTTATGACCATTATTCCTCGCGCAGTATAAAATTCTCTGCAAAAATAGTGATTTCCTTACTCAAAACAGATAAGTAACTACCTTTGTCGGCAAATAAATTATGAAAACGAAATGGCATCACCCGAACAGTTCTTTTTAGCTCCCCTCCAAGGATTCACCGACTTTGCTTACCGCAAAAGCTACCACAGTGTTTTTGGTGGTTTTGATGCCTATTTTATACCCTACCTGAGCCTCGGGCCGGGCAACAAGATTCGGAATAGTCAATACCGCGAGGTACTTCCGCAAAATAACCAAGGAATCCCGGTTGTTCCGCAAATTTTGTGTTCCAATGTAGCTGAACTCACGATGCTGGCCACAATTATTCGCGATTTTGGATACGAACAGCTAAACCTGAATTTGGGTTGCCCATACCCAATGGCTACGAACCGGGGGCGCGGCTCCGCTTTGCTTGAAAAACCGGATGAGTTGAAACGAATTTTAGATGCTTTATTTTCTGACTTCAATTTTAAGGTCTCGCTGAAATTTCGCGCCGGCATGACTGATGAGCGGAGCATATTTCAACTGATTGATTTATTGAAAAGCTACCCCACTGAGCAACTCATCTTTCATCCGCGAACCGCCAATCAATTATATAAGGGAACCGCCAACCGGGAGTTGTTTGCCGAATTCTCGAAAGAGTTGAATTGCCCTCTGACCTACAATGGAGATATCCAATCTCCTGACGATTTGGATTCGATTAAACAACTGCTTCCCGAACAAAACAGCTGGATGATTGGCCGGGGACTACTTTCCAATCCATTTTTATTGAACCAGCTAAACAACACGCTACCTTCAAAAACCGAACAAACCCGGTTGAAAACCGAGTTTCATGACTTGATACTGGAAGAATATCAACGTACGTTCCCGGACGAAGGACAAGTGCTGATGAAAATGAAAGCCTTTTGGTCGTATTTCTCTCAATCGTTCTCCAATCCGCAAAAAGCATTCAAACCAATCAAAAAAGCATCGTCGTTCACGAAATTTAAAGCAGCCTACCCTACCGTGTTCCAGCAATATGCCGACTAATATTTTACTTGGCCCTAAATTTATTTGAGTTTTTGTTCACAATCCCCCTTCTGATAACACTTCGTTATTACCTCAAATATTGTAACTTACACTCTAAATAGAGAAAATCTATTTACCGATCAACAAAAACGATCACATATACGTATCTAGATTCCTGTATATTTAGATATCTTTGCCTTATCGAAATTGAAAACAAAAAATCAGATATGCGAAAAAATTATCACCTCTGCTTGTTTTTAGTTAGTTTGGCGATTCCATTTATTGCGTCCAGCCAACCAACAATGCAGTTGAGCTTACAAGAAGCCTTAAAGCTCGCTGAAGAAAACAACCTTACTACCAAAAGTGCCGAAGCGCGTCAACTGGCAGCCCGCGGAAACTATCGAATGACTAATTCGGTGTTTTTGCCGGGACTAACTGTTAGTACAACCGGTGTTACCACCAACGACCCGCTCTCTTCGTTCGGTTTCAAATTGAAACAAGAAATTGTTACTCAAGCGGATTTTGATCCGGCAAGCCTGAATGATCCGGAACGGATTGACAATTTCAACGCCAAAATTGAGATTCAACAGCCGATCCTCAACATCGATGGAATTTACGCACGTAAAGCCGCGAAAAACCAATACGAAGCCATGAGCCTTCAAACCCAACGGGTGAAAGAGAACATCCGCTACGAGGTTAAGAAAGCCTATTACATGCTGGAGCTGGCCACCAATGCGGTGGCTGTTTTTCAGAAATCGGTTGATGTAGCGGAGGACGCCCTGAAACTAACCCGCGATTTTGAAGCCCAGGGGATGGTAAAACATTCCGACTTACTGGAAGCGATGGTGCGGGTGGACGAACGTCAAAATCAACTCAACGACGCCAAAAACAACCTGCAAACGGCGAACGAATTTTTGGCACATCTACTGGGGTTAGATCTAAACACCGCCATTGCGACCACCGACTCAATGTTACTTTCACCGGCCCAGGCGGCCTACAACGCTTCAAACCAGACTTTGGAAAACCGATCCGATATGCAAGCCATTCAAAAACAAATTCAGGGAGCTGAGAATCTATTGAAGTCGGAAAAAATGAAGTTCGTGCCGCGTTTAAATGCCTTCGGTAGTTACGAATGGAACGACAGCAAATTACTAGGCACTTCAGCAAACAACTACATGGTTGGCGCGAGCTTGAGTTGGAACCTTTTCGGTGGTTATAAGAACCTCGGAAGTGCTCAACATGCTAAAGCACAACTACAAGAAGCACAATACAACTACGAAGACTATCTCTCGCAAAGTCAAATTCAGGTAAACCGGGCCAAACGAAACCTGGAGCTGAAATACCAACAAGTACAATCCGGTCAACTGGCCAAGGAGCAAGCCGCCGAGTCGTTCCGTATTCGTACCGACCGCTTTAAACAAGGGCTGGAAAAAACAACCGATCTGCTGATGTCGGAAGCATTGACCTCGCAAAAAAACCTGGAATTCATTCAGGCCATCTACAACTATCAGCAAGCCATTTTCGAAATGGAACTATTACTCGAAAACGATATTAACGAATAAAAAGCCTCGATAAAAATGAAAACTCGCTTAAATAAAACAAAACTCCTGATGGTTGCCCTCACTGCAACCTCGATTGTACTGAGTTCTTGCGGCAGCAAAAACGACGATAAACAACAAACAAATCCGGTTATAAAAGCAACTGTTGCCACGGCACAGAAAACCGAACACCCGACTCAGTTCAGTTTTTCGGGGAAGCTACAGGCCGACAAACAAGCCAACCTGAGCACCCGAATGATGGGCCAAATTCAGAAAGTATATGTGAAGCCCGGCCAAAAAGTGCAGGCTGGCGCCTTGCTAATTCAGATTCGGAACCAGGATGTTCTGGCTAAGAAAGCACAGGTTGAAGCCAGTAAGGTTGAAGCCACCGAAGCCTACAACAGCGCCGAAAAAGACCTGAACCGCTTTGAAGCACTTTACAAAAGCAAAAGCGCCTCGGACAAAGAAGTTGAAGATATGCGAACCCGCTACCAAATGGCTAAAGCCCGCCTGGACGCCGTTAATCAAATGGGCAAAGAAGTGGAGGAATCTCTCCGCTACACAAGCATTAGTGCACCCTATAGCGGCGTTATTACCGGCAAATTTGTACAGGAAGGCGACATGGCCAACCCTGGAATGCCATTACTTAGTATTGAGAGTCCGAGCCAATGGAAAGTGTACGCCCGCATTCCCGAAGGAGATATCGCCCGTTTGAAATTGAACGATCCTGTTAAAGTTCAGCTTACAGCCCTGCCGGGAAGCGAAGTTGAAGGAACGATCGCTGAAATTAATCCATCGGCAACCAATACAGGAAGCCAGTTCGAAGCAAAAATTCTGTTGTCAGCGAATGCCGCTCTTGCAGACCAACTATACAGCGGCATGTATGCGACTGTCATATACGAGAAAGGAACACAGCCAATGATACTCGTTCCAAAAGATGCTCTGGTACACCGAGGCCAGCTGGTTGGTCTATATACCATCAGCCAGGCCGGCACCTCTCTGCTGCGGTGGGTTCGGACGGGTAAAACCTATGGCGATTCCATCGAGATTCTTTCAGGATTAAATGATGGCGAGAAATACATTCTTTCGAGCGAAGGTAAATTGTTCGACGGAGCACTGGTTGAAAACTTATAAGCGTACTGAATTATGAAAACAGGATTTGCAGGCGGAATCGCCAAACTATTCATAAACTCGAAGCTGACTCCCCTACTGATGATTGCCTTTCTGGCAATTGGGATGTATAGCTCGTATCTGACTCCGAGAGAGGAAGAACCGCAGATTGATGTACCAATTGCCGATATCTTTTTCCGCTATCCGGGTGCAAGCCCAAAGGAAATTGAATCGCGGGTGATGCAACCACTTGAAAAAGTAGTCGCTAATATTCCGGGGGTTGAATATGTGTATTCAACATCGATGCCCGGTCAGGCCATGCTGATTGTTCAGTTTTATGTGGGTGAAGATGTGGAACGCTCGTTGGTTAAAATGTACAACGAGATCATGAAACACATGGATCAAATGCCTAAAGGAACGTCGCTTCCGTTAGTAAAAACCCGCTCGATCGACGATGTACCCGTACTTGGCCTCACCCTCTGGAGCGAAAACTACGACGACTACCAACTAAAACGGATGGCTCAGGAGCTGAACAACGAAATTGAACAGGTAACTGATGTTTCAGAAACCAAAGTAATTGGAGGTCGCTCGCGCGAAATCCGTGTTGTTCTGAATAACGAACAGATGGCAGCGGCACATGTCGATGCGTTAATGATCGCACAACAGATCCAGCTGGCCAACAGCCAGTTTCAATCCGGAGCCTACAATAAAAATGATGTGGAATATCTGGTTGAAACCGGCGATTTTCTTAAGACAACTGAAGATGTTGAAAACTTGGTTGTTGGCGTATACAACGGTTCGCCGGTATACCTAAAACAGGTAGCTCAAATTCTTGATGGCCCTGAAGAACCGGCTCAATATGTCGAGTTTGGCTTTGCTAAAGTGGACAAATCGAAAGCTGATTTTCCGGGCGAATATCCTGCCGTGACAATCTCTGTTGCCAAACGTCGTGGCGCCGACGCCATGCGTGTATCCGACGAAATTCTAAAGAAATTAGACCTCCTAAAAAAAGATCTCATCCCTGAGGATGTGCAAGTTACAGTTACCCGCAACTATGGCGAAACGGCTTCACACAAGGTATCGGAATTGCTCATGCACTTAGCCGGGGCAATCATATCGGTTACCTTTGTCGTGATGTTGGCCATGGGGTGGCGTGGCGGGCTGGTAGTGTTCCTGTCGGTTCCGGTCACCTTTGCCTTAACCATGTTTAGCTATTATTTTCTCGATTACACCCTGAACCGGATTACCCTGTTTGCCCTGGTGTTTGTTACCGGTATTGTGGTCGACGACTCCATTATTATAGCCGAAAACATGCACCGTCACTTCAAAATGAAGAAACTGCCGTTCATTCAAGCCGCCTTACGATCGATCGACGAGGTTGGGAACCCGACTATTCTGGCCACATTCACCGTAATTGCAGCGGTGTTGCCAATGGTTTTCGTGAGCGGCTTAATGGGCCCCTATATGAGCCCAATGCCAATCGGAGCTTCTATCGCAATGATTTTTTCGCTGCTGGTCGCTTTAACCATCACTCCTTACCTGGCCTACCGACTACTGAAACACGACAAAAGTGGTGGCGAGAAAGAGTTCCGCATGGAAGATTCCATGATCTACAAAATGTACTCTAAAACCATCAGTCCCATGCTCGAATCGAGCTGGAAACGCTGGACATTCATCGGAAGTGTAACCGTTCTTTTGGTGGCCTCGATGACACTGGTTTATTTCAAACTGGTCGCAGTTAAAATGCTTCCGTTCGATAATAAAAATGAATTTCAGGTGATTGTCGACATGCCCGAAGGAACAACTCTTGAACGAACGGCAGCCGTTACAAAGGAGCTGGCAGCCTACATTGCCAATCAGGAAAATGTATTGAACTATCAAAGCTATGTTGGCACAGCATCACCAATGAACTTTAACGGACTGGTGCGCCATTACGACCTTCGTCAGGGTTCGAATGTCGCCGATATTCAGGTAAACCTGACAGACAAGGGCGACCGCAAACTGCAAAGTCATGACATTGCAAAGGCATTGCGCCCCGGATTACAAGCCATCGCAGTCAACTACAATGCGAATGTAAAAGTAGTTGAAGTGCCTCCCGGCCCTCCGGTTCTGTCGACCTTGGTGGCCGAAGTGTATGGCCCCGACTACAACACCCAGATGGATATTGCCGAACAAGTGAAAGGTGTATTTGCTGAAACAGCCGATGTGGTTGACATTGATTGGCATATGGAAGATGACCAGGTAGAATATAAATTCAATGTTCTGAAAGAAAAAGCCGCGTTGATGGGCATTTCAACCCAACAAATTACGCAAAGCTTGCAAATGGCGCTGGGCGGTAGCGAAGTAGCGCAACTTTACCAGGAAAAAGAATACCAGCAAATTGGCATTAAACTACGCATGGACGAAAAAGATCGCTCTGGATTGAATGAGCTGAAAAAGATTAACATCATGAGCCAAACCGGACAAATAGTTGCCCTGGGCGATGTGGTTGAAATTGATCAAACCTTTCAGGACAAGAGCATCTACCGGAAAAACCAGCGACAAGTAGTTTACGTAACCGCCGATGTGGCAGGCAAACTGGAAAGCCCGGTGTATGCCATCCTCAACATGTCGGAAAAACTGGGAGACATTAAATTACCCGAAGGTTATACCCTCACAGAAGAATACAACAAACAACCATTCTCGCAAGATAATTATAGTTTGAAATGGGATGGTGAATGGCAAATTACTTACGAAGTTTTCCGCGATTTGGGAACTGCTTTTGCCGTGGTTTTAATTGTCATCTACCTTTTGATTATCGGCTGGTTCCAAAACTTCAAAGTACCTTTTGTCATGATGATCTCGATCCCGCTGTCGTTGGTCGGTATCCTCATCGGACACTGGATGATGGGCGCCTTCTTTACGGCTACCTCAATGATTGGATTAATTGCACTGGCGGGAATTATGGTCCGAAATGCGATCCTGCTCATCGACTTTATCAACCTTCGGCTGGCCGATGGTATTCCGCTCAAGGAAGCAGTGATTGAAGCCGGAGCTGTGCGGACCACTCCAATCCTGCTGACTGCCGGAACAGTGGTCATCGGAGCCGTAGTTATTCTGTTCGACCCGATCTTTCAGGGACTGGCCATTTCACTCATGGGCGGAAGTATCGCGTCAACCTTCCTGACTCTGGTTATCGTACCACTCATCTACTACATGACAGAAAAGAAAAAGTATCCGACTAACGAAAATAAAACCGAAGAGCTATGATGAAGTTTGTAATTATTCAATGCGTAAAAGCCTATCGCGACGAGCTTGAACAGATCTTCAAGACAATTAAAGTTGATGCCTACAGCGAAATGGAGGTTGAAGGGTTCATGAAAAATGCCGACGGAACATCAGACTATTCTAATTGGTTTGGATCGTCGAAGAATCCGTATGACTATATGGTTTCCTTCAGCTTCTTAGCTGCCGACAAGGCAGAAGAATTGCTAAAACGAGTTGACGATTTTAACAAAGGCATTGAAGGAATGAGCCCCATAAATGCCTATATCGTCGGCGTAGAAAAATCAGTCTAATAACATCAAAAATAATACACTATGGTTGAAAGAATTATCCGTGCTGTTGCTGGAACACTTGTCCTGATCAGCCTCTTGCTGGCAATTTATGTGAACATCAACTGGTTGTTTTTTACCGCCTTTGTAGGCTTAAATTTACTCCAGTCGTCAATCACAAAATTTTGCCCTTTGGAATGGATTTTAAGAAAATCAGGGGTGAAGTAAATCACCGGTTTTTGTTTTAATTTCGAAAAGCAGAACTCAATATTGGGTTCTGCTTTTTTGTTGGGTCACGCTGTTTCAAACCTAGTTCCGGAAAACTTCGGGAAAATATCAGTGTATAAAACCCACGAGTGTTCGGAAATTGCTGCAACCGAACCAAACACCTACATACTCTAATCATAAATTAATTGATACTTAACGCCGCTGTATAAACAAATCACTTCTTTTCGGCACGCTTTAAATATCTACAAGATGTCGCTTAAGAGTCAACTACTCGGATTGTTTTTGGGATTCTGTTTGATTACCACGGTAACATTTATTCCTATGAATATTTATTACTTCAAAAAAAAAGAGGAAATCACTAGTACCGTTCACGGAATAAGCGCCTTCCGGGCCGACCTGCAGCACACCCTTTTATTGCAGTCCGACTTTTTGAACTACGACACCAGAAGTACTCATTTCTTCCAAACAAATAAAAGCGCCTACCTTGACAGTCTAAACGTCCACCAAAAACGTCTGCACGACGAGATTAACATTTTAACGGTCGCCTGCAAGGAAAACAAACTTACCGCCTTCGGTGTGTTCCAGCAGATCAATGACGAGCTGTACGCCAATAATGTGATTTTTGATAAAATGGTCACTGCCATTTACCGTCGGGGATTCAAAGACTGGGGAACCGAAGGGCAAATGCGTGATCAGGTCCATTTGCTGGAAAATTTCACAGAACTTGACCAACGAGACGTACTCAGTTTGCGACGCCACGAGAAAGACTACATTATCCGAAACGACTCAGCTTATGTTGATAAATTAAACACACTGGCTTCAACCATGCGGCTGAATGTCGTTAAAAATGGGAGTATTAAGCCATCGACTCAAGAGGCGATATTGCGAATTTTATCTAATTACATCAGGCTTTTCAATAAAATGGTTGCACTTGACAATGAGATTGGACTGCGTTCGAAAACAGGACTTAACCTGCAGTTACTTGAACGAAACCAAAATATTGAACAATTACTTAGCCAGATTCAACTGGAAATTGCAACTAAAAAAGAACATCTAATCCGCGAAATCGAAGTCGCATACATAGTCAGTTCAATCTTTTTATTACTCATCAGCATCACCCTCGGGTGGCTTATCTCGCTAAAATTCACCCGCCCGATAAACGCGTTAACCAGTGCCATTAAACAATTGGTCAAGGATGATTTCAGTCACAAAATTCGGTTAAAAATAAAAACCAACCAACGCGAAATTATCATCCTTAAAAACGAGTTCAACAGAATGATTGAGGAATTGCACCTGCATGAAGAGCAACGGAGAAAAGCGCAGATTGAACTTTCAATCAGCGAGAAGAAATACCGCGATTTAACGGATTGGCTGCCACAAGGAGTTTTTGAAGTTAGCTCTGAAAACCAATTAACCTACGCCAACCACGCCTTGAAAGATCAATTTGGATTGAACGACCAGGATTTAAACTCCGGTATTCGTCTTGCAGAGATTATCGCCAAGCAAGACACCGTACATGGCGATAACCAACCAGCCAGCAAACACCACATACTTGCCTCCCGCAAAAATGGATCGACCTTCCACGCCCTGCTCTATATGAATCCAATTAACGACAAAAAGAATTCGGGACAACGAGGACTGATTATCGATATTTCGGAACGCCAGACCTATCTGGAGGAATTAAAGAAGGAGAAGGCAAAAGCTGAAGAGTCAGACAAACTAAAATCGGCATTTCTTGCCAATATGTTGCACGAAATCAGGACTCCCATGAATGCGATTATCGGTTTTTCAGAAATCTTAAAAGACCCAAATTTAAGCCGGGAAGAGCGAGATGAATTCATCTCTCATATCAATACCAATGGCGAATCACTTCTCAATCTGATTGAAGATATTATCGATATCGCCAAAATTGAATCAGGTCATGTGCGGATTGAACGCGCCACAACGAACCTCCATGAGATGTTTCACGAATTGGAATTATCAATGAATGAAGTTCGAAAAATTCATGCCAGTGATCAGGTTCAACTGATCAATGATGTCAAAACCAACAGAAAAAATGAATGCATCCTGACCGATCCGCTGCGCCTTCGCCAGATCTTAATTAACCTTCTTACAAATGCGTTAAAATTTACAGATAAAGGAACTGTTCGCTTTGGCTACCAGGTAAAACACGAACAAAAAACCATTTTGTTTTATGTTGAAGATACTGGCATCGGCATTCCGGAGGATAAGACAGAAATTATTTTTGAGCGCTTTCGAAAAATACATAGCAACGATACCAAGCACTATCGGGGTACCGGTCTGGGACTTTACATCTCCAAAACCATCATCAACCATTTAGACGGAACTATTTGGGTCGATTCAACGATAGGAGAAGGATCAACGTTCTACTTCGAGATCCCATATGATCCACACGAAAATTTGCCGTTCAACAAAAAGTCACCACCTCAAACCGTATAATAACTCAATCGAAAATGTCAATATCTTAGTCGCAGAAGATCAAGAATTTAATCTCCTGCTGTTGAAAACCATCCTGGAAAAAGCCAAGGCCAAAGTTTCTTCGGCAAAAAACGGTGTTGAAGTTCTGGATTTCTTTTTTGATAAAAAGGAGGTTGACATTGTACTGATGGACCTAAATATGCCCAAAATGGATGGATACGAAACCATTCAACAATTGAAAAAACTCGCCCCTGAAATGCCAATTATTGTACAAACAGCGAACGCCATGACCGGAGAAATGGAAAAGTGTCTGGATTTGGGGGCCGACGATTACATTGCCAAACCTATCGATCAAACAGAATTAATTCTTAAAATCGCAAAGTTGGTTAATAAAGAAGTTCTCATCAATTGAACCTGATTTTAACTCCCGTAGTTGCAAATTTTTGACATAGAAAAACAGTTCGCAATCCGTAACCAAACACCTCGGTTTACGCGGTCGGAAACCGCGTCGAAAAGCCAACGAACCACCAGCTAAAACCATTATTAGATCCAATATCTGCAAAAATCAGCGTCAACAAACCGCTGCACCGCAAAATTATTAGTGAGCTTCCAGCCAGTTTTGGGCGGCGTTCATTTCAACCAACAACGGAAGACCAATTTCCACCGCTGCTTCCATTTGTTCTTTCACTATTTTCTGCACCTGTTCCAATTCATTTTTAGGCACATCGAAGTTCAATTCATCATGCACCTGAAGCAGCATTTTCGCCTTCAGCTTGTGCTTGCTCAGTTCCCTCCAGATATTAATCATGGCTAACTTTATGACATCGGCTGCCGAGCCCTGAATGGGCGCGTTGATGGCATTTCGTTCGGCCACACCACGCACAACCGCATTGGCCGAGTTTATGTCGTTCAGATACCGGCGACGGCCGCGAATGGTTTCCACATACCCTTTGTCGCGAGCCACAGCAATACATTCGTCCATGTATTCTTTCACCCGCGAGAAATTCTCGAAATAGCCGTCGATCAACTGCTTTGCTTCGGAGCGGGAGATGTTCAACCGTTCGGATAAGCCGAAGGCTGAAATGCCGTAGATGATGCCAAAGTTGGCTGTTTTCGCTTTTCGCCGCATATCTGAAGTAACCTCGTCCAGTGGCACTTTATAGATTTTCGACGCGGTTATAGCGTGAATGTCCTGATTGTTTCGGAAAGCTTCAATCATGTGTTCATCCTTACTTAGGGCAGCCATAATGCGCAGTTCAATTTGCGAGTAGTCGGCCGAAAGAAACAGGTGATTGTCATCTGAAGCAGTGAATGCCCGGCGAATTTCACGGCCATTCTCATCACGAATCGGGATATTCTGCAGGTTCGGATTGGTTGAGCTCAAACGTCCGGTTGCAGCAATGGTTTGGTTGTAAGTTGTGTGAATTTTTCCGGTTTTAGCGTCCACCAATTGTGGTAAGGCTTCAACATAAGTTGAAAGCAATTTTTTCAACCCTCTAAATTCCAAAATCTTACTTACTATCGGATGCTTATCTACCAGCTTAATCAGTGTTTCCTCGGCAGTTGAATATTGCTTCGTTTTTGTCTTTTTAGCTTTCGAGTCAATCTGCAGTTTTTCAAACAAAATTGGCCCCAACTGCTTGGGCGACGACAGGTTGAAATCTTCTCCGGCCAGTTCCTTGACTTCAGCCTCTAACGCGATCAGCTGTTCGCGAAGCACTTCGGCATACTCATCAAGCGCTTTGGTATTCAGTGTTACTCCGGTCGCTTCCATATCGGCGAGCACCGGAATCAGCGGCATTTCAATTTCCTCGAAAACCGGCCGAACCCCTGTTTTATCCAAATCGGCATCAATAGCCAGCTTCAGCTGAAGCGTCAGATCGGCATCCTCGCAGGCATAGTCGCGCAGCTGCTCAACCGGAACATCGCGCATGGTCTTCTGGTTCTTTCCTTTTTTGCCGATCAACTCTTCCGTTTCAACCTTTTTGTAGCCGAGGTAAGTTTCACACAAATAATCGAGGTTGTGCCTTAATTCGGGTTGAATGAGGTAATGAGCAATCATGGTGTCGTACAGCGAGCCTTTCACTTTCAGGCCATACTGTTTCAGCATGAGGATATCGTATTTTATATTTTGACCGATTTTTCGAATGTTTTCATCCTCAAAAATCAGGCGGAATTCTTCCAGCACTTTCAACGCTTCCTCCCGCTTTTCGGGCAAAGTTACACAATAGGCCTCCCCTTTTCGGAACGCAAACGACAGGCAAACAAGCTCGGCCGTGTTGGTGTCTAATCCGGTGGTCTCGGTATCGAAACAAAACTCGGCCTGAACCGACAGCTCCGCCTTTAGGCTAGCTCGCTGCATGGCGTTCTCAACCAGATAGTAATCGTGTGGCGTATTTTCAATATTTGCCAGATTCGACGGCACTTCCGGACTTGCAGCCCCAACCTGCTCCGGCCCGCCAAACAAGGTACCCTGTGCAAAACCAGCCTCTGCCTGAGCTTTAGAAGTGACCTGATCGGGCGCCATCTTTTTCACCATCGACCGGAATTCGAGCTCGGTAAATATCTCATTCAATTTCCCCCAATCCGGGTCGTCCATGGTCAGTTTTACTTCGTCAAACTCCACCGGAACATCCTGGATAATTACCACCAATTGCCGCGACAACCGAACCTGCTCTTCGTGCGTTTGCAGATTTTCCTTTTGCTTGCCTTTCAACTCACCGATATGCGCGTAAAGGTTGTCAATAGAGCCATACTGTCCGATCAGCTTCATGGCTGTTTTGGGGCCAACTCCCGGGCATCCGGGTATGTTGTCGGCTGTGTCGCCCATCAAGCCAAGAATATCGATGACCTGTTCGGGTGTTTCAACCTCAAAATTTTCTTTTACTTCTTTCGGGCCCCAAATTTCCACCTCGTTGCCACCTCGCCCCGGTTTGTACATAAAAATATTGTCGGAAACCAACTGCGCATAGTCCTTGTCGGGCGTCATCATATAGGTTGTGTAGCCCTCGCGCTCCGCTTTTTTGGCTAAAGTACCAATCACATCGTCGGCTTCGAAACCTTCTTTTTCCAAAATCGGAATGTTGTAGGCTTCAATAATTTTCCGAACCCAGGGAATTGCCTTTCGTAAGTCTTCGGGCATTTCGTCACGGGTTGCCTTGTATGGTTCATACATTTCGTGCCGGAATGTAGGCGCGTGAACATCGAAAACGACTGCCAGGTGCGTTGGCTTTTCTTTACTCAACAGCTGTTCGAGTGTGTTGGTGAAACCCAGCATCGCTGACGTATTCAAGCCTTTCGAATTAAACCGCGGGTTTTTAATGAACGCGAAATACGAGCGGTAGATCAGGGCGTAGGCATCGAGAAGGAATAAACGTTTATCTTGTGGTACAGTGTCTGACATGATTGATTATTTTAAGTTTACCAGGGGTTGCTATTTCGAACAGCAAACAAGCTCTCTTGTTTGATAGAAACAGCCACTTGTTGGTTCGCGCACCGAAATTAGAAACTTCCATCCAGAAACAAAAAAAGCCGTCGAAATTGACGGCTCTTATATCGTATAAAATTTTAAGTTCTCACTATTCACCGCAAGTACAACGGTGCAGACAATCAACAATCTGGCTCAGAATATCGTGTTTCAGGTAGTAGAATGTATTTTTCCCTTCGCGGCGTGAGCACAGCACACCTTTGTCCTTCAAAATCCCCAAGTGATGTGACGTGGTCGATTGCTCGATTCCCAACAACTCATGAATTTCGGTGACGGTTAACTTCTTTCCCCCTTCCAAATGCTTTAAAATAGCAATTCGCATTGGGTGAGCAATCGCCTTCAACATATTGGCTGCCATATCTAAACGGTCTGCATCTAATTCCTGGATTTTCATTTTTAACATCGGTTCTGATACAAATGCAAATATATAAATATATTATTTCTTCTAAAAGAAACAGTTAGCCTAAAAATTTGATTTTAGGAAAATTTAAAATGCCACACCCAAATCTTACTGTGAAGAGTCGGTCGTGCCAACTTATATTCATTTCGCCAGTTTGAAGACTAGCAGCAAGGAGTGGGCAACGATTAAAAAGATGCATTGCATTTATCCTTATCTTTGGATGTGGGCCAAACTTCTATAGGCTCTTGATGTCATATTAAAAACAAAAATGATGATGAATTTTCTATTTAAGAGGGTTTTAGTCCTGGGATGTCTTTTGATTTCAATTTTCGGATTCTCGCAAGACCTGAAACTGGATCAATACCGATGGACAACCATTAACACGTCGGGAGAGGTGACCGGAAGGCATGAAAATGCTTTTGTTGAGTACAAAGGACAATTATATTTATTGGGCGGCAGGGGAATTAACCCGGTAAATGTGTTCGACCCCGAGACAAATTCATGGACAACGAAATCAAAATCGCCCATGGAAATACACCATTTTCAGGCTGTTGTGTACGGCGATGCCATTTTTTTGGTGGGAGCCATGACGGGCAAATACCCGAAAGAAACACCGCTGGAAAACATTTGGATGTATTATCCGGAAACCAATCGGTGGGTGAAAGGACCGGAGATTCCGGCCGACCGGCGAAGGGGTGGCGCGGGTGCAGTTGTTTACAACGATAAAATTTACCTGGTGGGCGGTATTGATTATGGGCACACCAGCGGAACAAACAACTACTTTGATAGCTACGACCTGAAAACGGGCGAATGGAACGTATTGACGAAATCCCCGCATATCCGCGATCATTTCCCGGCTATTGTGGTCGACAACAAGCTGTATTGTGTGGGAGGAAGAAACACAAGTGTGCACTACCCGGATAATTTTGGCGCTTTCTTTAATGCAACCATCCCTTATGTTGACGTGTACGATTTTGCCAAAAACGAATGGCGTACACTCGAAAACGAGCTTCCTGTTCCAACTGCGGCAGGCAGCCTTGTACAGGCTGACAACAAACTGATTTACATAGGAGGAGAAGGCAGGCAGGCTCAAGCATACAACCAGGCTCAATGTTTGGATCTGGCAACGGGCGAATGGTTGCAGTTGGCTCCGCTAAATACCGGACGACACGGAACTGGTGCTGTAATTTACAAAGGAAACGTTTTTATAGCGGCGGGTAGCCCCGTAAAAGGCGGCGGGGCGCTTACGTCAATCGAAGTATTTGCTCCCGCTGCCGAAGGTCACTAAACGCACCCCGCTTCAACAATGCTCTGATGGTTGCTGGCGCCAATCTGAAATCGGCGCCAGTGCCCACTAGAACATCGTTTGTACAAAAAAGACCAATGCTCCGGCCAGATAACCGGCCACTCCGATCAGGCTGACCTTCTTTAGGTACCACATAAAGTCAATCTTTTCCAATCCCATAGCTGCCACTCCTGCCGCCGATCCAATAATCAGGATACTACCTCCGGTTCCTGCGCAATATGCTAGAAACGACCAAAAATTACCATCCTGAACAAAATTTGCCATGTAGCCTGTGGCCTTTGCTCCGGCAATACTATACATCCCCATTGAAGCAGCGACCAGCGGAACGTTATCCACAACCGATGAAATGGTTCCGATAAGAAGATTGATGATGTAGATGTTTTTTACATGTTTGTCAAGGTAGGTAGCCATAATATCGAGATGTCCTGCAGACTGTAACGCTGCAACTGCACTCAGTATCCCAAGAAAAAACAAGACGGTTGGCATATCAATTTCTTCCAGAACAGCATTGACCGTCAATTTTCGCTTGTCTTCCACTGATCTGTTTTTCAGGTATCGATCCGTCATGATCCACAGCACAGCCAAACCCAATAACATCCCCAGAAAAGGAGGCAGATGGGTGACGGTTTTAAAAACGGGAACCGAAATCAACGCAAATACACCCACCACCAACATAAAAACCCTTTCGCGATAGGTCGTAAACTCACGGGTTTCATCATCATGAAGAATAGGCCGAACAACCTGCCCCTTAAGCATTAAGGAAAATAAAAATGTTGAGACAATCATATTAACCAAGGAAGGGAGAAAAACGGAAGAAATAATACTTCCTGCTGTGATCTGATTTCCGATCCACAACATGATGGTGGTTACATCACCAATAGGCGACCAGGCTCCCCCGGCATTAGCCGAAACCACGACCATACTGGCAAAAATCCATCGGTTACTTTTATCGGTTAACAGTTTTCGTAAAACGGTGATGATTACAATGGTGGTCGTCAGGTTATCGAGTACGGCCGACATAAAGAAGGTCAACGTACTCAAAACCCATAGTAATCGTATAATATTCGTACTTTTTATTTTGCTGGTGACAATCCGAAATCCTTGGTATTTATCAACCAGTTCAACAATGGTCATCGCACCGATTAAAAAGAAAAGGATGGACGAAATCTCCGACAAGTGGTGATACAATTGATGATGTCCAATAAACTGGTGGATATCTTCCACACCATGTCCAAGATCCTTAAATGACTGCCAGGCTGAACTGTATCCCAAACCTAATATACCCTCTCCTCCTATGGCGTAAACCGCCCAAATTAACGACCCCATAAAAAGAGCCATTCCTGCTTTGTTAATATGATTAATGTGCTCGAAAACAATAAACCCATAGCCCAGCACAAAGATGATTAGCATTAATAAAAACATCGTCGGTAAAATTTAGATAATATAAACCCATTAGAGCTGCATGCTCTCTTTAATTTGGTGTCTGATTTTTAGATGAAATAGTGAAGGCAATAGTTGGGAAGTATTCCCAAACGACAATTTACAAAGCGCCCCATGGCGACTCAAATTAACACTCCTATTTCCTCTTATTGAATTAGAATTTAGAGATCTCGACTAAGAAGAAGATCGCTAAATAACGGATACGGCTATAACTTTACCACCGCTTTCCATCGGTTCTTCCAACAAAAAACGGAGGCGACTTATCAGTTTCGAAACTGTTACGGCAGCTGACAAATTGGGGGCAAAAGCGAGGTTTTTCGTGAGATTGACTACAGTGCTTTAAATAAATACTACTCCTGTAACGAGCAGCGCCAGACTCGTCATCATCATCCGTCTCACCATTGAAATCGGGCGAATCAGTAGCTGAACACACTATTTGCGCTCGCATAAGTTGTTCATCCTCCATCTTACTGCAGTGACGGCTATCGTCAACAATTGAAGAACAAAATAGTACGAGACAGAAGAAAATATTTAGAATGATTCCCACGCTTATAAAAAATATCGGGCAAATGTAACTTTTTAAAAATGCCGCAGCCCCAGGGAAGGTAGAAATGTAGAATATGGTAAAAAATCGTTAATTATCATCGAAACGGAACAGATTCTACGCTGTACGGCATGGCTCGTTCATGCGAGAATTCAAAAACAAAAACAGGAAAAACCCAGCCCTTTCATTAAACCTGAATTTCCGCGAAAGACCTTAAGAAGAAAAGCCGAAAAAACTAAAAACTCGTTTAATTTACTATTTTTGACCGAAGGAAATCAATTGAGCATGGGATCACTGGATATTATTCGAAAACCGATAGACAAAGAACTGGATGAGTTTGAAGATTACTTTAAATCGACCATCCAGAGTGACGTTCCCCTACTCTCTCTGATCATCCAATACATTCTGCGCAAAAAAGGCAAGCAGATGCGTCCCATGTTTGTTTTTCTGGCGGCCAAAATGAATGGCGGATTCAATGAAACAACTCACATGGCTGCTTCATCGATCGAACTTTTGCACACGGCCACACTCGTCCACGACGATGTGGTTGACGAATCATACGAGCGCCGTGGAAGTTTCTCGATTAACGCGTTGTGGAAAAACAAACTGGCAGTTTTGGTTGGCGACTATATTCTGGCCAAGGGAATGTTGCTCAATATCGACAACGAAAATTACCAATTTCTGCAATTGATAAGCCGGTCGGTGAAAGACATGAGCGAAGGCGAAATTCTACAGATGCGCAAAAGCCGGAAGCTCGACATCGATTACGACACCTATTTTGAGATCATCAGAAAAAAAACCGCTTCGTTAATTGCTACGAGTTTGGCCATTGGTGCTGCTTCGGTAACCAACGACAAAGAAATCGTGGAACGGATGTTCGAAATTGGGATCGATGTTGGAATCGCCTTCCAGATTAAAGACGATATTTTTGATTATCAGGCAAAAGGCATCCTTGGGAAACCTACCGGAAACGACATTAAAGAAAAGAAAATTACCATGCCGTTGCTTTACGTGCTCAACCAATCGGACGATAAAGAACGACGAAGGATTTTGCGCGAGGTGAAACGTAAAAACAAAAACACTGCAAAGGTACAGGAGTTGGTGAAATTGGTAGTCGACCGTGGCGGGCTGAATTATGCGACTGAGCAAATGAACATCTACCGTGACCGCGCACTTACAAAAATCGGCGAATTCCCTGATACAGAAGCCCGGCAATCGCTCATTGAACTGGTAAACTACGTGACTACCCGTGTAAAATAACTTGCATTGTCCGGCTTACAGGACTCATGAACAAGAAAAACCTGATCGGAAGAAAAAATTCAGATCAGGTTTTTTTGCCCGCGGCAACGGTAAATTGCCTTTTACGTGCCGGTTAAATTGAATTACTAATCAGGAAGGTCACAGCAAACGCCACGATCGCATATAATTCAGGGAATACCGCCAGGATCATGGTTTTACCAAACACATCGTATCCCGAGCTAATGCCGGCAATACCATTGGCTGTGATGTTACCTTGCTGGATAGCCGAATACAGGGCCACCAATCCTAATGACAAACCTGCCCCAAGAAAGGCCGCTCCATGCAACATAGTTACTGTTCCCAGGGTCGCTAACTTCAGGTTCATTACGAAAAATCCGGCAAAGCCGTACAACCCCTGTGTTCCGGGAAGCGCACTTAGCAACATGTAACTACCAAAGGCATCTTCACGTTTTTTGAGCGCACCAATTGTGGCATTACCTCCTTTTGACACTCCAATGGCACTCCCAATTCCAGAAAGTAAGACCATTAGCGCCAGTCCGACATAGACCAATACATAAGCCAAATCCATAATTTTCGTTTATTAAGTTGATTACTAATTATTCCTATTTTTTTGAAAACGGTTTATAGGGCTTTCCACCACCCTGAAAACCAGCATTCTTATAAAATTCGACAAAGGTTAAACGCATGGGGTGTACAAAAGCTCCAAGTGATGAGATCAACAAATTAGCGGTATGCCCCACAACAACAATCAGCAGAAAAATGACCGGGCCAATGTATTTACCACTTCCAAATGAAGCTGCCATCTGGTTGATTACCAACCCCAAAATGGAGCTGGCAATTCCAAGGGCAAACAAGCGAATGTACGAGAGCAAGTCGCCAAAAATTCCGGTAACAGTATTGTACATCTCCCACAATCCGCCAATGAGGCGCAAGTGAATAGGGCCTGTACCCGAGAACAAAAGAATAAGCAAAACTGAGGCTGCATAAAGCAGGTTTTTAACCACATTTAGCATTGCAGAAAGCTCCAGATCTTTCAGGAAGAAACTGAATAGTCCAGCGGTGAAAAACAGCAGCAGCCAGCCCACCGAGCTGAGAGCCCGAAGCGGGTTTTCCTGGCGAAGTTGATTTTTCACCCGGATAATAATGCCAAAAATGATTTGTATACCACCTACAATCAGCGAAAGGTTGAAAACCTGCGCGCTGTCGAGAAACATATCTTTAACGCCTTCCAAGGCCGGCTGTTTGGCCAGTTCTATACCGAAGAAGGTTCCAAAAATCGCCCCCATAACCAAGGTTGAAGCACCAAAAAGCTGTCCTAAGGTCAAATAGGTCCTCATCGATTTTTCTGCTTTTCGTTTGTAAAAGGTCGATCCCAGAAGAATGACCAGACCGTAGCCGGCATCTCCCAGGCAAAAGCCAAAAAACAACATGAAAAAGGGCGCGAAGTAGATCGTCAGATCCAGCTCGGCGTAGGCCGGCAGCGAAAACAACTTCGCGATAGGCTCGAAAAGCTTTCCAAACTTATTATTGACAAGTTGCACAGGCGGTGCTTCGCCGGGTTCTGGTTTCGACTCCAGGTAAAAAATATGATTCTTTTCGAGGTATTCCTGCAACGACAACTGTTTAACTTCGGGCACCCATCCTTCGAGCAAATGCAGCGCTCCATCACCGATATCGGTCGTTTGGTTATTCCAAACATCAAGCCACTCCAGCCGGCTTTCAACATTTGCCAGATGATTTTTCAAAATGGGGATTCCGTTGGCTCCCATATGGTGCAGCTTGTCGTTAACTGCGGCAATTTCTTTTTGCAGTCCGGCCGCCTGCTTATGCAGCTCAACTGCTGTTGATTTTGATACGTTCTCCAGACGTACTCCTTCGAAAGGTTCCCCTTCATATCCGATCGTAATGAATTTCACTTCCTTGTCACAACGTTTCACCACCTCAATCGGATACTCATCCAGCCACTCAGCCTTCCACTTTTTAACCGGAACTGAGTAGAAGTTGATTTTCAGACCGGCATCATTCAGCTTTTGCAGAATTTCAGAGGAGTAGTTCCCCCACACTTCCCGCTCGGATGCCTGCTTTTGGGCAAGTTCCAATTCTGCCTCCGCTTCCTCCAGCCGTTTGAGTTGTATACGGGCTTGCTCAATAACCTCTGTTGCTGTATGCTCACACCGACCGGGTTGTTTTCCTTCCGGGTGATAATGTTTTAACGAATCAATGGTCTGCTCGATTTGTGCCGCTTCAGCCCGAAGGTTGGCCATCTCCTCGGTCGTATTGTTTCCGCTGCCTTTGTTAATATGTACCACTCCGAGCTCACTCAAATCATCTAAAAACTGTTTGTAGGCACTGTGCTGAACGGCAAAACCATATTTTTTCATGGGTACAATCATAGCTGTTCGGTTTTTTGCTTTTTAGTCTTCAGAAGTTTCTGGGCAGCTTTCGAGAGGTTATCCTCGTCTTCGAGGTATCGCTTAATTTGCCGGATGGCTCCCTCTAGCGAAGGGATTTGTACTTTTTCGTACAAGTTCACCTTTTGGGTAGCCTTCTTTCGGGCATCTTCAAGCAGGCTCAGTCGTTCTTTCTGCACCCTGCATTTGGCCATTGCTTCCAACAAGGTCTGCATCTCTGGCATCCCATCGCTAAACCAGTCGGGAACAGCGGTAAGAGCAAAGTCCATGCGCCGTGTCTCCACCCCTTCAAAGCGGGGAATCATAATTCCGGCCACTTTTGATCTGCTCACTTTAATTTGCAACACCTTTAGCAGCGAGAAATCAAATTCGTTCCACAATACCTTCCATGGATCTGTTTTTTCAAGCACCAACTGATAGTCGGCTGTAGCCATTTCCAGTTCACGTCGGGTTTCAAAAACCATAGCACGCAATGCTGCTTCCTTATTTTTCAAGGTAGGCAAGGCTTTTTGACGTATCGTAAGTTTTTTCTGAAACTCGCGTAAGACCGTTTTGTTGTATTTAATCTGTAGTTTCATCCGATTCTATTTTCAAACCTGTTTCGCTAAATGCCGACAATAACTTCCTCATATTAAACGTCTTTAATGAAATACTCAGCTACTGTCCTATCTTCGCTGCCGGCCGGTGTTTTTCCGATTATCGAATTGTACCGGCACCCCGTTCATCAATCCAACCTTTTCAAGAACTGGCAGATCACACTGACTGCAGTTCTCTCCAATACTGATCCACAAATTCCTGCTTGATACCCACCTCATCCTTGGTCAGGTATTTGCTGAACAGACTCCAGGTTTCATCAAGCATTTCATTCATTTCCAGATTGACATCGATTGCCAGTATATTTCGCGAATAATCTTCAGCAAACTGCAACACACGACGGTCATAATCCGACAATTCGAACCCGTTTTCCAGCTTGGTCTTCGAGTTTGCAGCATCGGCGTATAATCGGATCGCGGCATTCATCACCTGCGGGTGATCGCTGCGAGTCACTTTCCCGATAACCAACTGCTTAAGTCGCGACAAACTCCGGAATGGGTCAATAATGACCTTATTCACATCAGGAGAGCGACGTAGAAACAGCTGCCCTTCGGTAATGTAACCCGTATTGTCGGGGATGGCATGAGTGATATCCCCTCCTGACAGTGTTGTTACTGCAAGAATGGTGATGTTTCCACCATCGGGGAACTGTACCGCCTTTTCGTAAATTTTGGAAAGGTCGCTATAGAGCGAACCCGGCATACTATCTTTCGACGGGATTTGGTCCATCCGGTTAGAAACAATACTCAACGCGCTGGCATACTGGGTCATATCGGTTAACAACACCAGCACCTTTTCATTTTTTTCTACCGCAAAGTACTCTGCTGTGGCCAGAGCCATGTCCGGAATTAAAAGGCGTTCAACCGGCGATTTATCAGTTGTATTAATAAATCCAATGATCTTCGACAAGCCATATCCTTGCTCAAAGGAATGCTTGAAGAATAAATAGTCATCGCGGGTAAGTCCCATCCCTCCAAGAATAATCTTGTCAACCTTAGCACGAAGAGCAATGAGTGCAAGCACCTGATTATAGGGCTGATCGGGATCGGTGAAGAACGGGATCTTTTGTCCGGAAACCAGCGTATTGTTCAGGTCGATCCCGGCAATGCCTGTAGCGATTAGCTCGCTGGGTTGTTTACGCCGAACCGGGTTTACCGATGGGCCCCCAATCGGGAACTCGCGCCCTTCAACAGCCGGAAGACCGTCGATAGGCTGACCAAATGCATCGAAAAAGCGACCGCTCATGTGGTCGCTAAGCGGCAGCCACGGAGCCCTGCCGGTAAAAATGATCTCGGCGTCGTTACGTAAACCCTCCGTGCCTTCAAATACCTGCAAGGTAACTTTGTTCCCGGCAATTTTTACGACCTGAGCGGCACGACCTTGTACATAAGCCATTTCCTCGTAACCCACATTGGTGGCCTCCAGAGAACAAGTGGCTTTTGTGATGTTGGTTAGCCGGCAATATATTTTTTGAAATGCCCTTGCTTTCATACGTTTATGTCTTTTTCGTCTAACCTTCAAAAGCTCCCGGTTTAAAAAAGTATTTCGGGGTTTCGATAGGCTTATCCGGATTAAAAATTTGTGTTTCTTTTATATTGATCTAACTCGGGTTGCACTTTCGTCGCCCTATCCGGCGACGGTCGTTTTTTCCTGAATAAGAACCTCTAACTGGCGCTCGTAATCATCAAACTTACTCGACTTGAACTCACTATAATTCAACTGCTTAAACAGGTTGATTATTTTCTTAAAGAAATCGCGAACTTCGTTAAACTCTTCAAATTCGAAGTTCGTTTCAACCACTTCAATCACTTTCTCGAGCATGTACTTTTGGCGTTTCAGCGGTGTATTGCTGTCGATGGCATCAAAGGCATCCTGCTGAAGTATGGCAAAGTCGATCAATTCAGACTTCCAGAATATTTCGTGGTAAGCTACCGGGACACCGTCATCGCCCAAAATATTGATTTGTTCATTCACCTCCTGACCGCGAATCAGGTAGTTTTTAGTGAAATCGATTTTGTCAATCCAGTTTTCACCAATTTCGCGCATGGCATAGGTGATGTATTCGTCGTATTCCAGGTATTTCGAGTAGCTGTCGATCGGATCGATTGCCGGGTATCGCTTACTGTCGGCGCGGTTTTGTGAAAGCGCGAAGAAACAGCGGGCTACCTTCTTTGTAGACTCGGTCACCGGTTCGAGCAAGTTACCACCGGCAGGCGATACTGTTCCGATAAAGGTAATCGAGCCGTTTTTGCCATTGTTCAGTGTTGTAAAACCCGCTCGCGAATAATAGCTGGCAATAATGGCCGAGAGGTCCATCGGAAAAGCATCAGGACCGGGCAACTCTTCCATCCGGTTCGACATTTCACGGAGTGCCTGCGCCCACCGCGAGGTTGAGTCGGCAAGAAGCAAGGTTCGCAGTCCCATCGCCCGATAATACTCGGCAATTGTCATTGCAGTATAAACCGATGCTTCACGGGCTGCCACCGGCATATTAGATGTATTGGCGATAATCACTGTACGTTCAACCAGTTTACGACCTGTACGTGGGTCGTCAAGATGTGGGAATTCGGTAAAGATTTCGACCACCTCATTGGCCCGTTCGCCGCAGGCGGCAATAATCACCACATCGGCGGCAGCCTGTTTGGCCAGGGCATGCTGAAGTACGGTCTTGCCGCTACCGAAAGGCCCGGGAATAAAGCCGGTTCCCCCTTCCAGAATCGGGTTCATGGTGTCGATAACCCGCACACCGGTTTCGAAAAGCATACCAGGGCGCAATTTCTCACGGTAACCCAGAATCGGCATTTTAACGGGCCATGTTTGCACCATATTAATTGCCTTTTCGTCACCGTTTGCATCTTTGATTCGTGCAATGGTATCGGTGAGTTTATACTTTCCTTTAGGGGCAATCCAGCTCACCTGGTAAGTGCCTTTCAATTTAAATGGAACCATAATTTTATGGCTGATGTGGTATTCGGGAACTTCTCCCAACCAGTCTCCCGCATCTACGGTATCGTCTTTCTGAACCACAGGGGTAAAATCCCAAACCGATTCATTGTCGAGCGGGTAGGTTCGTGCTCCCGGTTCAAGGAAAACGCCGTTCATTTTATCCAGATCATTTTGAAGGCCATCGTAGTTTCGGGTAAGCATTCCAGGCCCCAGGTACACCTCAAGCATGTTGCTTAAGAACTGAACGTCCATGCCTGTGCGAAATCCACGCGTGCTTTCAAAAACCTGGGCAAAAGCTTTACTTCCTTCCGTTTTAATAACTTCGCCCATGATCTGTTTGTCGTTATGTTGAAAAAAACAAATCCCGTTCTGGATCAGCGGTCCGTCTGAAACAGCTTCAACCAGGTTGCCCACGATAGCTGTTACTTTTCCTTTACTGATGATCGAATTATTTTCCATATTCTTTCGCAATTATTTCAAGCCGAAAACAGGTGACGTTGCCGGCAATTTCCTGAATTTTTTTAACGTTGTTTTTCCTGCATCATTTTCTCAGCTATCACTACAGGGTCAACCGGGTTTTCGGGCGCAAAAACCTTCTTCCAACGGTCAAGGATCAGCAATTTCTGATAATAACCCAGAATGATGTTTATCGTGAAATATTCGAATCGGTTAATCTCGTCAATGGCATTCCATCGCAGCCGGTCAAAGTCTTGTTCCCGCTCCAAATAATTTGGTTTGGCAAGTAGTTGCTCCAGTCTTTCCGCGTCCCTGAATTCAGTGCGAATAATCTTTTGGTTCAAGGGATATTCCAGCAAAAGGTCGTGATATTCATTCCCCTTAATGAGCTGCTGTTTATTCTCTTCGCCTAGTTTATCGATTCGGTGTGCAGCCAGAAAGTTGAGACGGTTCAACTCCATATCGGCCCATTCATTAAGGAAATAGTTTCCGGTTGCATGAAGTGCTGCAAAATAATACTGCTGGATTTTATGGGTGACCATCACATTGGATATTTCTCCCCGGCGGTTTTCTTTCCAAACAACCAAGTGTTGCAGATAGGCCGGAAGTGCCTCAAAATGCTCGTTCGATGATTGAAAAGCCTCTCCTTTAAACCCAGGCAACAACTCGTTTTCGTGTGTATGTCCGCTCAGGTACATACAGATAGAGTAGTGAAATTCCGGATACCGAAGCAGATGCAAAAGCGTTATTTCTTCAGCATCAAGAATTTCGCCCAAGCTTAGTTCGAACTTGTTGGGCGAAGTAAACGCGGTTTCAGGATTAAACTCCAGATCAGGCAACCCGGAAATAAAACTGTAATAGAGGTTCATCATGCCTTTGTATTAAACAGAAAATCGCGAACTTTAACTTTCATCAATGAGGTGAAGAAGGTTGTAAATTCTTCGTCGGTGAATGAAATCTTAAAGCTATCGCTGTCTTTTACAATTTGAAAGCCTTGTTTAAGCCCGGCTACCGGTTTGATGGTCAGCTTGGCTCCCATCACTTCCGAAGCGGCAGCTTTAAACAAAGGTTCTAGCTTGGGGTACATGGTTTGGGGTACAAGAATATCCAGATCGTGTTCCTGTCCGTCTTCCTGGCTCCAGGTGCGGGCTACCTCCAATACAAGGTCTTTAATCAACTTTGGATCACCGGTAATTTCCTTCGCAATTTTGAGGGACGATTGAGCAGTAACCAAATTGGTGACGTTTTGTTTCGTAATCTCGATCACCTGTTCCGATATGGCCTGTAATTCGGTCTTAATCGAACTATACATACTTTCAGACTCGCTTTTGGCTTCGGAAAGCATAGCTTCAGCTTTTTGATTGGCTTCGGTAATGGTTTTTTCGGCTTCAGCACGAGCATCTGCCAGAATCTTATCTGCTTCGGTCCGGGCTTTTGCAACACCCTCGTTGTAGATATTCTCTGTTAATTCTTTAATCTTTGTGTTCATATTCGAAGAATTATATTAGTTGTCAGAACGGTTGTGCTTCAACTTTCCGATGAAGCTATTTTTATCATTTGTTCTATTCACGCTAAATAATAAACGAAGAACGACACTGAAAGCCTGATAACGACACGAAATCCGCTTAGTGCTTTAGATCAGCCTTTTAGTAGGTTTTCCCTTACGGAGTCGGCGGACAGAAACAGAGAAGGCTCCTGCCGGCTATTACCAAATGTACCACTTTTCGACCGTAAAGCAGGCTTCCAAACGCTTTTTTTTCAACCTCTTCCAGAACGCTGTCCTTTAGTGAAATAAGTGTAACAACCGATGGGATCGCGATTCGAAATCAAGAGCCATAAAGAAATGACAGCCGGGAAAACTGCACAGTTTAAATATCAAATTACGGGATGCTGAACTTTAAACCGCCTAACATGAGTTAGAACTAAAAAAATTATCTTTGACAGGGTCGAATAACCCAGGATTCCGATTGATCTCCATTCGGTGAGTATTCAACACAGAAAAAAAGAAAGCTTATGGCTGACGAGAGCATTACAGAATCAGAATCGAGTTACAACAATCTCGAGAATATGTCGGTGCGCCAACTGCTCGACAGCATCCACGAGGAAGACCGGAAAGTACTGCCGGCTGTACAGAAAGCGATCCCCCAGATTGAAAAGCTGGTCATTCAAATTGCTGAGCGGGTGATGCAGGGCGGACGCTTGTTTTATGTTGGTGCAGGAACCAGCGGGCGTCTGGGAATACTGGATGCATCGGAAATTCCCCCGACTTTTGGTGTCGATTACGGTGTGGTTGTTGGCCTGATTGCCGGAGGAGATCGTGCGATTCGAAAAGCAGTGGAAGCAGCTGAAGATAATGCTGAATTGGGCTGGCAGGACCTGCTCGAGCATCAAATCAACAAACTGGACACGGTGATTGGCATTGCGGCCTCGGGCCGGACGCCCTATGTGATTGGCGCGGTTCGGAAATCGCGTGAGATGGGAATTTTAACTGCCTGCATCACGAACAATCCCGCAAGTGAATTAGCCCGACAAGTTGAATTTCCGATTGAAGTGATTGTTGGTCCCGAGTTTGTTTCGGGCAGCACACGGATGAAATCGGGCACTTCACAAAAGTTGATTCTGAATATGATTACAACCACCCTAATGATCAAACTTGGACGGGTGAAAGGCAACCGGATGGTGAACATGCAGCTGACCAACCAAAAACTGATTGAGCGTGGAACCCGGATGATTATGCACGAATTGGGACTCGACGAAGCCAAATCGCGGGAATTATTATTAGTCCACGGGTCGGTAAAAAAAGTGCTTGAAACCTACAAACCCGAGTAAAAAAAAGGGCGTCAATTTCATGTTATCGACACCCTTTCAATTTTCTATTCCAGAATTAGAAGTATTTTATTTCTTCGCCCAAAAAGTCACTTAATAAATTATTAGCCAAGCGACTTGCACCTATGCGGAACAAGCCGGGATTTAGCCATTCGTTGCCTAAAATTTCTTTTACAATGGTGAGATACAAAATCGCATCTTCGGTAGTTACAATACCACCTGCGGGTTTAAAACCAACCTGCCGACCTGTTTTCATCCAGAAGTCCTTAATCGCGTGACACATGATAATAGCAGCTTCGGGAGTTGCGGCAGGACTCATTTTCCCGGTTGATGTTTTGATAAAATCTGCTCCGGCTTCCATTGACAACATGGCTGCATGGTGAATTTTCTCGGGCTCGGCCAATGCTCCGGTTTCTATAATCACTTTCAGATGGGCTTCTCCAATCGCTTCTTTTATCGTCGCAATCTCTTCCTGACAAACCAATTTATTCCCTTCCAGGAAAGCCCAGATCGGCAGTACAATGTCAATCTCGTCGGCTCCTAATTCAACAGCCATAACTGCCTCTTTCACTTTCATCTCAATAAATGTCATACTTGCCGGAAATCCACCGGCCACAGAGGCAATCTTCACTTCTTCAACTTTCAGCACTTCCTTTACCGAACGCACCATATTGGGATGAACACAAATAGCCGCGACATTCTGCAACGTTGGGTAGTCATTCGCAAAATCGTTAACCCGCTTGGTAAACGATCGTACATGACTAACAGTATCGGTACAGTTTAGGGTTGTAAGATCGATACAGGAGAATGCCAGTTGTTGCATCTCAGTGTTGTTATTATTTTCGGCTTTTGCTTTCAAAGCAGCCAGTTCAGCCTGAATTGTCATCGCTTTATGATTTAAGTTTCGAATTATTTTGATGGCGGGTTTTATCCCGTTCTGTTTTCTTTTCCATATTTTTTAAGAAAGCCTCATTCAGATCAATCCCGGTTTGATTCGCTAAACAAATCAGCACCCAAAGCACATCGGCCATTTCATCGCCTAAATCCTTTCCCAAGTCTTCCTTTTTAAACGACTGATCGCCATAGGTTCGCGCCATAATCCGGGCCAACTCCCCTACTTCTTCAGTTAAAATCGCCAAATTGGTCAACTCGCTAAAATAACGTACACCAATGGTTTTAATCCATTGATCAACTAACTGTTGTGCTTCCGGAATACTTACCGGTCTATTCTCATTCTGTTTTTCTGCCATTGAGTCGCTTATTTATACGCAGTGAAGGAGTCCTAGTTTATATTAACCACTCTGAAAGTCCTAAAAATCTTTATTTTGCGAATCGATGATGATTGTCACCGGCCCATCATTGTTTAAACTCACCTGCATGTCGGCACCAAACTCACCGCTGCCAACCGGTTTGCCCAACTTGAATTCCATTTCGGCCAAAAACTTTTCGTACATCGGAATGGCAAACCCGGGTTTCGAGGCTCGGATATACGATGGCCGATTTCCTTTTTTGGTGCTGGCATGCAAGGTAAACTGACTCACAACCAACGCATCGCCGCCAACGTCCTCAATCGATTTATTCATCACACCCTGCTCATCGGCAAAAATACGTAGCTGGCAAATTTTCTTCACAAGCCAATCAATATCCTCATCCGTATCCACATCCTCAATGCCCAGCAAAATCAATAATCCCCGATCGATAGCCGATTTAACCTTACCGCCAATACTAACTGACGCCGATGAAACGCGCTGAATAACTACTCGCATATGTATTTAACAAATTTTGATAAATGGAAATGCGTACCCTTTTTCGCATCAACTGATTCGACCAGCGGATTAAGCTTTTCATTTTCAGCAATCGACACAGATACACACAAAATAAAGTCCAGGCATCCGAACAAGCTCCGGTTGGTTTTGTTTAAGAATCCAACTGCCATTCTGAACAAAATCGTAAATTCGAATGCAGAAACAAAGATAGCGATCCATTGCAAAGTGGCTCGGCTTTCGGAAAGATGACACCGTTAAAAAAGCTAAATTGAAGAGATGAAAAGTCGTTTTATATTGAAAATCAAGGTTCTTTTCGGACTTTTAGTTGCACCAATTTTACTCATGGCACAACAGGGCAGCATCCAGGGACGGGTTTACGACCGAACCAATAATCAGAATTTGCCGTTTGCCAATGTTTTAGTTTCGGGGACTACGATAGGTACAGTAGCTTCAGAGGAAGGCTCTTTCCGCATTTCGGGTTTAAAGCCGGGCTTTGTCCGGATCGAAGTTTCACTGATTGGGTTCAACAATGCCATTTCTTCGGAAATTGAAATTAGCAAAGCCAAAACAGCTTTTGTTGAAATTGGCATGGAGCGCAGTAATACCGAATTGGACGAAATTACGGTGTCAGCATCGCCTTTTCGCAAAACCGAAGAAAGTCCGCTGTCGCTGAAAACCATTAGTCTGTCGGAAATAGAAAGCAGTCCGGGAGCCAACCGCGACATCTCGAAGGTGATTCAGTCATTCGCGGGGGTACAATCAACGCCCTCATTCCGGAACGATATCATAGTTCGGGGAGGAGGCCCTTCTGAAAGTCGTTTCTACCTCGACGATGTTGAAGTGCCCAACATCAACCATTTTGCCACACAGGGAGCATCGGGCGGTCCGGTAGGCATCATCAATGCCGACTTGCTGCGCGAGGTGAATTATTACTCCGGAGCTTTTCCGGCCAACCACAGCAATGCACTAAGCGGCGTGTTCGAGTTTTCACTGGTTGATGGCAATCGCGAAAAATTTCGAGGCCAGGCATCGCTCGGCGCATCGGAAATCAGCGCCACGATTGATGGCCCGATTGGTGACAAAACAAGCTACATTTTCTCCGTTCGCCGATCATACTTGCAGTTTCTTTTCGGATTGCTGGAGATCCCCTTTTTGCCCACTTTTAACGATGTTCAGTTTAAGGTGAAAACCCGAATCGACCGCCAAAACGAAATCTCTTTCATCGGTCTGGGAGCCTACGATATTTCGGAACTCAACACCGACATTGAAGATCCGGATGATCAGCAAAAATATATTCTGGCTTCGCTGCCCACCAATAAACAATGGAGCTACACGCTGGGAGCCGTTTACAAACATTATAATGAGAATGGCTATCAAACAATCGTGCTGAGCCGAAATCACCTAACTAATGAGGCAGAAAAATACCTCGATAATGACGAAAGTTCGGAGGACAACAAAACATTGGATTACCGTTCGCAGGAAGTCGAAAACAAAATCCGTTACGAAAATTCAATGCGGGCAGGACGTGCAAAAATTAACTTTGGTGGCAACGTTGATTTTGTACACTACACCAACCAGACAGCGCAAACCCGCTATTACAACAACACGCCAATTCAGGTCGATTTTGACAGCTCGCTGGATTTTGTGAAATGGGGTCTTTTCGGACAAGCCAGCCATACGTTTATCGACGATCGACTTAGCCTGAGCTTCGGCCTGCGATTAGATGCCAACAACTATTCCAGCGACATGCGATCGCCCTTCGAGCAGGTTTCGCCGCGTTTTTCGGCTTCGTGGAAACTCAACCCCTCCTGGAGCATCAACTTTAACACCGGCCGCTATTTTCAGCTCCCTCCATACACTGCTTTGGGATACCAGGAAAACGGGGAATATATCAACAAACAAAATGGACTGAAATACATTCAGGCCGACCATTTCATTGCCGGAATCTCTTATCAACCCAAAGGCAACCTGTTTTTTAGTGTCGAAGGATTTTTGAAGAATTACGAAGACTACCCCTTCTCGATCAACGATTCGATTAGCCTTGCAAACCTGGGCGCCGACTTTGGCGTGGTAGGCAACGAAGCAGTGAGCTCAATATCGGAAGGGCAAGCCTATGGCGCTGAATTGCAAAGCCGCATTGCTGTTCCGGGAGACTTCAACTTCAACTTATCGTACACCTTTGTTCGAAGTGAATTTGAAGACCGATACGGAAAACTCGTTCCTTCGAGCTGGGACAGCCGCCACGTATTGGTTGTTACTTCAACTAAAAAGCTGAAACGGAACTGGCAAATTGGCGGTCGATGGCGCTTTGTGGGTGGCCTGCCCTACACACCCTACGACATGGATCGGTCGACACTGATTGAAGCATGGAACGCGAACAACGGCCCGTATTACGACACCGACAACTGGAATACAAAGCGATTTAAAGCGTTTCACCAACTCGACCTTCGGATCGACAAAGCATATTATCTGAACAAAATGACGGCAAAGTTCTACATCGACATTCAGAATTTCTACAATTTCAAAAACCAGGATCAGGACATTTTAGTTCGTGAGGAAGATGCCAACGGGCAGTTTATCACCACCGACGGCGGAACCCGTTACCAATTGAAAAGTGTAAAAAACGATTCGGGAACGGTTTTACCGACCATCGGAATCATCCTTCAGTTTTAAATTGAAACGATTTTATGCGCAAAGATTATCTTTGTACGCTAATTTCATTCTTCGGCACACGAAGAACCCATATTTAGATTTTTTTGAATGACTGTACGTTGCTACCATCTGAACAATCCGGACCCCTATTTCAATCTGGCTACGGAAGAATATTTGCTAAAGAATTTTGAGGACGACATTTTCATGCTGTGGAGCAGCGAAAGCTCCATTGTTGTGGGGAAACACCAAAATGCGCTGGCCGAAATAAACCATCAATATGTGCGCGAAAACGGCATCAAAGTTGCCCGACGGCTATCGGGGGGTGGAACCGTTTTTCACGATCCGGGCAACCTCAACTTTACCTTTATGCGTACAGTGGAACGTATTGATGAGGTGAACTACAAGATCTTTCTGCAACCAGTAAAAGAAGCGCTCGAAAAACTCGGATTGGAAATTACCAGCAGCAAACGTGACGACTTGGTGCTCGACGGGAAAAAGATATCGGGCAACGCCCAGCATGTCTTCCGGAAGCGCGTACTGCATCATGGCACCCTCCTATTCAACAGCCAGTTAGCGCGCCTGAAAAATGCTTTAAAAGTCGATTTGTCGCGCTTCGAAGACAAAGCAGTGCAATCGAACCGGAGCGTTGTCACCAACATTGCCGACTACCTGAAACGACAGATGACGGTTGATGAATTCAGCCTTTTCATGTTTGAAACAATCGCCCAAAGCTTTCCCAATTTTCAGTATGCCCAATTAAGCGATGCAGACAATGCTGTGATCCAACTGCTGCGGGACGAAAAATATTGTCAGTGGGATTGGATTTACGGCTACTCACCCAAGTACACCTATCGCAACCGGGTTCGGTTTTCGGATGGCGAATTGCAGGTGATGCTACAAATTGAAAAAGGCAAGATCAAGCATTCGGAATGGATTGGCAATATTTCGAACGAGCTGATGTTCAAGCTTACTGAAATTCTGAGAGATAAAAACCATGCGCTTGAGAGCCTGCAACCTGCCTTCGAATTGCTAAAAGCAGATTTGGAAAAAGAAGGACTTGATAGGGAAAGCCTGCTGACACAGCTACTATAAATCAGCTCTTTAGCCTTTTCTGATGTTGCAGAGGAGCATTCAACAACCACTCCCTGAAACCCCGGACAGACCAGCAAAAACGGTGGGGAGGATTGCTGAAAAAATACCCGAACGAGTACTAATAGAGCGAATCATCCGATTCATTCACTTCAGACATTGGGTTTTCGAAAGGTTCAACACCAAGCGATTTTATGGCTTTCCGCAGCTCGTCGGTTGGTTGAATGATATTAAAGTTTCCCCAAAACGAAGGGTCGTAGCTGGTAATTTTTTCCGCGAAAATATCGGAAGCCAGCAACTGTCCGTCTTTGGGAAACCGTCGCAAACGGGTGGATTCATGGCTGGTAACCAGCAAGTCCGACACACTGTGAAAGACTGAATTCACCTGATCGTGACGGCTCCTCACCCGAAAGCTAACCGATGACTGCGCCGTGCTCAAATACCAGACTCCATTGTTTTGCCGGTAGCTCACCTGGTAATCCAGATTCAGTGCCCGAACGCTGAAGCCCTTTGGCTTCTTTCGAATCAGTTGATCTCGTGCCATCCGAATTCCGTTTTTCGACAAGCTGAACGCCGCATGCACCAACGCAAAGGTTTCCTGATCGATAAACAAACTCCCCTCGTAGGTCAGAAAATCAGGCCGCCCAATGGGCTCAAAATGGATAACATAGGCTGGCCGTCCTAGATAGTCGATCATATTGCCGGCTTCATATTTATAACTCCCCCGGTAGCTTTCATCTAAAAACGTATCCATGGTTTTCACCACATCCAACTGCATCGTATAAAATGGTCCGCCCTGCATTTTGAAGTCGACCCATTGAAATTTCTCTACATCGGGGCTTTTTCGTCCTTTCAGATATCGGATTTTGTCGCTGCGTAAAGGCAGATTGTAGGGAGCCTTGAGCATTTGAATCACAGCTTCAGAAACATTTATGTAGTCGCCATCCTGACTAAGAACTTCGCGGTAAAAAGCTGTGGCAAGGCGCGATTCGTTTGGATAATTGATTTCAGTATGATCCAGAAATTGGTCGAGTACCCAAAGTGGCTTGATAGCCCGAACTTTAATTTCAGCCAACCGAATATTAATTGGTTGCAGCCAAATGGCGAGATCGTCAGAATTAAGCGAATCGGGCTGCAACAACAGCCGGCTGTAACCCATGCACGAAACAACCAATTGTTCGGATTTGTATTTGGGCGGAATCTTCAACTCAAAATAGCCTTGCGCATTGGTAATTGTGCCGTACGATTGATTGTGGATTGAAATACTTGCAAACGGAACAGGCTCCTGAAAATCGCGATCCCAAACCGTTCCGCGAACAAGTTTGAAAGGCTCTTTCTCTGTCAATTCTTCACCATTCGTTGTTTTTAGAAGAAGGACGACTTGATTGCCCATTTCCTGAAAAACAAACTCCCGCCCAAGTAAATCATTTAATACAGATTGCAACTCCTGATTTTCGCAGACGAGACTGACAGGCTGCCCGGTGTCCAACAAACTCGGATCGTATGAAAAATTGACACCCGCTTTTTCAGCAATCGCTTCAAGCACAAGCTCGAATTCGATTCCTTCAACATTGAGACTTATCGTTTTCGACAAAAAAGAAGCTTCTTCATCCTGTGCCACCACCGCAAGGGCAACAAAGAAAAGGACTAAGAAGCTAACTATTTGCCGGTATTTCCGCATTAAAATACTTTCTCCAGATAAAAGGTCGTTTCAATTTCCTGCCCGTCGCGAAGAACGGTCATGTCAATTTTCCGATCTTCTTTGCTCATCAGGATCAAATTTATATCATTTAAAGATAAACTCTGGTGATGTGTCTTATTTAATGACAAGATTTGGTCATTCGCCATCAGTCCGGCTCGTTTTCCCGGCGAATCGTCGCGCACGATATCGATGGTGAATACCGACATTCCAGGAAACGGATTCGATATTTCGAGTCCACTCATGTTGTAATTGAACTCATCTTTTACTTTAGATGTAGGCCGAAGTTTGATCTGATTGTTTGGATAGTCGATTGTGACATAAAACCGACGAAGGATCTCGGCTCCCAGAGTACCATTTCGGTCGTCGCGAATAATTTGTTCAACCAGTTCAGCATCGGGAAACGACACAATTGGTTCGTACAAAATGAGCGGGCCAACCCATATTCCGCCAATACGCGCTTTTTTCCCGAACAAATCGCCATTCAAGCCCCTCCCGAGGAACGTTTCAATATGATTGACGGGCAAACCAATCCGGCTGTCAGAGCTGGTCGAAAGCCAGATCGCGTCGCTGGCTCCGGTATCGAACAAAAGCTTCACCGGCACGTGTTCATTTTTATCGGTTACTATCGTGGTCCTTACGTACGGCTTATTGCTTTCAAAGTGAATAGGCATCACAATGTCCCGATTGTAAACCCGATCGCGATAGTATTCGGGCTTTATCACTGTGAGTTTAAGGTTATCGTAGTCGACTTCAACCACAAAATCCTTAAACAGGTTGAAGCCAATCAAACCATGGACAGGTAGTCCAAGGATTTGCGAAATCTGAAAGTGTTCGCTGATGACCATCTGAACTTCCTGATTATACGAAATAAGCCCTTCACCAATTTTCATTGTGTTGTTACCCGAGCGATAAGCTGTCATTCCTTCACCCTCACCTAAACCGGAAATTTTAACCGGCTGCATATAATTCAGGTTCAACTTATTAACATAGGGCAACTCCGTAATAATCGGGAACCGCACTCCGGTGTCGAGAATAAAATTCAGGGTGTCGGAATCGTTAATAATTACCGGGATGATAATCAGGTTGCTTGCTGTTTTAAAATCAACGGTCAGACTTCTGGCACGCTTGTTTAAAAACTCGAAACGGTTTTTTCCGGGCACCAGCTTCTCCCGTCGCTCATAATCGAGCGATTCTTTTAACGGAACATAATCGCGAACCACCAGGATATTGTCTTCAATTTCAAAAATAAGGTAATAGTCCTTCATCAACTTATCGAGCACATAACGTACTGGTTTATTCGAAATATTCAGGTTTACCTGCTTTCCTTCAACCAGTTTGGCATTGTAAGAATAGTCGAGATTGAAATATTCGCAAATACGCTGAATGACATTGGAGAGCGATTCCTCCTCGGCAACAATACTGATATTCTGGTCGAGCAGCGACTTCCGAACCTTGTTTTCCTGAGCAAAAGCTGTAACCGAAGCAAGCACCAGCAAAACCGCGACCAGCATTCCAATCCATTTTCCAACTCTATTTTTCGTTTTCATCGGTTTTTGTTTTTCATGTTTTCCAAGTGCAACTTTTCGTATCGATAGCATTTCTCAGCTAAAAGCATCAACGGATGAGCCCCTCCGTGTGTTCGTTTTAAAACCATCGGGAATCGCGTTCAAGGCTCGTTTTCATCACCCTTCGGTTTTCTGTTTCTACTTTTTCTTCAGCAAATAATTTGTTTCATCGGTTTTATCAATTTCCAGGCTGTGGGTCATGGCAATCACCTGAAGAATAAAGCCAACCGGGCGTTCGTCGAACCGGGCGGTCAGCAACAGCTGTTCCATCTCCGAATCAACTGTCGCGATCTGTACCCGATACACCGTGTTCAATTGTTGTATGACGTCTTTAAGGCTTGTTTTATTAAAAATGAAGGAGTGGGTTTTCCAGGCCAGAAAATTCGGCTCGTCATTTTGGCTTCGCTGAAATTGCAACGCCCCATCGCTCAACACCCCTTTTTCGCCCGGAGACAGGATCACCTCCAGTTCATTGGCAAACGATTCATTGGAACTTACCTGAACCCGACCGGTTTCCACCACCACTGACACCTCTTTGTTCGCCGAATAAGCATTGACGTTGAAAGAGGTTCCCAGAACCTGAATATCGGCTTTACCGGCATGGATCAGAAAGGGTTGATCAGGATTGGGCTGCACCTCGAAAAAGCCTTCACCATCGAGCGTTACCTCCCTGAGGCTGTGGTCAAATTCATCCGGATACGATAGCTGACTTCCATGATTCAGGGTCACCACCGACCCATCGGCCAACACTATTTTGGTCAATCCAAAATCATCAACCAAAGCACTGTCCACCGGAGCATGCATCCAGCCGCGGCTTTCGGCTATCCAATAAACCGATGAGCCCAGCAACAGGGCCAATACCAAAACGGCAGCAATTCGGCTCCAAAAAGTATTCAGCTTGATTTTTGAGTTGCTTGATTTTTGGTGGATCACCTTTTTCAGCGCAGGATAGTCCTGTGTAGACGAATATTTTTGTTGAGCCAAATACAGATCGACTTTCCGAACTGTATCCTGAATGTCATTCAACTCATCATTGTCCCACTCCGGGTCAAAAGCAGTTGAGTTGTTGGCCGGATCGCTGTCAAATAATCTTTTGGCTAATGCGCTCCAGCTCTCGTCGGTATGTTTTTTATTTGTTCCCATTTGCCCTCATGACAAGGAACTACCGGAAACACCCTGAAGGTTAGGGAAAATATTTTTGAAAAAAACCCACTCCAATTAGCAAATGGCGATAATCTTTTAGCTGTTCCCGCAAGTGTTTTAACGCCAGTCCCATTTGTGTTTCCACTGTTTTTACCGATATTCCGAGCTGCCCTGCAATTTCCCGATAGCTCAATCCTTCTTGCCGGCTCAACTTATAAATTTCTTTTCGTTTGGGAGGAAGAGCCTCAATGCCCGCCTCAATTTTTCGGAGTAAATCAACCTCTAAAACGAACTGATCGGCCTGAGTTGATCGTTCATCCGGCACCAGCTGATCGATATATTTTTGGGCTACTTTTTGATGCTTGATCCAGTTAATTGATTCGTTCTTCACAGCCCGAAACAAATAACTTTTTACCGACGAATGAATTTGAACCTGCTGCCGCTTCTCCCAAAGTCTCACAAAAACCTCTTGCACGAGCTCTCTGGTTTTTTGCTCGTCGTGCAACATTTGGTCGGCAAAAACACACAAGGCAGCATAGTAGCGATGAAACAACTCGCCAAAAGCCAGCTCGTCGTCCGACATCACTTTCGAAAACAATTCACGGTCGGTCAATGCATTCATTTTATCGGGAGAAAGGTGGTACAACCCAAAGATGGCTCAAAAGCATGAAATAGAAGCTGATGTTACCATATTTTTCAACATCATCAAAATGCTATCTTTGCGCCAATCCTGAAAAATTTAATTTGATGAACACACAAATTCCTGACACAAAATTTAGCCGCGCCTTTTGGGTAGCCAACTCGGTTGAGCTGCTGGAGCGACTGGCTTACTACGCAATTTTCATTGTAATTACCATTTACTTGTCCAATGTTTGGGGCTTTTCCGATATCGAAGCCGGAGCTATTTCGGGTGTTTTCTCGGGAACACTTTACCTGCTGCCAACCTTTCTGGGCGCATATGCTGATAAAATTGGATTCCGGACGGCCATTCTGATCGCCTTCTCGTTGCTAACGATTGGTTATGCCGGGCTGGGCTTGCTGCCAACCATGCTAGAAAGCGCCGGGCTGGTGAGCTATGGCATGGACACGGTATTCAACGGCCTAAACACAAGCCCGCTTCGTTGGACAATTGTTCCGGTGATGGTGCTGATTGTGATCGGCGGATCATTTATCAAGTCGGTAATATCGGGCACTGTAGCCCGCGAAACCACCTCCGAAACAAGAGCCCGTGGCTATGCCATCTTCTACATGATGGTAAACATTGGCGCTTTTATTGGTAAAACTGTTGTTGATCCGCTTCGCAAAAGCATGGGAGACCTGGGGCTGGTTTACCTCAACTTTTTCGCGGCCACGATGACCGGCATCGCACTGATTGCTGTGTTCTTCCTTTATAAATCGACCCAAACTGAGGGTGAAGGAAAAACGATTCGCGAACTGGCACAAGCGCTGGTAAAAGTATTGTCCAACGTTCGGCTGGTGGTTCTAATCCTAATTATTAGTGGCTTCTGGATGATTCAAAGCCAGATGTATGCCACCATGCCCAAATACGTGATCCGAATGATTGGCGAGAGCGCCTCTCCCGGTTGGTACGCCAACGTAAATCCGCTGGTGGTGTTTGTTCTGGTGAATTTCATTACAACGCTGATGAAAAAGCAAACTGCTCTGCGCTCGATGACGATTGGCATGCTCATCATTCCCTTGTCGGCTCTGGTCATGTCGCTCGGAAGTATTATTGGCAAGGAAACAATTCTGGGATTGCATCCGGTTGCTTTTATGATGATTGTTGGAATTGCGATGCAGGCAATTGCCGAGTGTTTTATCTCTCCCCGATACCTGGAATATTTTTCACTGCAATCGCCTAAAGGTGAAGAGGGCCTTTATTTGGGATTCAGCCATCTGCACTCGTTTATATCGTACATTTTAGCTTTTGGCCTTGGTGGTTACCTTTTGGACAAATATTGCCCCGACCCCAGATTATTCGATTCTGCTGAAGCCTACGCCGAAGCAACATCGCATGCTCATTACATCTGGTTCGTGTTTGTTGGGATTGGTCTGGTTTCGGCCATCGCCCTGCTTATATACGGTAGGATTGTGAAAAAATCGGACGCTCAAACGACCTAAAACCGAGCAATCAAATACGAATGACTAAAAAAAGACGGGGTAAAACGGAGAATCGACAAACATTCAATTTATTGATTTTCATTTAAGTAAATCAACTGTCGTTTCACCAACCGATAAAAACACAAAAGTTTTTTACTGAATTGCTTTGAGCGAAAGATTTTTCCACTATTTTTGCATCGCTAATTCAGGCCCGGGTGGCGGAATTGGTAGACGCGCTGGATTCAAAATCCAGTTTTGGTAACAAAGTGCGGGTT